>CACWNR010000014.1 GCA_902762355.1 uncultured Bacteroidales bacterium
CAAAGTAACGTACTCCACGGGTGTGGAGGGCTGAAATCTCGGACGAAGGAACAAAGTGATCGATGGCTTTGTCCAAACCGAGAATTGTGCTTGTTTTTAAATGCCGTGCCATGTGTTGTAAAGTATTGATATTGTGTTAATTACAATGTGTTAAAAATTAGTATGGTCTAGGAAAAGAAGGACGCGGGTACTTTGCGGGGTTATTCCGGGTTGATTCAAAATCCTAAACTCGGTGCAAAGATACAATAAAAAAATGACATTTCCAAATTTTTAGGTCTGGAAATGTCAAAATACTGCAAAAATGATAAAATTACCAAAGTGCTACGCGGCCGATGGATGGAATATCCAGAGAAACCTGTTGATTTAGCGCTTTGAAGAGACGTCCGATGGTTGCGATTGTGAGATTCTTGCCATTTTCCAGACGGGAAATCTGAGCTTTTTGGACGCCAACCATTTCGCCTAATTGTTCTTGGGATAATGACCTGGCCTGACGGGCTTTACGAATAGCTTCTCCGACGAGCATCAACTCGACTTGTTCGTCATATTCAGCACGTGCCGGAGTCCCTTCCTTTCCGACGTGCTTGTCAACCATTTGTTCTTGTGTGTAGAATTTCATATTCTTGTCCTCCCTAATTATTTCTGGTTAAAATATATGTCTTTTATGCTTTGAGCATGGTCTATTTCTCCTTTCGGAGTCTTTTGCGTTTTCTTGATAAATCCGTGCGTAGCAATGACTAAGGTATTTTGTCCGTTACGTTTATCCCAGAAAGCCAGCAAGCGATATTGAATGTTATCAAACAACGTTCTAAACTCCCATATGTCCGTGTTCTCCAGTTTTTTGAATAACTTGGGGTCGTTGGAGTATGATGCCTTCGTCACGTTGTACAATATCTTTGCGCGAACTTTATCTGTTTGCTTATCAAGAAATGCGTCGGCCTCTTCTGAATATAGTACGTCAAATTTTGGTTTTTGCTCCGCCATAATGGTGTGTATGATTTAAAAATCGCTGCAAAGGTACAAAAAAGTTTCCATATATCGAAACATTTTTGCAAAAAAATGCAAATTTTGTGTATTTTTATTGATTTTGTGTAAAATAATGAAAAAAATCCGAGGCGCGGGGAAGCGTCTCGGATAGATGAGCGGGCAATACAATTGCCCTGAAATGGACGAAGCTTTACCTGACTTCTTGGCCGGTCACTGTAAAGGTCTTTTCATTGTTATCAATCAGCACTTGGTCATTATACAGATACTTGCGCGCATTGTTACGCGGAGCTGAAGGTGTTGCTACATCCTCGTTAATCTCGCCGTTGCCGGGTAGAGCATAAATGTATGAATTATCAGCCGATAATAAGCCTCCTAGTACTAGATAATAGATATTACCAATATTATACACAGCAGACCCCTCATAAAAAGGTTTATCTGCTATATCATAAACTACATTACCATCTTCGTCTATAATTTGACATTTCTTTACCACAAAATCAGGGTACATCCCAGAATACTCATGATATAAAAAGCAGACTTTTCCGTCGGTTGTAAAATAGTTTTTTGATAAATGCTCTATTTGACATTCATTATCAGCAGCTAGTTTATTAATATTTATCGTTTTGTACTCTTGTATGTACGCGCCGGATAGATTATACAATTTAATTGAGATTTGTGTTCCCTGATTTATCCGGCTATATAAAACATTCCCAACAGTCATGGAGTTAGTGTACACTTGGAGACGACCTGCGACTTCTCCTACTTTTGTAATCTGTGAGTTGGCTAATGTAGCCGCAAAAAGGGCTGCGAGAATAAAGATAGATTTTTTCATAATGATTAAATTATTAAGTGGTTAAACAATAAAAAATGGACGTTCCTTATCCGCTCTAAGGCTGTAGGAAATGCCCATACTCCGATAAGTCACGCCCATATACAATATGGACGCTTGCAGACTTATTATCGGAGCATCAGTTGAACTTCCTACATTCTAGAGCGCCAATAAATCGCAAACGCGAAAAATCAATATGTCTTGTCAAACCTTTCGGAAAGACGCTGCAAAATTACAACAAATATTTGACATATGCAAGAGGATAAGGATTTTTCTGTGAAAAATGTTGGATAATATCCAACCTAATGGACAAAGCGAGAAGAAACACACGAACCCGAAGGCATGCACGAAAAAAGAGAGGGACACGGCGCAGGGGGCTTGCGGAGCGGGCAGGTCATCGATATTTATATATAGGGATGGATTATGGGGTAGATACAAAATCGAGGAACGCTCCGCAAGCCAAAATCGGCCGCTCGTAGAGAGCGACCGGCGAAGGACTAATCTGCCTATGTCCGAGCTATACAATAGCAAAGGGAGAAAAAGAATGAAAAGAAAAAAAGATGAAAAAAGTGCGTGCGCGCTTGTGTATATGAAAAAAATGTTGTATCTTTGCAGTCGATTTGCGCGTGTGCGTACTTTTGCGTGTGCGTGAAATAATATAGAATATGGCAAAAATCGCATTAATAACAGGTGTTACGGGACAGGACGGAAGTTACCTGTCGGAGTTTTTATTGGAGAAGGGATATGAGGTACACGGTATCATCCGTCGTAGCTCGGTCGATTATCGCGAGCGCATTGCGCATCTGGAGGGTACACCGCATTTTCATTTGCACTATGCCGATATGAGTGACTCGATGTCGCTCGTGAAGTTAGTGGGCAAAGTGCAACCGGATGAGATCTACAACCTTGCCGCGCAGAGTCATGTGCAGGTATCGTTCGATGCCCCTGAGTTCACGGCCGACGTGGACGCGGTAGGTGTACTGCGTGTGCTGGAGGCGGTGCGTACGAACCACCTCGAGAAGACGTGTAAGATCTATCAGGCTTCGACTTCGGAGCTCTACGGTAAGGTAGAGGAAGTACCGCAGTCGGAGACCACGCCTTTCCATCCGTACAGTCCGTACGCTGTGGCGAAGTTATACGGCTACTGGATCATCAAGGAGTACCGCGAGGCGTACGATATGTTCTGCTGCTCGGGTATCCTCTTCAACCACGAGTCCGAGCGCCGCGGTGAGACTTTCGTGACCCGTAAGATCACGTTGGCAGCCGCCCGTATTGCGCATGGTATGCAGGATTGCTTGTATTTGGGTAATCTGGACAGTTTGCGAGATTGGGGATACGCCAAGGATTACGTCGAGTGCATGTGGCTCATCCTGCAGCACAAGACACCGGAAGATTTTGTGATCGCGACCGGTGTACAACACACGGTGCGTGAGTTCGCCACCCTCGCTTTCCACCATGCCGGTATTGAGCTGCGCTGGGAAGGTAAAGACGTGGACGAGAAGGGTATAGACGTGAAGACCGGTAAGGTGGTTGTAGCCGTTAGTCCGGATTTCTACCGTCCGACGGATGTGGTGAACCTCTTGGGCGATCCGAGTAAGGCGAAGCGTGAGTTGGGCTGGAACCCGCAGCGTACAAGCTTCGAACAACTCGTTGAGTTGATGGTAAAGCACGATATGCAGAAAGTGACCCGCGAGCATTTCAATGCCGCTGAGTATCTAGAGAAAGGAATTGTTAAATGATGGAACTAAACTCGAAAATATACGTTGCCGGACACCGGGGGATGGTGGGAAGTGCGATCGTGCGCGAGCTGCAACGGCAGGGATATACCAATATCATCACCCGTACGCATAAGGAACTGGACTTGTGCCGCCAAGAAGCGGTAGAGGCGTTCTTTGCGACAGAGAAACCCGAGTATGTGTTCTTGGCTGCAGCCAAAGTGGGTGGCATCATCGCCAACGAGCGTCATCTGGCGGATTTCATGTACGATAATATGATTCTGGAGATGAATGTCATTCATGCGGCATGGAAGAACGGCGTCAAGAAACTCGAGTTCTTGGGTTCGTCTTGTATCTACCCGCGTCTGGCGCCCCAGCCGATGACGGAATCGTGTCTCTTGACCGGTGAGTTGGAGAAGACCAACGAGGCCTATGCGCTCGCGAAAATCTCGGGTCTCAAATACTGCGAGTTCCTTAACCGCCAGTACGGCACGGATTATATCTCCGTCATGCCGACCAACCTCTACGGTCCGAACGATAACTACCATCCCGAACATAGTCATGTGCTGCCGGCACTCATCCGCCGCTTCCATGAGGCGAAAGAAAGCGGCGCTAAATCTGTGACCTGCTGGGGAACGGGTAGTCCGTTGCGCGAGTTCCTGTACGTAGATGATCTGGCGAACCTCTGCGTGTTCCTGATGAATAACTACTCGGGCAATGAGACGGTGAACGCCGGAACGGGCAAAGAGTTGAGCATCAAAGCGCTGACGGAACTGGTGGCGAAGGTCGTAGGTTACGAAGGCGAGATCCTGTGGGATACGACGCGTCCGGACGGTACACCGCGTAAGCTGCTCGATGTGAGCAAAGCGACCAAACTCGGTTGGACATACAAGACCGAACTCGAAGATGGTATCCGTCTTGCGTACAAAGACTTTTTGGAGAACCCGATGCGCGCTGAACGATAATGCGGGACTTTACGCTGGACATATATCGGACGTTACTGGAGACTCTTCAAGCAAAGGGCTACGAGTTCATCTCCTATGCGGAATATCAAAAATCGAAAATCAAAAATCAAAAATCGAAATTTGTTATCCTCCGCCACGACGTTGATGCCAAGCCGGAGAACAGTCTGAAGACGGCGCAGATAGAGAAGTCCTTGGGTGCGAGAGCGACGTATTACTTCCGCGTAGGGAAGGAGAGCAATAACCCAGAAGTCATTCGGGCAATTGTAGCGCTGGGACATGAGATAGGATATCACTACGAGGACATGAGCCTGTGCGGCGGAGATATAGACAAAGCGTACGATCACTTTACCACTTGGCTCGACTACTTCCGGCAGTACTATGCGGTGGAGACCATCTGCATGCACGGCGCGCCGACGAGTAAGTGGGACGGCAAAGACCTGTGGAAACAATACGACTACAAAACGCTCGGTATCACCGGCGAGCCGTATTTGGACACAGACTTCAGCGATGTGTTCTACTTGACGGACACGGGACGTTGCTGGGACGGCTACAAAGTGAGCGTGCGGGATAAGATACCCGGGCATCAGGACGAGTGGACGAAAGCCGGCTTGACATGGCACACGACACCGCAGTTGATTGCTGCAATAGAGCAGGGGAGACTGCCCGAGCACGTGATGATGACTACCCATCCGCAGCGCTGGACGAATAACCGCGGGGCGTGGTACAAAGAAGCAATTACACAAAAACTGAAAAATATAATTAAGAGGATATTATTGTGGAAAACAAAAAATTAAATTTTGCATTGATCGGTGCGGCGGGATACATTGCGCCGCGACATATCAAAGCGATCGCAGACACGGGCAACAACCTGCTCGTGGCCTATGACAAGTTTGACAGTGTGGGACGTTTGGACTCGTCCTTCCCGGATTGTTCGTTCTATACGGAGAATGAGCAGTTTGACCGGTATTGCTCCAAGCAGATGCGGACGGACAACCCGCTGCAGTGGGTGTCGATCTGCACGCCGAACTACACGCACGATGCGTTCATCCGTTACGGCTTGCGTCTGGGCTGCGATGTGATCTGTGAGAAACCGCTGGTACTCAACCCCTATAACATCGACAACCTTTTGGAGATAGAACAGGAGACAGGTCACAAGGCATATACGATCCTGCAGTTGCGTCTGCACGAGAAGATTCAGGCGCTGAAGGCGAAAGTGGAGCGCGAGACGGCTGCTGACCCGAAGAAGGTGTATGACGTCGATCTGACCTATATCACGAGTCGTGGTAACTGGTACTATGCGTCCTGGAAAGGCGATGTGCATAAGTCCGGCGGTATAGCGACGAACATCGGCGTACATTTCTACGATATGTTGCAGTGGGTGTTCGGTAAAGTAAAGCAGAACACCGTGCATGTGATGTCGTTTGATCGCGTGGCAGGATACCTTGAGCTCGAGCACGCGCGTGTACGCTACTTCCTTAGTATCAACGCCGCATGTCTGCCGGCCAATGCCGTACAAGGCGAGAAGCGCACCTATCGTACGCTCAATATCGATGGCGAGGAGTTTGAGTTCAGCGCCGGCTTTACGGAGTTGCACACCGAGTCGTACAAGCAGATCCTTGCCGGCAACGGTTTCCGTATCTCGGAGGCACGTCCGTGTATCGAGACGGTGGCTGAGATCCGTCATGCCGAGCCGATCGGACTCGTGGGCGACTATCACCCCTTAGCCAAGTTACCTTTAGCGAAACACCCCTTCGGATGGGACGAGAAACGCTAGCGCGTATTGGAGATTGTAAATTGGATACTGGAGATTTATGATTTTAAAATTTAAATATTTATTCATTCTGGCAGTAGTTGGCTTTGCGCTGTCTTCCTGTGTGACGGCGCGGAAAGTGAACTACATGCAGGAGCCGGACAGGTATATTCCTCACTATGCGGATACGTTGAGTTTTGAGGATTATCAACTGCGAATAGGTGACCGACTTTATGTGTATGTCTATTCGGTAGACCAAAAAGTGATGCAGATGTACAATGCCGGCGGTAGTAATGCCTCGCAGATGCGTCAGCAGATGAGCAACGGCGGTACGTACGGCAGTTATGATCTGTACACTTATCTGATCGACGAGGAGGGAAATATTGACTTCCCGACGATCGGTAAGCAGAACGTAGTGGGCAAGACCACACGCGAGGTGAAGTACCAGTTAGAGGAGGAGTTGAGTAAGTTGCTGACGGAGATCCCGGGCTACTCGATGGTGTCGGTGGAGGTCAATATCGTCAACCGTTCGTTCTCCATCATCGGTGCACAGAGTGGTCGGTACATGATCAACAAGGAGAAGATGACCATCTTCGAAGCATTGGCCATGGCCGGTGACCTGGGCGAGTTCAACAGCCGTAAGGAGATCAAGATCGTGCGTGAGAAAGACGGCGTGACGACCATCAAGACCTTCGATGCCCGCTCGAAAGAGATCGTGAACTCGGAGTTCTATTATATCGAACCGAACGATATCATTTATATCCGTCAGATTCCGGGATATAGCTTCGGTATCAACCACGTGACTACCGTCATCGGTGTAACGGCAGCGACCATCTCGTTCGGTGTGTTCATCTACTCGATCGTACAGACGGGTATCAACCACGTTAACAAGTATTACGGAAAGGGGGCATCAAAATGAGAAAGAGTTTTGTTTTGTTGCTCGGCTTGGTTGCCGTGATGCTGTCGAGTTGTTACAGTCACCGTGTGATCGGTTATCTGCAAGAACCGACCAAATGCAATAAGTTACCGGTCTATGACTCGGTGGCCTATGAACCGTATCGAATTCGTATCAACGATGAGATCATCTATCGTCTCATCACCATGGACGAGACGATGAGTAAGATGTTGGGTGCCAATAACTCGAATTCTGTTGGTCAGTACGCCAACTCCTATCGTGTACACGAGGACGGAACAATCGATCTGCCGTTCTTGCATCCAGTGAAAGTGCAAGGCCTAACGGAGATAGAGGCGCAAGAGACGATCAAAGAGGCGTTCCGCGAGATCATTCCCGATGCAGACGTGAAAGTGGCGCTGTACAATAAGTATTTCTCCGTCGTCGGTGATGCGCACGCGGGACAGTTCTATATCTATAAGGAGAAGATGAATATCTTCCAGGCACTCGCCATGACCGGCGATGTGATGAACAGCGGTGACCGACGTCATATCCGCATCATTCGTCCGCGCGACAACGGCGAGGAACCTGAGGTGTTGGAGTTCGATATGCGTACCAACTCGATCATCGATTCGAAGTACTACTACATCTATCCGAACGATGTGATCTACGTGGCGCGCACGAAGAACAGTTTCTATACTGTACCGAACTACTCGGGCTTTATCAGCCTGATCACGAGTAGTGTGGCGCTGCTCACGACAGTGTTGAACTATGTGGCATATTTGTATAAATAACGACTATGAGTAACAACAATCAATATTATCAACCCGGAGGTAATCAACCGTATTATACCCCGGGAGGCAATAATCAGTATTACTACCAGCAGGGTGTGAATCAGCAGTATTATCAGGCTGATCCGCAACAGCAGGGCGATGATGATGACAGTTCGATGAGTTTTAACCCCATCGAGTGGCTCTTCACCTTCCTGCACTATTGGTATCTGTTTGTGATCGCGCTGGTGATCGCGTTGGGTCTGGCGATGCTCAAGAACCGTCGTTGGATACCGACCTATTACTCGCAGGGTACGATTGTTATCAAGGAGAGCGGTACGTACGGCGGGTCGGCATCGGCGCTGATGAGTGGTTTCGGTGTGGACGCGGGCTACAAGAACGTGAACAACCAGATGATCATGCTCGGTTCGTACGACCTGATGAGTAGAGTAGTGGACAGTCTGCCGTTCCTCAACGTCGAGTATATCACGCAGGGACGTTTCAAGACCCGTCAGCTCTATCGTCAGACGCCTATCATAGTAGAGGCAGCACATGTTGAGCCGCGTGCCTACGGCCCGATGTATCAGGTCTCCTTCCGTTCGGACGGTACGATGCATATATCTTCGGCAGACGAAGAACTGCCGCTGGAGCTGGATGTGCGGTACGGCGAACCGGTTCACTGCTCGCTGTTCGATATCACGATCTGGCCGACCGAACTGATGGTTAATAGCGGAAAGATCTACTTCCGTTTCCGTACGCACGAGTCACTGGTTGATGAGTTCATGAGTCGTCTGCAGTTATCGTTCGTCACCGAGGGATCAACCGTGCTGGCACTCTCACTCGTGAGCGAGACTCCGCAACGTGACTGCGAGTTCATCGATAAACTGGCGAAGATATACCTGCTGCAGAACCTTGAGCAGAAGAATGAGGTGGCAGAGAACTCGATTCGCTTCATCAACGAGCAGTTGGATAACCTGCAGTCCTCTCTGCAGGTGAGTGAAGGTGCCATGACCAATTTCCGTCAGGAGAATAAGTTCGTGGACGTCAACTCCTATGCCGGTCAGTTGATGGGACGCATCGCGTCCTATGACCAGCAGTCGATGGAGCTTCGTCTGCGTGAGACCTATTTCGACTACCTCATCTCCTATATCCACCAGAACATCGAGAACGGCGTCGTTATTGCGCCGACCACGATGGGCGTGAACGAACCCGTACTGATAGGACTCGTGCAACAACTCAACGACCTGCGTATCCAACGCGGCGAGTTGACGGACAAGAACGTGTACTATGCGAAGTACACCAAGGATATCGAGAACGTGAAGACCGCTATCGAAGAGGTAGTAACCTCTATGCGTGCTTCGCTGGAGATCGAGAAATCCGACCTCAAGCGCCGTTACGACGAGGTGGAGCGCTCTATCAAACAACTGCCGGAGAAAGAGCTGCAGATGGTGGCCATCGAGCGTAACTACCGCATTGACGATAACTACTACACGTTCTTCCTGCAGAAACGTGCAGAAGCCGAGATTCAGAAAGCGTCCAACACGCCGGATAACTCGATCATGGATAAGGCGCGTACGACGGCGATCATGAACGCCAAGGCGAAATCGAAGACCACTTCGACATACCTCATTATCGGTTTCCTCATTCCGATGATCCTCATCATCCTGAGCGAGTTGCTCAACAACAAGATCCGCTCGCCGAAGGATGTAGTGAAGTTGAAGATGTTCCGCCTCATCGGTACGCTGCGTCATGCCAAGAGTCAGAACCCGACACTTGTGCGCGCTTCGCCCCGATCGAGTTATGCGGAGATGCTCCGTGCTATCCGTACGCGTATCGAGTTCGTGCTGCGTCGTAAGGATAAGATGGTCATCTGCGTGACCTCTACGGAGTCCGGTGACGGTAAGACTTTCCTTTCCACCAACCTCGCGGCACTCTACGCCATGACGGGAAAGAAGACCTTGTTGGTGGACCTCGACCTTCGTAAACCGAATATCCACACCAAACTCGGTCTGGAGAACGGTAACGGTGCGTCGAACTACCTCATTGGCGACTGCGAGCTGAAGGATACGATGGTCACGGATACGCCGTTTGGCTTTGACTTTGTGCGTGCCGGAACGATCCCGCCTAACCCGGGTGAGTTGGTTCACTCCGATAAACTGGCCAAGGCTCTTGAGTCCTTGCGCGAGAAATACGACTATATCGTCATCGATACCTCGCCTATCGGTCTGGTGCCTGATGCATATGCCATCATCGAGCATAGCGACATGTGCTTGTTCGTCATCCGTTGTATGCAGACCAATAAATCGTTCTGCAAGCAGACGCTTGAGCAGATGACCGAAGTGGTGGACAACCCGGAGAAGATACAGATCGTGCTGTCGGATATCCCGACCGAAGGACGTCACTCGTACGGTTCCGGTTACGGCTACGGTTACGGCGGTTACGGCGGCTACGGTTACGGACACTTCGGTTACGGTGGCTACGGAGGCTACGGTTATGGCTACGGCGGCGATAACGACCGTGCGAAGCGTTATGGTAAACTGTATGGTAAGTTGTACGGTAAACTGATTCAGGACGACAAGGCCTATCGTTCGTACCATTATTACCACCACGATGAGGATGACGAGGAAAGTAAGAATGAAAAGTAAATAGTGAAAAGTGAATGAAAGCTTTTGATAACGATAAATATATTCAGATTCAGTCGGAACACATCCGCGAGCGTATCGCGCAGTTCGGCAATAAATTGTATCTGGAGTTGGGCGGAAAGCTCTTTGATGACCTGCACGCGAGTCGTGTGCTGCCGGGTTTCATGCCGGATAGTAAGCTGCAGATGCTCACGCAACTGCGCGACTCGCTGGAGATCGTCATCGTGCTGTCTGCCGAAGACATCGAGCGCAATAAAGTGCGTCAGGACTTAGGTATCACCTATGACGAGGACGTGCTGCGTCTGCGTGATGAGTTCATGCACCGCGGTTTTATGGTCTCGTCGGTAGTTATCACCCATTACTCCGGTCAACGTTCAGCAGATGCCTACCGCCAGCGTCTGGAGCGCAAGGGTGTACGCGTGTACTACCATTATATCATTGAGGGCTACCCGCATAACGTGGACTTGATTGCTTCGCCGGAAGGTTTCGGTCGTAATGACTATATCGAGACCACACGCCCGTTGGTAGTCGTGACAGCTCCGGGTCCCGGTAGCGGTAAGATGGCCGTGTGCTTGAGCCAACTCTATAACGAGCAACAGCACGGACACGAAGCCGGATACGCTAAGTTCGAGACCTTCCCCGTTTGGAACCTGCCGCTCAAGCACCCGCTCAACGTGGCGTACGAGGCGGCTACAGCGGATCTGAATGACGTGAATATGATCGACCCCTTCCATCTGGAGGCAACAGGTAAGACGGCTGTGAACTACAACCGCGATATAGAGATCTATCCGGTGCTCGAAGCGCTGTTTACCTCTATCTACGGAAAGAGTCCGTACCACTCGCCCACGGAGATGGGGGTGAATATGGTGGGTTTCTGTATCAGCGATGACAAAGCCGTACGTGAGGCCAGCAAGCAAGAGATCATCCGCCGTTATTTCCAGGCCTTGTGCCATCTGGCTAACGGCAAATGCAATGATGCGGAGATCAAGAAGATCGCACTGCTGATGCAGCAGTTGGGTATCACGACCGCTTACCGCAGTACAACGGTGGCAGCGCGTGAACGCAGAGCGCTGACCGGTGCACTGCATGATGGTGCTTTTGCCCACGCAGCTGCAATCGAACTGCCGAACGGATGTATCATCACTGCCGAAGCAGGTGATCTCTTAGGTTCCTCGGCGGCGCTCTTACTCAACGCTATGAAGGAGATGGCCGGTATTGAGCACGAGGTGCGTCTCATATCTGAGAAATATATCGAACCGATCCAGCGCACGAAGATCAGTTACTTGCATGGCCAGAACCCGCGCCTCCACACCGATGAGGTACTCGTGGCGCTGTCTGTCTTGTCCTTGCAAGATGAGAACTGCCGCAAAGCGCTCGGCACATTGCCCTTGCTCAAAGGCTGTCAGGCGCACTCGACTGTGATGCTCAAAGAAGTAGATTGGAGAACATTCAAAAAATTAGGAATCGATTTAACAACAGATCCCGCTAAAAAGTAAAGCAAGGAACGGAAGAGAACACGGGTGAGAATCCCGGACTGACCGGCAACTGTGATGACCTAAGGGTCTAAGTCAGATCGCTTCCCTCTTTGCGCAAAGGAGTAGTCCCCAGGACTGGACGAAACGATGATAAGACGCAAAATTCTCATATTTATTGCCGCACTGTGTGCACTGTCGGTCTTCTCTCAAGAAGCCGATACTCTGTACAACGACTTCCACATCGAGGAGGTCGAGGTGACGGCGCGTGCGTTAACCAAGGATATCATCATTCCCCAGACCCTCAAGGGGGAGGAGTTGGAACGTCTTAATGCCCTGACGGTGGCGGACGCTATCCGTTACTTCTCAGGCGTTCAACTCAAGGACTACGGCGGAGTAGGAGGTATTAAGACCATCAACGTCCGCTCGATGGGCAGCCAGCACACGGCCGTCTATTATAATGGCGTCCAACTCGGTAATGCCCAGAACGGACAAGTGGACTTGGGGCGTTTCAGTCTCGATAACCTGGAGGAGATCCAACTCTACAAAGGTCAGAAATCCGATATCTTCCAATCTGCCCGAGAGTTCGGCGCAGCAGGAAACGTCTATCTCACTACGCGTAAACCTTATTTTAAAACGGGCGAGCGCACACACGTACGCGCGCAGATGCGATTTGGTTCTTTTGCCTTAGCGAATCCTAACGTGGGCGTAGATGTCAAACTCACCGATGCTTTATCCCTCACCCTTGATGCTGAGTATGTCTATTCGAACGGTAAATATCCCTTCCGTTACAAGCGTGTGCTGCCCGATGGAACGACGGCATATGACACCACCGCCGTACGGCAGAACGGCGACATCAATGCTGTGCGGACCGAAGTAGGACTGCATCATTACTACCGTACCACCGGCTTCTGGCGCGTACATGCCTATAACTACTGGTCGGAACGCGGTGTGCCGGGCGCGATCGTCAATAATGTCTGGCGAAACGGAGAACGGCTTTGGGATCGGAATACCTTTGTACAGGGCACATGGCAAGAAGAATGGTGGAATCGCTGGAGTACACGTGTGTTGTTTAAGTACGCGAACGACTACACGCATTATAAGAACTACGACGTCAAACTACTGCCGTCTGATAACGAGTACTTGCAGCAAGAGGTCTATCTCTCGCTGGCCAATAAAGTGCAGCTCTTCAACTGGTGGGATGTCTCTGTGGCGTACGACTACCAGTACAATGCGTTGAACCGCGAGAATCTGCTCTTGGACGACAGCAAGGAGTTCTTTGACCGCCACTCGCACTGGCTATCGGCTGCGACGGCGTTCAATATTAAGGAATACCTGCGCTTGCAGGCAAGCGTCCTGATGACGGCCATCCAAAATCAAAAATCAAAAATCTCAAATCCCAAATTCACACCGGGCGTGTTCCTGTCGTTTAGACCGTACCCGAAGATCGACCTCAGCCTCAATGCATTCTACAAGCAGAGTTATCGCTATCCGACCTTCAATGACCTCTATTACACCGATTTAGGGAACGCGAACCTCCGTCCGGAGTTAGCCCGCCAACATAGTGTCGAACTGGCGTATCGTAAAGCCACGAAAATATATGACTTGGCATTTACGGCTTCTTACTACTATAACCGCGTGACGGATAAGATCATCGCATATCCGAAGGGACAGCAGTTCCGGTGGACGATGCTCAACCTCGGTACGGTCAAGATCAACGGCGTCGATGCCAAAGCGGATATGTCGTTCTATCTGCCGCTGCGTTTTGTGCTCCGTACACGTCTTAACTACACCTACAACACCGCCATCGATGTCACCAACCCCACCGACACCTATTACGGTCACCAGATACCCTATATCCCCTGGCATAGCGGTAGCGCCGTGGCAGGGCTGGAGTGGACAAGCAAACGTGGCGACCATTACGGACTCAATTACTCGTTCATCTATGTAGGCGAGCGGTATTGCCAGCAGGAGAACACCGTTTATAACTACGTGCAGCCGTGGTACACCCACGACATGACAATCTACGGAGAATGGTCTATTCAGCGCTATTGGCTGAAGGCAAACATAGAAATCAATAACTTGCTCGGGCAGGATTACGAAGTCATTCAGAACTACCCGATGCCTAAACAAAATGTAAGATGTACAGTCGCTTTCAGATATTAACAATCTTTTTGCTCTTAGCTCTTAGCTCTTGGCTCTTGACTTCCTGTCGCAAGGACGAAGTCGTATATCCGACCATTGGCACGCATGTCACGGATGAGGTGCGTGAGGGTGGGTTATACGTGCTCTGTGAGGGAAATATGGGTTCGAACAAAGCCCGTTTGGACTACATGAACCTCCATTCCGGGGACTATTATGCCAACTGGTACGGCGAACAGAACCCCACACAACTGAAGGAACTCGGAGATGTAGGCAATGATATCCAGCAGTACGGCAGCCGTCTCTATGCGGTCATCAACTGCTCGCATAAAGTGGAGGTGATGGACATGCAAGCGCGTCATATCGGTCAGATCGACATCCCTAACTGTCGCTATATGGCGTTCAAGGGTGACAAACTATACGTCAGCGCTTATGTGGGTTCGATAGCCGATCCGGATCTATTGGGTTCTGTCTATGAGATCGACACCGCTAGTTTGCAGATCACGCGCGAGGTCAAGGTTGGCCATCAACCTGACGAACTGTGTGTACGAGGTGATAAGCTATACGTCTGCAACTCGGGCGGATACCTCACCAACCGCTATGACTCAACCGTTTCAGTCATCGATATTTCTACCTTCGAGGAGATAGAGAAGATACATGTTGGGCTCAACCCAACCCGCATTCGCGCAGACGAACGAGGCTATCTATGGGTGTGTTGTCAGGGCAATTATAATGATATACAACCCGAAGTAGTCGTCATCGATGGCCCGCATATACAGACCCCGTGTGCTAACATTTCCATCCAAGGATCCACGGCGTATATATTGGATAATACGAACAAACGCCTGCGGGCTTTCTCGACCATCGACTACACGGAGCAACCGCAACCGATCGATATCTCTTCTTATGAGAACCCCTACGGTCTGCTGGCCACCAATGAGGCGCTCTATATTACGGACGCCAAGAACTACGTCTCGTCCGGTGTGCTGCATTGTTATGACTACGCCGGCATCGAGCATTGGTCAACCTATACGGGCGATATCCCGGGACACCTCTGCCGCGTGACGGCTGAGTATGATATCCACGGTGGTGGGGATATACCCGAACCGCCTGCCAAGACCCCGTACATCACGCACGTCTATGAATACTTGCCGGCGTTGGGACAGTTCGTCAACGTGTTGCCTGAGTACGCAGAGGGCGATGATGCCGAGTCGATGTGCCGTAAGTGTGAGCAGGCGATCGCGAACAACGCCGGAGGCATGGTGACTTTAGGCGGTTGGGGTGGGTATATCACCTTTGGTTTTGACCACGCTATCGTAAACCTAGACGGACGCGATATACAGATTCTCGGAAACGCTTTCTATATGACGGGTTCAACAGAATACGGCAGCTCAGAACCGGGTATCGTGCTTGTCAGCCGGGATGACAACCGGAATGGCAAACCCGATGATACATGGTATGAACTGAAAGGGTGTCTCTATGATGATCCGACGACTGATCATGCTTTCTCTCGCACCTATACGCGTGAGGGCGATACCTTGCAGAATCCCTTCCATAAACAACCGTACTACCCGCAGTGGCTAACGGCCGATGCCTATACGCTGCAGGGCACCAGACTCGCACCGCAGACGCAGGTCATCAGTGGACAGAACGTGCAGCGGATATTGGAATACGGATACGTAGATAACAAACCCAATACCGATGTAGAGGGTACGAGTTTTGATATATCTTGGGCTGTAGACGCGGATGGAAATCCAGTTAGTCTGCCGACGATCGATTTCGTCCGCGTCTATAATGCCTCTGATGAGATACTGGGTATGACCGGTGAACTCAGTACTGAAGTCGCCGGAGCCATCGATTTGCATGTACAATAGTGCTAACAACACTTTATAAAACATTTATTAACAATTTAAAAAAACAAAAAACAAATGAAAAAGATTTTCTTATTTGCAGCGGCAGCTTTGATGAGTACCGCTATGTTCGCTCAACTGCAAGTAGCAACGTTTGAGGATGTAACCCTGCCGGGTACCGACACAGTGCTGCATCTGACAGAAACCGCCAACATCCAGAGTGGTAGTTTTGCCTTTATGCAAGACGTACAGGACTACGGTTCTTATGGTGTGTATTATTTCGGCAACATTGTTTCCAACAAGACCGGTAACACCTACGACTTCTATGCTGACAGCGATAAATCTGCCAGTGGTGGTGCTTACGAAGGTAACAACTTCGTGGTTTGGACGATGTCGTACTATGGCGATGATGTCATCACACTCCAAGACGCTGCTGTTGTTCCGGGTTTCTATATTAACAACACGGCATGGGTAGTAGATGCTATTCTCAATGGTGACGGTATGTCGGAAGGTGCTTTTGGCGAAACTGATTGGTTCAAATTGACCGTTAGCGGCTCGCTCAACGGTACAGCGGTAAATACGCAGGTAGAATTCTATCTGGCGCAAGGTACCAGCTATATCAGCGACTGGACTTACGTAGACCTCAGCACGCTGGGTGAGGTTGATGAGATCTCTTTCTCGCTGTCTAGCACGAAGAGCAACGGTGGTGGTATGACGACCCCGGCTTATTTCTGCATTGATAACTTCGGTGCCGCTAATTCGGGATCGGCTATTTCCAACACCAAGGCTGCTGAGAAGGCTGTTAAAGCTGTTCGTAACGGTCAAGTAGTGATCATCCGTGGTGACAAGACCTTCAATGTACTCGGTGCGGAACTTTAATCTCTATATGATCATGCTTCTCTGCTTTGTCGGCTGTGCCAAACAGCCGGCAGAGCAGGGGACTGTGCCTACAGGGAACAAGTACGCCACGGGCTTTCAGATTACCGAGACGGACACAGGCACAATCGTAGAGGTCTTCCAACCCTACCAACGTGTGTGCGTCAAAGAACCTATGCGCCGGCTCGGTACGATGAGCACCGTGCAGGTGGGGTTTCTCTATGCAATAGATGCCATCGATTGTTTGGCGGCTGTCTGTAATCCCGAACTGATCTACACGCCAGTCAAAGGCGATGAGATAGACCTCGGCGACTCGATGAAGCCCTCTGCCGAACGAACACTCCAGGCCGGACTCGATGCCTTACTTGCCGTTAATTACGGTCAGTACGACAACCTGGAGGCGGCGCGCTTGGAGAAACTCGGCGTGTTCACTATCTATATCAACGAGTGGCAGGAAGGCTCACCACTTGCTCGTGCTGAATGGATCCGTGTCCTCGGAGCCCTCACCGGTCGCCTTCCGCAAGCCGACTCTGTTTTTGCGGAGGTAGAGAGCAAATATAAGAATCTCCAGTCTTCAATCTCCAATCTCCAATCCACGAAAATTATGAGTGGCAACAATTTCCGTGGCACCTGGTATGTCCCGAGTGGCAAGAACTACCTGGCCTACCTTTTCAAGGATGCCGGTGCGGAATACCCCTTCTACGATGATGAGCGTGAGACTTCTATCCCGCTTACTATTGAAGAGACGCTCCGTTATTTCCATGACGCGGATGTATGGGTGGGAGCGAACGGAAACACCCTCGCTGAACTCGCCGAGTTGGACGAGAAGCACACGTGGTTCAAAGCTTATCAGAACGGCCGCGTCTATAACTGGCGCAAGCAAACCAAGGCCGGTGGACCCAATAATTTCTGGGAGCGTGGGGTAGTACACCCCGAAGAAATGCTCGAGGACGTTATTCATATGCTGAATAACGCCCCTGATAGTTTACTTCATTTCGCGAGCCACCTCCAGTAGGCAAGCTCTACAGAGACAATCCGAATAATGCGTGCGCAGGAATGTGCGCGCTTTTTCGTTTAATTCGATTCCTACGCATTGACACAACGCGTCGTGTGTACATACAAAAGGTGCCCCGCAACGAGGGCACACTTTTGCTATTCCTTCATTCGTTAACTCTTTCATTCGTTAACTCGTTATTTAACTAACTTAACGATCATCGTACTCAGTTCCGGCACCTTGATGTCGCCGTGCATATCGATCTGCTTGCCGGTCATTACATCGATACCTATCGGCTGATAGTGATGCAGGATTTCCTCGTAATGCTTAACGGGAATGATACGTGCTTCTTCCGATGCGTTGGCGAACACAAAGACTGCCTCTTCCTCGTTGTAACGGAAGAAAGCGTAGGTATTGTTGCGTGCCATGAAATGCATCGTCTTACCGCTATGTATCACTTTTTCACCTCTACGCCAGTTAAAGAGTCGGCTCTGGAACTCGTACATCTCCTGCATCTCTTTGGTCACTTGGTCTCCAAGCGGCAGCGGTGCACGCAGGTAACTGTGGTTGTTCGGGTCTTCTTTGTTTGCCGAAACCATCGCGTACTCATCGCCGTACAGCACTTGCGGAATACCACGCATCGTAGCCAACAGCACGTACGCCAGTTTGACACGACGCGGGTCTTTGTCTTTCACAACGTCTGTTATACGCGCCATATCGTGGTTGCCAAGGAAAGTGAGCACGTTATTGATATCGCCGTACATATAGTCCATCGTCAATGCGTCATATACCTTTGTCAGACCGCCACCCCAGTAGTTGCCGTCGTTCTCCAAGGCCTGACGAATCGCCTCTTCGGTCGGGAAGTCCATCACGCAGGGTAAGTGAGAGTCAAAGCCGTCGAAGTTCTTTGTGCCGCTCTGCCAGTAGGCTACAGCAGGAGCCGGACGTGTCCAGCACTCACCCACGATATTGAGTTTCGGATATTCCTCGCGGATTGCGTTAAGCCATTTGCTGCCCGGGATCTTCTCGATATACGGATAGGTGTCCACACGCAGACCGTCGAGATTAGCGTACTCAACCCACCAGATAGCCCACTGCTGGAAATACTTTAGTAGGTCGGGGTTCTCCAGGTTCATGTCCGGCATCGGGGTGTCGAACCAACCGCGGTTAGAGAGCTTGCGGTCGTACTGCGACGCGTTGATGTCGTAGTTAGCCGTGAAGCAGTTATTGGTGTTGGTGAACTCAGGGAACTGATTGATCCAGTCCTGGTACGGCAGATCTTTTATCCACCAATGTGAACCGCCGCAGTGATTTGGCACCATATCCATCAATATCTTTAGACCCTTCTCGTGAGCCAGTTGCACCATCTCTACGTATTTGGCGTTGGAGCCGTAGCGCGGGTCGATGTGATAGTAATCCGAGCAAGCGTAGCCGTGGTACGACCAAGCCTCTTCGTCGTCACCTAACATCGGTGTCGGCCAGATAGCCGTACAACCGAGTTTCTTGATGTGGTCAAAGCTGTTGATGATACCTTGGATATCACCGCCGAAACGACCGTTCACATTGCTCTTGTCGGCTTTCTCGCGGGTGTCCTTCGTGCTGTTGTTCGATGCATCACCATCTACAAAACGGTCACTCATAATGAGATACACCACGTCCGATGCATCAAAACTCCGACGCTCGCGGCTGCCCTTACGGCGCTCTGCTATGACATAGTCATAGGTGGCTTTTTTATTGCCCTTCTTCAAGGTAATTCGGTACGTTCCAGGCTGGAACACACCGAAATCCACGAACAAGTAGTTCGGACTTTCAGCGTTGTGCTGACTGCGTGCTACGAGCCCCGTGCACTCACCTTTCTGCACTTTACCTTTCACCACTGCCTGTACACTCACTTGCGCGTCACTCAGGTCTTGACCATGGAAGAGCACCGTCAGCGGCATCTTCATGTCGGTCCACCAGCATAACGGTTCTACCTGCTCAATCTTCGGCGCTGCAAAAGCCAACTGGCTTATCAACAGCACGGCTGCAAAAAAGAAATTTCTTTTCATATAAATATATTTAACTGTTTATTGCTCCATTATCTCGGACACCAAAATGTCTTTCACCGGCTCTTGGGCTATATCACTGATACGTAGGTATTTCTCCCAGAACGCCTGCATCTGAGCCGAAGGAGCCTGCAAGAACTCCTCTGAACCCTGCGACTCGATGCGTTCGAATACCATCCCCACACTGATCTTATGCGTGTCCAGTGCCGGCTGGAAAGTCTTCTCTTCCTTGTCCTCTACATACACCTCACGCAATATACCTGTCTCCACCAACCGGCTCAATAACTGATTTACCACGCGAATAGGCAAATTGTCGCGAATAGCCAATTCGTGTGCCGTAAGTGGCACTTCGTCTGCTTCAAAACGCTTAATTATAACAGAAAGTAGATAGACCATGATGAAGTCTTTGTACCGTCGTGACATCGTATTCACGTCTTTCTCGTACTCAAATTCCTCGTTGTTTTGGATGGCGTACGACATCTGCGCACCGATCAAAATGAGCAGACTCGTATACTGCAACCACGTCATTAGAATAGGTATCGTTGCGAACGCTCCATACACGATGCTTGTGCGGCTCAAGAACGCGATCAGATAGACGGACAGCATCTGTAACAGTTGGAACAGCGTTCCCATCAGGATACCTGGGATCAGGGCGCTGATGAACTTCACTTTCGTGTTCGGTACCGCGATGTACATCACCGTGAATAGTAGCCAAACGATAACGAACTGCAGCATCTCTACGCCTTCTAACTCGCCGACGGTTGAGTTCACGGCGATCGTGATACCTGCGCTGCAGATGATGAGCACGGGAATGAGCACCACGATGGCGATATAGGTCGTGGCCTGCCGTAAAATAGAACGCGATTTCTTTACGTTCCATATGCGGTTAAATGCCGTTTCTACTGACTGAAAGAACGAATACACCGCCCATAAGAGGATAAGGATTCCGATACCGATGAACAAGCCACCTTGCGCCGTCTCCAAGTACCGTTGCACCATCGCCATGATGGTCGGAACCATACCCGTCTCGCCGAGGAACGAAGCGTTCAACTGCGTCTCAATCACGTCCGCTACACCAAAACCCTTGGCGATCGCCACAATCATGGCAAGGATAGGTACCACGGCGAAAATAAGAGAGTAGGTGAGGGCTTTGGCGGTATCGTTCAGGTTCTTGCTCGTGAATCCGCGCACCACCAACGCAATCGTTCGTATTATACGATAACCCAGACGCTTGTACCAAGTGTCTAACTCCGTCGTCGTTCGCCGCCACATATCGTAGCGAACAAAATCACCTATTTGGGAAAACTTTGTGCTTTTCATCTATCATCTATTATCATCTATCCCCAAAGGGGAAGAGCAAGCCTATAAGCCGGGTTCTGTACCCTTGCGGGCGTCTGCCATTAATCTAACGCTTCCTACCCTCCGACTCACGCGAGCAACGCTCAAACATCGGTTTACTTGGAATTGCAGCCCATCGTATGCTCGTTTCACATCTCTCGTCTCTGTAGCAGGGACCAAACATTGCTGCCTGACGGCCGTTAACCGCGATGGTGCTCTGTGCTGCCCGGACTTTCCTCACACTTGCGTGCGCGACAGACCGGCCTACTCAAGAGCGGTGTACGGGAATCGAACCCGCCTCCTCGGCTTGGGAAGCCGATGCACTACCGATGTGCTAACACCGCGTTTCTCAAAATCGCCTGCAAAGGTACAACAAATTTTTGAAATGTGCAAATAATGCAAAAGAAAAAATGACAAAAATCGCGTGCGCGCTTGCGTATGTCATTTTTTTGTTGTATCTTTGCAGCGATTTTATGCGCGCGCATGAAAATAATGATGATTATAGGGCTTGTAGGGGCGGCAATTTTGTTGCTTAGCGTAGGGGTGATCTTCCGCAAAGACCACACCTTCCGCTCCCAGCACATTCATCAGAATGCGCGCATGAAGCAAGACCAAATACATTGCGCTAAGACCCTTGATAAAGAGGAGCAACGCAAATCAGAACGCAAAATTGATATTAACAAATTATAATTATGAACAAGATTAGTATTATCGTTGAATCCATTCTGGCAGCGGGTGTCGTTGCCTTGTTTATCCTTTTCTTTACGGTTAATCCATGGGCAAAGAAGGCCGGTGAGGCTGTAGAAGCTCAAGGTGAGTTGCTGCCGATCGCTGTAGTGAACACCGATTCGATCCTCAAGCATTACACTTTGGCGGTGGAGTCTTCGGACAAACTCCAGGCACAGTACGAGGAGTCGATGGTCAAACTCGACACCAAAGCAAGAGCATTCCAGAAAGAGTACGAGACTTTCCAACAAGATGTATTGAACTTCCAAAAGAAAGTAGAAGCAGGTGCTTTCCTGAGCCGTGAGCGAGCAGAGAGCGAGCAAGCTCGTTTGCAGAAGAAAGAGCAGCAACTCATGGCTAAGCAGCAAGAGCTGGAGAACCTTCGTCAGCAACTGAGCAACGATTTTATGAATCAGCAGGCTGCGCTGACCCAACAGCTCCAAGACTCCGTACAGGCTTACCTGCGTGATATGAACGCAGACGGTCATTATCATCTCATCCTCAACGATGCAGTACTGCTTAACAAGACAGCAGGTTACGATATCACGGACGAAGTAATTGAGGCGCTCAATGCACGCTATACGAAGTAAAATAGTACTCCTCGCGCTGTGCTCCTTGCTCCTCATCCCTTGTTCCCTCCGGGCACAAAGGATCCCGGAGATGATTGAGTACACGGAGATTTACGATTTTCTGGAGGAGTTGACCACAGACGGCGTTATCCAAACGAACGCCGCCATAAAGCCCTATACCCGCGACTATATCGCCGCACGGCTGATAGAAGCGCAGAGTAGGGACTCCTTGCTTAATAAACGCCAGAAGGAAGACCTGCAGTTTTATCTGCAGGACTATGCTCTTGAGTGCGACACGCTCCCGACGTATTACTCGTACGGACATCGCCATGTGACACAGTGGATGACAAAGGTTTCCAACCTCTCGCTGGCTGACCCGTCGCTTCACATCTTGACCAAAGACAAGATCTTCAAGATGCGTGTGCGACCCATCCTCGGCATGGATCTGATGTACAACAAGAAAGGGCTCTTGATGCATCGGTGGTATGGCGCCGAGATCCAGATGGACATCGCGCATCACGTCTCTATCTGGGGCTCGATACGTGACAACTCATGGTCTGGGCAGGGCATAGACGGTTCGAAGATCACCAAACCCGCTTACCTCAATAATCTCGCCGGTGTGCAGTACAAAGAGGCGAACTACGGCGGTGATTTCTCCGACTCGCGTGGCGGTATATCGCTTTACGCATGGTGGGGGTCAATCGGTGTTCAACGCGAACGGATCACCTGGGGTGACGCGCAACATTGCTCGAACATCTTGTCCGCTCACAACCCTGCTGTGCCGATGTTCACCATCCAGATCACGCCCTGTAAGTGGTTCCAATTCGACTATTTCCACGCGTGGCTGCCGTCGAACGTGATCGACTCGACCTATTGGTATTCCGAGCAACAAACGGCAACGGGTACCCAACGTGAGTACCGTCCCGCCAATAAGTTCATGGCGGCGAACATGTTCACGTTCATGCCCTGTAAGTATATCCAGTTCGGTATTGGTAACTCGATCGTTTATGCAGAGCGAAACGTCCAAGCGGCGTATTTCATTCCGATTGCGTTCTACAAATCGCTCGACCACCTGCTGACGAAAGGTCTGGCGACAGAGAACCAGAACTCGCAGGCCTTTGCCACCATCACTGTGCGTCCCACCGACCACTTACGGCTCTACGGCTCGTTCTTTATCGATGAGTTCAAACTCAGCCGAATGAAGAAATCTGACCCGCAGCACAACTTGTATTCTTATCTGGTCGGTTTCAATTGGAGCGGTTGGCCTGTCAAAGGTCTGGCGCTGCGCGGAGAGTTTGTGCGCTCGAACATAGCGACCTACGAACACTCCATCAAAGTGCTCGACTATACCTCGAACAGTTACCAGATGGGGCATTACATGGGCTCGAACGCACAGAGTATATGGCTGCAGATCAGTTATCGTCCGACGCGGAGCTTGCGTCTGACGCTCGACTACACGAACGACACCAAATACACGGCGTACGACTATATTCGCGGCGATATCGGCAAGATCATCTCGGAAAAACCATTCAAGAATGCCATTTGGCGGAACGATGAGATCAAGTTCCGCGCAGTCTATGAAGTGTTCAACAACTGCTATGCACATGTGGACGCCGCGTTCAATTATGCGCGGGCAAACGACCCGGCAGACTTGGCAAAGTACTCGCCCGTTTATCTGCAAGGCAAAAAGTTGACTTTGACTTGCGGACTCAGTTTTGGCTTTTAAACAATCTATTATATGAAAAAAGAAATTCAATTCTCCCTTGTCTATCGTGACATGTGGCAGAGTAGCGGAAAGTACGTGCCGCGCAAAGACCAGTTGGCTCGCATCGCGCCCGTGATCATCGACATGGGCTGCTTCGATCGCGTAGAGACCAATGGTGGTGCGTCGGAGCAAGTGAACCTCCTCTACGGAGAGAATCCGAACCAAGCTGTTCGTACGTTCTGCAAACCGTTCAACGAGGCAGGCATCAAGACCCACATGCTCGATCGCGGACTTAATGCGTTGCGCATGAACCCCGTTCCGGCGGATGTGCGGCAATTGATGTACAAGGTGAAGCATGCGCAGGGAACGGATATCACGCGTATCTTCTGCGGTTTGAACGATCCGCGTAATATCATTCCGTCCATCAAATGGGCTAAGAAGGCCGGTATGACTGCGCAGGCCACGATGTGTATCACGTACTCGAAAGTACACACGGCAGAGTACTATATTAACCTCGCCGAACAACTCATCGAGGGCGGCGCACAAGAAATCTGTCTGAAGGACATGGCCGGTATCGGTCGTCCGCATATGTTGGGCGTCATCGTAGCGGCTATTAAGGCCAAACATCCGGATATCATCATCCAATACCACGGACACTGTGGACCCGGTTTCTCGGTGGCTTCGATGCTCGAGGTAGCGAAAGCCGGTGGTGATGTGCTGGACGTAGCCATGGAACCGCTCGCATGGGGTAAGGTGCACCCGGATGTCATCACGATTCAGGCGATGCTCCGCGATGCCGGCTTCCTCGTAAAAGACATCAATATGAAGGCTTATATGGAGGCACGTTCGCTTACGCAGGAGTTCATCGATGACTTCCTCGGCTACTGGATTGACCCGAAGAATGCCCTCATGTCCTCACTCCTCGTGGGTTGTGGTCTCCCCGGTGGTATGATGGGTTCGCTCATGGCAGATCTCAAAGGTATGCACGCGGCCATCAATGCCAACCTCAAGAAGAAAGGCGAGAAAGAACTGAGCGAAGACGAATTGCTTGTGCAACTCTTCGATGAGGTACAGCGTATCTGGCCGATGCTTGGTACACCGTGTCTCGTGACGCCGTTCAGCCAGTACGTCAAGAACGCTGCGCTGATGAACCTCTTCAGCCGCTCGATGGGTGAGAAAGACTTCACGCGTATGGATCCCGCGATGTGGGGTATGATACTCGGTAAGTCCGGTAAGCTGCCCGGTGAGTTGGCTCCGGAGATCATCGAATTAGCCAAAGAGAAAGGCTTCGAGTTCTACACCGACGACCCGCAGAAACTCTATCCGGATGTACTGCCGCAGTATATCAAGGAGATGAAGGAACTCGGTTGGGATCGCGGACAGGACGACGAGGAACTCTTTGAGTTCGCTATGCACGACAAACAGTACCGCGAGTACAAATCGGGCTTGGCGAAAGAACAGTTCAATAAGGATCTCGCAGAGCGCCGTGCGAAAGCCGGTCAAGCAGTTGCTGTAGCTGCGGCACCTGCAGCACCTGCTGCACCTGCCGCTCAACCCGCTGCAAAAGCAGAGGATGAAATGGCAGCTGTAGCGATGGCATTACATCTTGCCGGCAAGAAACCCAAAGAGGGTATTATCGCGTTGCCCTGCATCAAACCAACAGCTTGGAATCATAAACATTATACACTTAAATAACCATAAACACACAAACATATGAAAAAGTACAATTTTAATGCGGGTCCGAGTATTCTCCCGCAAGAAGTAATCAAACAAACAGCTGATGCTGTTATGGAGTTTGAGGGTCAAGGTCTTTCTATTTTGGAGATCTCCCACCGTGCGAAGTATTTCCAACCCGTCATGGACGAGGCAGAAGCTTTGATGAAAGAACTCTTAAATGTACCCGAAGGATACCGCGTTCTCTTCCTGGGTGGCGGTGCAAGCTTGCAGTTCTGCATGGTTCCGTTCAACCTGTTGGAGCACAAAGCTGCCTACTTGAACACCGGTGTATGGTCGAAGAAAGCACTCAAGGAAGCCAAGGGTCTCGGTGAGGCTGTCGAAGTAGCAGCCAGCACGGATTCGATTCCGATGGACTTCGAGATCCCGCAGGATGCCGACTATTTCCACATCACGACCAACAACACCATCTTCGGTACGGAGATCAACGATGACAAACTCGCTGAGATCTACCGCAAAAAAGGCAATGTACCTTTGGTAGCCGATATGTCGTCCGACATCCTCAGCCGTCCGATCGACGTGAGCCAGTACGACATCATCTATGGTGGTGCACAAAAGAACCTCGCGCCGGCAGGTGTGACCTTCGTCATCATTAAAGAGTCGTGCCTCGGTAAGGTTAGCCGTTATATCCCGACGATGCTGAATTATCAGACGCATATCGATAACGGCTCGATGTTCAATACGCCTCCTGTATTGCCCGTTTATACGGCAGTCCTCACGCTCCGTTGGCTCAAAGCACACGGTGGTGTCAAATGGATTGAGGAGCGCAACAAAGCGAAAGCCGACCTGCTCTATAAGTGCCTCGACGAGTCGAAATTGTTCATGCCGACCATCTCGAAGAAAGAAGATCGCAGCCGCATGAACATCTGCTTCGTCTTCAAACCCGAGTATGCCGAGTTGCAAGATGACTTCTTTAAGTTCGCTACGGAGCGTGGCATGGTTGGTATCAAGGGTCACCGTCTCGTAGGCGGTTTCCGCGCTTCCTGCTACAACGCGATGGACCTCGAAGGCGTTCAGGCTTTGGTAGATTGTATTAAGGAATATGAAAAACTCCACTAATTATGGCTAAAGTACTTGTTGCAACAGAAAAACCATTCGCGAAAGTAGCTGTTGACGGCATTCGTGAAGTGGTAGAGGGCGCAGGATATGAACTGGCGCTGCTCGAGAAATATACAGACAAAGCCCAACTCTTGGAGGCTGTCGCAGATGCTGATGCCCTCATTATCCGTTCGGATATTGTCGATGCGGCTGTATTGGACGCTGCCAAGCAACTCAAGATCGTGGTGCGTGCCGGCGCAGGATACGATAACATCGACCTCGAGGCGGCTACTGCTCACAAAGTGGTAGCGATGAATACCCCGGGTCAGAACAGTAACGCCGTTGCCGAGTTGGCACTCGGTCTGATGGTCTTCGCCGTGCGTAACTTATACAACGGCACGTCGGGCACCGAACTCAAGGGTAAGAAACTCGGTATTCATGCTTTCGGTAATGTTGGCCGTAATGTAGCCCGTATAGCGCAGGGCTTTGGTATGGAAGTGTATGCTTATGACGCTTACTGTCCGGACGAGGCAATGATCGCCGCTAACGTGAAACCGCTGCACAGCGCAGAGGAGTTGTACAAGACTTGCGATGTAGTGAGCTTGCATATCCCGGCTACTGCAGAGACCAAGAACAGCATCAACCATGATCTCGTTAACCTCATGCCGAAAGGCGGTATCCTCGTGAACACCGCCCGCAAGGAAGTCATCGATGAGGAAGGTCTGATCGCCCTGATGCAGGAGCGCGCTGACCTCAAGTATATGACGGATATTATGCCTGTGGCTGATGCGAAGTTCCGTACACTCTTCGAAGAACGTTACTTCGCAACCCCAAAGAAGATGGGTGCACAGACTGCAGAGGCCAATATCAATGCCGGTATAGCTGCTGCAAAACAGATTGTGGACTTCATCCAAAATGGCAATACACGCTTCCAGGTAAATAAATGATCAAGCGCTTATTGACCATAATGCTGACGCTTTGTGCCGTTGTGTCCTACGCTGCTGATGTGGTATGCGTAGGCGCAGCGACGCAGGTCGTTAGAGGCCGGGATACGATCTTTGTTTTCAAGGACGAGGTACATCTGCGTTCTACGCGCGGGGCAGTCGATTGGTATACAGAGGACGGCAGACGCATCGCTTCCAACACCGATGAGATATATCCGGACGACGGCATCTATCGGGTAGGGAACAGTCGTTTCATCGCGATGAAGTATCAGGAACTCGACTCGTTGTCGTATACGGTGGAGACGCGTTGTGACAACACGATCCTGCATGTGACGGGTATCGATGACTTCCTTTCGCGCGCGCACACGTACTCCTTATCTTATAATGCGCTCGCTTGGAACACCGAAGCATGGGCAGATTCGGCGGCGCGTAAAGAAGGCAAACTATCTAGTACGATCTATCTGAATGAAGCGATATACGGGGAAACGACGTTCCGGCTCTGCTATGACGACAGTATTCGTCAGGCGCTGGGGCTGGACTCTGCCTGTGTGGAAGTCACCGTGCCCTTGGATAGCATCAAGGCTGTGAAGATGGAGCTGGTGGCTTTGGCGACAGCACGGGATGCCAAGAATGAGTTAGATCGCCCGTCTGAACAACAACTGACGGACGGTAACTCCTACAGCGGCATCTTGGAAGTTGCTTTCTATTCGAATCCGACTCCTGCAGCGAAACATTACCAATGGTCGATATACAAATCCTCCAAACGGATCGTGACGCGGCGCGACAAGGATATCCGCTATGCGTTCTCTGAACCGGGTTCGTATCGCGTGGTAGGGAAGGTCAACAACGAGTACTGCACCTGCGACTCGATGGAGAAGATCATCAATATATCCGAGTCCTATCTGCGTGTGCCGAATGTGTTTACGCCCAACGGAGATGGCAAGAACGATGAGTTCCGCGTCGCCTACCGCTCCATCAAAGAGTTCCATTGTTGGGTGTATAACCGCTGGGGCAAACTGGTCTATGATTGGACAGATCCCGAGAAAGGTTGGGATGGAACGATCAACGGTCGCCCCGCTGCGGAAGGAGCGTATTTCTATGTCATCCGTGCGCTGGGAACCGACGCCCCGAAGAATGCAGGATACATGTCCAAGATCTCGTATAACAAGAAGAAAAACAAAGCCGACCAATCGATCATCGGTGTCTATCAACTATCCGGAGACATCAACCTGTTACGAGGGCACAAGTAAATTACAAATCATAAATCAAAATTATAAATGCGTAAATTCCTAACTATGGCTTTAGCCACCACTGTATTGGCAGCGACGGCTGCTACGAATCCGTTCTTTGACTACAAGAACTGGAAAACGCCGCACGGCACGTATCCGTTCAATGAGATTCATGCGGAGCATTACATGCCGGCTTTTGAAGAGGCAATGAAGCAAGGATTGCAGGAGATCGACGACATTGTGAACAATCCTGCCGCTCCGACTTTTGCCAACACCATCGAGGCCTACGAGAAATCCGGAGAAATGCTCTCTATCGTGGCAGGTTGTTTCTTTAACCTCACGAGCGCAGAGACCAACGACACGCTCCAGCAGATCGAGATGGAACTGAGTCCGAAACTCTCCGAGTACTCCTCGACGATTCGTCTCAATGAGGGACTCTTCCAACGTATCAAAGCCGTTTACGAGCAGCGAGACAAACTCAAACTGAACAAAGCGCAGTATAAACTGCTCGAGGATATCTATGAGTCGTTTGCCAATAACGGCGCGAACCTCAATCCCGAAGAGAAAGAGCAATACCGTCAACTGACAGCCAAACTGAGCCAACTGACCCTTCAATACGGTCAGAACGTACTCAAGGCTACCAATGCATGGTCAATGCTCATCACCGACGAGGCACTCTTGGCCGGTCTGAATGACGACACCAAGTCCGTTTTGCGTACCAACGCAGAGAAGAAAGGACTCGAGGGTTGGTTGCTCAACCTCAAGCCGACGACCACGATCCCTGTGATGATGGATCTGGACAATCGCGATATCCGTCGTGAGCTCTATATGGCGAATGCCGGTAAGTGCGTAGGCGGTGAGTTCGATAACACCGGTCTCATCGTGGAGATCGTCAATACCCGTCTGGCGCTTGCCAAACTGTTTGGCAAGAAGACTTACGCCGAGAAATCGCTCTATAAGACCATGGCAGAGACCCCGGAGAACGTCTATCGTCTCTTGGATCAACTGCGTGACGCCTATATGCCTGCTGCCAAAGCAGAGGTACAGGAAGTAGAGGACTATGCCCACGCGCACGGACTCTATGCCGCACATATCCAACCTTGGGACTTCAGCTACTACAGCAAAAAACTCAAAAAAGAGAAATTCGATATCTCGGACGATGACTTGAAGCCGTATTTCGAACTCGAGCGCGTAAAGAAAGGTGTCTTCGGCCTCGCAGAGAAACTCTATGGAATCAAGTTCAAAGAGAACAAGAACATTCAGGTTTATCATCCTGAGGTGACGGCTTATGAGGTATTCGACGAGAAGGGTAAGTTCCTCGCTGTGTACTACGCCGATTTCCACCCGCGGGACGGTAAGCGTGGCGGCGCATGGATGAATGATTTCCAACCGCAGTATATCGAGCACGGCAAAGATCATCGCCCGCATATCGTGAATGTAATGAACTTCACAAGGCCTGTGAAGTCCGAAGCCGCAGGCGAGAACTTCTCAGGACTAGACAAACCGGCGCTCTTCACCTACAATGAGGTGCGCACTTTCCTGCACGAGTTCGGTCATGGCCTGCATGGCATGTTGACGCGCTGTCAGTACGCTTCGCAGAGCGGAACGAACGTGCCGCGTGATTTCGTTGAACTGCCCTCGCAGTTCAATGAGAACTTCATCGACGAGAAAGAGTTCCTCGATACTTTCGCTAAGCATTATGAGACCGGTGAGGCGTTGCCGCAAGACTTGCTCAATAAGATGCACGCATCGCAGACCTATATGGCCGCATATGCCTGCGCACGCCAGCTCAGTTTTGGTTACCTCGATATGTCGTGGCATACCTTGGAGCAACCGTTTGAGGTGAATGAGACCATCGGTACGCTGGAGTCTGTCGTTCGTTTCAGCGACAAGGCGATGGAGCAGGTACAAGTACTGCCGAACGTACCGGGTACGCAGATGTGTTGCGCGTTCACACATATCTTCAGCGGCGGTTACGCAGCCGGTTATTACAGCTATAAGTGGTCGGAATTGCTCGACGCAGATGCGTTCTCCGTCTTCAAGGCTGCACAACAGAAGAAGAACGGCACGATCTTCGATAAGAAAGCTGCCAAACGTTTCCGTGAGAACATCCTCGAGAAGGGTGGTACAGAGAAAGCAATGGATCTGTACAAACGCTTCCGTGGTGGTGAACCGACTATCAACGCGCTCCTCGAAAGAGACGGCATCAAAGTGCAGGAGATCAAATAGGATCCTAGGCTCCTGGTAAAAGTAAATCCCGCCACTCGGAAGAGTAGGCGGGATTTATTGTAGTTAAGATGTCAGTTTAATACCAAACTTTCTTTTAAGAAAGCGAAAACAGTCGTCGTCGCGACGCCTGTTTTTCTAAGGTATTAGTCTGTTTATTTAAGGTACAAAAAGATTGGTCTTTTTAATGGGATTTAGAACTCTTTCTTAAATCCGGTGCAAAGGTACAGCTTTTTTTTAATATATGCAAATTTTTTTTTATGTTTTTGAACATATTTTGCTATATTTACTTTGCAAAATGCATATTTTATATTACAAACGCTCCAATTCGATCACTTCGAGGTTGTCTATTTTGCTTCCGTCGATGGTAAAACGAAGGAGTGTCTGGCAAGGTTGCCAACCTTGTTTACCGGCCGCACCGGGGTTCATGGTCAGCATCTTAAACTGACTGTCGTATTGTACCTTTAATATATGGCTGTGTCCGCAAACGAACAGATTGATCCGGTGGTTCGGGTCGTCGTAGTTCTCCAATGCTTTACGGAACATAGGAATAAGCCACGGGTTATAATGTCCCGGATAACCGCCTATATGCGTCATCAGTACATTCACGTCTTCTACCTTAAAGCGGTAAAACTCCGACAAACTGTACCGTACATCGCCCGAATCCATATTTCCGAATACGGCGCGGGTAGGTTTGAACTCTCTTAACCGCCGTAGGACGTCTTCCGAGCCTATATCGCCGGCATGCCAGATCTCATCGACGTCTTTAAAATGCTCAAAGACGCGTTTGTCCAACAACCCGTGGGTATCACTCAGAACGCCGATACGTGTCATTTGCGGGTCAGTTTATCGATGACGACTATAGAAAGGACGATGGCAACTACCGCCACCGAAACGAAGACGGCTACGTCACGCAGATCGATCACGCCGCGCGAAAGGGCGGAGTAGTGATCCTGCAGCAGTACCCAGTAGAGGATAAAACAAGCCAAAGCGCCGGCAATGAAGCACACGATCTGACTCTTGCTGAACGTGGCGCAGAGCAGGCCAACGGCCATGAAGGTACCGCTCAAAAGGATGAGACCGATGAATGAACCCATGAACGCTCCGCTGTCTAGATTGCCTATCGGTTCGGCCATGTACGCTACCACAAAATAATGCACAAAGCACGGCAGCAGACCTATCAGCACGAGTGTCCACGCGGCGAAATACTTGCCGAGCATGATGCGGCTGAGCGAGATCGGCTTCGTGCGTATCAAGTCCCAAATACCGCTCTGCCGCTCCTCGGACAGCAGACGCATGGTCAGTGCCGGGCAGAGAAGCATAAAGAGCCACGGGCTCAACTGAAAGAGTCCGTCCACTTGGGCGTATCCCGAGTCAATGATATTCCATTGACCCGGAATCACCCAAAGGAAGAGACTGATCGCCAACAAGTACAATCCGATGACGATGTACGCTATCGGCGTCGAGAAATAATATCTAAGTTCTTTCTTATACACCTCTAACCACTAACCGTTATTAGTGCTTTACCTCGATGTCTTTGTTCACCGGAGTCTTCGGGAAGAAGATCCAGAATGCGACAGCTACGACGAGTGCGTACGCCGCGAAGGTGTACCAGCTTGCTTGCCAGCCTGCCCATACATCAGCAAACGGAGCGTCTGCCGGCAGAGCATAGACGTTCTTGTTCACGATAGCTTGCGCTGCCAGCGTACCGATGGTTGCACCGATACCGTTGGTCATCACCATGAACAGACCCTGAGCACTCGAGCGCATCGACGGATCGGTCTCCTGATCGACATACAGCGCACCGGAGATATTGAAGAAGTCAAACGCAAAGCCGTAAACCACGCAACTCAGCACGAACAGCAGCACGCCCGGCATTGCAGGGTTACCTGCGCCGAAGAAGGCGAAACGGAGCACCCAAGCGAACATAGCGAGCAGCATCACGTTCTTGATACCGAATTTCTTGAGGAAGAACGGGATCAACAGGATACAAACGGCCTCACAGATCTGGCTGATGGAAACGAGCATCGTGCTGTGTTTAACAGCGAAGGTGTCGATGAACTCCGGTGCAGCAGCAAAACTGCCGAGGAACGGAGTAGCAAAACCATTGGTGATCTGCAGGCTCACACCGAGGAACATACAGAAGATAAAGAACAACGCCATCTTCTTCTGTTTGAACAGCGTAAAGGCCTTCAGACCCAGCGCCTCGACGAGATCCACTTTACCTTCCGACTTGTTGACTTCGCAGTTCGGCAAGGTCAGCGAGTAAGCGGCGAGCAAGAGGCTCAGACCACCGCTGATAATGAACTGATGCGCTGTCGATTGGAAGCCCATCAGGTCGATGCACCATTCCATAGCGATGAATCCAACCGTACCGAAGACACGGATCGGCGGGAAGTCCTTCACGGTGTCCATGCCGGCTTTTACAAGGGCATTGAAAGCCACCGAGTTGGTCAGCGCGATCGTCGGCATGTAGAACGCCACCGAGATCGCATAGAGCGAGAACAGCGGAGCAAACTCTACTGCATCACCGGCTCCGAGTGCATACAGACCTGCAGCGCCCATGAACAGACCGGCCATCAAATGGCAGAGACTCAAAGTCTTCTGTGCCGGAATCCAACGGTCGGCTACGATACCCATCAACGCGGGCATGAAGATGGACACGATACCCTGAATAGAGTAGAAAATACCGATGTGCGTACCCATGCCGTGCTCAGCCAGGTAACGACCCATACAGATCAGATACGAACCCCAAACGGCGAACTCCAAAAAGTTCATCACGATGAGGCGCAATTGAAGCGATTTGTTTTTCATACTATCTAAAATTTAAAATCAAAAATCAAAAATCTAAAATTCACTTGTAAAGTGAAATTTTATATGTTTGTAATCCTGCTGTGCCATATTCAGTACATAAGCGCTGTCGGCCATGAACACGTCGCGGCCTTCTTTGTCGTACGCCATGTACTGCGCTTTGCGTTTCTTGAACATGTCCAGTTCGGCATCGTCCTCGCTCTCGATCCAGCAGGCTTTGTACATCTGCAGCGGTTGCCATTTGCACTTGGCCTGATACTCGTGCTCCAAGCGGTATTGGATCACCTCGAACTGCAGTTGTCCTACCGTTCCGATGATCTTACGTCCGTTGAGTTGGCTCACAAACAGCTGTGCCACACCCTCGTCCATCAGTTGGTTAACACCTTTCTCAAGCTGTTTTTGCTTCATCGGGTCGGCGTTGTCAATATACTTGAACATCTCCGGCGAGAAAGAGGGGAGGCCTTTGAAATGCAGGTGCTCGCCTGCCGTGAGGGTGTCGCCTATCTTGAAGTTACCGGTATCGGGCAGACCCACTACATCGCCTGCAAACGCCTCATCAACCGTCTCTTTCTTCTGCGCCATGAAACATGTCGGCGCCGCAAAACGCATCTGCTGGTCTTTGCGTACGTGATAGTAATAGGTGTTGCGCAGGAACTTACCCGAGCAGATCTTAAAGAACGCGATACAACTGCGGTGGTTCGGATCCATGTTCGCATGAATCTTAAAGCAGAACGCCGTGAACTTATCTTCCATCGGTTCCACCACGCGCTCTTCGGCACTTACCGCGAGCGGGGAAGGAGCATTCGCTACCAGGAAGTCCAACAACTCCTGCACACCGACTGTCTTGTAGGCTGAACCGAAGAATACCGGTGCCAACTCGCCCCGCAAGTACGCTTCTTTATCGAATTCCGGGTACACACCATCAACCATCTCGAGGTCCTCGGCTAACTTGCCGCTAACGTCCTTTGGACGTTGGTCGAGTGCGAAGACGGATTCGAATTTCAAGCCTTGTCCGTTCGCCCATGTGACAGGTGTTACTCGAATTTGCAACTCGCGCTCCACCTCGTCCATCAGATCGAACGGGTCTTTACCCTCACGGTCCATCTTGTTCATGAACACCATGACGGGTGTTTTGCGCATGCGGCACACCTCCATCAGACGACGTGTCTGCGTCTCTACACCCTTGGCGGAGTCGATGACCACGATGGCCGAATCGACAGCCGTCAATGTTCTGAACGTGTCTTCCGCGAAGTCCTGGTGACCCGGGGTGTCGAGGATATTGATGTGATAGCCGCTGTAATCGAAGCCCATGACGGACGTCGCCACCGATATACCACGCTGTTTCTCGATCTCCATCCAATCGGAGGTAGCCGTCTTGCGGATCTTATTGCTCTTCACCGCACCCGCCACGTGGATAGCGCCTCCGTAGAGAAGGAGTTTCTCAGTGAGGGTCGTCTTACCCGCATCCGGGTGCGAGATGATCGCAAACGTGCGGCGTCTGAGTATTTCGTTCTGATCAGCGGAGGGTAGCATGGAACTGGTCTTCAAAGGCCTTCTTCAGGCGGTTCATGACATTCTCTATCTGCGTATCCTTCAGCGTGTTCTCCGCGTCTTGGAGGATGAAACTCAGGGCGTAGGATTTCTTACCTTCCTCGAGGTTCTTGCCTTCATAGACATCGAACAGGAACACGTTCTTAAGCAGTTTCTTCTCTGTGCCGAAAGCGGCACGCGCCAAATCAGCAAACTCGACGTTCTTATCCACGAGCAGCGCGAAGTCACGCTTCACTTCCGGATATTTCGGCAGGTCGTTGATAACGGCCTTGTATTGTTTGTTCTGTTTGAGCAGCGCTTTCCAATCGAGGTCGGCGTAGAAGACCTCCTGATCGATATCGAACGCCTTGAGTTGCTTGCGAGCCACGATACCGATATAGCCGAGTGCCTTACCGTTAGCGGCTTTGAGCACCAGACCATCGGCGAACAACTCGTTCTCCAGACGCTCTACGGTCACCTTTGCCAGATCCACACCCAAGCGCAAGAAGATATTGTTCACGTACGCGTGGAGCTGATAGAACGAAGTCTTCTCCTCTTTGCGCACCCAAGTCTGTGCGGCTTTGTTACCTGTCAACCAGAGTCCGAGATGCGGCTCCTCGCTATAGGCACGCAACGGATCTTCGTCGTTGCCTTCACGCACGGCGGCGTTAAAATGATAGCAATTACCGAACTCATAGAACTTCAGGTCGTTGTTCTTGCGGTTCGCGTTACGGGCAATCGATTCGAGTCCACCGAAGAGTAGGGTCTGACGCATTACGCCCAAATCCTGACTCAGCGGGTTCATGATCTTCACGCAGTTGGCCAACGGCAGCTGCTCGAGCGGTTCGTAATAGCTAACCTTCGTCAGCGAGTTATTGAGGATCTCGTTGAAGCCTTGTGCCGTCAACTGCTCGGCTATCTTGCGACGCAGTTTCTCCGGATCGGGTTTGACACCGTATGCCAGGCTGGTGTTCAGTTTGTCCGGGAACTCGACATTGTCGTAGCCGTATATACGAAGTATATCTTCCACTACATCGCACTCACGCTGTACGTCCACGCGGTAACGCGGAACAGCGAGTTGCCAGATCGAGCCGTTCTTGCTAATAATCTCTATCTCCAGCGCCTTGAGAATGGTCTCGATGTTGTCCTCACCGATAGCCTTACCAATCAGGCTGTTCACACGCTGGATATCGATCGTTACGTCCCACGGAGCAAAAGGTCTCTCTCCCGTAACCCGTAACCCGTCACCGTTAACCGTGTCCGTGATCTCCATCGCGATCTGTCCGCCGGCTACTTCTTGGATGAGTAGGGCAGCACGTTTGAGTACGTAGATCGTGTTGTTCGGATCACAACCGCGCTCGTAACGGAACGAGGCGTCGGTTTGGAGCTGATGGCGACGGCTGGTCTTACGGATGGTCACAGGATCGAAGTAAGCGCTCTCGAGGAACACATTCTTCGTGTGCTCAGTAACACCGCTCTCCAGACCACCGAACACACCTGCGATACACATCGCTTCGTCGCTGTTGGCAATCATCAGATCGTGGTCATTCATCTCGCGCTCTACGCCGTCCAGCGTGACGAATTTCTCGCCTTGGCGGGCGTAGCGTACATGGATCTCGTGGTTTTTGATCTTATCGGCATCGAACGCGTGCAGCGCCTGGCCGCACTCATGCAGCACGAAGTTCGTCACATCGACGATGTTATTGATCGGACGCAGACCGATAGCCAGCAGGCTGTTCTTGAGCCATTCCGGCGACTCCTTGATCTCCACACCCTTAATGCTCACGCCCGAATAACGCGGACAGGCATCCGGTGCTTCAACCGTCACTTTGATCGGCAGGTCTGAATTCTGAATACTGAATCCTTCTACGCTCGGCTTCGTCAGCGCGATATGCTGTCCATGCGCCTGATAATAAGCGTACAAATCGCGTGCTACACCATAATGCGAAGCGGCGTCTGAGCGGTTAGGAGTGATATCCACCTCGATGATCGTATCGTTCTCGATGTGGTAGTAGTCGGCTGCTTTCATGCCCACCGGCGTATCGGCCGGCAGCACGATGATACCCGCGTGGTCAGTACCTACACCGATCTCATCTTCCGCACAGATCATACCCCAGCTCTCCTCGCCGCGCAGTTTGCCTTTCTTGATGGTAAACGACTCGTCGCCGTCATAGAGCACAGTACCCACAGTCGCTACAATCACTTTTTGTCCCGCAGCTACGTTGGGTGCACCGCAAACGATCGGCAGCGGTTCTGCCTCACCGACGTTCACTTTGGTGATATGCAAATGATCGGAATTAGGGTGGGGTTCACAGGTCAGCACTTCGCCTACTACCAGACCTTTAAGCCCGCCCTTGATGGTCTCTACTTCTTCCACTGTTCCTACCTCGAGACCGATAGAAGTCAGGATTTTCGCTACTGTCTCTGCATCATCTTGCAACGCAATGTAGCGCTTTAACCACTTGTACGAAATATTCATATCTTGTATTACTTTTATGCTTTTTCCCTCTCCGAAAGGTTATCCGGGTGTCGAGTCATTCTACAAAATTCCGCGCAAAATTACTACTTTTTTTTGACATACGCAAGCGCCCGCGCGTTTTTCTTTACATTTTTTCTTCGCCCGCTTTCTTGTAAGACTCGGCCATAGGCGGTTTAGGCCTTCGTTGTCCGCCCTCTATGTGCGGACATTCGCCCTCGTTCGGGCTCAATGCGGATGTAGCCCATGCGGCATGTATGTCCATTCCGGCGGATTGCATCCGCCTTTTCGTCTATTGCTCCGCCTGAGAGGCGGCCGGCTTTGTTTGTTATGCGGAATATTATTCTGCTTCTTTCCGCTCCTTTAGTAATACCATCCGTACGAACACGGGAAACATCCCGTAAACGACCTTCTCTGTCCGTCCTTCATTCAAAAACGCATCGCACCCGCCCTTGAACTGTGCATTCCATCGTGCTCGTAGCTCTGCATACCTTGGATGACTCGTGTTCTTGATGATCGCACTCGCCTCACGACATACCTCACGCCAAATCCCGGCTTGCGCCTCTTCCGCTGCTGTTCTCGGCCGGTATTTGTAGTCGCGCTTTCTCAAACGATAAAACTCTTGAGGCCCCATCGCTACAATGTGTCCTTCTTCATCGCGGTAACTCTTGATGCGCATTACCATATGTGAATTCGGGTTTCCTTGCCCGCTCACTTTCCCTCGCAGGATATCCAATCCCGCACTTAATTCTGCTTTTGACATAAAATTTATATTTTCTTATTTTCTTATTTTCTTATTTTCTTATTTTCTCTTACTCCTAACCTCTAACCCTGTATTTCTTACCTATATATCATTGATTATTCTTTAATAAATCTTTAGTGATTATTTAATGATAATTTAATGTTTCATTAGTGATTCACATAATTGTAAGCATACAACACTATACTATCACAATACGTTTACAATTCTTTTTTATCTACTATGCTGAAAATCTTATTTTGGCTGCAAATTTACAACAAAAAATCGACATATGCAAATATATGCCGACTTTTTGCAAGTTTTCTTGTATTTTTCTACCTTATTCGATAGCAGCTTTCTCTTGGAGGTGTTGCTCTTTGCGGGCGGCGCGGTTGCGTTTGATGGTGGTGTAATAACCGAAGCCAGCCATAGGATGTCGCCATTCTTCGTCTTCGATACGTTCCAACTCGGCATTTTCTTTACTGCGTAGTTTGAACTCTTGACACCAGAAACGGATGTCAGATAAAAGTCGTTTTGTGTATTTGAACATAGTTGTATTATTTTTTCAGTTTCACATATAGTTGGTATGCTATTAACAGGCAAGAATTGGTGAGGATTGAGAGATACTCGTGACGAAAGCCAAGACGTGCCAATTTACTCCAACCGTAGGCATATTTGTACATGCGCGGATCGGTGTACATAACTCGTCGGTTGACGTGAGAATCAATGCGTTTGTAATACCGAACAATATCGGCTGGAGTATTCAGTTTGAACAGGCGTTTGAGTGACATGGTTACATTGTGGATTGCTCCTTCAAGGATTCCGTCCGCAAATTGTTGGATGCCATCATCCGTGCGTTTATGCGAATCAATATCTTGTTGAATAGTGGTATAGAAAGCCAACATGCGTGAACCTAACAGGAAGTAGTCTGCCTGATTCTTGTAACTTGTGCTATGCGTGGTAGATCCTTCACGATAGTAAGCTATATAGCCAAGTTCTTGAGAATATGCTATTCTTTGAGCGTAATAGAGATGTACAACCACGAAGTCAGAATCTTCATACAATGCACCTTCAGTAAATGGATAATTAACTTCTTGCAGATACTCGTTTTTATAAATATAACCCCAAGGAGCGGAACACCAATAGGCATGCTTGTTCTGCATTTCCACTCCAGAGAATATCTCATTCTTGGTAAAGGATAATTTCTCGGCTTCGGAAGTTATAACCCTTTGTTCGTTGACAGAGGCAAAGTGAAAGGCTGTCATATCGGTGTTTTGTTCTTTTGCCAAACGAATAGCAGATACAATGCCTTCTGCTACCGCATCGTCGCTATCGACGAAACAGATATATTCTCCTTTCGCGACGGAAATTCCTCTGTTGCGTGCGGCTCCTTGACGATTGTTTTTCGGTTGACGAAGGAGCGTAATGTTTGGATGTTGCGATTGGTATTCAAAAACTATGTCGTAGGTGTCATCCATGCTGCAATCATCTACGAAGATTACTTCAAACTCGAATTGTTTTAGCGACAGTGCATATATGCTATCCAGACAGCGCCTTACCGTGTGCGCGGAGTTATAGGACGGTATGATGAAAGAGACTAACATGTTGTGTTGAGTAAACTTTGTTTGACTATTTCATTAAATGCTTTGCGTGAGAAGTTGGCTTTCATGGCAGAATAGGCTTTTGTCGCTATGTCATGATTTTGTTTCTCGTCATTCAGAAGAGCGACAACTTTTTCTGCAAAGGCAGCATCATCTTCTGCGATAAGGATTTCTTTGTTATCGGCAAAGTACTCGCTAAAACCGCGTACTCCGTATGTTGTTGTAACACACGGACGCCGCATTTGCATTGCTTCTAATACTTTGATGTTTGTTCCTGCACCTCCATAAATGGGAACTACCACGATGCGGGCTTCTCGATATTCATCTTTCAGATCTTCTACGAAGCCCATATATTTCACACCTTTTATCTCGCTCCACTTGTCTAAATAGGCTTGTTGGTTACAACCTCCGACTAAATGCAATTCTACATTCAGAATTTGTTGGCGTATCAAAGGGAATACGTTTTCTACAAACTTGTCCACTCCTTGCGCATTAGGACCATAACTCATATTACCCACGAACAAGAGACGCGGATTCGTTTGAGTGTATTTGACAAGAGGTAAATCGTATTCGTAAAATGGAATATTAGGAAGATATGCTGAGTTCTTGTAGGTTGCTTGCGCAGGATTTGCATAAAACGTAAATCGGCAAGCACGCTGGATTTTATCCACCACCTTCTCAATAATAGCAACGCGATAGCGATGGTACATCCTATTGCGCCATGTACGAGAGGTGCGCGCAGCCGTGCGCTCCACATCACAAGGATTGTCATCCACATCTATTACAAGAATGTTCGCAAACTCCAATAATCCGCACCTCATTGCTTCCGGAATATACCGACAGACAATGAGATCGTAATTGCCTTTGTGGATGAATTCTTTGACTATCTTCGCACAGCGTTTGTTTTTCGGGAACATGGCATAAGGATTGAGAGGAGATAGCATCCGCAAGAATTTCATTACACGTCCCTCTTTTTGATTTTCGATAGGAACAGAGTCTGAATATAATACCGTACAATCCTCGCGATTAGATGTTACTCCATCTACGAATGATATAATATCGACATGTCCTAATTGAGCACAGGCTTCAAAGAGTAAGTTAGTTCGTTGTGTTGAACCCCAGCCGGTTCCTTCTAACGGATTGAACGAGGGAGATACAAATAGGATGTTCATATGCTTTTAAATTAGTATTCCAAAATGTCTTTCCAAACTACCGATTAACCACAACATGTATTTATCAAAACGACCATGAGAATAACCATCTTGCCATTGATTCAAGATGTCTTCTCTTATTTGCTCGTTGTCAAGATTCGCTATTCGGTATCTTGAGATATGAGAGGCATAGGCTATATACTTTTCTATACTATTCAAATGGTGCTTTGAATTAATATATTCGTACACGCGTCTGTCTTCTTTAGCAGTTATTCCTTTGGATAATTTTGTCCCCGTAACGGACTTTACACTTTGGCGCCAGAAAGCAAGATTCTTATTTACTTTGACTACATTTCCACAAGCTGCGACTTCACTCCAAAACTGATAATCGCCAGTACTTTGATAGGTTTGATAGGCATTAGAAACAAAAGGTAATACGGATCTTTTAAAGATAGCTCCGCTTGCATTGTGTATATCACAGAAACGAGCCATTCTTCTCCGCACAAAGCGTTTACCGTTATAGTATCTATTCTCCCATTCCTTTGATTGCGAGATGATATTGTTCTCTTCATCGCACATTATATAATTACTATGCGCGACAACTACATCTTTGTGTTTTAGGCATTCGTTCATTAATTGTTCTAGAAAATCATTTGTGCAGTAGTCATCGCTTTCTGCGATCCAGATCCATTCACCCTTTGCCAGGTTGAATCCCCTTTCCCACTGTTTAAACGTAGAACCGGAATTTGTCTCGTTTACGACAATCTGTGACAAATGAGGATTGTCTTTATAACGATTGATAACATCCAGACTATTATCCGTTGATTTATCATCGAGGATAATTACCTCGAAGTTAAGGTAAGTCTGACTAAAGACACTATTCAACCGTTGCTCTAAATATTGAGCATGGTTGAAATTTGGGATAATAACTGATACTAATTGTTTATTCATTGTTGCGTCTTATTACCTATTCCTGTCAATTTCTTATATAAAAACACTATCACGCGCCAAATGAATGCGTTATCGTGTATAGATTTTTCCGCTTGCAACAATTTCAGTACTGCATCTTTCTTATCACCTTGTCTATAAAAGTAAGGGAAACGATAATACTTATATAGCAAAGCCTCCGATTTAATGAACACAGCTGATTTTACTGATGATGTTGATAAAGCAGTTTCACTCACGCGATATTTTACCAAAACCTTATCAATAAAATGAAATTTCACTCCTGCTCGGATGAGATTAATCCACTTCGGCCAATCTTCCAATAATGGAATACGTTCGTCATTGGTCACTCCAATCTGTTTTATGTACTCTCTATTATAAAACGCAGTAGTGGAAGGGATACAATTCCCACCAAAAATCATTCGGCTCAATTGCTCTTCTTGCGTCAATGAAAAAAATGTATAATCAAAATTATTATTTATCTTTTTGCAGTATTCTGTATTCGCTCCAAATGCATCATGTTTAGCAAAAAGATATTGTGTGTCAGGATGCTTAATTATATAACTAACACACTCTGTTACACAGTTTGGCAGCATAATATCATCACCATCGAAATCCTTAATCCATTCACCTTTACACGCATTAAAAGCCCTGTTGTAATTAGCACTTACTCCGGTATTGGTAGGAACAGTTATGATTTCACAACGCACAAATCTCTCTTTACGATCATCAATCCATTTTTCGCATATTGATACAGTTTCATCCTTCGAATGGTCATCGCTGATAATTAACTCTATATTTTGATAAGTCTGAGCATAAACACTATCGAGTGTTTCGCTAATGGTTTTTGATGAATTGTATGTAACTATAGCTACAGACACTAATGGCTCATATACTTTTTCCATAATAATATGTGTTATTCTAACATTTTTAGTATATCATTGTATATGTTTTCGGCTCCCGACTTTCCGTAGGGTGGTGTGTAATTGTCTTTAATGTATTCTAGTCGAACCTCTTTTTGGCTATCTTCTCCCCTACGTATCATTGCTAAAAAGTTTTCAATTTCTTGCATATCTTTAGCATGATAAAGTTTTTCATATAGTTCTTCTCCGCAATCGCTAAATTTCATCACACGGTTGCCATTCTCATCAACCCGATAAATAACGCATGCAGGTCTGCCTGATAAAGAGTATTCTAACATGAAACCGAGGCTATCCAGAACCATTGCATCTGATTTTTGGAATAAATCAAACCACGCTCCTTCGAACAAATCCGTATTCTCGCCGTTTTTCCATGCATCAAAATATTGCTTTATCTCCTCTTCAGACCATTTATTGATATCACGTAATGAATCTCTTAGAGCAGGATGTGGTTTTAAAGCAATGAATATATCTTTATGAACTCGCGCATATTCTAAGAAATCGTTATAATAAGTCAAAAAATTAGAATATGGTGCCCACGTGTGATGCGGAGCCCATATAATCCGTTTTTGTCCCTCTTTGGCTTTCTTCCAAACATCTTCTACTTTCCCTACATTGAAAAATCGATCCGTCTTTGGGTTGCCTAGATATTCAGAATTAATATTCCATCCAAAGATATCTGAATATTTCTTCATCATCTTCGAAATAGGTTTTGATGTGGGATAAACGCGGAATACCTCACTCATCATTTTATGTGATAAATGATACTGAACGTTATCCGCTAAATATTGCCCATACGGAATCACAAAAGACAGAGCATCTCTAAAATTTTCTACCTTAAACAGTGGGTCTATCCAATCATATTCATTTTCAAAAAAGACAATATCAAAAGAACCTCCATAATTAATCATTACGTCATTCTTCTCATCATACCCCGGCAATGGCTGAATATCCTGACTTCGTACATACTCCATCGCGTTTTTATGCTTTTTGATCATTGCATTTTTATCATCGTGTGTATAGGGAAGAATTATCACCTTGCACGTAAAGCGAGAATCATGATCAAATATCTTATAGAGGTTCGTAAATATATCGCACGATGCTCCATCTGCATATCCGATAAAACCAACTCGTATCAGCTCCTTGCCGAATTGCTTTCGAAGTCTAAGTCGAATTTTTCGATACGATATACTCAAGCCGACAAACTTGATGCGTTTATACGGCTTGACCAACCAACCTTTCAGTTTGCGATACCAAGAAAGCGGTAGTATGATTTTTATAATGTTTTTCATTCTATCTTAGTTCTTAATAAAGTGCTATTAATCCCTTTAGTATGAGGCAGATATTCAATATGTACGCCAACTTTTGCAAACTCTTCCTCATACTTATTGTACAGAGGTGTTCCTTTCCACTCATCTCCATGAAACATTACATCGAAATGGCGATGTTTTAAGAACTCCATTTTGTCCATTGTTGTTTGAGGAACTACTTCATCTACGTAACGTATCGCAGCTACAATAGCAGCGCGTTGTTCATAAGGGATGACAGGTGTTTTATGCTTATATGTCTCGACACACTCGTCTGTACTCACACCAACTATCAAGTAATCACACATCTCTTTAGCTCGCTGTAAAAGATTGAGGTGCCCGATATGGAACATATCGTAAACGCCTGTTGTGTAGCCTATTTTATATTTCTTCTGCATAACTTTTTGATTTTTCTTTTAATTACAATATGGAACTTATCGTGTTTCCACACCCATTTATAGTAGTCAAGAGGCAATCGCATTCCGATTAGATTTGATAATCTCCAAGGTCTAATGTCTCTTTCATAATCCGTATTTGTTTTTTCATTCTGGTAATAAGCATTTACGGCATCAATATCCAAAGGTTCAAAAACTCGAAAGTTCGTTTTAATACTTTCCACAACCTCTCTCCCTAAATTTGAACGTACTATTATGGTAGAGGGCATTTCATTTTGTTCGGAATATTGTGAGTCCGCGATAGCATCTCCGATAGTTATATCTGCTTCGGGGGTATATATGTTACGATAGGGGCATTCATAACATGAAGGACGAAATAGGTGACGGGTAAAATATGCAAAAAATAGATTATCAGCACGAGACTCTTCGTAAACATGCCATTGATTTTCTTTCAAATATGACAAGCCAAAGAAAAAGTTAGTAAATGGATTCCCATCTTTGCCCTTCCTGCGGAATCTTATATCTTTGACATCAGTTGCCTCTAGCTTTTTCTTCAGCCGAGAAATATACTTTTCCCATATGCCAGGACTCGGAACACCATGACAAATCAAGTCCACTGCCAAGAGGTTTTTGTAATCTCGATCAAGAAAGTGCTTTAGTCCTGCTATCTGACAAGGTGTCCCAGAAAACAACACCCATCGTCCTCCTTTAAGGAATGACTTTGCTTTTTGAAATGTATCTCCTATTTCACTTTGAACATATTTGCTGCCCATGAAGAGTTCTATTTCTTCTAAAGTTTCGGCATAACTATGTTCTACATGTGTTCCGTTAAACTTTACGCCGAACACAACACCACCTTTGTTGATGACATAACGACTTAACTCATAAAAAGCGCCCCCCGAACTACTCTTTGCCAAGGCAGATAAATCATTCGTTCGAACGTTGAAGGCGCTAACAGTCTTATCACTTAAGATGGATGAATTTATAACCGGACATACTTTCTCACACAAATCACAACCAGTACATAGTTTCTTAATCCTTGTGGGAATCATGAAACCTTGTCTGTTTTTCGACATAACTATAGCATTATGCATACAAACAGATGCACAAGCAGAGCAACCCGTACATTGATCATCTGGTGCTAATCGTATGTTGTTATCACTATTCATCCCTAGTTTGCTTGTCCAAGATGAGAGTAGGGCTCAAAGATATAATCTGCAGGATCGAAAGTCGTAGATGCTAGTACCATCAATATTGCATCAGGTGTGAAGTCATACATAGTATGCCAATCCTCAGGTTCAAGTATTAAGCATTTGTATGGTTTATCAAGTACGTACTCGTTCAACTCACGATTATTATCACAATGGATTTTACAACAGCCTTGAATACAAATTGCTGCTTGAATGGTAGTATGATGACGATGACCTCCACGGACTGAATCGTCGACTCCATAAATATAGAAAATACGTTTGATATCAAACGGTATAACCTTCTCAATTACTGTCAAATTCCCACGATTATCCGTATGAGTGTTTAAGTTGAGTTGTCTTGCCATAGTAATTATCTATTATCTTCCATTTTCGATACCATTTCGTGATTATTGTGGACGTTTCAAATAAGTAATAGTCACACGAAGACATAGACAAAGGCGAAAGCGATTGTCTTTGAAGATAAGGTTAGGAAATTAGCGGTTAGTAGATTGGTGGTAACGAAAGCGACCAATAAAAAACGCGGATTCCCTTTTTTGCTTATCCGCTCATTGTGGTCCTAGGAAAACCAATCATTCCGAATAAGCAATGCAGAAACCCACGCTGTGTATATACAAGTGCATACACGTACAATAATATAAGTACGCGTAGGCGTATAATACACCCTATGGGCATCTACTGCTACTTGTTTTTGTGAATGATTAATTGAAATTTCCTAGGTTTCAATGAGTCAAAAACAAGCGTTAGTAAACGCCATTAAATATGTCTGCTCCCTCACCTGTGGCATCAATGCAGACACCCCAGCGTGAGTTTGCGGGTGCAAAGGTACGGAAAATTTTCGATATATACAAAAAAAATCTGCACTTTTGATGCAGATTTATTGTTTTTGTGGAGTATAACGCCAATGTCGCACCTCGCTAAGATTTAACACGATATCCGACAGAGATAATGACATCCAAGTTATAGAGCGAAATCTCTACTTCTTGCGTATAACCTTCGCGACGTCCATATTTCTTGGTAGACGCAAATTTTGCGACAACCAAGGATTTGTCCAATAATTATCAAAACCTTTGCAGATGCAAAGGTACTACATTTTTTTGAATTGTGCAAATGTTTATCCGTATTTTTGTGCAAATTTGCATTAAATAACGGTTTTTATTGCTATTTATTCGTATTTTAGTGCAAACCTGCATTAAATTACGGTTAGAAATCTTCATCCTCTGCGGGGAGAAGGTATACAATGCGCAGGGCGTGTTGGTAAAGTGACCAAGGGACTAAGTAACAAGTACAAAGAAACACACGGGCGGCTCAATGAATGAGTCGTCCGTGTGTTGTATTAATGGGAAATATACTTAATATTTTCAAAAAAATACATAAAATATTAAATATACTTTAGATTTTTGCAAAATAATTTGCATATATTAAATTAAATAACTATAACATCGCACAAAAAAAAAGCAACCCAGAAGGATTGCTGTCACCCTATTTAACGTCTTGGGCAGCTGACAATATTTTAGTTTTTCTTATTGATCAAGTTAACGACCACTTTGACCATAACATCTTTTTCCTCTGTGCGGCTCTCTGCAATCATCAATGTAAGCGCTACAAGGGTATTGTCTGCAATACGTTTGTTTCCTTCGGGCGTATAGAGGATGCCATTTCGATCCATAAACCAAAGGAATAGCGTAGCTGCGATACGTTTGTTGCCATCTGAGAAGGAGTGGTTTTTTGTTACCAGATATAGCAACATAGCGGCTTTCTCCTCCACACTCGGGTAGAGATCCTGTCCGCCGAACGTTTGATAAATTTGACCTATACTACTTTTGAACGAATCGTCTTTCTCATTACCAAACAGCCAACTCTCACCGAATTTCTCTTTAAGCGAATGAATCGCCTCCATGGCGTTCTCATAGGTTGCATGGAAACGTTCTGTACCTTCGGTGTCGCTTATAGCAAGACGCTGATAGTCATAGTTATCTAAAGTATCGAGCGCGTAAGTGTAATCGGTGACCACATTGACTAAATCCCTCGCCTCGTTGGTTGTCAATGCCTCTGTCTGCATAGTGTGCTGCAGCACGCCGACTAATTGTTTGAGCTCCTCGTATTGCTGAAGTTGCATGTTGGTTCGTACAGCATAACCTTTAACGAGATACTCCTTAAGTACTTTGTTCGCCCATTGACGGAACGCAGTTGCATTCCTGCTATTTACTCGATATCCTACTGATAATATAGCATCTAAGTTATAAAACTGCATGCTGTATACCTTACCATCAGCGGCAGTATGTTCCAAAATGGAACTAACTGAATTAGGTTCTAACTCTCCTTCTTGGAAAATATTCCGGAGATGTTTAGTTACAGCAGGTCTTTGAACCCCGAATAAAACGGCTATTTGCTTTTGCGTCAACCACACGGTGTCTTGATCCAACTTGACTTGCAGCTGGATACTGTTATCAGGCGCAGTATAGATCTCTATACTTGACTGTGGATTATGTGGATTTTGCTCCGTCATCTAATTATCAAAACCTTTGCGGGTGCAAAGGTACTGCTTTTTTTTTATATATGCAAATCTTATCGTTAAAAATCCATCTATTTTACCTGATAGGTCTCATTTTAACTTGTTCCCTTTTTGCTCAAAAATTGCAAAATTCAACAAAAAGGGAACAAGTTAAATCTGCGCTGTGATTTCGGCGAGGAGATCCAAGCCGGCGGGGGTGAGGCGGTAGGCTTGATCCGGGATTGTGGGGATGGATTGATTCGCCATGACGATGTAGCCTTTGGCTACTGCGGGCTTGAGGTAATGGTAGATGAACACACGGCGACTTCCCTGTTGGAGACCCAAGACGGAGAGGATATAGCTACGAGGCACCGTTCCTTTGCCGATGGCTTTCACGATGCGACATATACGCGCGTAGGCTTTATTGGTCGCGAACGGACGCACATCCTGCGCACGCTTCAATTCCTCTGCGTGCACTTTTTCGATATGCTTCCAGTAGTCCGGTTCTTTCTTGAGCTGACCGCCCTTCCGGACATCTATGCACAGATGCGCAGCCTCTGCTCCATCGGCGGTTTTAATTACTTCGATACCTGCTCTCCGCAGGGCTTTCTCTACCTTGGCGATATACACCTCGCACTCTTCCGTGCTTCTCAAAAACACTTTCATAGCAATTCTAAATTGACGTTATTAGACCGATAAGGTTCCAATCTACATGTTCTTAGCCCATAAAGGGCACGATTATATCTTCGACATGTTCTTAGCCCATAAAGGGCACGATTATATCTTCGACATGTTCCCTTTTTGCTCAAAAATGGCAAAATCACAAAAAAAGGGAACAAGTTAAATTTGCTGCAAAGGTACTACAAATTATTCAAATATGCAAGATTTAGATGTAAAAAATGATTTTTTATATTCTAACGACAAAGAGAGAAAGTGCCATATGAGAAGATGGGGGATTGCTATCGAGGGGGTGTCGGTGGAGAGAAGAAAAGCGCTCAAAATGGCTAAAAAGTGGCAAAAAACGCATAAAAATACAAAAAAGTTACGTGCGCGCTTGCACATGTAAAAAAAATGTAGTAACTTTGCACGCAATTTTGAAAAAAGGAATGGCTTTATGAAAAACAATCTTTTAGCAGGAGCGCTGGTTGCGCTGGGTTTATGTCTCGGAGGCATGTTTATTTATCTGGGCATTAATAAGTTTGCCAACAAGGATCGTGTTGTTACCGTCAAGGGTTTGAGTACGCGTGAGGTAGAAGCAGATTATGCCGTTTGGCCGTTGTCATACGCATGGAGCGGCAACGATCTGCCGTCGCTGTATGCGCAGTTGGAGACTGTGACAGAGCGCGTGACCAAGCATCTGTTGGCGCAAGGCTTTGAGGCAAGTGATATCCGCAAGGGTTCGATCTCGGTGAATGACAACTGGTCGGACTACTACGGCAATCATCGTCCGGAGTACAAATATACGCTGAGTACTTCGCTCATCGTTTCGACGGACAAAGTACAGCTCGTGGTCGCAAGTCAGGGCAAGGAAGCCGAGTTGCTCAAAGAGGGCATTATCGTAAAGAGCGAGAAGTGGAACCTGGACTATCAGTTCAACGGTCTGCCGGAATTGAAGCCATCGATGATCGAAGAGGCTACGCAGAACGCCCGTGCGGTGGCGCAGAAATTTGCCGATGACGCGCAGTGTAACCTGGGTTCTATCCGCCGTGCCAGCCAGGGGCAGTTCTCGATCGAGTCCGACGAGTATCAGCCTTGGATGAAACGCGTACGCGTAGTGACTACTGTAGATTATTACTTGAACTAAAGTTCAAGATTTTTGATTTGAGATTTTAAATTTTAGATTTTTTATACAATGGAAGAAAACAACGAGATTATTAAGAATGATCACATTATTCCGGTGAAGATTGACGAGGAAATGAAGTCCTCGTATATCGACTACTCGATGTCTGTGATCGTGAGCCGTGCGCTGCCTGATGTGCGCGACGGTTTCAAGCCTGTTCACCGCCGTGTGCTGTTCGGTATGAACGAGTTGGGTAACACCTCGGACAAACCGACCAAGAAGAGTGCACGTATCGTGGGTGAGGTAATGGGTAAGTATCACCCGCATGGTGACAGTTCTATTTACGGTACGCTCGTGCGTATGGCGCAACCGTGGGCGATGCGTTATTGCCTGGTAGACGGCCAAGGTAACTTCGGTTCGGTCGATGGTGATGGAGCAGCTGCTATGCGTTATACGGAAGCACGCCTCTCGAAGCTCGCAGAAGAGATGCTGCGGGATATTGAGAAGGACACCGTAGATATGCAGAATAACTTCGACGACTCGCTCAAAGAGCCGGTGGTGCTGCCTTGCCGTTTCCCGAACTTGCTCGTGAACGGTGCCAGCGGTATTGCCGTAGGTATGGCAACGAACATGCCGACCCATAACCTGAGTGAGGTGATTGACGGTTGCTGCGCGTATATCGATAATATTAAGGCACGCATGCATGACGCGAGCGTGGAGGATATCACGGTAGAGGATCTGATGGAGTACATCAAGGCTCCGGACTTCCCGACCGGCGGTACGATCTACGGTTACCAGGGCGTCAAGGACGCTTTCGAAACCGGTCGCGGACGTATCATCATCCGTTCGAACGCGGACATCGAGGCAGATGACAACGGTCGTGAGCGTATCATCATTACCGAACTGCCGTACGGCGTTGTGAAGAGCGACCTGGTGAAGAACATCGCCGAGCTCGTGAATGACAAGAAGATCGAAGGTATCGCCGATATCAACGACCACTCCAAACGCGATATCCGTATTGTAGTAGAGGTTAAACGCGACGCGAACGCACAGGTAGTGCTTAACAAACTGTATAAGTTCACCGCCCTGCAGTCGAGTTTTGCAGTGAACAATATCGCCCTTGTGAAGGGTCGTCCGATGCTGCTGAACCTCAAGCAGTTGATCGGTAACTTCATTGAGCACCGTATGGAGGTAGTAACCCGCCGTACACGCTTCGAGCTCAAGAAAGCGGAGGAGAAAGCGCATATCTTAGAGGGCTTGATCATCGCTGTGGATAATATCGACGAGGTAGTTCGTATCATCCGTGCCAGCCGTACGCCGGCCGACGCACAGGCTAACCTCGAGGCACGTTTTAACCTCGATAACCTGCAATCGAAAGCTATCGTAGATATGCGTCTGAGTGCCCTCACCGGCTTGCGTATCGACGAGTTGAAGAACGAATACGAGGAGATCGAGAAACTCATTGCTCACCTCAACGAACTGCTCGCAAGCGAGGAGATGCGTTATGACGTGATCAACACCGAGCTCATCGAGATCAAAGAGAAATACGGTGACGAGCGCAAGACGAAGATCGTCAAGATGGCGACCGAGTTCAACCCGGAGGATATGTACGCCGACGACGATATGATCATCACGATCTCGCACCTCGGTTATATCAAGCGTACGCCGCTGGCAGACTTCCGTCAGCAGACCCGCGGTGGTGTGGGCTCGAAGGCAAGTAGCGCCCGTGATCAGGACTTCATCGAGTACGTTTACCAGGCTTCGATGCACTCGACCATGATGTTCTTCACCGAGATGGGTCGTCTGTACTGGCTCAAGGTGTATGACCTGCCGGAAGGCAACAAACAATCGAAGGGCCGCGCTATCCAGAACATGATCAACCTGCAAACCGGCGATAAGGTTCGTACCTGTATCAACGTCAAGGGTCTGAACGATCAGGAGTATATCGAGAACCACTATCTGATTTTCATCACGAAGAACGGTTTGATGAAGAAGACCACGCTCGAGGCTTATAGCCGTCCGCGTGCGAACGGTATCATCGCCCTCGGTCTGCGTGAAGGTGACGAACTGATCGGTGTAACGCTGACAGACGGTCAGAGCGAGATGCTGGTAGCTTCGTACAACGGTAAAGTATGCCGTTTCAACGAGGCAGGCGTACGTCCGATGGGTCGTGGCGCAACGGGTGTGAAGGCGATTACGCTCGAAGAAGACGGTCAAGATCGCGTGATTGGCACGGTTTGTGTAGAGAAGGGTACAGACAAGACGATCCTTGTTATCTCTGAGAACGGCTTTGGTAAGCGTACTGCCCTCGATGACGAAGAAGGTAACGCTATCTACCGCGTCACCAACCGTGGCGGTAAGGGTGTTAAGACCATCGAGATCACCGAGAAGACCGGTCACTTGGTAGGTATCGAAGCCGTTACCGACAGCGACGACCTGATGCTCATTACCAAGTCCGGAACGGCTATCCGCATGGATATATCGACTATCCGTCAGACCGGTCGTGCCGCACAAGGCGTCAAACTGATCGAACTCCAGAAACGTAACGACACCCTCATGAGCGGTTGTATCGTTCCGAAAGAGGAGGAAGAGGAAGTTAATGATGGTAATGATGAAATGAGCGCACCGGAGGTGCTCAATGATGAAAATAATAACGAAAATCAAGAATAATATGAAAAAAGGTTTGATTTTGGCAGTCGCTGTACTGATGAGTGCAGGCTGCTTCGCACAAAAGAACCCGCTGGTCAAGAAGGCGAAGAGTTACATGATGGCAGAGACGCCGGACTTCTCGGCTGCTCGCGTGGCTATCGATGAGGCTATCGAGGCTGCTCCGACCGCAGAGACCTATTACTGGGCTGGTATGATCGGTTATCAGGAGCTCACGCAGGAGAACTACAATCAGATGATGGGTAAGGGTGCTAATCAGGCAAAAGCCGGTTTTGCGGTGGAAGAGAGCTATAAATACTGGCTCAAGGCCGACGAGTTGGCTACTGAGACCGTGCTGGACAAGAAAGGCCGCGAGGTAATGGCTGATCCGAAGACCCACAGCAACATCACCAAGAAAATGCTGGAGTACTACAAACAGCAGGAGTTGGTGAAGTACGGTATCTATCTGAATGAGCAACGTGATTTCGAGGGTGCTTTCCAAGCGTTCAAGATGCACGTAGAGATTCCGGAACTGGCTATGATGCAGGATCCGAAACTGCAGAAAGAGATGCCGCGTGACACGACTTATACGCAGTATAAGTACTACGCAGCTATCTTCGCCGTTCAGTCCGAGCGTCACGAGGATGCTATCGCGCTGCTGGAGCAACTTAAGGACGGTGACTACGAGGCTATCTCCGTAAACCAATTCCTCTATCAGGAGTATGTAAACTTGAAGGATACGGCTAAGTTCGTTGAGACGCTGCAGAATGCAGTGGTACGTTTCCCGGGCGAGCCTTGGTTCCTGCAGAACCTGATCAACTACTACATCTATTCCGGTCAGGAGCAGGTGGCAGTGGATTACCTGGCACAAGCTATCGAGCGCGAGCCGAACGTAGCGCAGTATCACCTGATCAAGGGTAACCTCAATGAGAACCTGGGTAACTACGACGCTGCTATGGCTGACTTCGATGCTGCACTGGCTATCGATCCGACACTGGCTGACGCGATGGCCGGTAAGGGTAGAGTATATTACAACCAAGCCGTTAAACTGAACGAGGCAGCTGCGATGATCTCCGATAACAAGGCGTATAAGAAAGCGCTGGATGAGATGAACGAGGTATTCCGCAAATCGTTGCCGTTCTTCGAGAAAGCACACGAGATGGATCCGCAAGATCGTTCGTACATGCAGATTCTCAAAGGTCTGTATTACCGCTTCCACATGGACGCTGACTACGAGCGCATCGCAGAGGAACTCAATAACCTCTAATGGGACGTATTCTCGCAATAGATTACGGTCGTAAACGCACTGGATTAGCCGTTACGGATATTCTCCGCATAACGGCTAATCCGTTGCTTACGATCGAGACCAAAGAACTGATGAATTGGTTGACCGACTACTTTGCCCACGAACCCGTGGACGAGGTGGTTATAGGCCATCCTACACAGATGAACGGGCAAGATTCGGAATCGATGAACTATATCCGGCCGTTCATGGGATTGTTCAAGAAAACCTTTCCCGATAAACCGATAACTATGTATGACGAGCGCTTTACGTCGGTTTTGGCGCACCGAGCGATGATAGATGGGGGACTAAAGAAAAAAGACCGGCAAGACAAGGCCGTAGTCGATAAAATCGCGGCTTGTATTATTTTGGAAGATTATTTAGAAAGCAAACTATGATATTACCTATTTATTTGTATGGGCAACCGGTGTTGCGCAAAGAAGCAGAGGAAATAGAAAACACACCGGAACTCAAACAGTTTATTGCCGACATGTACGAGACGCTGACGCAAGCTGAAGGTTGTGGTCTGGCGGCTCCGCAAGTGGGCAAACCGTGGCGACTCTTTGTGGTCGATGGCGCCGAGCTGGCAGAGGATTATCCGGAGTGCAAGGACTTTAAACGGGCGTTCATCAACCCCGAAATGCTCGATGAATCCGAAGAAACATGTACCTATTCCGAGGGCTGTCTCTCCTTGCCGGGCATCAGTGAGAATGTCGTTCGTCCGACAACGATCACCATGCGTTACCTCGATGAGGATTTTAACGAGCATGAAGAGACCTTCACAGGTTTCTGCGCACGTATTGTGCAGCATGAGTACGATCACCTCGAAGGACACGTTTTCACCGATAGAATATCGCCGATTCGTAAGACCTTTGTGCGCAATAAACTGACTGCTATTGCCAAAGGCAAAACCGGTGCGCGGTATAAGTATAAGAGGAATTAAAGGTTACCGGTTACAGGTTACGGGTTATGGATTGGATTAATGTCATCATCATGGGTGTCGGTTTGGCGATGGACTGCTGTGCGGTATCGACTGTACAAGGCCTCACGCAGAAACAATGGCATCCGCGGGCACTGCTCATGGCCGCTATCTTCGGCTGTTTTCATATGGGCATGCCTATCATCGGCTACTATGCCGGTACGTTCTTCGTTAATTTTATGCAGACTTACGCGCCGTGGATAGCACTCGCTTTGTTGGGCTTCTTGGGTGTGAAGATGATTTGGGAGTCGTACCACGAAGAGAAGGACGCAGAGAAATGTGCCAATTGGCACATCACGAACCTGCTGTTCTTAGCGATTGCGACGAGTATAGACGTCCTCGCAACCGGTCTCTTGTTCGTGCCGTATCCGGATTGGCTCTTCCCCTCTATCGTCACGATCGGAGGCATCACTGCGCTTTTCTCGCTCGGCGGCTACCTGCTTGGCGTCTATGTGGGCAAAATGAAACTGAACATGGAACTGATAGGTGGACTCGTACTCATCGGCTTGGGTATCAAAATCTGGGCAGAAGGATTCTTTGGGATTTAAATTATGTTTGTAATCGGCAATAACACATTAGTCTCGTTGGATGTCCTGGAAAAGGAGTTCTGCTGCGATCTCGATACCTGTCGCGGGTGTTGCTGCATCGAAGGCGATGCAGGTTGTCCGATAACGGATGAGGAACTCAAACAGATCGAAGCCATCCTGCCTGAACTGCTGCCGCAGATGACCAAAGAGGCACGTGAAGTAGTACAGACACAAGGACTCTCTTATCTCGATCCATCGGGCGAACAGGTGCTCTCGATCGTCAATGGCAAAGACTGTGTCTTTGCGCGAACAGATCATCAGGGCTGGTGTTATTGCCTGATCGAGAAAATGGGCTTTGCCAAACCCATCTCCTGCCATCTCTATCCGATACGACTGACGAAAGTGGGCGAATACACGGGTGTAGAGTACCATCGATGGGATATATGCCATTGTGCCCGAATCAAAGGCAAGAAAATGCACTTACCGCTGTATCAGTTCTTGAAGGAACCGCTCATTCGGCGTTTCGGACAGGAATGGTACGATGAATTGGAACTAACTGCAAACGAATGGAAAAAACAATGCGCGCAGAAATAATCACTATAGGCGACGAACTGCTTATCGGACAGGTGGTGGACACCAACTCCGCTTGGATGGCTCAGAAACTGAACGAACAGGGTATCGAACTCTATCAGATCACGTCCGTTCATGATGACCGTGAGCATATTATTGCGGCACTCAATGAGGCCTTTAACAGGGCAGATATTGTTTTTACTACCGGTGGACTCGGTCCAACCAAGGACGACATCACCAAACATGTGCTGTGCGAGTATTTCGGGGCACACCTTATAGAAGATCAAAGCGTGCGCGCGCATATAGAGGACTTGTACAAAGATCGCCTGGATGTGCTCAACCGTCTTACCGCCACACAATGGCTCGTACCGGATAAGGCAGAGATTCTGGAGAATCGGGTAGGTTCAGCGCCGCTGATGATCTTCCATAAGGAAGATAAGCTGCTGGCTTGTATGCCCGGTGTTCCTTACGAGATGAAGATCGCGATGGAGGAGCAGATCCTGCCGTATCTCCAATCAAAAATCACAAATCAAAAATCAAAAATCCTGCATCGGACGATGCAGGTAACGGGTATTGCAGAGAGTACATTGGCAATTTTACTCGATGAATTCGAGAATTCTATGCCTTCGGGCTTGCATCTGGCATACCTGCCGAAAGATGGTGTGATTCGTTTGCGTTTGTCGAGTTATGGCGAGCTGACGGAAAAAGAGATGGCGCGCTATTTCGCTGATTTAAAGGCACTTGTGCGCGATTATTTGATAGTTGAAACCGACGAACCGCTCGAAGTGATAGTCGGTCGCCTGCTTACGGAACGCCATCAGACCATCGCGACCGCAGAATCCTGTACCGGCGGCAAACTGGCTTCTTTGCTCAATAAACACCCAGGTTCATCGGCATTTTATTACGGTTCGGTCATCAGTTACGACAACTCGGTCAAAGAGCATATATTAGGAGTACCGGTCGAAATGATACAAGCGCATGGCGTGGTGAGTGAAGAAGTGGTGCGTGTGATGGCGGAGTCAGTTCGTCAACAACTTCGCACGGACTATGCCATTGCCACGAGCGGAATAGGAGGCCCTACAGGAGGAACAGCCGCCAAACCGGTAGGCACCGTTTGGATGGCGTGGGCAACACCCGAAGGAACAACCGCAGAGTGCTTCCATCTGGGCAAACTGCGTGAACAGATCACCGATCGTGCCTGCCTCAAAGCCCTGGTAGGCCTATTAAAAATCATAAATCAAAAATCATAAATTTGAAATTCTTAAGTATCATATGTGCAATAATCCTGTCTTCCGCGATTAATACGCAGGAAGGAGAGGAGTATGGCCCAACGCTGACCATTGACGATAATACCCTGTATTTTGTGGGACTTAACCGTTCGGAGAGCAATCTATCCGAAGATATTTTTGTCTCTCATCGGGATGCCCGAACGGGGGAATGGTCGGCTGCGCAGATCGTGCCGGCCTTGTCGAACCCTTACCGCAATGAGGCACCTACGTCTGTTTCCGGTGATGGTCGAACGATGTTGCTCTTCGTGGAAGGTCGCATGTGCTTCTCGCAGAAAGGACCGTACGGTTGGTCAGAACCCCAACCGCTACCGCGGTATCTGCAATTAGGCAACTGGCAAGCAGACGCGCAGATTGCAGCCGATGGTAGTGTGCTGCTCTTTGCCGCTAATTATCCCGTTGAAAACGAAGAAAAAGCGAGTCTGAACATCTTCGTCTCGGAGCGTAATGCACAGGATAGGTGGGGGCAACCGTATTCGATTGGTTCGGTCATCAATACGACCGGCATGGAGCGCTCGCCGTTCTTGCACCCGGACATGAAAACGCTCTATTTCTCTTCGGATAGAGAGGGTACGCTGGGCGATCTGGATGTATGGGTAAGCCGCAGGCTGTCCGATACCTGTTGGAACTGCTGGTCTGAACCTGAGAACCTCGGTGAAGCCATCAATACCACCGGACGAGATTGTTGGTATAAAATCTCAACCGACGGAAAATCAGCCTATTACGCGCAAAAGAGCGGCCGCAGACACGATATCTACTGTGTTGAACTGCCCGAAGATAAGCGTCCGGAATCTGTTACGGTTTTGGCGGTTAACCAAGCCGTATCCATCAACAATCTGCTTTTTGAAACGGGCAAAGATATTATTATGTCGGCATCCCTACCGGAACTCAAACGCATCGCACAGTTTGTATCGACTTACGGATATAAGATTCGTTTGGCCGGACATACAGATAATGTCGGTTCGCAGGAGTCCAACAAAGCCCTTTCTCAGGCACGTGCTGAAGCCGTTCGGAAACAACTCATTGAATACGGCTGTAGTCCCGATGGAATAAAGGCTTTTGGCTATGGTGACCTCAAACCCGTTGCGTCTAATGATACCGAAGAAGGTCGTGCCCTCAACCGCCGTGTAGAAATAACGATTTATTGATATGAAAAACATTCTTGTACTCTTGTTGGCACTTCTTACCATGACTGCCTGTGAAAAGAAGTCGTCTTCCTCTACTACTGAGGTTGTCCCGACGCCGAGTCATATCGACAAGTATGAAGATTTCCAATCCCAATACGTGCCGGCGCGTACGATCCGTGTCTATATACCCGAGAACTATGACTCCACCGCCCTTTATGACGTGCTGTATATGCACGATGGCACCATGCTTTTTGATGCGTCTATTACCTGGAATCATCAGGAATGGGGTGTAGATGAGGCAATGGATAGTTTGATTGCTCTGGGCTATATCCGTCCGACGATCGTGGTGGGTATCGATAACCGTACCGAAATGATGGAGCGCGTGGCAGAATACTGTCCGGACGATGTACAACAACTGTTACCGGAAGGCAAACAACTCTATGACGGGCTTGGTACACCCAAGGGAAACGATTATCTGCGTTTCCTCATAGAGGAAGTGAAACCCTTTATTGACTCCGTTTATAGCACGAACCCCGAACGTGAGCACACTTGGGTGATGGGTAGTAGTTGTGGTGGACTCATCTCTTCTTATGCCCTCTGCAAGTACCCGAATGTCTTTGCCGGCGCGGCGTGTATGTCCACGCATAGCACGCTGGCTGCCGATGTAGATTATCCGGACGAAGATGCCATTACGGCCTATAGAGAATACCTCAGAACGCATATTCCGGCGAACTCCTGTTTGCTGTATTTTGATCGCGGAGACAAGACGCTCGATGCCAATTATGCCGAATCCCAAGCCGCAATCAACGAGATGCTTGCTGCAGAAGGATGGGATAGTGATCATTTCCTCTATCGCTTTTTCCCCGGTCATGCGCACGAAGAGAAATACTGGCGTGCCCGCCTCGACATTCCACTGCAATTTTTGCTAAAACGATAAAAAAAACTAAAAAGTGGCATAAACATTTGTTTATGTCATTTATTTTTTGTAACTTTGCAGCCGATTTCGGCGCAAAGCCGTTATGAATTGCGAATAATTAAAATCTATATACACAATGAATCTTTCAGAAATTACTGAGAAAATCTATGCGGAAGGCGTAGAAAAAGGAAATGCGCAGGCGCAACAGATCGTGGCACAGGCGAATGAAAAGGCTGCTACAATCATTGCGGAGGCAGAGAAGAAAGCTGCTGCATTGGTGGCAGAGGCAGAGTCGAAGTCGGCTGATCTGGACAAGAAAACACGTGCTGAACTCAAGCTCTACGCAGAGCAGAGCGTCAATGCGGTAAAGACCGAGATCGTGAACCTGCTGGCTGACAAGATCGCTGCGGACAGTGTGAAGGCTGCTACAGCAGATGCGAAGTTCATGCAAGGCTTGATCGCGAAATTGGCAGAACAGATGGCCAAGAACGGCGAAGTGCTGATCGAGACCAAGGATGCTGACGCGCTAAAAAAGTACTTTGCGGCTAATGCAAAAGGCCTGCTCGAGAAGGGTGTTAAGATCGCCGAGGTGAAGGGTATCAAGACCGATTTCACTATTCAACCGGCAAAGGGTGGGTACAAACTCGCCTTCGGAGATGCCGAATTTATCGCGTATTTCAAGGAAATGCTTCGTCCGCAACTCGTAGAAGAACTCTTCTGATATGACTTATGAATATTTATTGGCGGGATTGCCGGAACTGAAGGCAGGAAGTGATAGTCCAATCTCTTTGGAGAAACTGGACGAACTGCTGGATGAACAGCTATCTGCGTCGGATAAGAAATATTTGGCACTACTTCGGGCGCCAATGGACGAAGCCACGCTGGTGGAAGGTCTCAAAGCGCACAATCGGTTCGTGCGGGAGTGGTTTGCGTTCAATCAGGACATGAATAACGTCCTGGTGGCGCAGATCTGCCGTAAGCACGGGTTCGATGCCAAGACCCAGATCGTCGGAGAAGGTGAAGTCGCGGAGCAACTACGCACGCACGTCAACCAGAAAGACTTCGGTTTGAACGAGGTTGCCGGTGATTGGACGGAGATCCTTGCATTAGCAGGTATCGAAGATCTGATGCAACGCGAGAAAGCGCAGGATGCGATACGCTTCGAGTGGCTGCAAGGCCGCACGGAGTTCGATTTCTTCTCGCCGGAGATGGTGTTTGCGTACTATCTGGAGGCTGTGATGCTGCATCGTTGGAGCATTCTGACCATCGAAGAAGGCGAAAAGATTTTCCGTGAGTTAGTCGCAGATATGAAAAAGGGCGTAAAACTTGATTGAAGATTTAAGATTTTAAGATATGACACAAGGTAAAGTAAAAGGAATTATTGCCAACCTGGTGACTGTCGCAGTGGACGGCGCGGTTGCGCAAAACGAAATCTGTTACATCTACGTCGGTGAGACCAAGTTGATGGCGGAAGTCATCAAAGTCATTGGCGCAAATGTGTACGCGCAGGTGTTCGAGTCCACCCGCGGCCTGAAAGTGGGCAACAAAGTGGAGTTCACCGGTCACATGCTGGAGGTGACGTTAGGCCCCGGTCTGCTGAGCCGTAACTACGACGGTTTGCAGAATGACCTCGACAAACTGACGGGTGTGTTCCTCAAGCGCGGTGAGTATAACTTCCCGCTCGACGAGCAGAAGAAATGGGCGTTCACGCCGATCGCTAAAGTGGGCGATAAGGTAGAAGCTGCTGCTTGGCTCGGTGAAGTGGATGAGAACCACCAGCCGCATAAGATCATGGTGCCCTTCGTGTTCGAAGGCGCATATACCGTGAAGTCGATTGCCAAGGCCGGTGAGTACACGATCAACGATACGATGGCGGTATTGACCGATGCAGAAGGTGTGGATCACAACGTAACGATGGTGCAGAAATGGCCGGTTAAGAAAGCTATCTTGGCGTACCGCGAGAAACCGCGGCCCTTCAAACTCCTCGAAACTGGTGTACGTACGATCGACACGGCGAACCCGTTGTGCGAGGGTGGTACAGGCTTTATCCCGGGGCCGTTCGGAACGGGTAAGACTGTGCTCCAGCACGCTATCTCCAAACAAGCGGAGGCAGACATCGTGATCATCGCAGCCTGCGGAGAGCGTGCCAACGAGGTAGTGGAGACCTTTACCGAGTTCCCGGAACTCGATGACCCGCACACAGGCCGTAAGCTCATGGAGCGTACCATCATTATCGCCAACACCTCGAACATGCCGGTGGCATCCCGTGAGGCCTCTGTCTATACTTCCATGACGATCGCCGAGTACTACCGTTCGATGGGTCTGCGTGTACTGCTGATGGCGGACTCGACGAGCCGTTGGGCGCAGGCGCTGCGTGAGATGTCGAACCGTCTGGAGGAGCTTCCGGGTCAGGACGCTTTCCCGATGGACCTCTCCGCTATCATCGGTGCTTTCTACGCTCGTGCAGGATACGTGTACCTCAATAATGGTGCAACCGGATCGGTAACGTTCCTCGGTACCGTTTCGCCGGCCGGTGGTAACCTCAAAGAGCCGGTGACCGAAGGTACGAAGAAAGTAGCACGTTGTTTCTATGCGTTGGAACAGGCACGTGCCGACCGTAAGCGTTACCCGGCTGTGAACCCGATTGATTCATACTCCAAATACGTGGAATATCCGGAGTTTGCAGACTATATCAGCCAATTGATTGATAAGGATTGGCTGCCGATGGTCAATGACATGAAGACCTATCTGCAGCGCGGTAAGGAGATTCAGGAACAGATCAACATCCTCGGTGATGACGGTGTACCTGTGGACTACCACGAGGCGTTCTGGAAAGCCGAAGTGATTGACTTCGTTATCCTGCAGCAAGATGCGTTTGATAAGATCGATGCCGTTTGTCCGCTGGAGCGTCAGCAGTATATGCTGCGTCTGGTAATGGACATCTGCAGGCATGACTACGATTTCGATAATTTCCTCGATGTAATCGACTATTTCAAGCGTGTGATCAACCTCTGTAAGCAGATGAACTACTGCGAGTTCCACAGCAAGGACTTTGAGGACTACCGCAAGAAACTCGATGAACTGTTGGCAGAAAAACAAATCGCGGCATGAGAAAATTAGGATTCATAGTATCCTTGTTCGTGTGTGCAAGCATGGCGTTTGCTTCTTCTAACGGAGGAGTGCGTCACTTGCAACCGAACCGTGTGCCTGTCATTCTAGCTAACTATACGGACGTAACGTTCAATAACACCGATTATTCCGCATATATATCGTCCTTGCAGCAGTATTGGGCAGACAACTCGTTTGGTCAGTATACGCCGAGTTTTGATGTGATAGGTCCCATAACGCTCTCGCATAATCAGAAGTACTACGGTGAGAATGATTATTACGACGATGACATGCGTCCCGATGAGATGGTGCAAGAAGCATGTAACTTGGCTGAAGACTTAGCGGATTTCACGCAATATGACCAGGATGGCGACGGTAAAATCGACGCATTAGTCGTTATCTATGCCGGTCAAGGCGAGATATACGGCGTATCGAATATCGATGCTGTATGGGCATACACCGCTAACCTCGAAGAGTCCGATGAAATCGATAGCTATGTGGTGCTGGACGGTAAGACCGTGACGTATTTCTCTGCAGTACCGGAACTGCAAAGTGCCAACAAGCGTGACGGCATTGGTACAATCATTCACGAGTTTGCTCATATCCTCGGCTTGCCAAATCTCTGTACGACCGATGGCGGCTTACAGAAGACCTTGGGTAACTGGGATGTAATGGATCATGGCAACTATAATAATGAGGCGCGCACACCTGCGAGCTTGAGTGCGTACGAGCGTTTCTATTTAGGGTGGGTAGAACCGATTATGCTCAATGAGCCGATGAACGTGCGTCTGCGAGATTTTAATACGACCGGTGATTGTGCGATCATCACCGCTTCAGGTCAAGCGAATTTGAGTGGTATCAGCCCCGATCCGCGTGAGTTTTATATTCTGGAAAACCGTCAACAGACGGGCTGGGATGAGTACTTACCGGGACACGGCTTGATGCTGACGAAGATTGACTACGTGAAGAATAAATGGGAGTCGGACGAGGTCAATAACATCGAGAACCATCCTTGTGTGGATCTCATCGAAGCAGACGGTAGTCGTCCTCATTATAACGCCGATAACCTCAATAATGGTTATTTTGGTAAGCAAGGTGACTTGTTTCCTGAAGGCGCCACATCGAAAAATATGTTCAGTAACAAGATGTATTTTGAGAACGTGACCGAGCAGAACGGCATTATTCGCTTCGATTTCAACGGAGGCGTCAACCGCTGTGAGGTAACTTTCTATGCAGGAACTAACGGAACTTGTGCACAGGCATCACTCAAAGAAAACAGCAAAGGCGCAGGTGTTGTACTGCCGAATGTTACGCCGAGAAATGGCTATACATTCTTGGGCTGGGCAACGCGTAAGAGTTCGATGACACCCGATGCCGGACAGGCCGGTGACCGATTCTATCCGATGAGCGATTGTACGGTCTATGCGCTCTATCGCAATGAGACACGTGTCGATATAATCTATAATCTCAAAGGAGTAGAGTGGAACAGCGGTGCAACCGCTTACGCCAACCGCAATCAAGCGTTCGATATCTCTTTCAAAGCAAAGGAAGGCTACTTAACCCCTGCCGGCGGTACATGCCAAGTGCGTGTAGTGTGTGGCAATAAGCCGATGAACAACTACGCGTTTGAAGGTGATTCGCTCATTGTTCGTTTTGCTGCAGCAGATGTGACGGATAATGTATTCATCACTGTTATCAACGTGCGCGAGCAGAAAGAAGAAGGTTGTGATGCCTATAGACATATCTTCACCTCTACCTGCTATGCAGGTTCCGCACAAGACTTTAGCGGCTATGATTGGAATGTGACGATCGCTGATGCTACGACACTCGACTACGATAAGAACAAAGGTGCCACCTTTGGTTCCGGTACCTATCCGGCTGGCAAAGTGAGTCTGTATACGGAAGAGACCTTCGGTTGCGCCGTAAGCATAATTCGCGTCAAAGCGGCCGCTAACGGGGATGGTGTTCTCAATGTCTATGTAGCAGGAAACCAAGCAGGCGAGACTGCGTATCTGACTACTACATTGGACGAATATTCTTTCCAAGTAGAGGAACCTGTTTCCGGCGCTGTGGAGATTCGTTTGGAAAATACACAGAAAGCCATGTATCTCAAATCAATCGAGATGGATTTTGTCAAATTGGAAGAACCAGAAGAACCGCAAGGCATGAAAGAAATCACTATTCAGCCATCAGATATCAGCGGTCAGAAACTGCTTCTGGACGGTAACCTGTATATCCTCCATAACGGACACTATTATAACGTATTGGGTACGAAACTAAATTAGAATATTAAAATACACTATATTATGGCAAAAGCTTTTCAAAAAATTTACACGCAGATTACTGCTATCACCAAGGCTACATGCTCCCTCAAGGCCGAAGGAGTAGGTAACGACGAGTTGGCTACGGTGAATGGTAAGTTGGCGCAGGTGGTGAAGATCATCGGTGACGAAGTGACGCTGCAGGTGTTCCAAGGTACCGAAGGTATCCCGACCAACGCCGAAGTGGTGTTCCTCGGTAAGGCTCCGAGTTTGAAGGTTTCGGACCAACTGGCCGGTCGTTTCTTCAACGCGTACGGTGATCCGATCGATGGCGGCCCCGCTATCGAAGGTAAAGACGTTGAGATCGGTGGTCCTTCCGTGAACCCTGTTCGTCGTAAACAACCGTCGGAGCTTATCGCAACCGGTATCGCCGGTATTGACTTGAACAACACGCTCGTGTCGGGTCAGAAGATTCCGTTCTTTGCGGATCCGGATCAACCGTACAACCAGGTCATGGCCAACGTAGCACTGCGTGCACAGGCCGATAAGATCATCCTCGGCGGTATGGGTCTTACCAACGATGATTACCTCTATTTCAAGAACGTGTTTACCAACGCCGGTGTGCTTGACCACATCATCTCGTTCGTCAATACGACGGAGAACCCGCCTGTTGAGCGTCTTCTTATTCCGGACATGGCCTTGACAGCGGCTGAGTATTTCGCCGTGGAGAAACACGAGAAAGTTCTCGTCCTCCTCACCGATATGACGCTCTATGCAGACGCGTTGGCTATCGTCTCCAATCGTATGGACCAGATTCCGTCGAAAGACTCTATGCCGGGTTCGCTCTATTCGGACCTCGCTAAGATCTACGAGAAGGCCGTTCAGTTCCCGGAGGAAGCAGGTGGCGGATCTATCACGATCATCGCTGTAACGACCCTGTCCGGTGGCGATATCACGCACGCTATCCCCGATAACACGGGTTATATCACCGAGGGTCAGTTATACCTCCGTCGTGACTCCGAGATCGGTAAGGTCATCGTGGATCCGTTCCGTTCGTTGTCTCGTTTGAAACAACTCGTTGCCGGCAAGAAGACCCGCGAAGATCATCCGCAAGTGATGAACGCAGCTGTTCGTCTATACGCTGATGCTGCAAATGCAAAGACCAAGAAAGAGAACGGTTTCGATCTGACGGACTACGATTTGCGCTGTCTCGATTTCGCACGCGACTACAGCCGCGAGATTTTGGCTATCGACGTGAACATCAACACCGTTCAGATGCTCGATATCGCATGGCAACTCTTCGGTAAGTACTTCAAACCGGAAGAGGTAAACATCAAACAAGCATTAGTAGAGAAATATTGGCCAAAAGCATAAGTTATGGCTATTACGTATCAATTTAATAAAACATCGTTGCAGAGTCTGGAGAAGGACTTGAAGATGCGGCAACGAACGCTTCCTACGCTGCAAAGCAAGGAAACGGCACTTCGTCTGGAGGTTAAGAAGGCCAAGAAAGAGCTGGCTGACCTCGACGAGGAAGTGAACCGCCGCATCAAGGACTACGATCAGATGATTGCGCTTTGGGGGGAGTTTGACACGAGCCTCATTCACGTGGACGACGTACGCATGTCAATTAAAAAGATTGCGGGCGTGCGCGTACCTATGTTGGATGAAGTGGTGTACTCCACCAAAGAGTTCTCGCTGTTCTCCAGCCCGAAATGGTTTGCTGATGGTTTTGAGCAACTCAAGGCTATCGCCGATGTAGGTATCCGCCAGGAGTTTGTGCGCCGCAAAGTGGATCTGCTCGAATATGCGCGTAAGAAAACGACGCAGAAAGTGAACCTCTTTGAAAAAGTGCAAATACCCGGCTATCAAGACGCCATCCGTAAGATCAAACGCTTTATGGAAGACGAGGAGAACCTCAATAAATCGAGTCAGAAGATTGTGAAATCCAAAAAGGAAAGGGAGGCTGCCGCATGATTACGCAAATGAAAAAATATACCTTCCTGGTATTCCATCGTGACTACGAGCCCTTCCTCACGCAACTTCGTGAACTCGGAGTAGTTCATATCACGCAGAAAGCCGCCGGTCTCATCGAAGATGATGAAGCCTTACAAGCAGCCCTTCAGCACGAAGACGAACTGCGTCGTTTGCTCAAGCAAGGTGCGCCGGATCAACTGATTGCGGAGCGCAATGAAGTGAATGAGCGTATCGCAGCTGCCCAAGAAGCCGCTAAACAAGCTGCGGTATGGGGTGATTTTGATGCAAAACGCATCGCAGCTCTCAAAGACGCAGGCTATGCGCTGCATTTCTATGAGTGCGCCAGCAAATCCTTCGAAGAAGGATGGGGTATTAAGGTGAATGAAGTAGGCGGAAAGACATATTTTGTGGCGCTTGAAACCATAGAAGACCTTACCGAATTGCCCCTTCCGCAAAAATCGGAGGCGGCTTGGTTGCAAGAAGTAGAGCACTTAAAGGGTCTGCTCGTTGCAGCTAATGCGCGTATTGAGGCATGGCAACTGGCTAACAAAGAGCGTCTGGAGAAGGAGCTGGTAGAAGCCCGTCAGCAGATTGATTGGCAAAAAGTGAACCTCTCTACCGACAAACTGGCAGAAGGTGCGTTGTGCCTCTTCGAAGGCTTCTGTCCGATAGACAAGGAGGCCGAACTGAACGCTATGCTCGCAGAGGCGCAGGTATATTATGAAGAGACCGATCCGGAGAAAGAAGACGCGACGCCGATCAAGTTGCGCAATAACCGGTTCACGAAACTCTTCGAGCCGCTCACCGGCATGTACGGTTGGCCGAACTATAATGAGTTTGACCCGACACCGATCTTGGCACCGTTTTACTTGTTGTTCTTCTCGCTCTGCGTAGGAGATGCGGGTTACGGATTGGCGCTTATCCTGGTAGGATGGCTCATCGCCAAAGAGAAACTGCGTATCGAGATGTTCGAGGGCTTAGGTCCGATCATCGCCGTGCTCGGTGTCGGCACAACAATTGTCGGCTACCTGTCTGGAACCTTCTTCGGTATCGATATCTACGCTGCCGATTGGATTCCTGCATGTGCGAAAGCGCCGATGTTCAAGGCTTGGCTCGGAGATGGAACCGGTAACTGGATGGGGTATGACATTATGATGGTACTGGCCCTGATCATCGGTGTGTTCCATATCTGCTTGGCGATGACCGTCAAAGCGATTTGCTACACCAAGCAGAACGGTTTCCATGCTACGGCTTCGACCTGGGGCTGGTTACTGCTCATCGTGGGCGGTATCGCAACCGCTATCTTGGCTTCGACTTCCGTACTGGGTCCGCAAATGACACAAGTCATTCTGATTGTGATCGCATCTATCTCGGCTTTGGGTATCTTTATCTTCAATACGCCGGGACGTAATCCGCTGATTAACATCGGTGCAGGCTTGTGGGACACCTACAATATGGCAACCGGTATCTTGGGTGACGTGCTGTCGTACTTGCGTCTCTATGCCTTGGGTATGGCAGGTGCGATGTTAGGAGCCGCCTTCAATGAGTTAGGTATGACCGTGTTAGGTGAGAACCCGAACGTAGGAACGGCTATTGGTTTTGCGCTGATTGTCGCTTTCGGACACGTACTAAACCTGCTGATGGCTTGTCTCGGTGCATTCGTTCACCCGCTGCGTCTGACCTTCGTGGAGTACTTCAAAAATGTAGGCTATGAAGGTTCAGGAAAGAAATACAATCCTTTTAAAAAATAATTAATCACAAATAAATTTTTATCACTATGTTAGTAGAAACAATGTTAGGTTACCTCGGTCTGGGCTTGTTGCTCGGTCTTGCAGGTGTAGGCTCGGCCTACGGAACCACTATCGCTGCCAATTCGGCAGAAGGTGCACTCAAAAAGAACAAAGAGAAATCGAGCCAGTACATGATTTTGGCTTCTATGCCTGCTACGCAGGGTCTTTACGGCTTCGTAGCTTTCTTCATGCTGCGCAGCAAACTGATTGCTGAGACAGGTGAGGGTGGTCTGTTGCTGTTCGGTCTTGGCGTAGGCGCTGGTTTGGTATTCCTTCTCTCCGCTATCCGTCAGGGCATGGTTTGCGCCAACGGTATTGCAAACATCGGCGCTGGTCACGATGTATTGTCCAACACCATGATCTATGCTGCTCTTCCTGAGTTCTACGCAATCTTGGCGTTGATCGGATCGTTGATGCTGTAATATGGCAAAAGCATTTGTTTTCCCGGGGCAGGGTAGCCAGTTCCCGGGTATGTGCAAGGACCTCTATGATGCGCATCAAGAGGCACGCGAGTTATGTCAGGCAGCCGATAGGCTGCTTGGCTTCTCGCTGACCGATGTGATGTTCAACGGCATGGCAGAGGACCTGAAGCAGACCAAAGTGACGCAGCCCGCTGTGTTCCTGCACTCCGTGGTGGCACAACGTTTGATGACGATAGAGAAGCCTGACATGGTTGCCGGTCATAGCCTTGGTGAGTTCAGCGCACTCGTAGCATGTGGCGCTTTGCGTTTTGAGGACGCCTTATTATTAGTAAGCGCGCGTGCGCAAGCCATGCAGGCAGCCTGTGAAGCCAATCCCGGTACTATGGCCGCAGTGCTTGGTCTTCCCGATGAACAGGTGGATGCCATCTGCAAGAATCACAAGGATGGGGTAGTGGTAGCTGCTAACTTCAACTGTCCGGGACAAGTTGTTATCTCCGGAGATGTGGATGCGATCGACGCTGCTTGTATCGTGTTCAAAGAAGCAGGTGCACGTCGTGCGTTACGGCTGCCTGTCGGTGGTGCTTTCCACTCGCCGCTCATGGCCCCAGCCGCAGAAGATCTCGCGCAGGCAATCAATAAAACGGAGTTCCACAAACCATTCTGTCCGATCTATCAGAACGTGACCGCAAAACCATCGATGAATCCGGAAGAAATCCGCGAAAACCTTCTCAAACAACTCACAGCTCCCGTTCGCTGGACACAAAGCGTGCAAAATATGATTGCCGATGGGGCTACCGAGTTCTATGAGTTTGGTCCGGGCGATGTGCTCAAAGGTCTGATTCGCAAGATTAATCCGGACGTTCAAGTTGGGTGATTATTAAAGATTAAACATTAAACATTAAACATTATTATCATGATATCTAAGAGATTAGAAGACGCTATCAATGCGCAAATCAATGCCGAGATGTGGTCGGCGTATCTGTATCTGAGTATGTCTGCTTATTGCCATGATAAGGGCTATAGCGGCATGGCGAACTGGTTTGCTATTCAATTCAAGGAGGAGCAAGACCACGCGCAGATCTTCTATAACTACCTCATCAGTCGTGGTGGTCGTGTAATCCTCAAAGCGATTGATGCCGTAGATACCGAATGGACATCTCCGTTAGCCGCTTTCGAGGCTACGTACAAGCATGAGCAACATGTTACGTCGCTTATCAATAACTTGATGCACATTGCTGTTGAAGAGAATGATTTTGCTGCGCAGAGTCGTCTCCAGTGGTTCATTGACGAGCAGGTGGAGGAAGAAGAGAATGCCGTTGAGATCATCAACAAACTGAGGATGTTGGATGGTAACGGATACGGTATGTACATGCTTGACCAGGAACTCGCAGCTCGCGTTTATACGACGCCGTCACCTTTGGCAGCTAAAGCATAAAAAAAACGTCTAATTTGAGAAAAAACGTCCTTGTGGGCGTTTTTTTTGTGATTTTTCTTGCGTATGTCAAAAAAAAGCAGTACCTTTGCACGCTTTTTTGCGTGAGTGTGCGTAATGCACATGCGCGGAGGCACGTAAAACAATAATTATAAATCGCCTGGCTGGGCAGTGCGGAGACGCTTAATAGATGTCTGTCGGCCAAGCCTAAAACAAACAAATTAATGGAATACAATTCTTACAAGACAGTGTCTGTAAACAAAGAGACCTCTAAGAAAGAGTGGGTCGTTGTTGACGCTGAAGGCCAGATTCTTGGTCGTATGGCTTCCAAGGTAGCTAAGTTGCTGCGTGGTAAGTACAAACCGTCCTACACTCCGAACGTGGACTGTGGTGACAACGTAATCATCGTGAACGCTGACAAAGTGCAGCTGACAGGTAACAAATGGAACGATCGCGTTTACGTACGCTACACCGGTTTCCCGGGTGGCCAACGTGAGTTTACTCCGGCTGATCTGATGGCAAAAGGCGCTGACAAGCTCGTTCGCAAAGTAGTAAAAGGTATGCTGCCGAAGAATCGTCTGGGCTCGAAGCAGATCAACAACCTGTACATTTTTGCAGGTGCAGAGCACAATATGCAGGCACAACAACCGAAACAAATTGATATTAACACCCTGAAATAATAGAAGATTATGGAAACAGTTAATGCATTAGGTCGTCGTAAAGAGGCAGTAGCCCGCGTTTACGTTAATGAAGGTGCCGGCAAGATCGAGATCAATGGCCGTGACATCGAGACATATTTCCCGTCTTCTATTCTGCGCTATATCGTTCTTCAGCCGCTGAACAAGCTCGGTGTTGCTGAGAGATACGATATCAAGGCTAACCTTGACGGTGGTGGTTTCAAAGGTCAGGCAGAGGCTCTGCGTTTGGCTATCGCACGTGCGCTGGTGAAGATCAATCCGGAAGACAAGGCTGCGTTGAAGGCAGAAGGCTTCATGACTCGTGACGCTCGTGAGGTTGAGCGTAAGAAACCGGGTCAGCCGAAAGCACGTAAGCACTTCCAGTTCAGTAAACGTTAATCGGAAGAATACTCCAAATCGTGTGGACTCCTTTGGGATTACCACACGATTGTTTTGGAGTCTCAAACGCATATGCGTGCGCGTGTATTTAATAATGTATTATGCGCGTGAACGAGAATTCCAAAATAAACGGAGATTAAATAATTTATATTTAACATTTTAAATTTTACATTTTTTCAAAATGAGAACAAATTTTGATCAATTGCTGGAGGCTGGTGCGCATTTTGGCCACCTCAAACGCAAATGGAACCCGGCAATGGCTCCGTACATCTACATGGAGCGCAACGGTATTCACATCATCGACTTGAACAAGACGGTAGTTAAGATTGACGAGGCTGCAGAGGCTCTGAAGAACCTGGCACGCAGTGGCCGTAAGGTGCTGTTTGTTGGTACGAAGAAACAGGCTCAAGAGGTTATCGCCGCTCATGCACAAGAGGTAGGTATGCCGTACATTACTGAGCGTTGGGCAGGTGGTATGTTGACCAACTTCCCGACCATCCGCAAGGCTGTGAAGAAAATGAGCCAGATTGACAAGATGACTACCGATGGTACGCTGGACAATGTTTCGAAACGCGAGAAACTGCAGATTGCACGTCAGCGTGAGAAACTGGAGAAGAACCTCGGTTCTATCGCCGACATGACTCGTCTGCCGAGCGCTGTGTTCGTAGTAGACGTGATCAAAGAGAAGATCGCTGTAGCAGAGGCTAACCGTCTGGGTATTCCTGTATTCGGTATCGTAGATACGAACTCGAACCCGAATAACATCGATTTCGTAATCCCTGCAAACGACGATGCAACGAAGGCTATTGACGTGATCCTGACTGCTGTTTGCGAGGCTATCAAAGAAGGTCTCGAGGAGCGTAAGGTAGAGAAAGCTGACGAAGGTGCAGCTGAGGAGCAGGCTGCTGCAGAGGCACCGGCACCGAAGGAGCGTCGTCAACGTATCCGCAAAGCTGCTCCGAAAGCAGAGGCTGAGAAAGTAACTGAGGTGAAGGAAGAGGCTAAAGAAGAGGAGGCATAATTATGGCAGTAACATTAGCTGATATCAAGAAACTGCGCGATATTACCGGCGCGGGAATGATGGACGTAAAGAAGGCTCTCGAAGAGGCTGCCGGTGACTTCGAAGTTGCGAAGGACTTGCTCCGTAAACGCGGACAGGCTATCGCAGCAAAACGTAGTGACCGTGAGGCTTCTGAAGGTTGCGTGCTCGGTAAGGTGAAAGACAACTTCGGCGCTATCGTTGGCGTGAAGTGCGAGACCGACTTCGTAGCTAAGAACGAGGACTTCGTTGGTATGGTTAAACTCATCCTCGACGCTGCTTTGGATAACAAAGTGCGCACGAAAGAGGAGTTGGCTAACCTCAAGATTGGTAACTTCACTGTAGCTGAGATCATCACGGAGCGCTCCGGCGTTACGGGTGAGAAGATGGAGTTGGCTGACTACGCTTGCCTGGAGGCACCGGTAGTAGACGCTTACAACCACCTCGGCAACAAACTGAGCTCGCTCGTAGCTGCTCAGGAAGGTGCTGATCACGAGACCGTTCACGGTATCTCGATGCAGGTAGCTGCTATGAGCCCGATTGCGCTTGACGCTGATCACGTAAGCGACGACGTTAAGAAACACGAGCTTGAAGTAGCTGTTGAGAAGACCAAACAGGACGAGATCAACAAAGCTATCGAGAACGAGATACGTAAGGCTGGTATCAATCCGGCTCACGTAGATTCCGATGACCACATCGATTCGAACCAGGCTAAGGGTTGGATCACCGCAGAGCAAGCTGCTACGGCACGTGAGATCAAAGCTCGCGTAGCTGAGGAGGCTAAGGCTAACCTCGAGAAAATGGCTAAGAAGATCGAGATGATCGCACAAGGTCGTCTGGGTAAGTTCCTCAAAGAGAACACCCTCGTTGAGCAGGCTTACATCATGAGCGAGTCCAAAGAGCTCGTGAAGGATATCCTCAAAGCTAAAGGTGTTGAAATCAAAGATTTCCGCCGTATCACATTAGCTGCAGAATAATGAAAACATTCTGGAAGATATGTGGATGGGGAGCGCTAGCAATAGTGCTCCTCTTTGCATTGATATTAGCGATCGCCTCGCCGGTAGCCAAATACGTGGTGAATAACTACGGTATGGATATCGTAGGGCGCGAGCTCCATGCGGACCAAGTGATCATCAATCCGTACTGGGGTGGTGTGACGATCGAAGGCTTCCAATGCAAGGAACAGAACGGCGAGACGGACTTCGTCTCTTTTGAGCGTCTGTACGTGCAAATCGCTTATCCGCAACTGATAGCCAAGCGTGTCAAACTGCGTGCGATTCATTTGGACGGCTTCAACGGACAAGTGCTCAAAAGCAACGATCGCTTGAACTTCACGGATATCATCGAGCGCTATAGTCGTCCGGATTCTGTGCCGGCAGACACGACTCCAAGCGAGTGGAAGGTTTTCTTGGACGATATACGTATCAATAATAGTTCGATTCGTTATCGCGACGTGGTGACGCACAAGCAGTGGAAACTGGAAGATATCTCGCTGTCTGTACCAGGTCTGTATTTCGATAACAAACAGACCAATGCCGGTCTTGAGTTCGCGTTGCCGACCGGTGGTAGAGTGGGAATAGTAGCCGGATACCGTATGCAGTCGAATAACTATGCGGTCAATCTGAAACTCTATGACGTGCATACGGATGTGGTACTGCCGCTGGTGCAGGATTACCTCAATGTAAGCGGTCTGGGTGCTAAGTTGAATGGCGCTATCCATGTGGAGGGTTCGCTGGACAACATCACCAATATCCAACTCAAAGGCAATCTCTCGATGGCCGGTCTGAGTATCCGAGACACGCACGACGACGAGGTGGCTGCGCTCGATGAGTTACGTCTTGTGTTGAATAAAGGCGACTTGAGCACGAACACTTTCATCCTTGATAGCCTCATCATCACCGGTGTCACCGGCAACTACGAGGTACACGAGGGGTGGAACACGCTTTCACGACTCATGAAACAGCCGGAAGAGGTCGCTCAAGATTCTGTAACGGCAGAATCTCATGATACTGTGCCTCAAACAACCACCAAACCTATTGTTTGGATGGCGAAGAAAGCACGTGTGACCGGTCATGACTTGACCTATCACGACTACTCGATGAAGCATGACTGGGAGTATGAGGTGAAGGAACTGAAGGTAGAAGGCACGAACATCGCGACCAACGGACGTAACAGCGTGACGATTGAGGCAACCTTGACGTCTGACGCCAAGCTGAAGGCGGATTTCACGGGCGGTATGGATTTAGCCACACAGGATACCCGGGCGAATGTCAGTCTGAGCGGTGTGCAACTGAGCGATTTCGATGCGCTGTGCCGTAACTATACCGGTTATCGTTTAGAAGGCGGAGACATGAAACTCGACAGCCATCTGGACGTAGTCAGCGGCAAGATGAACGGCACGAACAAAATCGTGATTGATCACCCACGGGTAGGCAAGAAAGAGAAGTTTAGTAAGGCGCCGTATAAGAATATCCCCGTTCGTACAGGCTTTAAGATGTTGACTTCATCGCAGGACATGATTCTGTTGGACGTGCCGGTAAGCGGCAACGTGAACAATCCTAAATTCAGTCTGCGTAAGGTCATCAGCCGTGCGTTGCTCAAGGTATTCTTTGGCCCGTTGATGGGACTGAACGACCGCGACAAGTCGATTAACGAGGCGGAACAGAAACAATTACAAGAGTTGTTGGGAGAAGATGCAGGGTCAGCTGTTGACAGCACTCAGACTGAGGCAGACATCGCAGTGACCGCAAGCGACAGCGTCGGTCTCACCGAAATAAGCGAGCAGTAACTGCTCACGGCAGAACTGATTCTGCTCGGCGTACTCCAACATCGATTGAATCTTACTGATAAACCGCGCTTGGCGCTGCTCGAAGATAGCGGGCGATAGATAGATCTCTGTCTGTCGCTCGTTTGTCATTGTTAGGGAGCAACCTATGCTGCGCGGAATATACGTGATGATGCCGCGTTGTGCTAAAGAGACTAATAATTGATGATTGGTGATAGGTGATTGGTGATTACCTATTTCATCAGCCTCGCGGACGTATTGCAGGTCAGTATGAATGCCCGAGTATGAACGCATGAGGACATCGAGTAACTCCGCTTGTTCGCGGGAGAGATTATAGTCACCCAACTGATGACGCGGCACAAGAATCTGCACACGCGGTTGGGCCTCATGTTCCTCTTCGAAGTCTATATAACCCGCTTGGGTAAGAATATGCAGGGCGGAGTAGGTCTGCAGCACGGGCAGTTTCATGACGTGGCATAACTGATCGATATGCAACGCAAAACGATGTCCGAGTCCGCTTCCTGCACCTATCTGCAGAAAATCCATCGTCTTATGATACACACTCTCCACGAACTCCTTCGGCGGATACGTATCTATGATACGTTTGCGTATCTTCGCCGAGTCTTGTTGTGGATCAAAGAGCAGCACCGCATAAGCCGTTTCTCCGTCACGACCGGCTCGACCGGCTTCCTGATAATACGACTCCAGGTGAGAAGGCAGGTCATAATGAATGACGAGCCGCACGTCGGGTTTGTCGATGCCCATACCGAAAGCGTTCGTCGCTACGATGACGCGTGTGTCTCCCCGTGTCCAGGCTTCCTGACGTTCGTTACGCTCTTTAGTGGTTAGGCCGGCGTGATAGTAGTCACAAACTGATTGGTGATTGGTGGTTGGTGATTGGTGATTGAGCCATTCGGCTAATTCTTGGGCTCGCTTGCGGTTGCGCACATAGACGATCGCAGAGCCGGGTACGCGGGAGAGGATATGCGCAAGTTGTTCGGGTTTGTTGTCCGTGCGACGCACGATATAATGCAGGTTTTCCCGATGGAAAGATTTCCTTAAGACATTGTGCTCGTGAAAACCCAACTTATCCTGTATATCCTCGATGGTCTCTGGCGTGGCAGTTGCCGTAAGCGCCAGTACCGGCACGTCGGGTAGTAAGGCGCGAACCTCGGCTATCTTCAGATACGAAGGCCGGAAATCATAGCCCCATTCCGAGATACAATGCGCTTCATCGACCGCGATCATACCGATAGGAAGGTCTGCCAGACGTTTGCGGAACTCTTCGGACTCCAGGCGTTCGGGAGAACAATAGAGGAAGTAATAAGGACCATAGAGGCAATTATCCAAGGCTACACGTTGTTTGTCATACGTCATGCCGGTATAGATAGCCGCGGCATGGATACCCCGTGCCTTAAGGTTCTCCACCTGATCTCGCATCAAAGCGATGAGCGGCGTGATGACGAGGCATAAGCGCTTATTCGGATCGTTCTGCGCCATGACGAGAGTAGGTATCTGGAAACAGACACTTTTTCCTCCGCCGGTAGGCATCAGCGCGAGCGTATCACGCCCTGCTAAGACGGACTCGATGATCTCCGACTGCAAGGGCCGGAAATCATCGTATCCGAAATACATATGTAGCGCCTCTTTAGGAGTCATCCTAATCTAACCAAAGCGTCTTTTACGCGTTTCAGAGTTTCTTCTTTGCCAAGCACATCGGTAATCGCCCAGATATGCGGACCACGGGCTGCACCAACCAGACAGATGCGGAAGGCGTTCATTACGATGCCGACGCCGTATTCCCTCTTCTCAATCCACGGCATCACGATGCCATCCAAGGTCTCGGCATCCCATGCCGGCGCATTCTCGAGCACCTCAAGCAACTCCGTCATGTGACGCGGTGAGTCCTCTTTCCAACGCTTCTTAAGGGACTTCTCATCGTACTTGGTGGGAGCTACAAAGAAGAAGTTTGTCTGCTCCCACAGTTCCGGAACGAAGTTGACGCGGTCCTTCGTCAAACCCACTACTGTGGCAACCATCTGCATATCGGGGTTCTCGATTCCGTTCTCTTTCAGCGTCGGCAGGAACATCTCGGCTAATTCCTCATTGCTACGCAGTTGCAAGTACTGATGGTTGAACCATTTGCCTTTCTCGTAGTCGAATTTGGCACCGGCTTTCGATACACGATCCAACGAGAATTCCTGAATCAACTCATCCATCGTGTACATCTCCTTATCTCCGCTTCCATGCCAACCTAACAATGCGAGGAAATTAATCACTGCCTCCGGCAGATAACCGCTCTCGCGGTAACCGCTGGACACGGTACCATCTTTCTGGTTGTGGAACTCGAGCGGGAAGACGGGGAAACCAAGACGGTCGCCGTCACGCTTGCTGAGTTTACCGTTTCCGTCGGGTTTAAGCAATAGCGGCAGGTGCGCAAACTGCGGCATGGTGTCCGACCAACCGAACGCACGGTACAGTAGCACATGGAGTGGGGCAGAAGGCAACCACTCCTCACCGCGGATGACGTGACTCACTTCCATCAGGTGGTCATCTACGATATTGGCGAGGTGGTAAGTAGGCAGGTCATCTGCGGATTTATAGAGCACTTTGTCGTCGAGGATGTTGCTATTAATGACTACCTCGCCGCGGATGAGGTCATGTACATGCACGTCCTCATCAGGCTCTACTTTGAATCGCACGACGTATTTCTCTCCTTTTTCCAGCAGGGCTTTTACTTCCTCTGCACTCATCGTCAGCGAGTTGCGCATCTGCATACGCGTGCGGGCATCGTACTGGAAATTCGGTATCTCTGCACGCTTAGCCTCTAACTCTTCCGGCGTGTCAAAAGCGATATACGCATGGCCCGAATCGAGCAGTTGCTTTACATACTGATGATATATCTCTCGGCGCTCACTCTGGCGATAAGGGCCATGTTCACCAATGGCTTCAATCTTGCCGTTGCGCATGCGAAGGCCTTCGTCAATGCCGATCCCTAACCATTCTAAAGCCTCAAGGATATACTCTTCTGCACCGGGCACGAAGCGTGTACTATCTGTATCTTCGATACGAAGCAGCATGTCACCGCCGTGCTGACGGGCAAAAAGGTAGTTGTACAAAGCGGTACGAACACCGCCGATGTGCAGTGCGCCGGTTGGACTTGGCGCAAAACGAACTCTTACTCTTCTTTCCATATATGTATTTATTTCTCTATTGCACTTTTAATGGATTCCACAATATAGTCAATGTCCTCATCGGTGACCATCGGACCTGCCGGCAGACACATACCGATCTTGAAGATGGCTTCGCTGACGCCGTTGACGTACGCCGGACAATCGGCATAGACGGGTTGTTTATGCATGGGTTTCCATACCGGACGCGCTTCAATCTTACGCTCGAGCATAAACACACGCAGTGCTTCCACATTGTCGTTCGGTTGGCAGTCGGTAGTTGGGCTGTCCACTTGATGAATCACACCGGCAGCACCGCCTACGGCCGACTTAACGGTCTCTTTGTAAGCGTTCTCCTGTCCTTTGATACGTACCTCGGGATCGATAGTGATAGTGCATAGCCAGTAGTTAGCATCGTAGTCCGCGTTGGGGGCTTCGTGCAGATGAATACCCGGAATACCTTTCAACAACTCTGCATAGCGTGCCTGTACATGCTTGTGGTGTGCGATGTGGTCATTGACGATGGACATCTGACCGCGACCGATACCGGCACATATATTGGACATACGGTAGTTATATCCGATCTCTTCGTGCTGGTAATACGGGTAGGCTTCACGAGCTTGTGTGGCATACCACATGATCTTGTTCTTCTGCTCCTCGTCCTGACAGATGAGCGCACCACCACCAGAGGTGGTGATCATCTTATTGCCGTTGAAACTCAGTACACCATACTTACCGAACGTACCGAGTACTTGTCCTTTGAAACGACTACCGAACCCTTCTGCCGCATCTTCGATAACAGGAATTCCATACTTATTACCGATCTCCATGATTCGGGTGCTGTCGTACGGCATGCCGTAGAGGGCTACCGGAACGATAGCTTTCGGATATTTGCCAGTTTTGGCTTTACGGTCTAAGATGGCTTGCTCGAGTAGTTCCGGATCCATATTCCATGAGTCTTTCTCCGAGTCAATGAACACGGGTGTTGCACCGAGGTACTTGATGGGGTGGGAACTGGCGCAGAAAGTGAAACTCTGCACACACACCTCATCGCCGGGACCTACACCACAACCGATAAGCGCCAGATGCACCGCTGCTGTACCTGCCGACAGCGCAACGACTTTCTTGTCTTGCCCCACGAATGCTTCCAGGTCTTTCTCAAACGCATTGACGTTCGGTCCAAGGGGTACTACCCAATTGGTATCAAACGCCTCTTTGATGTACTTCTGCTCCAGTCCTTCTTCGGACATATGAGCGAGACATAAGTATATTGTTTTCCGTTCCATAATAAGGGTTATATTATTTCGTTGTTGTAAGTCATGTGTTTGCCCAATACGGTACAAAAAATCATTTGTATATCTTTGATGAAGGAATAATTTTCCGCGTAGTAACGGTTGATTCGCACTTTATCAGGATAAATGACTTCATCGTTGTATCGGATAGGATTTTTGACGGTGGCTAATAGTTCCTCCTCGTTGCGATATTTGAGGGTAGCAGGCCCTGTAATACCCGGACGAAGCGTTAAGACGATGCGGTCTTCTCCTTGTAGTTTGTCAGCATAACCCGGCACATCAGGGCGTGGCCCCACAAAAGACATCGCTCCGATGAACACATCCCATAGTTCGGGTAGTTCGTCGAGTTTGTATTTGCGCAGTTTGGCACCAAGCGGGGTGATACGTGCTTCTCCGGCTACACTCACGCTGCTACCACCATGTCCGACAGTCATCGAGCGGAACTTATGGCAGTTAAACAGTTTGCCATCCTTGCCTACACGTGGTTGTACAAAAAGTACAGGGCCCGGCATTTGGCACTTAATCAGGATAGCTACGACGAGCAATACCGGCCAGAGGAAAAGTAGGCCGATCAGCGCCATTGTTCTATCAAAAAGCCATTTGAGTATCATATTTTGTTTCGTTTTACAAATTTTAGTTTTTTGTACAATCCACACACAAGGTTGAGGCCGGTATACCATATTGATACTACCGCATTTTTTTTCTCTGCTTCATGCCATAGTTTGTAGTGCCATTGTATCATAGTTAATATGCTATGACTACTTATTGATCCATTCCTACCACGCCGATATTTGGCTAAGTTCTCCTCTAACAAGTAACAATCAGTCTTTTTGCAAACTTTTAGCCACATGTCGTAGTCATTATTCTTCTTTATATCTTCAATCTGTATGAGCCCTACCTTTGTTGCATCATACATAACTGTCAGACACCCAGGCCAACAGAAAGCATACATTCCTATTTTTGTTACAAGTCTCGGACCGGTTACAATAATGCCTGTTGGCTTATCATCTTCATCTATTTCCGTGTACTCATGATAGGAGAACGCATAGCCGTTCTGCTGCATAAAGGCGATCTGGTGCTCCAACTTGGCAGGAAGCCACAAGTCATCTGAATCCAAGAAAGCAATATAGCGTCCTTTGGCTTCGCGCAAAGCTTTATTGCGTGTCAAAGCGGCTCCTTTGTTCTGCTCGTTTCGTAGATAATGGATACGTGGATCATTAAAAGAACCCACTACTTGCGCCGTGTTATCGGTTGAGCAGTCATCCACGATGAGCAACTCCCAGTTGGTATATGTCTGGGCAAGTACGCTACGAATCGATTCAGCGATGAATCGTCCGCAGTTATACGTGGGCATTATGATACTAACGAGTTCCATTTAATTTGATTTTTCGGTTGATAAACGCAATGATTAGACACAATGAAATGCTTCCTATTGTATATACAATCCAATGCCACGAGTTTGCAATCTGATATATTGTAGGTCTGCATCCTAACCAAAGAGGATTTAAACCGTATATTTTGATAAACAAATATGAAATCGGCTTAAACATGAACATGTGTAGGAAAAGAATGTAAATCGAATATATACCTAACGTTTGCAAAGTGACAGACGAGATTTTTAATTGACTGATATATTTGCTTATTCCGTATATCCACAAAGTTCCGGTAGAGCCGGTAATCAGTAGCAATACATATTGAATCGGATTGATTTGTTCGGACATATCAATTGAAAATGGAGAATATATCGCGAAACAAGCGGGTAATGCCAATAAACATATATGCCACCAGCGAACGTTCCATTTGTCTATGAAATTGCGTAAGAATAAACCAAGATATATAAAGACTCCGGCCATAAATACGCGAGTAACAAAAACGGTATTCAAGGACGGTATGATCCAATGTATTGTGGTTAATGTGAGACTTACCCCGATAAATACACCCATACCCGTAACGCATTGCTTTTGCCAGGAGAAATGACTTAACAGTTTATGAATTAGTGCTATCCCTACATATGCAAAAAACATACATTGTATAAACCAACAAGCACCTAAAAACGGATCATCATATACTTCTAAAAATCCAATGAGCAAACCTAAACGTAATAAATAATCCTTCCAACCAAATAAGTGCGACACATCACCTGTGAGCGTACCAAAAAACTCATTAATTATACCACAATGAAAAAAGACATTATGCAAGAGTAGCGATATAATGCCGCATATAAGAAGAGGCATTGCCTGCTTCTTCCACCTCTTCAGCACAAAAGAACGTGTATTAGCAAGGGAGTCCTCCTTCAAAAAATACCCGCTAAGGATATAGAATAGAGGCATGTGAAAACTATATATGAGTTTATATAGTCCTTCGGGGCAGCATGAATGTCCGACCACCATGAGAATGATGGCAATACCTTTCGCTATGTCAATTGTGCTATTCCTCATCTAAAAGAAAATCTTTTTAATGGCATTCAAGCTCTCTTTACTCCAAGCGGATTTCTGTGCCTGGTTTACCAAACCCGTACTGATATTTCCGACATTAGCGATACGCAGGGTAGGTTGGTACTGCACAGTCAATTGCGCGGCACGAACCCGTTCTGCCATGTATATCTCTTCCCCGTACATAAAGCCGGGGAAAGACAGTTCGGGATTTTTCGCGATAAAGTTATGAGTAAACAGCATAAACGATCCGTGCCCTGCATAAATCGTACACGCCGTGTAAACTTTCTGCTGCTTATTTTTGATAAGGTATAAGCGATGATACAAACGATACAACCATGTGCAACTATAAATCGTATTCCATATGAAGAAGTTCCGTTTGGTCGGTCGAGTTAGCATATAGGGGTTTTCATGCCGATTGATCTTATCGGTGTAGATATCCGGAGCGATCCAGCCTATCTGTGCTGTATCGATTTGTACTAACTGCTCAAAGAAATCGGGTACGAGTTCGAGATCCACATTCGAGATAGACACAAAGTCATACTCTTTTGCTTTGGCATTAAATATAGGTAGTGCGCCGCCTAAATAACCTCTATTTTCCTTGCCGTTATCGACGATCTCGATATCCACTTGCATGGCTTCTTTCACTTGCTCTGCCGCACGATGAACGGACTCTACAAAATGGTGGAGTTCTTCATCGGAATGATAAGTGACGCATATGAGCAGATATTTTTTCATTTGTCTATGTAAGTTTTAATAAAATAAACGAGTATCCACCAGATGGATAACGGCATCATGAGGATAGCAATTACCGTCCATACCAAAGGTAGTAGCATTACCGTCTTGGCAATTTCTGTACTGCGGTATTTCACCATGCGCAAGAACCAGATCCATAGTTCTTCAGATATGCGTAATGCCCACAGCATTTTCGCCGTGCCCCGTAACTGTTGCGTCATATATGCCATAAACTCGAAATTCCCCGCTTGCATCTTTATATATGACCCGGTCTTTCCTTGCTCGTTCTGATAATAGATAGCTCCGCACAAATCGGGTAGGAGCGCTTGTTTCGGATGAGTAGCAAAGCTCATAATATGCCATCTCCAATCCTCTCGAAAACGACATGCATTTTGGAATGTTAATGCATTGCGGCGAATAAAATCCGTGCGGTACAGGAAACTATGAATAGGTGTGGAAGCACCCAATCCCCAACGAACCAATATCTTATAGGAGTTGAGTCGTATGGCACGAGACGATGTCTGTTGACCATGACTGTTTTCTGTACAGAATGCTGTATATGAGATATCCAACCCTTCGTTGTCCATACGTTGCACTTGCCGCTCCAGTTTATCCGGAGTGATCGTATCGTCGGCATCAAGGAATTGGATATATTCTCCTTGTGCATACTTCAATCCCATATCCCGTGCACTGGCACTTCCACCATTCAGTTTCTGCAACAAACGTACACGTGGTTCACTGAGCGCGATGTTGGCTACCACTTCAGCCGTGTTATCCGTCGAACCATCATCCACGACAATACATTCCCAACTATCAAGTGTTTGCGCTTGAAGGGAAACTATAGCTTTAGGTAGGAACGGATCCTGATTATAGCATGGTATGATAATGGTAACAGTAGGTTTCATAAATCAATCTATCCAGTGTGCTCCTTTTTCTTTGATTATCTTTCTGTTGGCTATAATATCCAAATGCATTGTATGGTATCGGCACAGTGCTTGGAAATAATAGAGCATATCTGCCGGTCGATGATCCGCACATGCTGTATGTATAACTCCCAATGCATACCTCCATCTATGTAGCAAGCAACTCAAGCGACTATATCGTATATCTATAGCCCGCAAAATCAGGTTCTGATATATTGATTGCTTGCTCGGTTTTTTTGTAGGAACACCTTCTCGGTCATGGTAAACGCGGGCTGAAGGTACAAAAAATATGCCTTTTTGATGATAATGCAGACGTTGCAAGTAATCACTATCCTCTGAATAATGAAAGAACAACGGATTAAAACCTCCGATACTCTCTAATACAGCCCGAGGTAAGAGCCAGCATGCCGCATTGATCTCATCGGTATAATACCTTCCGGTTTTTCCTTTTGCAGTATCATGTAAGAATTGCTCCATTTCCGGAGAACGCATAAGCGCGTTATGGCAGAAATTACGGTCTATCTTATCTCCGTTACCGTTCATGTGCAACGGACTGATGAGACTATTATCATCTGCAAAAGATAAGAGGCAGTCTATCATGTCCTTTTCTATCCACGCATCCTGATTAAGTAATAAAACGTAATCAGCTCCATTAGATAATGAATACCGGATACCAACATTGTTTGCTTGCCCAAAACCAAGATTCGTTTTTTGAGCCATGAGAGGTATTTGCGGATAATGCGTTTCTATATATTCTTTAGTTCCGTCAGTCGAACCATTATCTATGATAACGGGGATAATCGGGTGGGTAGATTGAACAAGGCTGGAAAGGCATCGTTCCATCCATTGTATTCCATTATACGTTACTATTACGCAATAAATATTCTTCATTTCAATCCTCTTGAGTTATTTACTTTCCTATCTTTAGTCACAGCATCCTGCCACATTTCATAGCGGTATTCCGTATCTATGTGATCGTCCAAGATGGAAGTATAAGGAACAAATAGTTCATAATTATGCCGCTGCACATCTGGCCATACACGGTAAAAATATTTGCCCGAATAGAAAAAGAATATACATACTAAAACAACCTTAGTAAATGCAAATTGAGTCAATTGATTTTTCCAATTCCCTATAAACTCAGACGTTATAATCAGCATAAAAACAGCAGTGTAGTTTAGAAATCTATAGAACCCAGAAATGGCACATACGATAATGGCTATTCCCAAGAAAAATGTACTATAATGCACATAATCACTCACCATTTTCTCAGTGCGACCCGAGCTGAATTGTGCGAAATAGATTATTCCTGCCATGCCTACAAGATAACGAAGTGCCAATTCAAAAAAACCGAAAATGTTGTTTTCTTGGTCGGCATAAGAAATGATTTTTTCTGCTCCTGGAAAACTATCTGGTAGATGATTAATAAGAAACAAGATAACCGTGTTGCTCACAATCCAAAAGACAAAAGAAATACAGAAGGACAAAATAATGATTTTTAAGGAGATCCTGGGTATTAAACCAGTTAGTGGGAATAGCAATGCGACTAACGCTGATAGATGGAACATTAAAGCAATACCGACAAGAATGAAGAAATAAGCCTTGTTTCCTCTCATATAATGATACATGCCTATTCCAATGCACGCAATAGCAATCGCTTCACGCATTACTTCTGTATTAAAGATAAAGAAATAACCGCTTATACCATATAGTAGTGCACACAAGAATACATGCCGAGTGTATTTTTTTATCAAGTAAAAAATGCAACAATTGACAATCAATGATTCGAACAATTGAACAGCGTAAAATGAATTGAAAACTTTTTTACATACGATGTTCAGAATAGACCAGCCAGGCATAAAACTTCGTGTAAAGATGTTTCCTATAATGTACTCAGGATAATCAGACGCTAAAGTAGGAACGCCATCGAAATCGCGCATGTAGAACTGCGTATCGCCTCCTACGCCGTTACGAAAACCGGCTATCAGAATAAGGAAAAGACATGTAAAGGCATACCATTTTGATTTGCCCGAAGAATCATCTAATCTATCGTAGAGTGCCGATAATACCAGTGTCATGACAATATATATAGCATAAACCATCATTCTTTCATTTCCCCCATAATTCTTTAATTACCACACTCGGCCATTTCCAGTTTTGGTATGCCAACTGCGCGAGACCCGGTGCCAAAATCAATCCCCAGATGCCTATACTCCACGGGTCAAGGAAGATCCAAAGCAATATCACCGTTGCTGCGCCGCTCAGCAGCGACGGAATAAAGAACGGAATCTTGTTGTCCGCCATGATAAAGCCCGCAGAGACCGCGTGGTTGTGCTCCAACGTGCTGATAAGCAGCATCACCAGTAACATTGCCACCGGCACAAACTGCGTCTGACTGCCAATCAGGTTCAGCGCCCAGTCTCCTAATAGTACCCACGCTATTCCGCCTACAGCATAAACTACCCACAGACTACCCGTACATAGTATGTAGTAGCGTTTCAATGTCGTGAGATCGTTCTCTGCCCGACATTGCGCTAACTTAGGCAGGTAAGACTGATAGAATACCGTCGCACAGCGTGCCAGGATATCCATCACCTGCATCGTGATACCGTAACATGCTACTTCTTCCAGTGTCAAGAAGGCCGAGCCGATGAGGATAGCCGATTTGTTCACCATAAAACCGCCTAACTGTGTCAAACCGATCTTGACGGCATTCGGCGTGATAGCCGCTAGTATACCTTTCGGTTCTTGCGGTATAGCTGCGAGCAGATGCTCTTTCAATGCGGGCGTATAGAAGACGCGATAGGTCAATACGCGACGAATGATCGTTGATATCAGTTGAGAGGCAACGATAGCCGTCAAACCGAAACCGGCATAGATCAGTCCGATCGCCAGACCGATATAAACCGTCTGACCTAACATGTTGATCTGCTGGGTGCGGGTGACGTACCCCTTACCGGTCAGCAGTGCGTCGTAATAGAAGGTGTAGAGATTATAGCAGTTGATGGCAATCAATAAGATCCATGCGATCAGCGCATCTTGACGGTCACCGGAATATTTTTGCAGTATATAGTAGAAATAAGCCGTTCCCCCTGTAGCCAAAAGCGCAAACACGCCTATTGCTATCCATCGGTAGAAACGCCGCATGGCGATGAGTGTACCCTTCAGCAGACCATAATCCACCTCCGAATCGGAATCCGCATGGGCCACGCCTTCTTTCTGCAGCGACTTCACGCCCGAGAAGATATAACTGATGTTTCGTGCGAACGAAGGCCGGAAACCAAAGTCGAGTAGCATCACAAGGAACGTGATCGTCTGGAAAATGTTCCAGATACCTACCGTCTCTTGCGGCATCTTATGCAAGATAAATGGAAGCAGGATCACACCGGCGCCAATCATAAACGCCGTACCAGCATAGCTCCATGCTATCTCGCGCTTCCCGATATGTTCGACTTTCTCTGCCAAAAGACCAATAACCAATGACCAATATTTTTAGACGTCAATCCCGTCTAAAAATGTCGCGTGTATATACTTTGTCTTTCACGTCATCCAGCACTGCATCATAACGATTGGCAATGATGGCTTGGCTGCGAAGCTTGAATTGCACCAAATCGTTCACTACTTCGCTACCAAAGAACGTGCTACCATTCTCTAAAGTCGGCTCGTAGATGATCACCTGTGCACCTTTCGCCTTGACGCGTTTCATGATGCCCTGGATACTCGACTGACGGAAGTTATCGCTGTTCGACTTCATCGTCAGACGATAGACGCCGATGGTACAACTCTTCTCCTGTTTGGCATCGAAATCACCTCTGTGGTAATAGTCGTAATACCCGGCTTTAGCCAGTACACGGTCGGCGATGAAGTCCTTACGCGTGCGGTTGGATTCTACAATGGCCTCAATCAGGTTTTCGGGTACATCCTCGTAGTTAGCCAGCAACTGCTTTGTGTCCTTGGGCAAGCAATAGCCGCCGTAACCGAAGGACGGGTTGTTATAGTGCGTGCCGATACGCGGATCCAGGCAAACACCATCAATGATCGATTGCGTATCCAGACCTTTCATCTCCGCGTAGGTATCCAACTCGTTGAAATAGCTCACGCGTAGCGCCAGATACGTATTGGCGAACAACTTGACTGCTTCCGATTCGGTGAGTCCCATGATGCGGGTCTCGATATCCTCTTTCAGCGCACCTTCCTTCAGCAGATTAGCAAAACGCTCTGCCGCTTTCACTAACCGTGCATCCTCTAATATCGTACCCACGATGATACGACTCGGGTAGAGGTTGTCATAGAGCGCTTTGCTTTCACGCAGGAACTCCGGCGAGAAGAGAATATTATCGCAATGATACTTCTCGCGCACCGACTTCGTATAGCCTACCGGGATAGTCGATTTGATGACCATGATAGCGTTCGGATTGACGCGTAGCACGGTCTCAATCACGTTCTCCACCGCCGAGGTATCGAAATAATTGAGCCGACTGTCATAGTTCGTCGGTGCGGCAATCACCACGTACTCCGCGTCCTTATACGCCGACTCGGCATCCAAGGTCGCCGTCAAATGGAGATCTTTCTCGGCGAGATACTTTTCGATATACTCATCCTGAATAGGCGATTGGCGGCGATTGATCATCTCCACCTTCTCCGGCACAATGTCCACTGCCATCACCTCGTTGTGTTGGGCGAGTAGGGTAGCGATGCTGAGACCTACATAACCTGTTCCTGCTACTGCAATTTTCATAAATCTGTCTAAAATAAATTAAACAATGGTGTACTGATGTTGTACCGATCTAAGCCTTGACTGTCGGTTGACCGTCGGTTGACTGTCGGGATTGGACCGATTTTGGAGGCTATTAGATGTGCTCCTCGACGCCACGGAAATGAACGTTCAGCTCGTGGAGATGCTCCA
>CACWNR010000015.1 GCA_902762355.1 uncultured Bacteroidales bacterium
AACGCAACCCGGGTGAGTCAATACCATACCACGCTTAACCTCATCTTTGTCGATACCACGGAGGAGCAGACCTACGTTATCACCAGCCTCACCTTGATCGAGGAGCTTACGGAACATCTCAACGCCGGTAACAACGCTCTTCTTGCCCTCTGCACCGAGACCGATCAGTTGAACCTCGTCACCAACTTTGACAACACCGGTCTCGATACGACCAGTAGCAACTGTACCACGACCGGTGATCGAGAATACGTCCTCAACCGGCATCAGGAACGGTTTATCAACGGCACGTACCGGCAACTGGATCCAGTTGTCGCAAGCGTCCATCAACTCAAGAATTTTCTCCTCCCACTCAGGAACACCGTTCAGTGCGCCAAGAGCAGAACCGCGGATAACCGGAGTGTTGTCACCGTCGAAATCATAGAAGTTCAACAACTCACGCATTTCCATCTCAACGAGGTCGAGCATCTCAGGATCGTCAACCATATCGCACTTGTTCATGAATACAACCAGGCGCGGTACGTTTACTTGGCGAGCGAGCAGGATGTGCTCACGAGTCTGAGGCATCGGACCATCAGTAGCAGCAACAACGATGATAGCACCGTCCATCTGAGCAGCACCAGTAACCATGTTCTTTACATAGTCGGCGTGACCCGGACAGTCAACGTGAGCATAGTGACGGTTAGCCGTCTGATACTCTACGTGAGCGGTGTTAATGGTAATACCACGCTCCTTCTCTTCCGGAGCATTGTCGATAGAGTCGAACGAACGGAGCTCAGACAGACCTTTCTTTGCCAAAACGGTAGTGATGGCTGCGGTCAGAGTGGTTTTTCCGTGATCAACGTGACCGATGGTACCGATGTTAACGTGCGGTTTCGAACGGTCAAATTTTTCTTTTGCCATAGTAATTCTTTAATTTTTTATTAACGTTAATAAACAAAAAATGTTTTTGTTCTTTCCTTTTTAACACAATAAAAGAGCTGCTTCCGAGAGTTGAACTCGGGACCTCATCCTTACCAAGGATGCGCTCTACCACTGAGCTAAAGCAGCATAAGAGCGAAAGACGGGACTCAAACCCGCGACCCCCAGCTTGGAAGGCTAGTGCTCTATCGACTGAGCTACTTTCGCGCAAGACGAGAGATAGCCTCTCGATTGTGTGGGTGCGGATGGATTCGAACCACCGAAGTCGAAGACAGCAGATTTACAGTCTGCCCCATTTGGCCACTCTGGAACACACCCGGATTTCAAAGAACTTTTGAGCCTCTAGTCGGACTCGAACCAACGACCGCTGGATTACAAATCTAGTGCTCTACCAACTGAGCTATAGAGGCATTTATTTGGCCCTTCCGACGAAAAAGCGTGCAAAAGTACTGCTTTTTTTTGAATTGACCAAATAATTTTGCAAAAAAAATGCAAATTTAGGTCATTTTTCTTGATTTTGCACCCTTAATGCCTTACTTTTTCTCTTTCTTTGCCCTCGGATGCGTCTGATTATATACTCGTTTGATCTGTTCAAAGGTCGTGTGCGTATAGACTTGTGTTGTACTGAGCGAAGCGTGTCCGAGCAGTTCCTGAATCGTTCGTATGTCTGCGCCGTTGTCCAACATCGCCGTCGCAAACGTGTGGCGCAGCACGTGCGGAGAGTGCTTCTTTAAGGTACTCACCTCACCCATACGCGTGCGCACGATATTATATAAGGTGTTCTTCGTCAGCGGCACAATCTCGCCTCCTCTCGATCTCTTTACGAAGAAAACAGCAGGAGTGGTGGAACACAATGCATCCCGAGCCTCCATATATTCCTTAATCTGCTCTGCTAATGCAGAACCAAAAGGTACTATCCGCTCTTTCCGCCGCTTACCGAAGATACGTACCTGCCCTTGCTGCAAGTCCAAATCCTGATCCTGCAATCCCAACATCTCCGCCTGACGCATCCCCGTCTGATAGAGCATCTCGATAATCAAAGCGTCGCGGATGTCCTCAAACGAGTTGCCGCGCATCGCTAATCGCTCATCACTCAACCGTTCCTCTTCCGCCATCTCTGCAGGACGGAAGAAGACCGGAAGCGGTTTATCCGCCTTCGGAGGAACAACGCGCGCGGTTATATCACGAGTCACCTTACCCGTACGAAGCAGAAAACGATAGAAACTTCGCAATGCCGACAGCTTGCGCTTGACAGAACGAGGAGACTGTTTTTCTTTCTCTAATAACTCCAACATCCAAGTCTTGACATCGTCTTCACCAATACTTTTAGGATCCAACGTCTCTTCCTCCACAGACAAGAATCGGCAAAAATCCCGCAGGTCATCGCGGTATGCCTCCACGGTGCGCTGCGAGTACTTTCGCTCGATGGCAATATAATCGAGAAAATGCCGGATCAAATCTCTTTGCCTTTTTTCTCTTCGGTTTCGAACGGGAAGAGACCAAATAGTTCCGCATCGATGCGGTCGGTAACCCAACGGAAATCCTCGGGGTTATCGCCGAACTTAATACGGTCGCCTTCGACGATGAGCAGTTTGCCCTTATAGTCCTTGATCCAATTCTCGTACTTATCGTTTAGACCCTGGAGGTAGTCGAGTTTGATCTGCTGCTCGTAACCGCGGGCACGCTTCTGGATCTGCGACACGAGTGTCGGCACGGATGCACGCACATAGATCAGCAGGTCAGGCATCTTGACCAGCGTCGTCATCAAGTCGAACAAGTCCTCGTAGTTCTCAAAATCGCGGTCGGACATGAAGCCCTGGTCATGCAGGTTAGGTGCAAAGATACGCGCGTCCTCATAGATCGTACGATCCTGGATGATATACTTATCCGACTTACCTATCTCCACCACGTCCTTGAAACGCTTATTGAGGAAATAGACCTGCAGATTAAACGACCACCGCGCCATATCGGCATAGAAATCCGACAGATACGGGTTATACTCCACGCTCTCGAAACGCGGTTCCCAGCCGTAATGTTTGGCTAACATGTTTGTCAGGGTCGTCTTACCGCACCCGATGTTACCTGCTATAGCAATGTGCATATTAGTAATATTGAATGTTTAATGTTGAATGTTTAATGACCAGTTATTCTCGCTGAAGAGTCCGAAGAGCTCGGCGTCCACGCGGTCGATGACCTTTCGGAAGTCCTCGGGGTTGTTCTCAAAATCCATTCCGTCGGACTCGATGACCAGCACACGACCTTCGTACTTATGGAAGATGAAGTCTTCGTATTTCTCGTTGAGGTCTTTGAGATAATCGATCTGCATGGTCTGCTCGTAGTCTCGACCGCGTTTCTGAATCTGGTTGATGAGTGCCGGAACAGACTTACGCAGATAGATCATCATGTCGGGCATCTTCATCTGCGATTTCATGAGGTCGAACAGTTCCATGAAGGTTGTGAAGTCCCGTTCGGAAAGGTCGCCGCGCTCGTAGTTATTACGCACGAACACATAGACGCCCTCGAAGATCGAACGATCTTGCACAATGGTATGACTCGCCCTCTGAACGGCCAGCATGTCTTTGAACCGTTCCTTAAGGAAATAGGTCTCCAAACAGAACGCCCAACGCTGGATGTCTCCGTAGTAGTCCTCCAGGTACGGGTTGAAGCTCACGCTCTCAAAGCGTGGCTCCCACCCATAGTACTTTGCCAACATCTTGGTCAGCGTCGTCTTTCCTGCTCCGATATTTCCGGCAATCGCTATATACATTTATTGAACGCGCGCGCCTGTGATCGTATATACTTTATTATCGCGAACTATCAGCACTTGACCGTTACGGACCACTTTATAAGCCGATCCGGAGGTATCCTCCCAAATGATATCATCGATATCCTCGGAGTAGTCGTACGAAGCCGGGATAACCGGCGGTGTGATCTTACTTCCGGTGAACACCTTGATCTCACCCGGCTGGAGAGTATAGGTAGCGGCTGCATTCGTGCCTCCTGCCAGATAGTCATACCACGTGCCGGAAGGCAGCGATACATTTTGTGTCGTTGTGGCGGATATATTTCCGCAAACGAACACATCACTACCCCATTGGATGGTCCGCAGGTTCGTCGCTCCGACGGATGAGTTCGTCGGATTACCTTCGAACACTTCCTTCTTCAAACGCGTGCGGAGTTGGAGTATCTGCGCTACTTTCTGGTATGCCTGCATACGCGCGCCACCTTTCATCCAACCTTCCGGACGTTTCTTCGGGTACATCTTTACTTCTTCGTTGATATATTCCGGTACGTTGTCTGCGCCGTAAGCCTGATAGCCGTCTTTGCCCCAAACGCCATCCGCTGTCATGAATTTCGAGTTGTCGAAGCCCAATTCTGCGAAGTGATAGAACATCGTCGGTCCATCAAGCAGGCAAGTCAAAGCTAACACCATTGGTACGCGGTTCAGGCGCACGTCTTCGTCGGTAGCAACACTACCACTCCCCCACTTACGTGCCTTAAAGAAGCAACGCTCCTCGTCATGGCTCTCGCAGTATGAAACGTACTTATCTCTATTAGCGTTTACCAACGAAGAGTTGGAGGAGTATCCCATTGCTATCTGTTGGTATGCCTCGCCGGTGTTCTCCCAGCACATCATACCGGCATCGGTCAGTTCTTTCTGTTGCGCACGGTCCAGATCTCCGGTTGAAGTCTTACCCCAGTGCTCCAGAATCATATATGCGTCCGGAGACACAGCCTTAACACCGTTATTATAATAGTCTTTCAAATTGTCCACCGCATTGTAAGTCGGACCGCAGATACCATGGCTCAGATCGAGACGGAAACCATCCACTTTATACTCGCGCAACCAGTATTGTAGCGCGCGGGTGAACATCTCATGAGCGGGTTCGAAATCGTGGTTCCAATCTTCAAAGACGTTATCGCCGTGCGGCGGATTAACGTTAAACCACGGATTCTGCGCCAGCGGATAGAGCTTGTTCATCGGGTTAAGACCCGTAGCGTGGTTAAATACCATATCGATAATCACCGCAATACCGCGTTTGTGGCACTCGTCGATGAAGGTCTTCAGTTGTTCCGATGACCCGCATGCTTTATGCGAAGCGAAATAATGCGTCGGCGCATATCCCCAACCGTCCGGGTACTCAAACTCGCACATCGGCATCAACTCGACTGCATTTACACCTAAGTTCTCGATATAATCGAGGCGACCGGTCAGCGCCGTCAGCGTACGCTCCGCAGTATGGTCATACGGCCACACCTCATAGATAACGAGGTTATCCTTATTCGGGCGCTGGAAACTGAGTGTCGCTTGAGACCATTGGAAAGCGGGCTTGCCCGGTTGGATAACCGTCACGTAACCGCCATCTGCACCTCGCAACGGATAACCGATAAGGGTAGGATCTGCTTTGCGGGCCAGTTGGTCATTTTGGCTAATCACTTTCTCCGAATACAAATCAGAGATCTGCACATGCTCGCCGTCTGCGCGCTCAATAGCATATTGGAAGCGATACTCCTGCCCAGCCGTCAAACCCGTCAACTTAAGCCAAAAATAATTACCATCTTTCTTCATCTGATAGGCGTTATCCAACCGCCAATTGGTCATGTCGCCGAGGACGAACACATGACTTGCCGCTGCCGTTTTGTTAGCCGCATAAGTACAGAGTGTCACTACCGTCGGGTCATTCGGGTCATAATAGATACCGTTGCTGATGCCGCTCGGGCGAGTCTCATTCACTACTGCCGCCGGGGTAAAGTCCGCCCATATATCAGTAGGAATATTCTCCTCATCTAAGAAAAGGATGATATTATTGCCATTAACGTCCTTACCCTCCTTCGAAGACGAACCATTACCGTTATGGAACACCATAGCAATAGCGATAATTTCCTCGGTCGTCGGGCAACCAAAGAAAGAATAGATACTCGGAATGGTTAACTCCCAGTTGGAACCCACTTTGGTCCATTGGGGTTCTTTCTTGGTGCCCCAATCGTTCGCTCCGCTTTGGATATATTTCCAATCGCCGTTGTCTTTGGAATCCGCGGTGATCAAGCCCATGTGTGAGTAGCACTCAGTTGCATTAACCATAGCTTTTCCTTTACTCAGACTCGGGTCATATGTAAACTTGATCTGACCGTCATAGCCCTTCTCAATAATAGCGGGGTCGGTTGTTACCTGCGCGCTGGCACAGGCAGCCACAAGGACGAATATACTGAGAAAAATCTTGCGCATAATTGTGCGTATTTAAGGATTTATAATGCTTTACCGGTTGCGTCATACATCTTGTCGCCGCGGATGATACGCAGCTGACCGTCGATGATCTGCTTGTGTGCTTTCTCGGTTACAACAGTATTCTCAATAGCTTGATTCTCGCTTCCCCAATCAATCGTATATGCATCATAGGTAGCTTGATCTACCTTCTCTACCTCGATAGAGCCCTTGAAGGTGCACTTACGCATAATAAGATAGATGGTTTCACCTGCCGGTAATTGCCATACGTTGCTATTTTCGAAACCATTTGCCCAATACAAAGTAACACTGGTAGCATTCTCTCCAGCCCAACCTTTGGTCTTATATTGGTTGCCTTCCTCGTCAATAATTACTACGTACGAGATATTTTGTTTATCCGGATGGGAAGCAAGTACACCTGACCAACGGCCGCGAGCATCAAACATGTACTCCGGCAATTGTTCTTGAATGTTCCAATCACCGCCAATCGAGCCCATCAACGCAAAGTCATGATCCTCTCCTGATTCTTCGAGACCTTCTTCACTGGGGGTCTCTCCTCCACCATTATAAACAGACCATGATCCTGCATTGTCCCATCCGTTGATAACACAAAGGTTTTTATCAGACTCAATAGTCATGTCCTGCGTCTGATTCCATTTGTTGAGCCAATCATTGTCAGATACGCTACCATTCATACGGCAGAAAATAACCGTCGGGTACTTGTCGTCAACTGTAGCTTGATAATATCCTTCCGATGCAGAAGTCATGTCATACCACGCGTCGCCATTACCGAAAGCATAGATAGCAAAACGGGCACCATCCTTCTTCCAATCATCATTAGGTTGCAGATACAATGTCTTGGCGTTCATTGCCAAACCGCAAACAACTGCGGCAAATAAAGTAAAAATCTTTTTCATAATATTAAAATTTAAAAATTAGTAAATTTTTCTTCCTTGTGCATCGAACACATGCTCGCCACAACGAATATAAAGTTGTCCGTTCTCAATATACTTCTCGCCTTTCTGTTCGGATTGCACGTTCTCAATGCCCTGAGGGCCTGTGCCGGTATAGTACATTGCATAGTCCGTACCCTTGACTGCCTGCGTATAACCGACGGGAGCCGCATCATTAGCCGCTGTACCGAGCATCAGTTTGACGCTACCGTACTTACCCTGCACCGTCGCGCGGTAGTATCCGCTACCGGACTCCTCCTGCACAGAACTCTCCGAATGAATACCTGCCATCCGGCGGGCATTGATCATCGCTTTGATCTCGCTCTTGTACTTCACCCAATGCGGATAGAACACACACGGCACACCAGGCATGGAGAGCAGATACGCGTTACAACGCATCATCAGACTCTTGTCATTGATACTCGATCCGTCACGCTTATTCGCCACGTCATCATTATCGCTACGGTTGAACGTATCATGGTTATCGATAAACGTTACGGCATATTTGCTATAACCTTTTCCACGCAGACCTCCGTTCTTACATTTATCGTAACTCTTATAGAAGATACCATCGCGGTACACGCTGTATTTGGCAGCGAAGTCAAACGCCAAATTATTCTTGCCCGCCTCGTCAATACGCGTCTTCAGTTCATTCGCATCACCTTTCCAATACTCCATGACGGAGAAATAGGGTTTGGCATTCGTGACATAATCATTGATATGGCTTACATGATAACCGCCCGCTACATCAAAGCGGAAGCCATCATAGTTCATCGTGTACTTAAGGAACTTCAGATAGGCGCGGCACATTTTCTGTACCGAATCATTCTTATGGTCAAAATCACGCGCACCGACGAAATTGGCATCCGTACCATTCTGACCATCGTCATAATTGGGACCTAACTTACTTGCATATTTACCACCTTCTGCGGTGCTGGCTTCATCATCCTTGGTAATCCATTTGCTGTTCGGTTTAAAATAACCATATGTACCAAAGTCCTGATCAAAGAAATCGATCCAATTACTCTTGTTTCCCGCATGGTTAATCACCACATCTGCCAACACACGCGTACCGCCGTCATGGAGCGAACTAATCAAAGAGCGCAAGTCTTCTTCACGTCCCATACTATTGCGCTGATAGTAGTATTTGGTAGGAAGATATCCCATACTGCTCGTCTTTGAGTTACACGAAGGCGCCAACCATACCAGTTGAAAATACTGCGAGATCTCCGATGCTTGAGACAATAATACAGTCCACTTAGTCGTACCATACGTATTGTCAACATCCGAATTCCAGTAGAAAGCCTGTAGCATCACATCTGTACACTGACTCGGTACGGCAGTAGCATAGTCGCCTGGAGTCACCGGATCCGGCTCCGGTTCGGGGTCCTCCTGACCGTAGACAGACCATGTGCCATTATTATCCCACACACCATCTGTGATAAGACATAGGTTCTTATCGGATTCAACAGGCATGTCCTGCGTCTGATTCCACTTATTATTCCAGTTGTTTTCAGACGTACTACCGTTCATACGGCAGAAAATCACCTGCGGATATTTGTCATCCACCGTAGCCTGATAATAACCGGCATCACCCGATACAACACTCATGCTGTACCATGCTTCACCGCTACCAAACGCATAAATAGCGAAACGGGCATTATCAGTCTTCCAATCACTGCTTGGTTTTAAATACAAGGTCTTGGCGCTCGCATTAGAGGCGGCGGCCAAGAACATCGTACATAACGCCGTTATGGACAATAACGAGGCGACCGTTGATGATAATTTTGTATACTTCATGGTTCTTAATCGAATTATCTACTATTTCTTCTAATCCTTCGTCGATCACGCCGTCGCAGTTAGCATCTACAACAGCCTTACCGCAGTTCGGATTCCACAGATAACAGGTATTCTCCGTTAGATAGATATCCTGCGTCTGCGGTTTCTTGTTGCCTTCCGTGAAGATGACGTAAATCTCTTTCAACTCCGGATTCATGGTGTGCACATACCATTGACCCTCCATTGTGGTCCATTTCATACCGGGCCATTTAGGACTCTTGCCATCTAACGAGTACGGAGTATCTTTGTACTTACCGTCCACTTTAACGCGCGTGAACGCATATAAATAGAGGTCTGTCCACTCTTCCGGTTTGATGAACTTAACCGTCAACGGACCCGATTGCGGTGCTTTATAGGTGTATGTAGCCGTGCGCGTTGCTGTCTGCTGTTTTCCCGACAACGCAAACGCTTTCACCGTCGTTGTCTGTGTCACCTTAAAGGTGATCGGGCTCAAACCGTTCTGCGATGCAGTCGTCGGCTCACTACCATCCGTCGTGTAGTAAATCATTGCTCCCTCTTTACCAATGGCATTGATCGTTACATTAACGCCTTCTACCTGGTCGTTGAAATAACCGCTCTCCGGGCCTACAGCAATGTCAAACGCGGGATGCAACTCCGTTTCGCAGTCCACCAGAACCTCCTGGTTAGATGTCGTATCCTTACCCGCCATCCAGCCGTAGCAAACGTCATAGTCGGTAACCAAATCATTCGAACGTACGTTGATACCGCCACAGTCGTCGCCCGAGTTGATACAGAAGTTAACCGAGTCCATCGAAGCGTCGAACTCATACGCGTACCATCCTTCTACATCTTGATAGATGCGTTGACCCGGGTAAGCACCCATGATATTCTCCGATGCATCTTCACCCTGCTCATCTTTGTATGGTCTCCATGCGTATATATACACTTTATTCCAACTCTCCGGCTTGTTGAAGCGAACGATAATACCGCGTTGCAATGGCTCACGATAGGTGTACGTATACGTCTGCACTTTCGATTTTGCAGTACCGCAAACGGCCATGATCTTCAGCGTCGTTGTCTGCTTGAAGTTCAGCGGTTCTGTATATGTTTGCTTGGTCGAACTGGTTGCCGGATCCGTACCATCGGTAGTGTAGTAGATGGTCGGAGTCGCGCAACTGCCACCTACAGCCTCTGCTGTCACGTCAATACCCGCCTGCAGATCCTCAAAGTATGCGCTCGGCGTCACAATCAGACCCGGCGCAGCGTCACCGGTATTCTTCACCCACATCTCGTAACTTTCGTTGATCTGATTGCCATGATCATTAAAGGTACTGTACAGGCTGGCCACCTTGGTGTAGCCGGCGAAGTTACCTCCGGTCTTGGTGCCCAAGCATAAGATCAGATAACCGTTCTTACCCACAATAGTAGCTTGGTAACCCGTAGCACGCGAGCCGTCGCTATCCCAGAACTCGTCCTTCACTTCACTTTCACTGTGCACACCCGCCAAGTGACGCGCATTGATCATATCCTTGATCTCGTCTTTGTACTTCACCCAGTGCGGATAGAACACACACGGTACACCCGGCATCGCGAGGATGAACGCGTTAGCGCCCAACAGACGAGCCTTGATCTCCGGCTTCATCGAGTTGCCGCGACCGCAGAACTCGAGGTCGTTATCCTCACGCAGGAACATATCGTGGTTATCCACCCAAGTTACGGAATGTTTCTTCCAGTAGTCACTGCCCGTGTCGTCTTTACCGATCAGACCGCGACGACCTACGTAGTTCCATCCCTGCATTGCATTGATACCATCGAACTTCAACGCGAAATCCAACGCCATCATATTCATCTGTGCGGCACGGATAGAGTTTTTCAGCGTCTCTACATTTCCGTCATAATACTCCTCAAAAGCAATATACGGCTCCGAAGCCTGGTTGTAGTTGCTCATGTGCCAGTTGTTATATCCGTCACCCTTGTCATAACGCCAACCGTCATACTTCATCACGTTCTTCATCCACTTCAGATATGCCTTAAACATCTCCTGAACCTCCGGATTGTCATGCGCCCAGTCACGAGCAGCATCCCAGTTGGCACCATCGTCTGCACGTGAGTTTTTCGAGTAACCATAACAATCTCCGGCCAAGGTATCTACATTGTTCTTCGGATCATTCACCTCATCGTTGCTGGTGATAAAACTCGGCCCCGGTTCAAACAATCCATACTCATCGAAGTCCTCTACCGCCATATCGCACCAACCCGTCATAGCCTCAGCGTGGTTGATCACAATATCAGCAACCACTTTCGTACCACTATTATGGAAGGTAGCAATCAGTTTCTCCAACTCTGCACGGGTACCCCATGCTGAGTTCTGGTTACAGTATTGTTTCGGGTGATAACCTACACCACTGGCAAATCCACTGGGCGGCAACCATACCAAATCAAAATACGCACCGATCTCACCCGCTTGTTTTTGCAAGGTTTTCCATTTCGTATCGCCGTAAGTCTGCGTACCGGCATGGGTCGAGTCCACCTCATACGAGTCATAGAAGAAAGCCTGCAGCAACACGTCCGGACACTCGCTCGGAACACCCGTACCGCTCACAATTTCCTCCGTTTCACCAACGATAGTAACACACAGATGACCATCCACGACGCTCACCGTTATACTACCCGTGCTCACCAACCGAATCGACACATTACCGTCACTATCCGCACTATATCCCTGCGTACTACATCCCGCACTAACAGCATCAGCACCAAGGATTACACCTTCCCAGTTTCCCGTCGTCACCTTGAACTTATATGTTCCGGCCGGCAGATCCGAGAAAGTAATGGTACGATCCGGCATCAGCAAGTGCTCTCCCCAGCTCACACCAGGCAGACCCTCACCCGCAATATAATACTCAGCCGTAGCAGGATCCACATACACGCCCCACTGACCGTTACTGTACTTCGTGTTGTCCACCCAACCGGTAATCGTATAGCAGTCCTTACCCGACGGGATTTCCAGATCATACGTCTGATTCCAATACGTATTCCAATCCAACGATGCACTACCTCCCGGCATACGAACAAAGATAATTTTATTATTCTCGTCAGGAACAACCACCGAATACACACCGGCGTCAATCGAACTCATTTTCAGGTCCTGAACATTCGAACTTTCCCCTGTCCAAGAATGAACAAAAAACACAGCTCCGCCTTGATCCCACAGATCTCCTCCGCCGGCATTAAGGTAAATTGTCTTGGCCTGTATACTCATTGCACATACAAAGGCCGCAAAAATCAAAAAGAATCTCTTCATTGTATTAGTTATTTTACTTATAATTAGCATGTTAAGTCTCTGCGTAACAGACATACGCCCATTTTGCTCCGCAAAATTACAAAAAAAATCCGATATACGCAAGTATTTCGGACAAAAAATGTTATTTTTGTGCAAATTTTATGAATTTTTCTCTATTTTACGAACAATCACCTTCCGGCCTTCCACCACAAAAGTAACCGTCCACCCCGCATAGTCCAGTTTATATTCGCGCGCAGGGTCATCCTGATAGCCCGGACGCGGATCTTGACTCAAGATATACTCGATATCGCGCCATATCGATTCCGGCACGGAATCCCTATCGCCCGTAACCTCTAACCGATAACCTTTACTCTCCTCCGCAAAGCCGTTTCGGGCATCTTCATGACTATCCGAAAAACTCAAATACGGCTTGATATCGTATATCGGCGTTCCATCCAACACATCTGCTCCGCTCACAATCAAATCGCCGTTCTCGATTCCCACCAATCTCACACTACTTAATCCAATAGGATTAGGTCGAAACGGACTCCGTGTTGCAAACACGCCCATCCGCTTGTTGCCGCCCAACCGAGGCGGACGTACCGTCGGCGACCAATCGGTCGTATTGAAGCCCCAGATGAGCCATAGATGGCTATAGCCCTCAATGCCGCGCAGTGCTTCCGCCACCCGATATTCCGGTTCAAAAACGATACGTGTCAAGATCGGGCTTCCCTCACGACTCTGCCGCGGAATGCCAAACTTATCCGTATGCCCGTTTCGGGCGTATGCAATCACTTTTAGTTCCATTTTCTGCACAAATTCGGCACAAAATTACTACTTTTTTGGCAAAAATGCAAAAAAAATGCAAAAAAATTTGGTCAATTCAAAAAAAAGCAGTACTTTTGCACCCGCTTTCGACAAGAGCGACATATTTTGCCCTCTTAGGCGGAAGCCGCTTCTCCCGATTAACGGGAGAACGCTCCGGGTGCCATAGCTCAGTTGGTAGAGCAAAGGACTGAAAATCCTTGTGTCCCTAGTTCGATTCTCGGTGGCACCACGAAAAACGACCTGATGAGGGTCGTTTTTTGATGCCAAGGAACGAGAATCTCACTAGAGTTCTTATCTCGCTTCGCTCGAACGATTATTGCGAGCAATATACTCCGCCCGCAATTTTCAATTCTCGGTGGCACCACGAAAAACGACCTGATGAGGGTCGTTTTTTGGTATTCCTATGTAAAAAAACGCGCATATATCGCGCGAAGTCTTGCATAATTCAAAAAAAAGTAGTACTTTTGCAGCGCAAAAGTTTTTGAAAAAAAGATATGAGTTTACAATGTGGAATAGTAGGCTTGCCTAATGTGGGCAAGAGTACGCTGTTTAATTGTTTGAGTAACGCCAAGGCGCAGAGCGCCAATTTTCCCTTCTGTACGATCGAGCCGAACGTGGGTGTGATCACCGTTCCGGACGAGCGTCTGATCAAACTCGGGGAGCTTTGCAAGCCGGAGCGCGGTGTAATCCCGACGACGGTGGAGATCGTGGACATAGCAGGTCTGGTGAAGGGCGCGAGCAAAGGCGAAGGCCTCGGTAATAAGTTCCTCGCCAACATCCGCGAAACGGACGCCATCATTCACGTGCTCCGTTGTTTCGACGACGAGAACGTGGTACATGTGGACGGTTCAGTCAACCCCGTTCGCGACAAAGAGATCATCGATGCGGAATTGCAATTGAAAGACCTCGAGACGGTCGAGAGCCGCATCGCCAAATGTGAGAAAGCGGCTAAAGCCGGTGGAGATAAGAACGCAAAGTTACAACTCGAGGTGCTCGTTAAGTACCGCGAGGCGCTGTCGCAAGGCAAGAACGCCCGGACGGTAGAGCTGGAGAACAAAGACCAGGAAGCTGCAGCGCGGGATTTGTTCCTGCTGACCAACAAGCCTGTGATGTACGTTTGCAACGTGGATGAAGCCGCAGCGGTGACAGGTAATGCGTATGTAGAGCAGGTCAAAGAGGCAGTAAAGGACGAAGACGCGCAAGTATTGGTTCTCGCCGCAAAGATCGAGAGCGAGATAGCCGAGCTGGAGACCTACGAGGAGCGGCAGATGTTCCTCGAGGAGATAGGCCTCAAAGAGTCCGGTGTCAACCGGCTCATCAAAGCCGCATACGCCCTCTTGAACCTCCGTACCTTCCTCACGGCGGGTAGTGACGAGGTACGCGCATGGACGTTCAAGGCGGGATCGAAAGCACCGCAATGCGCAGGTGTGATCCATACGGATTTCGAGCGCGGGTTCATACGCGCGGAGGTCATCAAATACGACGATTTCATTGCCCTCGGCGGCGAAGCAGCTTGCCGCGCGGCGGGCAAACTCGGCATCGAAGGCAAGGACTATATCGTGCAAGACGGCGATATTATGCATTTTCTCTTTAACGTATGATAGAGCAGTTATTAGCATATGGTTGGTGGGTCGGCGCGATCTTCATCGTGGTCGGCTTTGTAGCGTTGGTCAAAGGCGCGGACTACCTCGTGGACGGAGCGTCGGCGATCGCGAAGCGCTTCGGCATCAGCGATCTGGTTATCGGTCTGACGGTAGTGGCGTTCGGTACCTCGATGCCGGAGTTTGTGGTGAATATGGTTTCCGTAGCGGAAGGGTCGACAGACTTGGCCATCACTAACATCTTAGGCTCCAACATCATCAACACCTTCGTCATCCTCGGTCTCACGGCCTTAGTCTATCCTATCGTTTCGCAAAAACGCAGCCGTGATTTCGACATCCCGCTGTCGATCATCGCAGGGGTGCTGGTGCTGATCTTCGTGAGCCTTCAGTTGCCCTTCGGCGAGAGCGGAAAAGGCATCGGACGTATGGGTGGCATTATCCTGTTGTTGCTGTTCTGCTATTTCCTCTATAACACTTTCCGTCATGCGAAAGAGCATCCGGAGGAGAGTGAATTAACGAATGAAGGAGAGAATGAATTAAGGACGAGCGCACTGCCGGTATGGCGGGCTATATTGCTAATGCTCGTAGGGTTCTTGGGACTGGTGATCGGCGGTGAGTTGATCGTGAAGAGTGCGGTGGACATCGCTATGCGCTGCGGGGTCAGCGAAGCGATCATCGGTCTGACGATCGTAGCTTTAGGCACGTCCTTACCTGAACTCGCGACCTCGGTGATAGCGGCGGCCAAGCACAACAGCGACATCGCCTTGGGAAACGTGTTCGGCAGTAATATTTTCAATGTGTTCTTCGTGCTGGCAACGAGTGCAACCATTCGTCCGCTGCCCGCATATGATGGCATTGAACTCGACGCAGTGATGGCAGCTTTAGGTAGCATCATCGTGTGGCTGGCGGTGAAGACCAACCACGAACGCAAGATCCAGCGTTGGGCAGGAGCGTTGCTGCTGCTCGTATATGGCGCGTATTTAACTTACAGATTATTAAACATATGAAAAAGATTTTCTTACTCACCTTGGTTGCTCTGATGAGCACGATGGTATGGGCGGCTCCCCGCAGTATGCAACAAGCACGCAGTATGGCACCGGGTTTGCGTCATGTCCGTACGGCCTTGACGACGAACGGTCAGCCTGCGTTCTACATCTTCAACCGCGACAACGACGAAGGTTTCGTGATCATCTCTGCCGACGACCGTGCCCACACGGTGCTGGCTTATTCGGACAAGGGTCATTGGGATGAGAACGACCTGCCGGAGAACCTGCGCGTATGGTTAGAGGGTTATGCAGAACAGATAGGCAGTCAGGACGCTTTCTATGCGCCGAGCATGGAGACAGCCTCGTATACGCCGGTCGGACAGTTGTGTCAGACCACCTGGGGGCAAAATGATCCGTACAACCGCTTATGCCCGATGTGGCAGAGCAGTCGCACTGTGACCGGTTGTGTAGCAACGGCTGCGTCGCAGATCATGAAGAAGCATAACTACCCCGAGCACGGTATCGGTTCGCACAGTTATAAATGGGCGAATGCAAACGGCGACAGCATTGTGCTGAGTGCCGACTTCGAGAACACGACCTACGATTGGTCGAATATGCTCAACAGTTATACGAGCAGCGCCACGGATGTGCAGAAGGATGCCGTAGCGACCTTGATCTATCACTGCGGCGTAGCCAACGAAATGAGATACGGCAAGAGTGCCTCCACCGGTGACTCGCCGGATATGCTCGGACAGATGATTGACTATTTCGGCTATGACAAGGGTATCCGCACGTACCGCAAAGGGTATGCGCCGGACTCCGTCATTATGGAGAACATATACAACAACCTGCGTATGGGGCAACCGGTTTATATCAGCGCCAAGACGATCGATAGCATCGGTCACGCTTTCGTTTGCGACGGTATCGATGCAGACGGACTGCTGCATATCAACTGGGGCTGGAACGGCAAGGCGGACGGTTACTATCAACTTTCTGCTTTCGCTCCGAAAGAGCAAGGCACAGGCGGTTCGTCCAGCGGCAAAGCCTTCACCGAGCGCATCAAGGTCTTCACTCATATCCGTCCGAATGCCGACGGCGACTATTACTACTCGTTCTGCTGCGAGAACATCCAATCCCTCCAGCCGGCTTATCACCGCGATTCGCTGGTACGTTTCCGTGTGGACTCATTCTATAACGATAGTTACAACGCATGGCAAGGTCACCTGCGTCTCCTGATCTATCAGGACGGCGAGAAATATGGCAGTCGTTCTACCTCCACCGACATGAAACCGCTGCAACCTGGCAAGCGCCGCAATATAATCACCTACAGCGCTGATTTCTCCAACCGCACGAAGTACCCGGACGGAGAGTATGAATTAGTGATCGCTGCCCGTGCCACGGACCAGGGCTCCAGCTCTGTCATTCCTGTTTGGTGCAAAGGTTATGGCGAATGGCGATGCAAGATGACTTTTGAAGGGGACTCGATCTATATCGATGCGCCTCAACGCCCCGAAGGCATCCTCAATACCTCGGAAGAGACCATAGAGAAAGCGCAAAAGATCCTTCGTGACGGCGTACTGTACATCCGTCGCAACGGCGTGACGTACAACGTACAAGGCATCAAAGTAAAGTAAATCAAACGCATTTAATAGCATGAAAAAACTTCTCACTCTTTTTACAGGCCTGTTGCTCTGTTTGCACATGACAGCAGCGCAACGTAGTTTGGAGGAAGCCCAGCAGGCTGCTTCTATGTATTTCACCTCGCATTCGAATGTGCTCCGTGCGCCGGCGCGCACCGCTACAATGAAGCATAGTTGGACGGAGTTGACCGACCAAGGCACACCGGCTTTCTATGTGTTCAACCGCGGCACAGATGACGGTTTCGTCATTGTGTCTGCCGAGAGCCGCACCCGCACCATCATCGGTTATTCGGACAAAGGGCACTTGGATCAAAACAACATGCCGGTTAACATGCGCGCATGGATGGAGGGCTATAAGCCGTTTATCCAACATGTGGCTGCATTACCGGAGATGCCTACTCCCGTTTTAAAAGCGCCAGTTCGTCGTACCGTAAAAAACTACACACCGGTCAGTCCGATCTGTGCAACTACCTGGGGACAAGGATGGCCGTATAACATCAACTGCCCGCTAGACAGTGACGGCGAGAGATGCGTAACGGGTTGCGTGGCAACAGCCGCAGCACAGATCATGAAGGCACATAACTACCCTACGCAAGGCATCGGTTCATCCTCCTATGAGTGGACTCGTTCGGATTATTCGACTGAGATCCTGTCGTCTGATTACTCCAGCCACACCTACGACTGGGCGAACATGAAAGACGATTATCTATACTCTACCTCCACCGAGACCGAGCAAAACGCTGTTGCCTTGCTGATGAGCGATTGCGGTATCGCCTGCGAAATGGGTTATACCAGCCATGAGAGCGGGGCAATATTCAGTTACATGCTGCGTGCCATGATTGAGCATTTCGGTTACGACCCGTCGATCCGCTTGATCTCAATGAATTACATGACCGAAGAAGCGTTTGTGGACGCTATATACGTTGATCTGCAAGCCGGTCGTCCGGTATATTTCAGCGGTCGTACCATCAACGATGAGGGTCATGCTTTCGTAGGTGACGGTCTCGATGCGGACGGTCTGGTTCATATTAACTGGGGTTGGAACGGCAGCAGTGACGGTTATTTCCGTGTCTCACTGCTGGATCCCGAGGATCAAGGAACAGGCGGTTCGTCCGGTAACTACGCTTATACCGAAAACGTAGCGGCTTATACAAATATCAAGCCGAATGAGAACGGTACCCCCGGTTACTGCTACACGTCGGAGAATATCATGGTAGGCGAGACCCGCATCGCGAAGGACGAGTATTTCTTCTTCCAGATTGACACCTTATACAACCAGAGTCTCTATGACTTGGAGACCGGTTATGTAGGCTTCTTAGTCTATCAGAACGGTGTACCGGTGGACATGGTGATTGATACCAATTGCCCGGCCAATCTATACTTCTATTACTACTATTTCCACCGCTATGCCTATCCATCCTTCTCTTCGTTGTCCGCAGGAGAATACGAGATCGCTCCCATCGTTACGCTCAACGAAGCAGGGACTCTATATACACCGGTTATGCAGAAATGGGTAGGTGAGTTCCGTTGCCCCATGACCGTAACGAATGACTCCGTCTTCCTGACAGTGCCTGTAATCGTAGAACCGGAGAAACCGGAAATCACCTACGCCGATCCGGCTCAGTACACATACGATCATGTCATGGGCGATTACTATCCGGAGCGTTCCAGTGAGAATACATTCTGGTGGCAAATACAAATTGAGACGGCAGGATTCTGGGATGATGAATCAGAACAGAGCGAGGAAGGAATGTTGATGTTCTACCTCAATTCGTCGGCCGATAACTCATTCCTAGGTTCGTTTGTGGCAGATCAACAGATAACCTATAACTGCGCCAACGCATACCTGTTAAACGGCACGGTGTCTGCATATAGTTATGTGGCGCTGGCCAATCCGGAACTGACGGTTATTTATAACCCCACCACCAACAAGTACCGGTTCATGTACTACGTGACCGTAGGCAATAAGATCTGCACCGATACGCTTGAGTTCGATGCAACGCAAGTAGTAGGCGAATTAGCGACTACCGATCCGGAGACCGGAGACAGGTGGTATGATGTCATTACGATGGCTACCAATGTCTATACCACCGTTACGCCGACTTGGGCTTCCGCTGAGTTAGACGAGCACGAAAGCAGATGGGCATCTCCGATTCCGTATGTAGTAGGAGGTACCTTGAGTCAATTGGCGAATACACCGCAGCAGATCCAGCAATTTAAGAACTGCCGCTTGTATATCTCCGATGGTGTGACGGAACTCTATTCGCACAACACCAAATGGCTCAACAACACCGACTTCACAACCGGTAACGAGATCGAGCAAGGTGGTACGGCCGTGCTTGTAGGTACGTTAAAAAACTACGAAAACAATAATTCGATCACAAAGGAGTTGGTATCCGGCTATTTCCTGCAGTACGAGTCACCCAGCGGTATGGGTGTTGAGCAGACGGCAGACGAGAAGACGGCTGCACAGAAAATCGTTCGCGACGGACAAATCCTCATCCTGCGAAACGGTAAGACCTACACCATGCAGGGCGCTATAGTGAACGATTAAAACGGCGGCGTTCGGCATCAAAGAGCCAACCCCACTTGTTGAAATAACGGCACATGTTTTGGATATGAATCCTGAGCATGTGCTTATTTTTATAGGAAGCGTGCGCGTGCGCATGCACGATCGTCCACGCGGGATAATATAAGGTGAGGTAGTTCCGATGAATCGTACGCGTAAGGTCGATATCTTCCGGATACATGAAATAGCGCTCATCGAACAATCCGGCCTCCACCGCCGCCTTCGTGCGCAGCAGCATGAAACACCCGCTCAGGTACGGTGCATTGACAGGCCGCGTCAGATCGAGGTCGCGTAACTCATAGCGTTTATTCCTTCGCGCCATCAACCATGCCGGCAGGAAGCGACGCCCGAACACATCAAGCGGACTCGGCAGACGCTTGGCGAGGTATTGCTGCGTGCCGTCCGGGTTGAGCACCTTCGGCATCAACTGTCCCACCTCCGGATGGGCAAGCATAAAATCATGCATCGCATCGATATCCTCTGCTTTGACACGGATGTCGCTGTTCATCACGAGGTGAAACTCCGTTTGCTCATACGCGCTCTTACGCAGCTCTATATTATGCGCCCGCCCGTAGCCGATGTTGTCGTTCGTATTATCGCGCAAGTAAAGATGTCGAAGACATTTAACCTTCTTCAACTCTTCTACCAGCGGGTTTACTTCTTCCCACTTCGGCTGATATAACACGATGGATATGTTAAGCATAGGTGTTCAATGCTCTTTTATACTCGTCAATGATGATCTTCTCGTCGAACTTACGGAGCATCAGTTCGCGTCCTTTCTTACCCATACAACGCAGTTTGTCTGCGGGCAAATCCAGTATCTTACGCATCGCCGCCACCAGACTGTCCACACTGCGTTTCTCGCATAGCAAGCCATTGATACCGTCCAACACCACGTCCTTGCATCCCACGGAGTCGGTCGCGATAATCGTTCGTTCCATAGATGCCGCTTCCATTAAGGAGCGGGGCACACCTTCCATATAATACGACGGGAGAACCATACACGAGCAGCGCTCCAGATAGGGTCTCACATCGCTGGTTACACCTAAGTATTCCACCACTCCGCTACGCACCCAGGCCTCCATCTCTGCCGGCCGGATTGCATCCGGATTCAGTGCATCCAGCGGTCCCAGAAGCAACCATTGAACGGAAGGATACTCATGTTTGAGCCGCTCTGCCGCTTTCACATACAACTCGACGCCTTTGCTGCGTAACATACGTCCGCAATGCAAGAAAGCAAACGGCTCTTCCGGTTCACGCGTTGCATGGAAAAAATCGGTATTCACACCTTCACCATGAATGACATGTGTCTTACTCGGCGCCACGAGATGCCATTTGACGAAACTGTCGCAGTCATCCTGATTCAGGAACCAAACGGCAGTGGTGTTTCGTAACGCATATTTATGCATCCAACACGACAGGTAGAACAACCTGTTCCGCTTGATGAACGAGTAGCCCAAGCCGGTGATGACATCGATATGTTTGATGCCCAGAGACGAAGCGGCTATCGAGCCGTAGATAATGGGCTTGATGGTATAATGGAAGACAAAATCGAATCCTTCTTGGGTATATATCTGCTTCAACTGGGACAGCAGTCGCAGATCGCGGATCGGGTTCTGCCCTTTGCAATCCACCTGAATCGGCACAAAGCGGATAGCTGTTCCCTTCAGCGGTTTCAGCTCACAGTCTTCGGGCGTGATCATCACCACCTCGTACTGCTTGGTCAACTCCGTCATTAAGCCCAGACGGAAATTCATCATCGTCAGGGCGCTATTCCCGACAAAGGCTATTTTCTTTTTCATAAATAAAGCACACAGCTTTTAAGTATATTAAACCGTCTTCTCAACTTGACGGCTATCGAATTCGTATTCTTATTCGCCAAAAAAGAGGCGTTTTTCTCATGGCGTCGGTAGAGGAGCAGCGGCTCTTTGAGGAATCGTACTTCCCCTAAGCTGCGCGCCACGCAGCCCAACCAGGTATCGTACTCCACGCCTTGGGGCATCGGTAAAGCTTTGTCCGCTACGGCTTTGCGAACGGTCATGCAGCAACCCATATACGGCGATTTCCACAGTACGCCCCAGCGGCTGAAACACGGATGGAAGAGATCCATGATAGAGGGATGAAGGACATGCAAGCCCTCGTCGGTCACCTTCGCATCATGTACGACACACATCGTGTTTTCATTCATCGCCGCCAGCACTTTGTCCACTTTGCCGGGCAACCATTGATCGTCTTGGTCGGATAGAAAAACGATCTCGCCCTTAGCCTGCTGCAGTGCATGCTCAAAATTACGGCGTATCAGTTCCACCTGCTTCCATACCCCTTTCTCTCGGGTGGGAGCAGCAGGCATAATGATCCATCGAACACGCGGGTCATGGATCTGCGCGACCTGTTCCGCCGTCTTATCCGTAGAGCCCCCGTCCGACACAATCACCTCATCTTCCGCAGACAACTGCGCAAGAATACTTTCCAATTGTTCCCGGATATATTCCGCTCCGTTATATGTCGCTACGCACACCGATATCATCGTTTCCACAAGTAGTTGCACCGGTTATACAGGAAGCCCAAAAGGCTGGTCGGAATGATATCGCGGGCTTGCCGGTAATTGGCGTACTGCTGCCGGCAGACCGTTCCTATTCCTTTGACCTTCTTCCACCAATAGGCGCCTCCCGACCGCACCTCTATGGCACCGACCGTGTTATCGCCGTGTTGACGATAGAGGATGTCCGACCGCCCTATGTCTTCAATACGTCCGCCGGCTGCGCAAACAGCCAGACCGATCACCGCGTCGTGTATCAAAGCATGTTCGCCGAAGGGCAAGGAGACCTCAATCGCCGCCCGGTTAATCATCATCGTACAGCCTGTCACATAGTTATTGACCGCCATCTTCTGCGGGGTCTGCAACAAGTCCGGACGCAGTCTGACCCATTCTCTGTACGTACCCAAGACTGTCTGGTTCTCATCCGTCACGGTCAAGTCCGAATAGACGATGGTCGGATTTTCCTTTCCCGTCTCCGCCTCGCATGCCGTCATACAGGCGCGGGCATGTTTGATCTTGTCTTTCAACCACACGTCATCCTGATCCGCAAACAGACAATAGTCCGCTTGGCTGCCCGCCAACAAACGTTCGAAAGAGCGCATACTCCCGAGGTGTTTCTGCCCGTCCTCCACAACACGCATCCGGCCTCCGAACTGCGCCTGGTACTGCTGCAAGACAGCTAATGTCCCGTCCGTTGATCCGTCATCGCGAACCACCAGTGTCCAATCGCTGTCCGTCTGCTGCAACAACGAATCCAACTGTTGCGGCAGGTACTTGGCGCCGTTATATGTCGAGAGCAGTACCTCTGTCATATCAGTTTCTGTATTTGTTTCACAAACTGCCCGCTGAAATCGATCTCTTTCATCCTCTCCCACGCTCTTTGCGCCATATCATTGCGGTAGGTTTCGTCACACAGATCCTTCATGGCGGTCAGCAGCGACTTGCCATCGTACGGATCGATATAGCGTATATGGATACCGTCTTCGGCTATCTCCCGCAAGGCCGTTTGCTGCGTGACAATCGTTGCGATGCCTTGCTGCATGGCTTCTACCGCCGCCAGTCCCCAGGTCTCGCTATAGGACGGCAGAACCAACACATCGATGCGGTCATAGAAAGGCTGCACCTTCTTGACCGGCGTGATCTGTACTGACGAGGCATCCGGCAGTCCGTTGACCATCTGATAGATAAGTGCTGCATCTTCGCCTATGTTCTCCGCCAGCAGCAGTTCGGTGGACGGGAAAAGCTGATGTACCTGCTCGAACGCCGTGATTAAAGTCGGTATATTCTTTCGCTTGCTCCAACTGCCCAGATACCCGAACCGGCACACTTTCTCTTTGAGACGATGCCGCTCGTATTGGTCGGCGGGGGTATAGAGCACCCTACTTCTGCCGCGAAGGGCGGGATACAACTCCTCCCATCGGCTTTGCTGCGTGCGGGTCACGAAGACCACGGTATTCGTCCCGTACCGGAAGAGTCGCTGATACACGATCTTCAAGGCAGGGACGTAGTCATGTTCTTTTTCTGCCGGTTCATGTATATGCCATACATGCTTGACGCCGGTCAGCTTCGCCACCACGATACCCAGGCAGCACAGCGAGGTGTTCGACCAGATACAGGTGATACCTTCCCGCTTGACCAAACGGCATAAGCGGATGACCGCCGGGATGTTGTACAGCAGAACCAACAGGCTCCGTATCAGACTGCCGCCGAGGTTCTTATAGCACAGCCGCAGCAAGGCATATCCGGCCTGATGAACCGCCGCTCCGAACGCATCCTCTTTGCGATAAGACGGCTCGACCACCAACACGTCCGCAGGACGAAGCCGGCTCGCCTCCATCACTTTCAGCAGCACACGCTCTGCGCCGAAGAAATCGTTCGTATGGTTAATAAACAGGCACCTCATTGCTTGCGTTCGTTGTTAAATTCGTGCTTCGACTGCTCCAAGCGCTGCTTGCCTGTACTCGGCCGCGGGTTGATTTTATACTCGATATAGTTCTGATACGGGTTATACGCCGCTGCACGCGGTTGCTCGAAGAAGATAAAGCGGGAGAAGACAAAACAGTACATCGCCACGACGACCAGCGCCGCCAAGCGCTCCATGAAGATAGGCAGCACCTCCAGAATCATCGGCAACAAAGCAATCAGACCGATCAGGAAGAAGAGCCGGACGCGGTTGCTGACCTCAATCAACTCGTAACCGTAATAATACAGCATCAGACTCGCAGCGAACATATTGAGCATGATCGTGCCGTACGGCTTTTCGTCTATCTGTTTCTTGAAGAACATGATCACCGCCAGGATCGCCAGGTTCAGCACAAAACCGACACTGATTCCTCGGTTGACATTATAAAACGCATTCTCCGTATAGCTCTCTGCCTTCTCGGCATAGGCATCCCCGAGCCAACCGGACACCGTAAGGAAGATCGTCTTGATCCAAGGAACACCCGCCCACATAATGACCGCTCCAATACCGATCACGGTCAGGTACAGCCAAGCCGGTAACTTGCGATCCATCACAAAATAGAGCGGAATCATCAATACTGCCACGCGGTGGAACGTACAAGCCAGAAGGATAAACAGCATATAGGGTACGATCTTCTTCGGCCGGATATATTGCAGGGCAAAGAAACACAACGCCACGGCGGTCGCCTGACGGATATAAATCATCTCCAGTTGGAAATAAAGCAGGCAGTAATAGCACAGCAAACCCACCACCGGATATTGGGTATATCTGCGCAGCGCGCAGGTGATAAGCGTGATATTGATGAGCGTCACCACAAAGAACAGATGCTGCACCGTGCCGCCCATCGACTTGATCGATTGGCAAAGGAACATAAAACCCTCTTCGATACCGGAGTCGATACTTTCCAGATTGGCAAAGATATTGGTGTAGGCATCCCAGTCTCCACCGGTCTCGTAACGCAAGCCGGCGATGCCGATCAGCATGATCGCCGCCAAGCCGCTCAGGATCTGCGTACTGAGTTTGTCATGCATCTGCACGTTCAGTACCGCCAACACGAATAATATGCCGAAACAAATCAGATAGAACATGGCTTACGTCCTTTGGTTAATAAAATGATTCCTACCAGCAAACACTCCATCAGTTCGGCAGCCACCCAACTGATACACACGCCTATCTCGCCTATCCGCGGCAACAAGACCAGATTCAGTCCCACGCAGAAGACCGCCAAGACCAGTCCTACCCACGGTGCCCAGCGCTGCAAGCCCAAACCGTATAAACCCTGCACGGTCAGCAAGGTCGCAACCATCACCAAGACCGGTATCGGCGCCAACCACCGCAAGAAGACCACCGCGGGTGCAAAGCCGGCGCCGTACATGATGCGGATGATCAGCGGGGCGCAGACAAACGTCAGTAGCGACACCACTGCTGCTGCCGAACCAGCAATCAACAAGACGCGTTTCAGAAAAGCGATGCCCTCTTGCTTCGACTCCACGAAACGCCGGCTGATCTCCGGATAGGCCGCCATACTCACCGGCAAGACAACAATCATGATCATCGCTTGTATCAGACGCTGCGCGCCGGAGAAAAAACCGATCACGTTATCCGCCGCATAGATGCCGAGAATCGTCATGTTCGCCGTCGTGTAGAGGGCAACAAACACATTATTGAGGAAGATCGGCGCGCCGGCAGAAAGGACGTCTCGCATGGTCTGCCGGCTATAACTCGGGCGACCGATATCGAAATGTCGAATGACATAGATCATCGCGCCGATACCCACCGCCACGCTCGCCAGCGACATCAGCAAGGGATAGAGACGGTAGGCCGCGGCTTCGCGAACGAGCGCCAGTACCAGCACCGCGCCCAGCAGCTTCGTAAAGAAATTCGCCCATGCCATCTTATCCATCCGCTGGACACCCTGCAGGTACCAGGTCGGGAAGAACACGATGCCGATATTCGCCAGCGCTGTATAGAGGTACAGACGCGGATCACACGCCACGCGCTCTATGAACAACGGCAGCACCGCCAGGATAGCAAAAGACACCAGAAGCAATACACTCTTCGCCGTGATGACCGACCAGAAGATAGCATCCGTGCGGGCTTTGTCGTCCCGGGCAATGGAGATCTGGCGGGTCGCGGAATACTCAAAACCGTAATTGACCAAGAGCGTCAGGTACGCAACGATATTCTGCGCATAACTGACACTACCGAAAAGCGAAGCCCCGAGAATACGGCTGATGATAGGGAGCACAAGGAAAGGAATCAAATAGTTCGCTATCTGCACAATCCCCAAGGACACCATATTTTTATACAAGGTCTTCACTGCTTTTTGGTCATTGCTGCGCACAAAAGTGCATGTTTGCACCTTTTTCTCGTGCCTTTCAGCACTCGATTAAAAGTGCGCAAAGGTACTACTTTTTTTTGATATACACAAAAAAAAAGTCCAAAACTTTTGTTTTGGACTCATTTTCGCTGTTAAATGGAGCTTTTTATGCCTCAGCCTCAGCAGCGGGTTCCTCTGCGGGAGCCTCGCCGTTAGCCTCTGCTTCTGCAGCAGCGGCCTCTTTGGCAGCCTCTTGAGCGGCAGCAGCCAACTCAGCGGCAGCGGCAGCACGCTTCTCAGCGATCTTAGCAGCTTTTGCCTTGTTGGTCTCTACCTCTTGTGCGAGGAGAGCCTTCGCAGCAGCACGCTTCTTGTCTGCTTCAGCAGCGCTGATCTTACCATTCTTAGCATCTTTCTCAGCTTTCCAAGCGTCGAAACGCTTCTGAGCCTCTTCTTGGCTAAATGCGCCTTTTGCGACACCACCGTTCAGGTGCTTCATCAGCAGTACGCCCTCGTTGGAGAGGATAGTACGTACGGTGTCAGTCGGTTGTGCACCTACACCTACCCAGTACAGAGCGCGATCGAAATTAAGGATCACAGCTGCGGGGTTAGTGTTCGGGTTGAACGAACCGATACGTTCGATAATTTTGCCGTCACGCGGCGAGCGGCTGTCTGCTACTACGATGTGGTAGAAAGCGTAGTCTTTGTGACCATGACGAGCCAAACGAATCTTTGTTGCCATTTAGTTTTGTTGTTTTATGGGCGTCGAATTACGCGAATTCATGCCCGGGTTAGTAATAATGACGTGCTTTTTTCACGAAAAAGCGTGCAAAAGTACTGCTTTTTTTTGACATGACCAAATTTTTCTTGCAATTTTCAATTATTTTTTGTAATTTTGCAGTCGATTTTGCAAAATATGCTTGTAAGCGACCCGAAAATAGAGAATCCTATACTGCATCTGGTGGGTGAAACAGCCGACCGGATGGGCTTGGAATGTTATGTCATCGGCGGATGGGTGAGGGACTTATTCCTGCATCGTCCTTCGGATGATATCGACGTCGTGGTGGTCGGTTCAGGAATCGCTTTGGCGGAGGCCGTGGCCAAGAAACTCGGGCGCGGAGCGCATCTGTCGGTTTTTAAGACTTACGGTACGGCGCAAGTAAAGGCGAAAGGGCGAAAGGTTAATGGCGAATGGTTGGAAGAAACGGAACTCGAGTTCGTGGGTGCACGGCGGGAGAGTTACACGCGTGACAGCCGTAACCCCATCGTCGAAGATGGCACCTTGGAGGAGGATCAGAACCGCCGTGATTTCACTATCAACGCCATGGCGATATGTTTGAATAATGGTGGATTGATTAATGGTGAAAATGGTGGAAGACGTTACGGCGAGCTGCTTGATCCGTTCGACGGCATGGGAGATCTGGAGCGCTGTATCATCAAGACGCCGCTGGATCCGGATATCACTTTCAGCGATGACCCGCTGCGTATGATGCGGGCGATTCGTTTTGCGACGCAGTTGGGCTTTAACCTTGACGGCGAAACTTTCGATGCGATCGCGCGTAACAAAGAACGAATAGGTATCATCACGCGCGAACGTATCGCGGAGGAACTGAACAAGATCATGCTCAGCCGCCGGCCGTCAGAAGGGTTTATCTTATTGGACAAGACCGGACTGCTGCCCCTTATCTTCCCGGAGTTAGCAGCGTTGAAGGGCATCGAGGTGAAGGAAGGACGCGGGCACAAGGACGTGTTCTACCACACGTTGAAGGTACTGGATAATGTAGCGGAGTTAACGAGTGAACGAATGAACGAGTTAACGAATGAACGGAAGGACAAAGTCCTTTGGCTTCGCTGGGCGGCGTTGCTGCACGATATCGGTAAGCCGAAGAGCAAGGCCTTTGATCCGCATGCAGGATGGACATTTAGAAATCACAATTATATCGGGGCAAAGATGGTGCCGAAGATCTTTGCGAAGATGAAACTACCGCTCAACGAGAAGATGGAGTACGTGAAGAAGATGGTGGATCTGCATATGCGTCCGATCAACCTCATCGAAGACACCGTTACGGATAGTGCGGTAAGACGTTTGCTCTTTGAGGCAGGCGATGACATTGAGGATCTGATGCTGCTCTGCGACGCGGACATAACGAGTCGTAACGAAGAGAAGAAAGCGCGTTTCCATCAGAACTATCAACTCGTGCGGCAGAAGATGGTAGAACTCGAAGAACGGGATCGTATCCGTAATTTCCAACCGCCGGTAGATGGCATGGAGATCATGGAGCTGTTCCATCTTGAACCCTGTTCGCTCGTGGGCGAACTCAAAGCGGCGATCAAGGATGCCATCCTCGACGGAGTCATCCCCAACGACCACGACGCCGCAAAAGCATTTGTTATAGAATTATGGCAGAAGAAAACGAAATAAATGTAGCGTCCGTAGCATACGGCGAAGAGAACATTATCCACTTGGATGACATGGAGCATATCCGGCGTCGTCCGGGTATGTACATCGGTAAGTTAGGCGACGGCAGTCACTCCGACGACGGTATCTATGTGCTCATCAAAGAGAGTATCGATAACTCGATCGATGAGTTCCGTATGGGTGAAGGCAAGGTCATCGAGGTAGATATAATGGCGAAAGGCGAAGGGGCGAATGGCGAAAGCGAGAAGCCACGTCAGATGGTCCGCGTGCGTGACTACGGCCGCGGTATACCTTTGGGCAAACTGGTTGAAGTGGTCAGTGTGCTTAACACCGGTGGTAAATACGACAGCAAGGCTTTCCACAAGTCCGTCGGTCTGAACGGTGTGGGTACCAAAGCCGTCAACGCGCTGTCGAGTTTCTTTGCCGTCGAGTCCTACCGCGAGGGTAAGATGCGTCGGGCAGAGTTCGCACAGGGTAAGCTGACCCACGACACCGATATCGTTGATTATAACGGCAACGAGAAACGCGGTACGATCATTGAGTTCGTGCCCGATGACAGCAAGGGACTCTTTGAGAACTACCATTTCCGCGATGACTATATAGAGGAGTTGCTGCGTAACTACGCGTATTTGAACACGGGCCTCACGCTCGTGTATAACGGCAAGAAATTTGTGAGCAAGAACGGTCTACTCGATCTCTTGACGGAGAACATGACCGTACCGTCCCTCTACCCGATCATTCACCTCAAGGGCGAAGATATCGAGATTGCGCTCACGCACACCGACCAGAACGGCGATGAGTATTTCTCCTTCGTTAACGGTCAGCATACCATCCAAGGCGGTACGCATCAGGCTGCCTATCGCGAGGCCATCGGACGCACGATCAAGGAGTTCTTCAACAAGAACCAGGAGTTGTCGGACATTCGCAACGGCGTAGTAGGTGCGATCGCTATCAACGTGGAAGAACCGGTTTTCGAGAGCCAGACCAAAGTGAAACTCGGCTCGAAGGACATGAGTCCTACCGGTGGGGTCGGTATCAATAAGTTCGTCAATGACTTCGTCAAGCAGCAGTTGGATAACTACCTGCATAAGAACCCGCAGACCGTGGAGATCATGCTGCAGAAGATCCAGGACAGCGAGAAAGAGCGCAAGGCGATTGCGGCGGTAAGTAAGGTAGCTCGTGAGCGCGCGAAGAAGAACCTCGTCAACAATCCCAAACTGCGTGACTGTCAGATTCACCTTAACGACACCAAGCCCGTTAAGTCTTCCAAAGATGCGGATGACGATCTGCGTCTGGAGAGCAGTATCTTCATCACCGAGGGTCTGTCTGCATCGGGTTCGATCACCAAGAGCCGTGATGTCCGTACGCAAGCCGTCTTCTCGCTGCGCGGCAAACCGCTCAACTGCTACGGTCTGACCAAATCGGTGGTATATGAGAACGAAGAGTTCAACTGCCTGCAGTCGGCGCTCAATATCGAAGACGGTCTGGATGAGTTGCGGTACAACAAAGTGATCATCGCCACCGATGCCGATGTGGACGGTATGCACATTCGTCTGCTGATGCTGACTTTCTTCCTGCAGTTCTTCCCCGATCTCGTTAAGAAAGGTCACGTCTATATTCTCCAGACCCCACTCTTCCGCGTGAAGGACAAGAATAACATCATCTACTGCTACTCGGAAGAGGAGCGTCAGAAGGCACTCAATAAGATCAAGAACCCCGAGATCACGCGCTTCAAAGGTCTGGGCGAGATCTCACCGGACGAGTTCAAGGGCTTCATCGGTCAAGGCATCCGTCTGGATCAAGTGACGTTGCGTAAGGAAGACGCGGTGAACGAACTGCTTGCTTACTACATGGGTAAGAACACGACGGAGCGTCAGCAGTTCATCATCGACAACCTCGTTATCGAAGAAGACAGGGTCGACGATGTCGACATTGTAGATTGAAGATTGTAGATTGTAGATTTATGAAAGCACTCATCGCATTCATAGTCATGGCGGTGTTGATCCTCGCGCTGATCGAGATCAACGAACGCATCAAAGCGAAGCGTCCCAAGCAAGCCTGTCCTCCTGACAAGTCCGATCAGGCCGACTGCTCGGGCTGCGGATTGATAGAAGTCTGCGAAAAGAAAGAGAAAAGCGCCATTGAAAAATGACGCTTTTTCTCTTTCACTCTTTCATTCCTTCATTCCTTACCTAACCTCCTGTCCTGTCAAGGTATATACTTTCTCCCCGCGGAGGATGTAGATAACACCGTTAATCAGGAGTTTTCCATCGGACGATTGACTGCTAATGATTTCTTCAAGGCCTTGCATCGTTCTGCGATCCACCACATTCGAGCGACCGGAGAGGTTCGCTTGTGCGGCATGGTTGGAAGCAGGAGCAGCCGCAGCGCCGGAGAGCTGATACTCAATCGCGTAGTACGGCAGGTTATCATCCGGTGTTTGGTCAGTGTATGAGGTGTTGGACGAAGCGACTACTGCAATCTGCGACAGGTTCGTCGGTGACGCACCACGGAGGATACGATAAGCACTCACGCTTGCGCCGGCATACTCATTCCAGATGAGGTTGTATGTGCCGTTCTGTACACCGCGGTTGATGGTCAGATGAACCGTCTTATGGATCGCACTGGTCGGCGACTCATTACCGTCAGCCGTTACACCGGTGAGGCGATAACGCTCTGCCTTCTGCGAAGCATCCGATGCATTGTCGGTATAGGTACCGGCGGAAGCGTTAGCAGAGCCGATGAGTTGGAAGTCATTGAGGCTGTTACCCTCCTTATAGACATTGACGGAAGCGAAAGCCTCAGCGCCCGTCCACGAGAGGACGTTATGTCCGTTTGCATCGGTGGTGACAAGTGTCAGCGTCGGGATGTTGGTAGCCGCCATAACGGTGACATTGCTCGTAAAATAGGTCTCGCAACCATTCGCATTCGTGACAAGCAGATAGAGCACTACCTGATGTCCGACTAAGGTCTTTTCGGAATAGTTGCTCTTATAGTGCGCCGTTACATTCAGTCCGCTTGCGCTCAGGCGATAGTCATAGGAGACAAAGACGCTGGTTGAAGGCAATACAACTCCGTATTGGTCTATGCGACAAAGTTCACCGCCATCAATAGATACGTACCATGCATATTCGATACCGTCGGGCACAGAAGCCGAAGCTGGCGTCTCTTCGTAGAGCACGGTCGGCAGCGATACCTCCAAGGCCTTCGGATCGTCAATGGTGATCGTCTGCGAGTATGTCTGACCATTAACCGTGAGCGTGATAGTCTTCACACCGCCGGTTCTCCAGGTCACATTATACGGTCCGAAACCATAGCCTTCCGCCATACCGCCGTCGAAAGTCCATGCCGGCGTACCCGAGGTCTCTGCCCCACGATAGGAAACGAGCACCTCTTCATCCGCGCAAGCGAAGGACGGCACCTCAATCGGGTTGCGTACCACATTCGCGATGATGGTCTGCGAGAAGACAGACAGTTTATTCTGGCGGTCGAGCGCCTGAATGGCTATCTCGTAGTTACCGTTAGAAAGATCGGAGGTCGGAATCAGATAACTCGTGCCTTCCGCATAGTCATAATCCGGAATGAAGGCTGTGTTATCATTGCCGCCGTTCTGCGGGCTGATGAGATAGGTGGTCGCTCCTTGCTGTTTCACACTCAGGTTATAACGCATATTTGCCGCCGGCGTATGGTCATCAACCGCCGCCGTCCATGTGATAAGCAAACCTTCGTTGGTCATCGAAGCCTGTACATTGGTCGGTGCAGCCGGACGTACATCGGCTTGCGTTACAATCGGGTAAAGCGTACTGCTGATCCACAGATAGTGGTCATTCGGCGTGAGGTAACAGTCTCTGAGGTAACAGCCGTTTGCTTTCGGGAGCAGGAATCCTTCAGCAATCACATTGTCCGCCTCTTTATACCAAGCATATATACCCGAAGCATCTTCACCTTCAGCCGGATTGCTAACACATGCCACGGAATCGAGATAACCGTTATTATCAAGATCCGTCAGCACGTATTGGAAGTCATTGAACGGCGCATACTCTTGCAGTCTTTGCGCAAAGAAACTCTCCAACTCCGGATCATTCACGCGCACGGACAAACTATTATTCACTGCATCGTACGGCAAGTACCCATAGCTGTAATAGGTACTTGTATTGTGATGGTAATACTCACGGAACAACATATCCATATGGCCGTCTTTGTTCCAATCGTACCAGAAAATATCGTTGAACAAATAGTATGAATTAATAAGATAACCTTCGGTTATGATATTGGTATTCCAAAGACCCGCTGCTTTCGCAAAGAGGTTAGCGTTATTCACTCCTTCTTGTACGGTTATGGCATAATAGGATCCGCTGTAATAATCGGAAGGCAGCACGCCGTCCATGCGACCGTCGTTGTTAAAGTCACCCATCGGCGTGGAGATGGTAAGTTTTTGGTCTTCCGTGAGTTGGATCGGTTCGCCTAAACCGGCAGGCAGCACAACGATCGTTGCGCTGGCACTCAGCGTACCGCTGTTCGGCGTTGTCACGGTATGAGTGATAGTCTTCGTACCGCCGGAAGTGAAGGACAGAAGGAGCTTAGCAGCCGACTCCGTGCTTACTTCGTACGAACCGTCTTGTACTGTCCATTGGTGCGTATAACCTTCCGGAAGTGTCGTATAGGTCAGAACGGCTTTCTCGTTGATCGCGATAGTCGTTTTGTCGAGTGTGAACTCTACCGGTACGATATCATGAACGGCTGTTGCCTCTTGCGACCATGCAGAACCGAAATGCTGCGCATCAATCGCTTGTACAGCCACGTAGATAGTAGCGGGACTATACGAACTCAAATCGATGGTATAAGTATGCTCCTTGCCCATGTTGCCATCGAGGAAGTTACGTCTCGTACCATCTGCATTAGCGTGCGCAGCAAGGATATCGTTTCCACCCGGAGTAGTACCGATCCGCAGCGCGTAAGTGAGGTCATTAACAGCAGTCTTATCATCTGCGCCATTGCCCCATGTGATGGTCAACAGACCATTGCTATAACTGAGTGTCGGTTGCGCAGGTGCGCTCGGACGAACATTAGCAACAGCACCTTCGATGGTATATAACTTGGTGGTCTGACTTCCATTATTGGACACCCAGATCTCCATCTTACCGTCGCCGTCGAGGTCTTCGGCACTAACGGGATAAGACGTGAAGGGTTCTTTGGAACTATCCCAATAGGTCTGACGCGTGATAATATCGGTAGCCAGAACCTGCGGCGTAGTGTCGAAGTGCAAACCGCTTTGACCTTTCAACCAAACAAGGTTGTATTTATCGTTGCTTGTCGGATTGTAGGCCAGCAGGTCGTAATAACCATCACCATCCAAATCTTGAAGCGCCATGAACGCAAGCTTATTTGCACCGTAGTTCTGATCTTGTTGCTGCGAGAAGACTCCTTGTCCGTTATTGGTAAAGAAGCAGGTGTACGCATAGCCGGTTGTATTATTCTCTGCTGTGAAAGTAGCTAATATATCCACGTCGCCATCTTTATCGAAGTCATAGCAGTAGACGATATCATCGGAAGCGGCATTCTGATAGAGCAAAGTCCGGACGAAGTTCTTCGTTGTTTTATCGTAGATAACGGTGTACAATCGCTCTCCCGGGAAGACGAAGTCCATCACACCGTCGTTGTTGAGGTCTGCTGGCACAACCGCTCCGTTGGTCGTTGTCCAAACCCACTTACCATTATCCATATTAGTATAGATGATACCGGATTTCTCGTCAATCAGATCCATCAGATCGTCTTTGTTGAGGTCAATGACCTTAGTCGGAGCACCTATCAGTGTTCCCAAACCAGGTGCCTTCTTCACTTCCGGAGCATTGCGTCTCGGAGTACGAGCCAGACAAACGGCACCTAAAGTAACCGGATAGGTATAACGTGACACTTCGCCCAGCGAGTATGCTTGCGGGTTGTTGTACTGATCTAACTCCTCCGGCGTCATCTGCGCTACGAACTCATCCCATGTGAACACTTGCATCCGTTGCTCTTGGAACGAACCGTCCGCTAACTGATAAGCGATAGCGCCGTATTCGGCACTAATTCTATTCGTCAGGGGGATCGATTGGTCAAGTACCAAGTAATCCTTCCGACCGTCGCTGTTGATATCCATATTGGTTACAGCCAAGGCGTTCTTTTGAGGGAACACGTAGCTGCCGGCGTTACTCATCATTAGTTCTTTGTCGAACGTACTGATCTCCGGTTTGTTGTCCGCATTCAGGTGTTCGAAATAAGCTATCGAACTACCCAGGCTCTCGGAAGCTGTATATGTGAAAGTGGCGAGTTCTTCTTGAATACGGAATTGCTCCGTTACATCTTTGGTCAAAATATACGAAGTCGTCCAATCGGACACCATTTGTTGCATCTCATAGTTATAATAGGGTCCTCCATTCGAGTGCTCTACCCTTACCATCTGCTTCAGACCGTTACCGCTGAAGTCATAGAGTACATCTGCTCGTTGCAGCGGCACATAGATGATATCGTCATCCGGGTTCACGTGACCGATATACGGCGTATAACCGTCCGTGAGACCTGTTTCTTCATGACTATCATAACCCGAAACCCATGTGCCTTCTACATACGTTCCTAATACGATAACCGTATCCCCTTTGCTCAGTTGTGCAATGCTGTAGAACGGCTCGCGATCAACGCCTAACATATGGTATGCTTCCACGTTACAGTCATCCCACTCGCCGGTATCCGTCACGCGGAACGACAATGTACCGCCGGTCTCCACTGTACTGCCCAGCAACGCATGAACCAAACCCTTAACGGCATAATAGGTCTCACCTTGAGGTGCCTTTATGAACTCATCGGTTTCCTTGAAGGAGCACCATTGACTTACCGTCATGATATCGGGCGAGTTGGGATTGAAGGTATAGGTCGGTTTGATAGTCACACTTTGTGTGAGATTCGTCAACGCATGATCCCAACCAGCAAAGGTATGCCCGGGCAACTGCGGAGTATCCGGGGCTACTGCGTTACCGCCAATAAGAACGAATTGCGGATCATCGATCTGTTTACCGGCGAAATCAACAAAGACTACTTTCACGTACCCTTCCGGCACGCAGTTATTATCCAACTCCCACAAAGACTGAACCTTTATGTCGTTATGCACGTTCGTGAACTCCTTGTCCCAGCCGGTGAAGACCATACAACTGTGTTCGCCTGACATGCCTGTCGGCGCAACAGCGTTGCCTCCTATAGCCACCGTCTGCGGTGCACCTACCGGTTGGCCGTCCCAACCCAAGAACGTCACCGAGCAGGTGTTAGCCGTCGTGTCGGAGATAATGGTAAGTTCCATCAGTCTGAGTCCGAAATAGTGACCGCCGAGGAAAGTCAACTCTGCCGCACTTCCGGTCCAAATAACCGTTTTGGAATCCACAGCTTCCATCTCACCCGAGGAACAGGTAGAACGATCCATCCACCTCGTTGCCGGATTACTGGTACTGACATCATTGAAGGTCAGTACCACCTTATGCATCTTATACGGCGCGGTAATAACCAACGTACTGTTCTCCGATAATTCGAGGTTATTGGAATTCATCCTGATTTTATCGCGCGAATCTTCCGTCTCTTTCCATGCGAACACAGATTTGTCGTCGATGTTAAAGCGCACGGAATCTACATATCCGTTCGGCCACGGCTCAAACGGGTTTTCGTCATTCCATGCCGTCACCCAATTGGCGATGTTGAGCGTCGTGGTATCGTTATAGGTGCTCGTCCAATCGATAGCCGGCTCTTTATAGTTGACAGCAAACGACACAAATCCTACGGTACCCGTGAAGGTTACCTCAAGACTCTCCGCCTCGCCTGTCCACGTCACTTTCACATCGTTCACACTCTTCGAGCCGGTGCTCCAGGTGGCATTGTTGAGGTTACCTGCCATAAGGCTGTTATACATCGTGAACTCCACCTGCGTCAGCAACATCCCAGTCGGGGCACTCACGCTCATCGTGTTACCAGACACGGCCTGCAACGCACTATACTGCGTGTTATAACTCGGAGCCTTCGCGCCCGTGCCTTGCGCCAGAACGATGGTGACACCGTTTTTAGTAGCGCTCGTGCTCGCGTTATTCAACTCGCTGGCAGTGAAGCTCACTGTCTCTGCCTGCATCCCCACCGCCATCAGCAGCGTCAATGCGATAAGTAAGTACTTTTTCATAGATTTATCAACTTTGCGCGGCAAAGTTACATAAAATATTTGACATATGCAAGAAAAATCAGTGATTTTTCAGTTTAGCGTTTAAAGTTTAGCGTTTAGAGGATAAAAAAAACGCCTCAAAGGACGTTTTATTGTCTGACGGTGATGTGGAAACAACTCTGTTTCCATTCGTATTTTACATAGATTTTCCCTGCTCGCTGATGGTTCAGTAGCACTTGTCCCAAGACCAACTTGAGATTATCTTCGTGCATGTACATATGCGTGCGCGTTACCTTATCATAACGCATGTACGCGAGGTCGAAGGTGGTGCCGTAACAGTGACAAGACTGCGTGACAGAGTTGATATTACCGCTTCGCTGCAGGTACTTGATATCCTCTTGCGTACGGAGCACCGAGGTCACATAGAAGCGATAATGCGGCAGTCCATTGCGTTGTAAGATATCTGCCCACTCTGCTCCGATAGCGTCCAACTCGCGCTTCGCCGCAGGGATGAGGTAGGGCACGGAATGCGTCAGACTGTCCACGATATAGTTCTCGTTCGTCGTGATCTCCACGAGACTCTTGCGCATCGAAGCCGCATCGGCTCGGTCTTTGGGCGGATGCGGCAAACCGATTGCAGAGGCCACGGCATGTTGCTTGACCTGCAGGTCGTTGAATTTGAGTTTGTAATTGAAGGTCCGCCCGGGATACCAAACAAGGCTGTCTTCGACTATTTCTTCCTCAGCCTGCGGCGTTGGAGAGCCGCAGCCGAGGAAGAAGACCGTTAACACTGTAAGACCGGCTGCCAGCAGCCTGTAAGACCACTTCGTTGTTAGACCGGCCTTCGGCCTGTTAGATAGACCACTCAAAGCCATCCTTGGTATCTTTGATTTGGAAACCGAGTGCGGTCAACTCGTTACGGATCTTATCGCTGGTAGCCCAGTCTTTGTTCTGCTTGGCTTGGAGACGGATACCGAGGAGCAGATCGATAGCGCCGTTGAAGGCTTTCTGCTTGCCGGCATCGCCGCCCTGCTCTTCAAGACGCAGACCGAGAATGTCGATGGCGAAGGTCTGCCACACATCCTTTAGTTCTTTGAGATCCGCTTCGCTGATGGTGCCCTTGCCGTCAAAGACAGTGTTGATAGCACGCGTGCTGTCAAACAAGGCCGCAATGACAAACGGCGTATTGAGGTCGTCATCCATCGCCTCTTGGCAACGCTGACGCAGAGCGGCTATCGATCCGCCAAGCGTGGCGGATGTTTCTCCTGCAGGTTGTATCTTCTGTAGACGGGCGTAGGCTTCTTGCATACGCTGCAGACCTTTCTCGGCGGCTTCGAGGGCTTCGGAAGAGAAGTCCACCGTCGAACGGTAGTGCGCCTGGAGGATGAAGAAACGGATGACCATCGGGCCGAAAGGTTTCGACAAAAGCGGGTGGTCGCCCTTGAAGAACTGCTCGAGGGTGATGAAGTTATTATAACTCTTACCCATCTTCTTGCCGGCGATGGTGATCATGTTGTTATGCATCCAGTAGTGGACAGTCTCATGACCGAGTGCGGCGCAAGACTGCGCTATCTCCGCCTCATGGTGCGGGAAGATGAGATCGAGTCCGCCACCGTGGATATCAAACTGCTCACCGAGGTATTTGGTGCCCATCGTGGAGCACTCCATGTGCCATCCGGGGAAACCTTCGCTCCACGGACTCGGCCAATGCATGATATGTTCGGGTGCGGCTTTCTTCCAGAGGGCGAAATCGTAGGAGTGCTTCTTCTCGTCCTGACCGTCTAACTCGCGGGTCTCGGTGACGATATCGTTGAGGTTGCGTCCGGAGAGCTTACCATACGGATAGTCCTTGGCGTATTTCTCCACGTCCATATACACGGAACCGTTGGAGACGTAGGCGTAGCCGCGGTCGAGGATCTTCTGCACGAAGGCGATCTGCTCGATGATATGTCCCGATGCGTGCGGTTCGATGGACGGAGGCAAGACGTTCAATGCCGCCATGTCACGATGGTAGCGGTTGGTATAGAACTGCACCACTTCCATCGGCTCGAGTTGCTCAAGTCGTGCTTTCTTAGCTATCTTATCTTCGCCTTCGTCGGCATCATGCTCGAGGTGGCCTACGTCGGTGATGTTGCGCACATAGCGCACCTTATAACCGAGGTATTGCAGATAGCGGTACAGCAGATCGAAGGTGATGGCCGGTCTTGCATGTCCGAGATGGGCATCGCCATAGACGGTAGGTCCGCAGACATACATGCCTACGTGTCCCTCGTGTAGGGGTTTGAAGGTCTCTTTGAGTCGAGTTAATGAATTATAAATCTCCAGCATTATAACAATGTTTTCGGATCTAAGTTATTCTTCTCAATATCCTTGAAATACTTGAAGGTACCCAGTTTGAGTTCCTCACACGCTGCCTCGTCGCAAACGATGATTCCGTGCTGGTGCATCTGGAGCATGGAGACGGTCCACATATGGCTGATCGGCTCCTCGATGGCGTGCTGCAGTGCACGAGCTTTGTTATGTCCGTTCACCATGATAAGTACCTCTTTGGCATCCATGACGGTTCCTACACCGACAGTGAGGGCAGTCTTGGGCACTTTGTTCACGTCATTATCGAAGAAACGGCTGTTGGCGATGATGGTGTCGGTAGTCAACTCTTTCTTACGCGTACGGCTGGTAAGGGACGAACCGGGTTCGTTGAAGGCGATATGTCCGTCGGGGCCAATACCGCCCAAGAACAGGTGAATGCCACCGATATTGCGGATCTTCTCCTCATAACGAGCGCACTCAGCAGCGAGGTCATCGGCGTTACCGTTGAGGATATTCACATTCTCCTTGCGGATGTCGATGTGAGAGAAGAAATTATTCCACATGAAGGAGTGGTAGCTCTCGGGATGATCTTCCGGCAGGTTGACGTACTCATCCATATTGAAGGTTACGACATTGCGGAAAGACACTTTGCCGGCTTTATTCCGTTTAATGAGTGCTTTGTACATACCCAGGGGCGAAGAGCCGGTCGGCAGACCCAACACAAAGGGTTTGCTCTCCTTGGGATCAAACTCATTGATACGTTTTGCTACGTAATTCGCAGCCCACTGACTAAGCAGGTCATACGAAGGTTCAATAATTACTCGCATTCTTTATTTGTGATTTGTGATTTTTGATTTTTGATTTTTGATTTACGATTTTTTGAGGACAACCGCGCTCCGAGCCGGCAAGTACATCTTGAGCCAACCCTTCCCGTCCTTGGCATAAAGGTTATCATGCTCGGTGAAGTGCTCTACAGAGTCGTCGCTCAGGCCGAAACCTGCGAACTCTTTGGCGTCCGTATTCAGCACCACTTTGTACTTGCCTTCCGGTACCAACATGCCATAGTCAGCAAATGATTTCTGGCCGTTCCAGTTAAAGATAAACAGCAGGTCGTTGCGGGAGTATGCCACCACTTGGTCACCCTCGTTGTCCCACCATTTCATTACCCACGGTAGGTGTTTGCCGACGTTGTATTTCTTCTCCTCGGCGGTCGGGTTCTGGATGAGGATATGCTGCTTGAGCAGGTGAATCATCTTCTCATCGAAGCGGTTGAGGTCGGCGAAGAAATAGTTGGGGTTATCGACGAGGCTCCACTGACGGCGCGCATATTTATAGCTCCAACCGTTGCCCTCGCGCGGGAAATCGATCCATTCCGGATGACCGAACTCATTGCCCATGAAGTTGAGGTAGCCCCCATTGATGGTGGATGCCGTCACGAGTCGGATCATCTTATGCAGCGCTATACCACGGTCGGCCATATAGGTCGAATGACCATGCTCGAAATGCCAATACATGTCGGCATCGACAAGACGGAAGATGATGGTCTTGTCGCCCACCAATGCCTGGTCATGGCTCTCGGCGTAAGAGATGGTCTTCTCGTCCTCACGGCGGTTGGTCATCTCAAAGAGGATATGTCCGGCTTTCCAGTCTTCGTCCTTGACTTCTTTGATATACTTGATCCAGAAATCAGGGATACCCATGGCCAGACGATAATCGAAACCGACACCGCCATCTTCGATAGCCGCAGCAAGTCCCGGCATTCCGGACATCTCTTCGGCGATGGTAATGGCCTCGGGTTTTACTTGGTGGATTACTTTGTTAGCCAAGGTGAGGTACATCAGCGCATCGCCGTCTTCGTTGCCGTTGAAGTACGAAGGATAGCCGTTGAAGTCTTCGCCCAGACCGTGGCTGCGGTAGATCATCGAGGTGACACCATCGAAACGATAGCCGTCGAAGTCATATTCATCGAGCCAGAACTTACAGTTGGAAAGCAGGAAATGGAGCACTTCGTTCTTGCCGTAGTTGAAGCAGAGCGAATCCCACGCCGGGTGCTCACGGCGAGCGCCGTCGTGGAAATACTGATACGGCGTACCGTCGAAATTACCGAGTCCCTCGAGTTCGTTCTTGACAGCGTGGCTGTGCACAAGATCCATGATCACGTGCATGCCGCGTCCGTGGGCGTCATCAATGAGCGCTTTGAGCTCGTTCGGCGTACCGAAACGACTGGATGCCGCAAAGAAATTCGATACATGGTAACCGAAGGATCCGTAGTACGGGTGCTCCTGGATGGCCATGATCTGGATGCAGTTATAGCCAAGTTTGTCAATACGCGGCAACACATCGCGGCGGAACTCCTCGTAGGAGTTGACTTTCTCCTGCTCGGACGACATACCGATATGACACTCGTAGATATAGAGCGCTTCGCGCGATTTTTGATTTGTGATTTTTGATTTGTGATTTCTATTCTTCCACTGATATTCAGGCTCGTTCCACACCTGCGCAGAGAAGATCTTGGTCTGCTCATCCTGCACCACGCGGCGTACGTAGGACGGGATACGCTCTCCGTAACCGCCGTTCCACTCTACGAGCAGCTTGTACATCTGTCCGTGCTGCATCGCTTTCTCCGGCAGTTTAGCTTCCCATACGCCGTTGCCTACGGGTTGCAGACGATAAGCCTCATCTTTGCTCCAGTTATTGAAATCGCCTTTGATATAGATAGCGGTGGCGTTCGGTGCCCACTCGCGGAGTACCCACCCTTTGTCGGTATGATGCAGACCGAAATAGAGATAACCGGTTGCCCAGTCGCTGAGCGGTTGTCCGCCTGTGATCTCCGCTTCTTTATTGCGCGCATAGTCAGCGCGTGCCTGAAGGGCACCCTCGTACGGTTGCAGATACGGATCACGCTCCACGATCTTCAGATGCTTCGGAGCGGTTGCTTTTTTTGTTGCCATGGTATGTAAAATTTTCGATTTTCGATTTTTGATTTTTGATTTAATTGTTAACTTTAGCCTTAACAATTAACTTCCGGTACTCCTTGCCCGGCGCGATACCCGGTTGGTGGGCATCGGAAGGGAAGAAGACAGCAAAATGGCCGGCAGGAACGGTGAACTTAGCGGTCGCTTTGTCGCCATAGAACTCGACATCCTTGCCTTCGTCATATTCCTGGGTCACCTCCTGGCAATCGACTTGTGCCTTCCACCCCATGATCTCATCGTCACCCAGCGGAATCTGGATATCCAGATAGTCCTTGTGCGCCTCCATACGGCATTTGGACTCCTCTTTGCCCTTGAAATCAAGAATGTTCACGAAGAGGTCTTTGCCGTCCAAGAAAATCTTACATGCCGGAAGTTCCTCTAAATCATTGTCATTGTAGAATTGCATGAATTCTTTCAAGCCGGGTACACTGTCGTAGTACCAATCAGCATTCTCTAATTTGTCAAGTATCATAATAAAAAACAATTTTGCGGTGCAAAATTACAAAAATATTTTGATATGTGCAAGATTTTTTGTAATTTTGCAGTCGATTTTACATCAATTAACAATCGTTTTATATGAGAAAACTAATTTTTACGCTGGCAGCGTTAGCGCTTATGACAACAGCATGCACAACTAAACAACAAACGACGGGTATCGACCTGGCTAATTTAGACACCACCGCCGTACCTCAGAATGACTTCTATCAATTCGCCTGTGGCGGATGGATGGCGAACAATCCTTTGACCCCGGAATACAGCCGTTTCGGTTCGTTCGACAAACTCGGATTGCAGAACCTGGAGCAGGTGAACGGTCTTATTCAGGACATCGCCGCAAAGAACCATTTGCAGGGTTCGATCGAGCAGAAGATCGGCGACATGTATAATATGGCGATGGACACCGCGCGTCGGGATAAAGAAGGTATCGAACCCGTACAGAAGACGCTGGCGGAGATTGAAGGTATTGCATCTCGCGACGAGCTGTCCAAGGTACTGGGTGCAGCAATGGATTTCCAGCTCTGGGCGATGTACGTTGATGCGGATGCGATGAACAGTTCGATGAACATCCTCAACGAGTACCAAGCCGGTTTCTCGTTGGGCGAGAAAGAGTATTATATAGATGAAGACGAGCACACGCGCTCGATACGCGACGCGTATGTGAAGTACGTAGAGAAAATGTTCGGTCTTTTCGGATTTGAGAACGCAGCAGACAAGGCACAGACGGTATTGCGTATGGAGACCCGTCTGGCGAAGGCAGCGTACAGCAATGTGGAGTTGCGCGACCCGATTCGCAACTACAACAAGATGAGTATTGACGAGCTGCAAGACCTCGTTCCGCAGGTGGATTGGAAGGTATATTTCGCTGCGCTGGGTGTTGAGTTGGACAGCCTCTCTATCGGTCAGATCCCGCATCTGCAGGAAGCAGGTAAAATGCTGGAGGACGAGCCGCTCGAAGATCTGAAGACGCTCTTTGCATGGCAGGTGATCGAAGGCGCGGCATCGTATCTGACAACCGAGATCTATATGACGAGTTTTGATTTCTACGGCAAAGTGCTGTCGGGTACGGAAGAACCCCGGCCTCTGTGGAAACGCGCCGTGGGTATCGTGAACGGTACGCTTGGCGAGGCAGTAGGTCAGATGTATGTAAAGAAATACTTCCCGGAGGAGAACAAAGAACGTATGCTGGCGCTGGTGCATAACCTGCAGAAGGCGCTCGGTATCCGTATCGAGAACCTCGCATGGATGAGTCGCGAGACGAAGGATAAGGCGCTGGAGAAACTGAATGCGATGACCATTAAGATCGGTTATCCGGATGAATGGCGTGACTACACCAAGTTGGATATCAACGCCGAAGATACCTACTACGCGAATCTGCAACGTGCGGCGAAGTTCGAGCAAGACTACAGCCTGAGTTACCTCGGTAAACCGGTGGACAAGAAGAAATGGTACATGACCCCGCAGACGGTCAATGCGTACTATAATCCGTCGAGCAACGAGATCTGTTTCCCGGCCGGTATCCTGCAATATCCGTTCTTCGACATGAGTGCCGACGATGCGTTCAACTACGGCGCTATCGGTGTGGTGATCGGTCATGAGATGACCCACGGCTTCGACGATCAGGGTTGCCAGTTCGACAAGGACGGTAACATGGTTAACTGGTGGACCGAGGAAGACAAAGCGGCATTCGATGCCCGCACGAAAGTGATGGAAGAGGCGTTCAACCGCATCGAGGTAGCTCCGGGCGTACATGCCAATGGTGCGTTCACACTCGGCGAGAACATTGCTGACCACGGTGGTCTGCAAGTGTCGTTCTTGGCGTTCACGCTCAACGAAGAGGCGAAGCCCGAAGCAGAGCGTCTGCAGACACGCGACGGCTTCACCCCGCAGCAACGTTTCTTCTTGGCATATGCCAATGTATGGGCAGGCAATATCCGTCCGGAGGAGATTCTCCAACGCACGAAGTCGGATCCCCACTCGCTCGGTCGCTGGCGTGTCAACGGTGCACTCCCGCAGATCAACGCATGGTATGAGGCATGGGACGTCACACCGGAGAGCCCGATGTACGTGGAACCAAATGAACGAGTGTCCATTTGGTAGTTAATGCATAAAAGAAAAGTCCGCGAATTTGTAATGAACCCCAAAAGTTGAACACAAAACTTTTGGGGTTTGTTATATGTATAAGAAACATCCTTATGAAGAGCGGCTATTAGCTGTACAAAAATGTT
>CACWNR010000016.1 GCA_902762355.1 uncultured Bacteroidales bacterium
TACGGCGGACTCGACCACGTCATCGCTTCCGGCGAAGATGTCAACATCCTCGTGCTCGATACCGAGGTGTACTCCAACACCGGTGGTCAGGCATCCAAGGCAACGCCGCTCGGCGCTATCGCTAAGTTCGCTGCTATGGGTAAACGCGTTCGTAAGAAAGACCTCGGTATGATTGCTACCACGTACGGATATGTTTACGTAGCACAGATCGCTATGGGCGCTGACCAGGCACAGACGCTCAAGGCTATCCGCGAGGCAGAGGCTTATCCCGGACCGTCGCTCATCATCGCTTATGCTCCGTGTATCAACCACGGTCTGAAAGCAGGTATGGGCAAGTCCCAGGCTGAGGAGGCAAAGGCTGTTGAGTGCGGTTACTGGCACCTCTGGCGTTACAACCCGCAGCTCGAGGCAGAAGGTAAGAACCCGTTCTCGCTCGACTCCAAAGAGCCGCAGTGGGATAAGTTCCAGGATTACCTGAAGGGTGAGGTTCGTTTCGCTTCTGTAGCAAAACAATTCCCCAACGAAGCTGAGGAACTGTTCAAGGCTGCTCAGGAGAATGCGCAGTGGCGTTACAAGAGTTACTTACGTATGTTAGGTACCGCTTGGTAATCTGCGAAATAGCGCCAGAGAGGCGCTGCATGAAGGGCTTGAATGATTTCGCCGTCGCGGAGCATCTCAAGCACTTGTGAAGGATCGAGGACGTCTACATGGATGTCCTCGGTTTCTTCTAAGTGCTGGTCACGCACTTTCTCCACGCCGGTGGCAAGAAACGTATAAGAGAGGTTATTATGGTTCGTGGGGTTGGGCGAAAGGGTCATGAACAGTTGCCACTCGCCGCCTTCATAACCGGTCTCTTCGCTCAGTTCGCGTTGAGCGGCTTGTAGCGGTGTCTCTCCCGGATCAACCACACCGGCCACGAGCTCGTAATGGGTCTCACCGAGGGCATGGCGGTACTGGTCTTCCATGACCATCTTACCGTCCTTGGTGATGGCGATGACGTTGATCCAATCGGGAAATTCCATGATATACCACGTCGGGATCTGTTTACCGGATGGCAGTTCTACACACTCCTGCCGCACGGACAGCCACGGTCCGAGACGCAGGATATTTTCACTTTTCAGCACTTTCCAAGCGCGGTTGATTAACTTAGGATAAGCCATGTAGCAATCGTATGAGACGCGGCGCCGAGCGTGATGAACACATGCCAGATGGCGTGGTAATACGCGTGCTCCTCGTCTTGGTTAAAGAAATACGAACCGATCGTATAGAAAACGCCCTCCGCGATGATCCAGAAGAACGCCGCGTGGGGCATATGAAGCCACATGGGATAGATAATAAGCAGCGCCACCCAACCCATGGCCAGGTAGAGCGCAAGCGAGAGTTTAGGGTGTTTGCCGAGGGCGATGAACTTACCAATCGCGCCCGCGAGCACGCACGCCCACAGGAAAATAAATAAGGAGGGTCCGATCCAACCGCCCACCACCGATAGACAGATGAGCGAGTACGAACCCGCAATCATGACGTAGATTGATATATGATCGAAGATCCGCAGGCGGGCTTTATGTGCAGGGGCAGAAACGGCGTGGTAAAGGGTAGAGGAGAGGAACATCAGCACCATACCAAATAGGAACAAGGCTGTTCCTATTATTTGTGATTTGTGATTTGTGATTTGTGATTGGTAGGCTAACGCCATCAGCGGCCAAGCGATCGCGAGTGTCGCAATAAGCGGCACCAGATGTGTCCATGTGTTAGCTCTTTCCTCCTTACTCATTCCTTGTTATTCGAGTGTATTGATATCCACGAGTTTGTTGACAATCGCGTAAATGGTCAGGCCGGCGGTGGAGTGTATATTGAGTTTGCGGGCGATGTTCTTGCGATGGGAGATAACGGTGTGAGTCGAGATAAAGAGCACGTCTGCGATCTCTTTGTTGCTCAGACCACGTACCACTTGCACGAGTACATCTTTCTCGCGGTCGGACAGTTCCTCGGTCTCCTGCTGCAAGTGCCGACGATGGCTGTGCGACTGCTCTTTGGTGAGCGCCGGACGCAAGATATCATCCTCTATCGCACAATGGTCCGCAAAATCCTGCTCCGTGTGCCATAGATCGGACATAACACTTATCAAAAGATAAGTGATGGCTGATTGATTATTGGCGCTCGGGTAGTACTTGATAATCAAATTCTTAATCTCGGTCAACTTGCCGGTGATACGCTCGTCGTCATGCTCATGCTCCTCGAAGAGGCCTTGGTTCTCATGCTCGATATGCGTACGGATCTCCTCCACAAACTCATCGTAGCAGCGCAGGATGAGTCCCGGGATCTTGGTGGTAGGATCTGCAGGAATGATGGCTTCGATAAGAGCTCGACGCAATCTTGGCAGACGGAAATCAAGGAAATACGCGTGGGCGTTATGCAGATAGCGCTGCAGCGTCGGAATATCGATCTCTTCGGGGATTGCACGTTGATGAAAAACCTTGTAATTGACGATCGCAAGGAAGGTAGGCGTATGTACGCCATGCGCCTCGCAGACCTGTTCTATAGTCTGTTCGCCTACACCCATCTCCAACCCGAAACGGCTGATGATCTGGATGGCATCTTCTTCGTGCGCCATCAGGTCGCAAATCTTATCGGTAGCCTTGTACATGATCGTTGCATCAAAATCGGCTGCAAAATTACTGCTTTTTTTTGACATAAGCAAGAACGGAATGAATTATTATGTTAATTTGCGTACGAATGCAGTCCTCCCAACAGGTATGACACCCCGAAATAAGTGAAGAGGACAAAGGCAAAAGCTATCACACAGAGAATATGATAAACCGCAGGCCTCCGCCACGGGAAGTGGAGTAGGGCGGCATAGACGAGCATGGTGATCAGTGCCCAGGTCTCTTTCGGATCCCAACCCCAATACCGTCCCCAGGACATGTTCGCCCACACGGCGCCGATGAAGATTCCGGCGGTGAGGCAGAAGAGCGCGGGATACAAAAGCACTTGCGACAGATGCATCAGGTTCTCCCGTTTGGCAGGCATGCAGAGACCCAATATGCCGTTGATCATCATAACCGCAAAGAGCGTGTATGCCAGCATGATGACCGACACGTGGATACCCAGCAGGGGCGTCTGCAGAACGGGTTGCAGAGGTGGTTTGGGCGTAACGACCTTTGTCATAACGACCGCCAGAACAACGGCTGCGATACCGAGTCCCACCATCAGCCACGTGTGCTGTTTTTTAATGAGCGCACGGAAATACGTGCGGGGTTGGAAGAAGAACACAATCATTCCGAGTAGCAACAGCGCATAACCGGCATAGGTGATGCCGATACCCCACGGGTCGTGGTTATAGGCCAGCACCACGCCCGCTTGGTCGCTGTCATAATCCGATTGACAGAAACGCCAACCGTGGTACTTGAGCGGTTTGTTCATCCGTACGGTGCCCTCGTCCACGATCAGTCCCTGTCCTTTGCTCTGTGCGCCTCGATCCAACATCCTCAACTCGGAGATGAAATCAACGGGATTACCCTGCTCATCGCTCACAATCTGAAAGTCCCAGAGGAACAAGGAGATCTGCGAATGCGGCACAACAATGGCTTGGTCTGCGCGCAAGTGTATCTCTCCCTGTTCCCCGAAGAAATGCGTCATACAAGCCCCCACGACGATGGTCGCGAGGGCGATGTGCAACAACAATGTCGCGGGCTTAGATAGCATTGATGAAAGCCACGATTGCATCTCTATCCTCCTTATTCAGTTTATAGAACTGCTGGGTCGGCCAATAAGCATCCGATTGGTTGCTGTAACCGTGCCACATGATGGCCTCGATGACATTGCGTGCACGGGTATCGTGCATACGTGCCTCGTACGCGTCACCGGTTGCTTTTCTATGCAAACCACGTCCCCACAGCGGCGTCGTGCGGCACCAACCGGTACGGATATCGTTCTCCATGCACAGCTTATGCTGAACCATATCGGTGTACGGCCAGATCTTCTGGTTCGGGTAACGCGGCATCTGTGCTGTAACAGGGAAATGATTCGGGTCACGTACCTCGTCGGAACCGGTTGTCCAGGTCGGACGGTGGCAGTAATCGCAGCCGATCTGCGTGAACAGTTCCTTACCCTTCAGCACTTTCTCGTCGGTCACGTTACGGGCTGCCGGAACAGCCAGACCACGGTGCCAAACCATCACCTGCGTGAACTCTTCGTCGGTCATCTCTGCCGGCAGTTCTTTGCTCGTCAGGTAGTTGTATATCTCAGCCTCGGTACCGAAAGCCTGTTGAACCTCCGGATCCTTGGATGCGTACTCGGCGTAGATCGTGCCGGCGAGATCCAGATAGTGGTACTTGCGGTTGGAACGGGTCACGTTGGTGATGTTCCAGATCGCGTTCGCGCCCGCGGCATCCATAATAGGACCGCGCGTGAGGGCGTACGTGAAGCGTTTGGGGCCCCACTGCGGATCGTTCTTGTAGTAACCCGAAGTCTGGAAACCACCGTTCCAGAAAGCCGGGTTCAGACCGTTCTTGAGTCTCGGTTCACCATTCGGTAACTTGTCATTAGCCTCTTTCTCGTACTGAGCGATGATGTCTTCGTCAGGGATGGCATCGAGCAGACCGGAACCATACACACCGATCGTGTTCTCCAGCTTGACCTCGTATCCCTCGCTCTCGAGCAATCCGTCCGGATCGCGGTAACCTTGGTTATACACATAAACCGCCGTGTTAGGCATGTGAACCTCCGGATAGCGTAACTCGTACGCCTCGCCGTCGGCGAACTTATTCCCATGCTCGTCGGTTGCGGTCTTCCACTCTACGGTGATCTGATCGGGATCCAGCGGAGCGGGGAAGGGGTCGGCACCGAACAGTTGCGGCATACCGGCTAACCATTTTACATAGCTCTGGTCGGCAGGGTTGATGACTACGAGCAGCGTTCCGTTACCTACATCTTTCGCATTGTACTTGCCGGCCGGAACGGACGTTCCGTGCGAGTAATTAGGGTGACAATGCTGGCAGGAGGAACGCACATAAACAGGACCCAAACCGTGTTGACGACCGGTCTCATTGGTCACGAAAGGTTTCTCGGCAATCTGGTCGCCTTGAGCGAATAAGGTTCCGAGTCCGGCTTCTTCGGTCGCAGGCGTCGGTTGACGGAAGGTCATGGAACTGAGGTTCTCCGTTGTACCTAACTTACCACCGGTGTAGTACCAATCGGGTTTGTCCGTCGGCGTGTCCGGATCGGTGGTCGCCTCTTTCTTACAGCCTACCAATGCAACGGCAGCCAATGCCATCAATAAGAATTCTTTTTTCATAAAATATTAAATTTTAAATTTGCAATCTTCAATCACTTCGACAGAAGTGGCAATACTTCATCGTCTAATAATCCTTCGAGGGCTTGCACTTTCTCCATCGCCGCTTTCACTTTCGGGTTACCCTGCGCGGTGTTCTCGAAGTCCTCAATTGCCTCAATAGCGGCGATCGCATCCTCTATCGCTTTGCGCACTTCGGCATCGAGTTCGGCGTCCTGGCGATAGATATAATTGGAGATCGAGTAGTCACCGGTTTGCGCACCGCAATAAGCGTGTTGGATCGAGCGGATGTTATCCGCAAAATCGATGGTGGAGGTACAGCTGTACGGGCTCTCGATATAATCGCGCTGCTCGGCAGTACTGCTGATATACGGGTTACCCATCTTCAGGTCGGCTACTTCACCGGCGATGTCGATCGCACCGGCGATGATCTCTTCGGCTACATCCTGATAGCTCACATAGATCGAACCCGCTTTACCGGCGTTGATCATCTGCTCTCCGTAGTGATCTTCAAACGGCTCTATTTCTGCCTCTTCGAGCAGCGCCATCTTAGCCTCGCTGATCTCACCTGCCCACGCATACTCCAGCAGGATGGCCTGTTGAACGAGGTCCTCCACGATAGCATTCAGATAGACTGCTTCAGCGTGGGTGAGGTTGGTGGCATGGGGCTTGCCCGTACCTACCGCACGACCGTCTTGCATAACCGACTCAAACAGCAGGAACTCGCAGGCATGGAAGCCCTTGAGGGCATAGCCGAGCACATCGCCGACATAACGACCGCCATCCTCTTCCAACTGCGCCATGCGGACGGGGTCGTTGAGCAGCGCATTCATCTGGTTGAAATCCAACGGCCAACTGTCGATATGCGGGTCGATAGAGTGGTGAAAAGCCGGACCATAGAGGAAAGCCTCACTCTGCTCCCAGTACTTGCGCATCAGACGCCACGAAGCGTCCGCCTCCTTCATCAGATCCGTGTAGTCTTCACTCTTCTCCACTTTCTCGAGGATAGCGTTGGTCTGCTCCAAGAGCACCATTCCGGCATCTGCCATCGCGCTGTAGGTCGCTACAACCGTGTGATGTACATAAGGCGTTACCGCTTGTTGTAACGCCGCTTCTTTGTCCGTGGTGACATCAGTGCCACCTTTCTTCTCGCAGGCTACTAACGTCAGGGCAGCCAGCGCAACAAATAAAATCTTCTTTTTCATAATTCTTATTTTTTTATTTATAATTTATAAAATCCAGCATAAACGATGCCCACTGCAAATTGCGGTTCGTCGTTATAGAGTTTGCCTTTCGTGCCGTCCGCGCGCGTACCTTGTTTCAAAATCCCGTACGAGAACTCGGCTTTCACACCGATCTGCTTGATGGGGAAGTAATTGATGCCCACTGCCGCCCGATGGCGACCGCACCAAGCGTACATATCTGTCGGTTGGTTGTCGTACAGGAACATCGAGTCGTAGTAATCGTACCGCGCGAAGAGATAAAACGCCTGTTTCTTCTCGACTAATTTCTTATTGAGCGAGAAGAAATCATAGCCCGCTTCAATACCTGCTGCAAGGGCATCGGATGCCACCCATTGTTTGCTACTCACCGAACCCTTACGCATGGAGATGTTATACTGCGTGATCGCGGCGGCATCGCTCAAATGGCCGTATAGGAACGAACCGCGGGTAACGAAACCGTGTCCCTTGTACGCGAAGTCAAACCCACTGATCGTGACCGTTCCTTTGACGTCTTTGTACGCACTCGCATCCAGTTCGGCGTTGGTCTTGCTCAGTGTGTTACGGAATGAATTGCCGCAATACCCGCTGAGGCTCAGCCGCAAACCCGGAACACCCGTGTAATCGACCCGTGCTGCACCGGCGAAGACGTTCGCCAACTTGAACTCGTACGGACTGCCCGCACCGGGTTTGATCCAGTTCTTACGATTGAAGCGGTCGCTGTCCAGACCGGGCAGGAACATCGCCTGGTAGTGCCAACCGTTGGGCGTCGAACCCATAAACGTGAGCGCCACCTCGTGCCAGGTGCTCGGGATAATAGTGAACTCACCTTCGTTACGATAGACCCCGAAATACTCTGTCGATTCGTGGTGAGCATTGAGGCCACCGACGGGGATAACCTGCATGCCCGCGCGGATGATCGCATAGCGGTTGAACGCTTTCTGCAACCAGAACTGCTCCAGCGCCACTTCACCACCGCGTTCCACTTCCTGCTCGTACTCACCGCCTTCTTCTTCCTCTATCTCGATGGCCGATTCCGTACCGCCGTGCTCGAACTCGATCTCCGTGCCTACACTCCAGCCTTTGCCGAAGTCATAACCCATGTAGATCACCACATGCGGCAGGTCGAACTCACCGTAATGATCGTTCGCGTATTTCTCGGGGTTCTTGCCGTAACGAAGGTAGTTATTGGAGTACCAACAGTGCTTGGCCGTCACCTCGCCGTACCCGCCGATCGTGAATCGTCCACGTCTTGGCTCTTGTCTCTCGGCATTTGTCGGAGTGCTCGTAAGCACCTCTTGACTCCCAACTTGTTGGGATAGGCTGTCTTTTTGCTCCAACCGCTCCACGCGTTGTATAAGCGCCTGCAGATCCGCCGCGCTCACCTTAATACTATCCTCTGCGCGTGCGCCTAATACGCATAAAATCAGCGAAATAGCTATGATTGTTTGTCTATACATACTCGGTCTATACTCCTTTTTCAAACACAACGCAAAATTACTATTTTTTCTTCTCCTGCACAATACCCAATTTTAGGTAAAAATGACGAGATATTTGCATATGTCGTAAAAAAACAGTACCTTTGCACGCTTTTTCGAAGAAAAAAGGTATGAAAAGATATATAAAGGTATTAGTTTTGGCGCTATTATGCGCTGTGCCGGTATGGGCGCAGGAGGAGTATGATGCCCACTTGGTGGGGCACGTGTTGGATGAGAAAACAGGTGAGCACCTGCCGTTCGTTAACGTACAACTGAAGGGCACGAACATAGGCACCGTGACCGATGAATCGGGTCACTTCTTTATAAAGAACCTGCCGCTCGGCAGGCAGACGATCGTCTTTTCGTATGTGGGGTATGAGAACCTGGAGTTGCCGGTGAAGATCGAGGAGCATAAGACCACGGAGTTGAAAGCTGCTATCCATGAGGTGTCGCAGTTGCTCAACAGCGTGGTGGTGACGGCGAACCGCTATGAGACCAAGCGTCAGGAAGCGGCTACGATAGTGAACGTGCTGTCGCCGAAGCTGTTCGAGACAACGGCGGTGGCGTGCGTGGCGGACGTGCTTAATTTTCAACCGGGTCTGCGGGTAGAGAACACGTGTTCTAACTGCGGCAAGACGGAGCTGCGTATTAACGGTCTGCAAGGCCAGTACACGCAGATTCTGATGGACAGCCGTCCTGTGTTCTCATCGATGGCGTCAGTCTATGGTCTGGAGCAAGTGCCGTCGGCAATGATTGACCGGATCGAGGTCATCCGCGGTGGCGGTTCGGCTATGTACGGCGCGAACGCGATCGCCGGCGTGGTGAACATCATCACCAAGGAACCGGTGCGTAACTTCGTGAACATCGCCAACACGAGCATGGTCAACGAGCATGCAGGCTACGATATCCATACCGACCTCAACGCGTCGGTGATGAGCGAGAACCGTAAGATCGGAGCGTATATCTTCGCGAGCCACCGCACCCGCAGTGCGTACGACCGCGACAAGGACGGCTTCAGCGAGGTGCCCAAACTGCGCGCCACGACCGCCGGCACACGCGTGTTCTTCAAGACCAGCGCGTACAGCAAGATCACCGCTTCGTACCACCATACCACGGACTTCCGTCGGGGTGGTAACCGCTTTGATTTCGAGCCCCATCAGGCTGATATAGCCGAGCAGTTACGGCATAATATCGATGCCGGACAGTTGGCGTTCGATTGGTTCTCGCCGGACAACAGACATTTCGTGTCGGCCTATTCGGCGCTGCAACATATCGGTCGTGAGAGTTATTTCGGTGCAGGCCGAGACACGGCGGCGTATGGTCGCAGTACGGACTTGACCTCTATCACGGGTCTCCAGTACCGTTTCTCTTATCCCTGCGGACGTGCGAAAGGCGACTTGACGGCCGGTGCGGAATACACCTACAACGGTCTGCACGACCGCATGGTGGGCTATAACCGCAATATCGCGCAGGACGTGCATGTGGTGGGAATCTATGCCCAGAACGAGTGGAAACAAGAGGCCTGGAGTGTGCTCGTCGGTGCACGTATGGAGAAGCATAACATGCTGAAGAACGTGGTGGTCAATCCGCGTGCTACCTTCCGTTATACGCCGATAGAAGGACTGGTGCTCCGTGCCGGTTACAGCAGCGGTTATCGCGCGCCGCAGACCTATGACGAAGACCTGCACGTAGCCGCTGTGGGCGGTAATGTGTCGCTGATCCGTTTGGATCCGAACCTCAAACCCGAGTACTCGCACAGCGCGACGATGAGTGTCGATTGGTACCGTCAGTTCGGTAAATGGGAAGTGAACCTGACAGCCGAAGGTTTCTATACCTATCTGCAGGACGTGTTCTTCCTGCGTGAGGACGGCAAAGACCCGGCGGGCAATATCCTGTTCACCCGCACGAACGCCAAGGCAGCGTGGGTAGGGGGTATCAACCTCGAGGGAAAGGTCAATTACAGCACGATCTTCACGCTCCAGATCGGTTATACCTACCAGCAGAGCCGTTATACGGAGCCGCAGGCTTGGAGTCAGGACGTGCCGGCAGACGTGCGTATGCAACACACGCCGGATAACTACGGTTACGTGCTGATCGATGTGCAACCGGTGCATGATTTCACGATCTCTATCAACGGTAAGGCCACGGGCTCGATGCTCGTGCCGCACTTGGCGGGTTATATCCCGCAAGACCGTCTGGAGAAGACCCCCGCGTTCTGGGACCTCGGTTTCCGTCTGGCGTACGATATCCACCTGTACAAGCACTACTGCCTGGAGATCAGTTGCGGAATCAAGAACGTGCTCGATCAGTTCCAGCGCGATATCGACAAGGGCGAGTTCCGCGATGCCAATTATATCTATGGCCCGACCATCCCACGTACCTATTTCGCAGGCCTGAGCCTAAAACTATAGACTTTTTTTGCTCAAAAACTTGCATATATGCAATTTTTGTATTATCTTTGCACGCAAATTGTAAATTAGGTGAAGTATGTTTGATAACTTAAGCGAACGATTAGAACGAAGTTTTAAGATTCTGAAAGGTGAAGGCCGTATCACCGAGATCAATATCGCGGAGACCGTGAAGGATATCCGCAAAGCCTTGTTGGAGGCGGATGTCAACTACAAGACGGCCAAGCAATTCACCGACCAGGTGAAGGAGAAAGCGCTGGGTCAGAACGTGATGACCAGTGTCCGTCCGGGGCAGTTGATGGTCAAGATCACGCACGATGAGTTGGCGGCCTTGATGGGCGGTGAAGCGCAGGAGATCAACCTGAAAGGCAACCCGGCAGTCATCCTGATGGCCGGTCTGCAAGGTTCGGGTAAAACCACTTTCGCTTCCAAACTCGCTAATTTCCTGCAAACGAAGAAGAACAAGAAAGTGATGCTGGTAGCCTGCGACGTGTATCGTCCGGCGGCTATCGAGCAGTTACGTGTGCTCGGTGAGCAGATCAACGCCAAGGTCTATACGGGTGAGAACGAGTCGAACCCCGTTAAGAAAGCGCAGGATGCGATTGCCGAGGCGAAGAAATACGGTTATGACGTCGTGATCGTCGATACAGCCGGTCGTCTGGCGGTCGATGAGCAGATGATGCAGGAGATAGCAGCCATCAAGCAGGCTATCGAACCGAGCGAGACCCTCTTCGTGGTAGATGCCATGACCGGTCAGGACGCTGTCAATACGGCGAAGGAGTTCAACGACCGTCTGGATTTCGATGGTGTGGTACTGACCAAACTGGACGGCGATGCCCGCGGCGGTGCGGCACTCTCCATCCGCTCGGTGGTTAACAAACCGATCAAGTTCATCGGTACGGGCGAGAAGATGGAAGCGCTCGATGTGTTCCATCCGAGTCGTATGGCCGACCGCATACTCGGTATGGGTGACGTGGTGAGCCTCGTGGAGCGTGCGCAAGAGCAGTACGACGAACAGGAGGCACGCCGTATCAGCAAGAAGATTGCGAAGAACCAATTCGATTTCAATGACTTCATCGGGCAACTCAACCAGATCAAGAAAATGGGTTCGATGAAGGAACTGATGGGTATGATCCCCGGCATGGACAAAGCGCTCAAGGGTGTGGAGGTCAGCGATGATGCGTTCAAACCTATCGAAGCGATGATCAACTCTATGACGCCGCAGGAACGTGCTAACCCGAGCCTGCTGAACGGTAGCCGTAAGAACCGTATCGCCAAAGGAGCCGGTGTCGATATCGTGGCGCTCAACCGCTTCCTCAAGCAGTTCGAGCAGACCTCGAAGATGATGCGTAAAGTGCAACAGATGAGTGGAAAAAGACGATAAGACATATCAGCCGGGATGGGGTGAGAAACATCATCATCACCACCATCACTATGCAGGTCCCAACGAGAAGAACAGAGGTCTCGGTGGGGCTTTGCGTATGCGCGACAAGCAGGCGTACTACGGACTGCTGTGTGTGTTGATCGCCGGACTCGCTTTCGGGGCATACAAACTGATTGGTATGTTCGCCGCTGAGTTACGCGCCATGCCGAACGATGACCCGACCACAGAGATGACGGTGGACGAGTTGCGAATACACAAAGCCGACGAACAGGACGCTATTCTTATGGGGGACAGCCTCGCGCAGGAGTATAACGTGGATTCGATGAGACATCAGGTACAGATAGAAACCCGACCGGTCTATCGTCCGCCAAGACGCGAAGATAAATGGTACATCACGCAGTCTGAATGGAAGAAGATCTGGAAGAGTTATAAGATCTGGCGGTGGGAAAAGAAACGAGAAAAAGAGGAGCAGCAATGATATTAGACGGAAAAAAGATAGCTACGGAGATACGTGGCGAACTGCGTACGCAGGTAGAAGCGCTCAAAGCAGCCGACAAGCGCGTGCCCAAATTAGGCATCGTGATCGTGGGCAATAACCCTGCGAGTGAGACGTATGTGAACAACAAGATGAAGGCCTGTGCGGAAGTGGGTATCGAAGCGGTGAAGATCGCTTATCCGGCGGAGATCACCGAGCAGACCCTGCTCACAGAGGTGCATAAACTCAATAACGACCCGTCTATTGACGGCTTCATCGTGCAACTGCCCCTGCCCGAACATATATCCGAGACCACTATCCTCTCGGCTATCGATCATCGCAAGGATGTTGATGGTCTGACGCCGGAGAACGTGGGACGAACGGTACAGGGACTGCCTTCTATCATCAGCGCGACCCCGCGTGGTATACGTGAGTTGCTGGCGCGCTATAACATACAGACGGAAGGCAAACATGTGGTGGTGATCGGTCGGTCGAATATCGTCGGCAAACCGATGGCGATCCTGCTGATGCAGCGTCCGTACCTGAGTCTGCCGGGCATGAGTGCCGCTTCGTTGGGTGACGCGACGGTGACGATCTGTCATTCCAAGACGCGTGATCTGAAGTCCATCTGCCTGACGGCTGATATCATCATCGTAGCTGCCGGCAGTCCGAATCTGCTGACGGCAGAGATGGTGCGCGAAGGCGCAACGGTTATCGATGTGGGTATCAACCGAATCGACGATCCCACATCACCACGCGGATACCGCTTGGTGGGCGACGTGGACTTCGAGCATGTGGCACCCAAAGCGGCGTATATCACGCCTGTGCCGGGTGGAGTAGGTCCGATGACGATTGTAAGCCTTTTGCAGAATACACTGCAGGCTTACCAATTGAAGATTGAAGAATGAATATTTTAGATAAGATAGACGGATTAGAGGCGAAGTTCCATGAGGTGAGTCTGCTCATCACCGACCCGGCAGTCATTGCCGATCAGGCGCGGTACGTGCGGCTCAATCGGGAGTACCACGATCTGGAGCGCGTGCTCGTGGTGGCACGCAAGTACCGCCAGGCACTCGAGGATCTCAAAGAAGCCAAAGAGATCAATTACAAAGAGGCGATTGACGAACTCGAACCGCAGATTCCCAAGTTAGAGGAAGAACTGAAGCTGCAGATGCTGCCCCAAGATCCCGAGGACGGCAAGAACGTCGTCATGGAGATCCGTGGCGGTACAGGTGGTGACGAGGCGGCTATCTTCGCCGGCGATCTGTTCCGTATGTACACCAAGTATTTCGAACTCAAGGGCTTCAAATATTCCGTTTCTTCGTTCAATGAAGGTGCAGCCGGCGGTTATAAGGAGATCATCTTCAACGTGACCGGTCAGAACGTCTATGGTACGCTCAAATACGAATCGGGTGTGCACCGTGTGCAGCGTGTGCCGGTGACGGAGACGCAAGGACGTGTCCATACCTCGGCGGCAACCGTGGCTGTTCTGCCCGAAGCGGATGAGTTCGAGGTGCATATCAACGAAGGCGAGATCAAGTGGGAGACCTTCCGTTCGGGTGGTGCAGGCGGACAGAACGTGAACAAAGTAGAGTCGGGTGTACGGCTTCGTTATAACTGGAAGAACCCTAATACGGGTGAGGTGCAGGAGATATTGATTGAGTGTACGGAGACGCGTGACCAGCCAAAGAACAAAGAGCGTGCTCTCTCGCGCCTGCGTACGCAGATCTATGATAAGGAGCACCAGAAATATATCGACGACATCGCGGCACGCCGTAAAACCATGGTCTCGACGGGTGACCGCAGTGCGAAGATACGTACCTACAACTACCCGCAGGGACGTATCACCGACCATCGTATCGGATATACCGTCTATAACCTCGCGGCGTTCATGGACGGCGATATACAAGGAGTCATCGATGCGCTGCAAGTAGCAGAGAACGCAGAGCGACTCAAAGAATCGGAACTATAATGTATTTATTCTACGCGCCAAATATTGCTATAGAACCGGTTCTCCCCGAAGAGGAGAGCAATCACTGTGTGCAGGTGCTCCGCCGCACGGCAGGGGATGAGGTGCTTGTGACGGACGGAGTAGGGAAGCTCTATCATTGCGTGGTGACCAATCCGCATCGCAAGCATTGTGAGGTGCGTATAGAATCGGTCGAGACACCTGAGGCCTTACACGAGGGATGGATTCATATTTGTATCGCACCCACCAAGAATATCGACCGCACGGAATGGTCGATTGAGAAATGTGTGGAGATGGGAGCCGATGAGATCACGCTGTTGCTCTGCGAGCACTCGGAGCGTAAGACGGTGAACATAGACCGACTGCAGAAGATCGTGGTATCCGCTGCCAAGCAAAGTCTGAAGACCTGTTTCCCGATCCTTCATCCGCTTACGAAGATGACGGACTTGGCGGTGGAGGGTGATAAGTTCATTGCGCATTGTATTGAAGGCTACAAGGCCACGGACGATAAGCGGGCACTCAAAGATAAGATCGTGCGCGGGCATAAGACCACCGTACTGATCGGCCCCGAAGGTGATTTCTCACCCGAAGAGGTTAAATGGGCGTTAGCGCAAGGCTATGAACCGGTTAGTCTGGGTGCAGCACGGCTGCGTACGGAGACTGCAGCAATCGTGGCGTGTCATACCGCCGTGTTAATGAACGAATGAGTTGGGATTTTGATATATTGCTCTGGATCAACGGCCATTATGCGGAATGGTTGGATCAGGTGATGTGGGTCATCAGCCGAGCGAACACATGGATCGCGTTGTACGTACTGCTCGTGGGACTGATCATCTATCGTTACCGCAATTGGAAATCCGTGCTGTTCATCCTCATCGGCTTCGGTATAGCAGTCGGACTGAGCGATTACCTATGCAGCGGCATCCTCAAACCGATCGTCTGCAGGCCGCGTCCTACGCATGAACCCGCTTTGGAAGGAATGCTGCATATAGTGAACGGATATACGGGTGGATTATACGGATTCTGCAGTTCCCACGCGGCGAACACAATGGCGGTGGGCTTGCTGTTCAGTCTGCTCTACCGCAATAAAATAGCCACCGCAGGTCTGATGACTTGGGTGGCACTCAATTGCTATAGTCGCATGTACCTCGGGGCACATTACCCCACGGATATCATTTGTGGTCTGCTGATTGGTGCTGCGTGGGCGGTCCTTGTTTGGCTGGCGCTAACACGCCTGCTCCACGTGGACGACGCGGTTGCTCAGCGGGGTGATTCATAAACCGCTCGAACTCCTCCGGCGTCAACAAGACCTTGAGTTCATTGTAGATAGCCTGCATCCGCTGCATGTTTTCCGCACGTGTCAGCCCTTTCTGACGAACGAGCGCGTACTTGAGATGCATGCGATAGAGGGTATCAAATCGAACGGAGTCCCGGATGCCTAACTCGCGCACCAGACGCATGGTCTGCTTAAGCGCTTCCTCCTCCGGGGTACGTTGAGGACGAACAGGCTCCTGAGCCCACAGACTGCCCGCTAAAAGGGCCATCCAAAGAAAAGAGATAAGTTGTTTCATAACTAAAAAATATACTACAAAAATCGTGCCGAACAACGCCGAATTGAAAATAGCAACGAAACTTTATTTCTCCCAAGAGGGAGAAGCGCGTCATGCACGACCGGCTATCCGGGTGGCGTTGGCGGGTATGATCGTGGGCGTGATGGTGATGATCCTGACCATCTGTATTGTGGTGGGATTCAAGCAAACCGTCACGCAGCAGGTCGCCGGTTTCGGGGCACATATACAGTTGGTTTCGTTCGATAACAACAACACCTACGACATGCAACCTATTCCGGTTTCGGATTCGTTGCTAGCGCGTCTGGAGGCGTACGAACACGTGGTGTCTGCCGCACCGTTCATCACCAAACCCGGAATGCTCAAGACCGAAACGGCTTTTCAGGGCATCGTACTGAAAGGAACGGAGTATTGGGACTTTTTTGCCAAGAACATTGTGGAAGGACAACTGCCGCAATCACCCCAAGAGGTGCTGATTTCTCGCATGGCAGCGCAGCAGATGGGGCTGTCGGTGGGGGACGGCGTGAACGCGTATTTCGTGGACGAGAGCGATGTACGGGCACGACGCTTGAAGATAGTGGGCATCTATAACACCGGATTTGAGCAGTTTGATGAACTGTTTGTGGTGACCCCTCTGGAGACCGTACGGCGTTTGCAAGGATGGGAAACGAATGTGTATTCGGGTGTGGAGATATTGGTGGACGATATCGCGATGATTGACGAGGTGGCGGATAAGATCTATTTTGCAACGGTCAATCATCTGGACGAGGACGGTTATCACGTGTATTACGTGCAGACGCTGAGAGAACAGAATCCTGCTATCTTTGCTTGGCTCGATCTGCTCGATATGAACGTCATTGTGATTATCGTGCTGATGCTCCTCGTGGCAGGCTTCAATATCGTAAGTGGCCTGATCATCCTGATTCTGGATGGCGTCCAACTGATCGGAACATTGAAAGCCTTAGGTGCAGATAATCGGTTCGTACAGCGTATCTTCCTCGCGCAAGCCGCGCTGCTGATCGGCAAAGGTGTGCTGTGGGGCAATATACTCGGTTTAGGGCTGGCAACGTTGCAATATTTCACGCATCTGGTGCCCCTCGAGGCGGCCACTTATTACGTGGATCATGTACCGGTAGCTTTTGCCTGGGGATGGATCGTGGCGCTGAATATACTGACCATCGGCATCTCGCTGCTGATTCTGTTGTTGCCGTCGATGATCATCACCAAGATCAGTCCGGCGAAAGTAATGCATTTTGAGTAAGATGAAGCTACAGACGATCGTGGACATAGCGCCTTCCGCATGGAAGATCGGGTACGAGGATAAAATCCTCATGCTGGGTTCGTGTTTCTCGGACGAGATAGGCGAACAGATGCAGCAACGCTACCTGAACGTCACCTGCAATCCTTTCGGTACACTCTATAACCCGCTCTCTATTGCACAAGCGCTACAAATGACCGAAGTTCCGGAGCTTATCGAACACGAGGGTTTATGGCACTCGATGGCGCATCATGGTGCTTTCTCGCGGGCATCTCGCGAAGAGGCAGAGCAAGCGGTGCGTGGCTCAATAGAGACGATGCAGCAGGCCATCCAAGAGGCAACGGTCGTTATTGTCACCTTCGGTACGGCCTGGGTGTATGAGCAAGACGGCGCGGTTGTGGGCAACTGTCATAAACTGCCGGAGAGTTGTTTTACGCGAAGACGTCTGACGGTAGAAGAGATAGTGGCTGCATGGCAACCGATTCTGGCGCAGTATCCTGATAAACACTGGCTCTTTACTGTCTCGCCTATTCGTCATATACGGGACGGATTGCATGAGAACCAGTTGAGCAAAGCGACCTTGCTGCAGGCCGTGGAGCAGTTAGGCGATTACTTCCCAAGCTATGAAATCGTCTTGGACGAGTTGCGTGATTATCGTTTTTATGCGGATGATCTGGTGCATCCGTCGTCTATGGCGGTCAATTATATATGGGAGCGGTTTGTGGATTGTTTCTGTACGAATCAGACAAAAAATGAACTCGTGCTCCAACATAAGCGTTGGAAACACGAGCATCATCGATTATTGCACTAAGAATTCAGAATTCAGATTTCAGACTTTTAATGCTTTTATTGCTTCTTCGAGTGCGGCGATGCGGGCTTCGGCGTCCGCTTTCTTTTTGCGCTCTAACTCTACGATCTCCGGTTTGGCGTTCTGTACGAAACGCTCATTGCTCAGTTTAGCCATCACGCCACGCAGGAATCCTTGCTGGTGTGCCAGATCCGCCTCGAGTTTTTTGAGTTCTTCCTCGACGTTGATGAACTGATCCATCGGAATAGCGAACTCGGTGGTGCCGACAATGAACTTGGACGCGTTACCACTTACTTCGCCGTTCACCTTTACCTCTATATTAGCGAGTTTATCCACGAGCGCGTTCAAAGCGACCGGACTAATCAAGGTCAGACGCTCTTTCTGCGGGATGTTCTTCGATGCACGCACGGCACGGATGTTCGTGATGATCTGCTTGAGTGTCTCAACCTCATTGAGAATCTCATCATTGAGCGGAGCGCTCAATCCATCATTGAGCGAAGCGATCATTATACTCTCGCCGGCTTTGCGCTCGTAGAGGTTCTGCCATAACTCCTCCGTGATGAACGGCATGAACGGATGGAGTACGCGGAGCAGGCGATCGAAGAACGCGAGCGTTGCCTCGTAGGTGGCCTTGTCGATCGGTTGCTGATATGCCGGTTTGATCATCTCCAGATACCAACCGCTGAACTCGTCGCAATAGAGTTTGTACACCTCCATGAGGGCTTCCGACAAACGATATTTGCTGAACAGATCGGCAATATTGGCTTCGGTTTGCGCCAGGTGGGCAGCAAACCAGTCGATGGCGTACTTGCTGGTCTCCGGCTGCGGGATGTCCGCTACTTCCAGACCCTTCACCATACGGAAGCAGTTCCAGATCTTGTTGCAGAAGTTACGTCCCTGCTCGCAGAGCGAATCATCGTAGAGGATGTCGTTGCCGGCCGGTGCAGAGAGCAAAATACCCATACGTACACCATCCGCGCCGAAACGCTCGATCAGATCCAGCGGATCGGGTGAGTTGCCCAGCGATTTGGACATCTTACGACCTAATTTATCGCGTACGATACCGGTGAAATAGACATGCTTGAACGGCATCTTGCCTACGTACTCGTAACCCGCCATGATCATACGTGCTACCCAAAAGAAGATGATATCCGGACCCGTTACGAGGTCAGCGGTGGGGTAGTAGTAATTGATCTCTTTGTTGCCGGGGTTCTCGATGCCGTCGAAGAGGCTGATCGGCCAAAGCCATGACGAGAACCATGTATCCAGTGCACCTTCGTCCTGTACGTAATTGCCTTCCGGTTTGGTCTCGGAAACGATGATCTTATCGTCCGGATAGTTCTCCAGACCGGTTTGTGCCAGCAGGTCGGCATCGTAATATGCCGGAATACGGTGACCCCACCAGAGTTGGCGGCTGATACACCAGTCTTTGATGTTCTCCAACCAGTTACGGTAGGTGTTCTTATATTTAGCGGGGTAGAAAACGATGTCGTCGTTCATAACCGGCGGCAGGGCGATGTCCGCGAAGTGCTTCATCTTCACGAACCACTGGAGCGACAACCGCGGCTCGATAGGTACGTTCGTACGCTCCGAGTAACCCACTTTATTGTCATAATCCTCGATCTTCTCCACGAGGCCGAGCGCCTGCAGGTCTTCAACGATAGCTTTGCGGCAATCGAAACGATCCATTCCGTGGTACTTACGTACGTTAGGCTGCAGTTCGGGCTCCACCGTGTCCATATTCAGGTGGGCATCCGGCGTGAAGATATCGATGGTCTTGAGGTTGTATTTTTGACCTAAGGCATAGTCGTTCACGTCATGCGCAGGCGTCACTTTGAGGCATCCCGTACCGAAACCGATCTCTACGTAACGGTCCTCGATGATAGGAATGACACGACCCACACCCGGCACGATCACATGCTTACCCTTGAGCCATTGGTTTTTCTCTTCCTTGGGGTTGATACAAACGGCTATATCGCCGAAGATGGTCTCCGGACGGGTGGTTGCCACAATGGCGTACTTGCCCGGCTCTTCCGCTACTTTGTAGCGCAGGTAGTAGAACTTGTTATGCTCGTCGTGGTAGATCACCTCCTCGTCGGAGAGAGCAGTCTGGCGCTCGGGGTCCCAGTTCACCATTCTGAGACCACGGTAGATGAGGCCTTTGTTATAGAGGTCGCAGAATACCTTAATGACCGCTTTGGAACGGGTCTCGTCCATCGTAAAGGCGGTACGCTGCCAATCGCAGGAACAACCGAGTTTACGGAGCTGCTTGAGAATGATACCTCCGTGCTCATCTGTCCAGTCCCATGCATGTTTGAGGAACTGCTCGCGGGTGAGGTCGGACTTATTGATACCTTGCTCTTTGAGGCGCTTGATAACTTTGGCTTCGGTAGCGATCGACGCATGGTCGGTGCCCGGTACCCAGCAGGCGTTCTTACCCTCCAAGCGCGCACGGCGCACGAGGATATCCTGTATGGTCTCGTTGAGCACGTGACCCATATGAAGCACGCCCGTTACGTTGGGCGGCGGGATAACGATAGTGAACGGCTCACGGCCATCGGGTTCCGAATGAAAGAGTTTGTTGTCGAGCCAGTATTGGTACCAGCGGGCTTCAATGTCAGTAGGATTGTACTTAGATTCCATATATCGTATTGTTATTTTCGCAAAAACGGCTGCAAAGGTACGATTTTTTTTGCATATATGCAAATTTTTTTGTATCTTTGCCGCCGATTTTATTTAAAATGCCAAATTTAACCAAATCAATAGTATGAAAGAGTACAATTTAACAGCCAAGATGCGGGCCTATCAGTGGAACGAGTTAACGGACGAACAGCGTAAGGTGGTTCAGATCGCCAAAGATCAGACGCAGAACAGTTATTGTCCGTACAGCGGATTCCATGTGGGCGCAGGTGCATTGTTGGCCAACGGAACCATCATGCGTGGTGCTAATCAGGAGAATGCCGCTTATCCGAGTGGTTTGTGTGCCGAGCGTACGGCTTTGTTTGCTGCGGGTGCGCAGTATCCGGATCAGCCGGTGACCAAACTGGCGATCGCTTGCTTCACGGACGGTCATTTTACCAAAGAACCCGGTTCTCCTTGCGGCGCATGTCGTCAGGTGATGTTAGAGACCGAGCACCGTTATGGCGGTAAGATGGAGGTATTGTTGTATGGCGAGGACGCAACGTATGTGTTCGAGTCCGCAGCGGATCTGTTGCCGTTGATATTTGTGAAAGAGAACCTGAAGGGCTAGAGCCCTGAAGGGACATTGGATATTGGAGATTTGAGATTTATAAAGAAAATAGACATTTACCTGCTCCGCAATTTTGTGGGGCTCTTTTTGGCTACTTTCTTTATTTGTATCTTCATCCTGCTGATGCAGTTCATGTGGATGCACGTGAACGATCTGGTGGGAAAGGGTATCGGTATCGGCGTCCTGGCAGAGTTCTTTATCTATGCCGTCGCGTCGGTAGTGCCGTTGGCCTTGCCGCTGGCGATCTTGCTCAGTTCGTTGATCTCGTTCGGTAACTTAGCAGAGAAATTCGAGTTGACGGCGATGAAGGCGGCGGGTATATCGTTGTTCCGTATCCTGCGTCCTTTGGCTTTGGCGATCGCGTTGCTGAGTGTGGGCGCGTTCTTCTTTAGCAATAATGTGCTGCCCAAATCGCAGATGAAACTCTGGGCGCTCATCTTCTCGTTGCGTCAGAAGAGTCCGGAATTGCAGATACCGGTGGGTGAGTTCTACGATGAGATCAGCGGCTATCATATCTACGTGCGGGAGAAGACACGTAAGGGCGATTTGCTGAACCTCATGATCTACGACTACTCCGACGGTTTTGAGAACGCGACGGTGACTGTGGCGGATACGGGACGGCTGACGTCCAGTGCTGACAAGCGGTTCCTGATGTTGGATCTGATCAACGGCGAGTCGTTTGAGAACCTGGACAAGAAGCAACAACGCGCTACGGGCAGTACCAAGAGTATTCCGTACCGCCGTGAGACCTTTGCTCATAAACGGGTGGTGATTGATTTTGCTACGGATTTCAGCCGCTATGACGAGTCGTTGTTACAGGATCAGCATGTGAGTAAGAACCTGTCTCAGTTACAGGAGTCGATTGACTCGATGCGTATGGTGTCCCAGACGCGCTTTACGGAGCAGAGTTCGGATCTGATACAAAACCGTTATTTCGGGCGTGACAACACGCATCAGCCGGCTATGATTCCGGAGACCTTAACGCCGGAGGAGGAGCAGGCGTATGACTTGGACTCGCTGTGGGCAACGGTGACGGTAGATCAACTATGGGAGATCATCCGTTCAGCGCAGGCGAAGGCAACCAATTATCGCGATCAGATAGAGTACAACGCTATTATGTTGGACGATGCCGACCGGTATATCCGTCGACATGCGATAGAGATGCATCGTAAGTTCACACTGGCGTTTGCGTGCTTGGTGTTCTTCTTCATTGGTGCACCGCTGGGAACGATCATCCGCAAGGGCGGTCTGGGAGCACCGGTGGTGATCTCCGTCATTTTGTTTATCATCTATTACATCATCGATAATACGGGTTATAAGATGGCGCGTGAGGCCTTGTGGCCGGTGTGGGCAGGCATGTGGCTCAGTTCGTTTGTGCTGTTGCCGACGGGTATCTTCCTTACCTACAAAGCTGCTACCGATTCGCCGCTCTTTAACCCCGAAGCATGGACTATCAAAGCGAAGAGGTTCTTCGTACGAATTAAGAATTATGAGAATCAATACAATATCAGAAGCTTTAGAAGATTTTCGCCAAGGCAAATTCGTCATCGTAGTGGACGATGAGGATCGCGAGAACGAAGGTGATTTCATCATCGCTGCGGAGAAGATCACACCGGAGAAAGTCAATTTCATGCTCCAACACGGGCGTGGTGTGTTGTGCTGTCCGATCACGGAGACACGCTGTGCGCAGTTGGATCTGATGCATCAGGTGACGAACAACACCTCGATGCTCGGTACGCCGTTCACGGTGACGGTCGATAAGCTCGAGGGCTGTACCACCGGTGTCTCGGCAGCCGATCGTGCGGCTACGATCCTGGCGCTGGCTGACCCGAACTCTAAACCGGAGACTTTTGGTCGTCCGGGACATATCAACCCGCTCTATGCGCGCTCAGGAGGTGTGCTCCAGCGGGCAGGACACACCGAGGCTGGTGTGGACTTGGCACGTTTGGCAGGTTTTCAACCGGCAGCAGCACTCATTGAAATCATGAATGAGGACGGCACGATGGCGCGTATGCCGCAGTTACAACAGGTGGCGCAGGAGTTTGACCTCAAGATCATCACCATCAAAGACTTGATAGCTTACCGGCTGGAGAAAGGGGATAGGGCAGAGGACGCTTCGCTACAGGACGGCATTCTGCCTATAGGTCATAGCCTTATTGAGAAAGGCGAAACGGTCTTTCTGCCCACGCAGAACGGGGAGTTTATGTTGACACCCTTCCGTGATCTGACGACGGGTCTGGAGCATGTGGTGTTGACCAAAGGTGAATGGAAAGAAGACGAACCCATCCTCTGTCGGGTGCACTCCAGTTGTATGACGGGCGATATCTTCGGATCCAAGCGCTGCGAGTGCGGCGAGCAGTTGAACAAAGCCATGCAGATGATCGAGGCCGAGGGCAAGGGTATCATCGTTTATATGAATCAGGAGGGTCGCGGGATTGGTTTGATGAATAAGATACGCGCGTATAAGCTCCAGGAGCAGGGCGATGACACGGTGGAGGCGAATATTCATTTAGGTTTCCGTCCGGACGAACGTGACTATGGCGTGGGCGCACAGATACTTCGCGAGATGGGGGCACTCAAACTACGTTTGATGACCAATAATCCCGTCAAGCGGGTAGGCTTGGAGAGTTACGGTATAGAGATCGTGGAGAACGTACCGATTGAGATCCAACCGAACCGTTGGAACGAACGCTACATGCGCACCAAAAAAGAAAAAATGCACCATGATCTGAAACTCGTATAGTCTTTGGCACGGTATTTGAATGATCTTTGGTGAACCCTTTAAAATTAAATTGTTATGAAAAAATTAACTACACTTCTGATGACGCTGATGCTGATGGCGACGGCGTTGTGGGCGGAAGAGACCATAACGGTTTCCGCTAAGAGTACTGACATCTCGGAAGGACTCGATCTGAAGGTGGTAGCTAAACTGTTCGCAGAGGCTAAGAACCTGGAAGAGTTCGAGACGATGCTCAACAATCCGGACAGCGCGTTCTGTAACTTAGACTTGAACGGCGACGGACAAGTAGATTACCTGCGTGTCGTAGAGACGGGCGAAGGCAACAAGCGTCTGATCGTATTACAAGCGGTTCTGGCGAAGGATATCTTCCAAGATGTGGCCTCGATATATGTCGAGAAAGACGAGAACAACGAGGTTTCTGTTCAGGTAGTCGGCGACGAGTATGTGTACGGTGAGAACTACGTAATAGAGCCGGTATATGTTTTCAGACCTGTTATCTACGATTGGTTCTGGAGCGACGCATGGTATGCTTGGACGAGTCCTTGGTACTGGGGATACTACCCCGGTTGGTGGTACGCACACAGTTGCTGGGCACATGACTGGTATTGGCATCACTGCTATGCCTATCATCACCACCACTACTGCTGCTCTTTCCGCCACGGACATCATCCCCGTAACGGATACCACGAGATGCATCAGAGTGTAGCGCGTAGGGACTACGCCGTAGCTTATCCCGATCGTTCGTTCACACGCCGTAACAGCGGCATGACCAACGCACGCGAGATACGCGGTACAACCCGTACAACCGCTACAGCACGCGTAGCAGGCGAAGCCACACGTAGTACGACACGCAGCACGTTCGGTAGCACGACACGTACAGCGAGTCCTACAGCAGCGACAGCAACCCGCTCTACGGGTTCGACTAGAACAACGGCGACGACAACCAGACCGACCAGTACGGCAACTACCACCCGTTCAACCGGTAGCACACGCTCTACAAGCAGTACCACCGCAAGCACAACGCGTAGCACGGGTACATCAACGCGCAGCACGGGTACATCAACGCGCAGCACAAGTACAACCACCCGTTCAACCGGTAGCACGCGCTCTACGAGTACGACGACAGCTAGTTCTTCCAGATCAACCGGTTCGACCCGTTCAACGGGCAGCACCTATAGCAGCGGTTCCCGCACGAGTAGCTCGAGTAGCACCCGCAGCAGCGGAAGTACGTATAGCGGTGGCGGTCGTAGCAGCGGAAGTACCTATAGCGGAGGCGGTCGCAGTAGCGGAGGTGGCACATACAGCGGCGGCGGTGGCCGTAGCAGCGGAGGTTCAGCTCCTTCCGGTGGTGGAGGCGGCGGAAGACGCAGATAAAAAAAAGAGGCACGCGCCTCTTTTTTTTAGTGTGCTGCAAGCATGTTCTTTGGATCGAGCAGTTGGTCTAACTGCTCTTTGCTCAGCAGTTCATGCTCCAAGACGAGGTTATACACGCTCTTACCGGTCTCCAGTGCCTCTTTGGCAATCTTGGTCGATGCCTTGTAACCGATAACCGGGTTCAGCGCCGTCACGATACCTATCGAGTGCTTAACGGTCTCAAGGTTATGCTCGCGGTTGATGGTGATGCCGTCGATACATCTCTTGCGGAGGATCTTCATCACGTTGCGCAGCCAGGTGATCGACTCGAAGATACACTCGGTGATGATCGGTTCCATGACATTCAACTGCAGCTGTCCTGCCTCGGCAGCGAAGGTCACTGCGGTGTCGTTACCGATCACTTTGAAGCATACTTGGTTGGTTACCTCCGGGATAACCGGATTGACCTTACCCGGCATAATAGACGAACCCGGTGCCATTGGCGGCAGGTTGATCTCGTGCAGACCGCAACGTGGACCACTAGCCATCAGACGCAGGTCATTACAGGTCTTACTCAACTTGACAGCCAGACGTTTGAGTGCCGCCGAGTAGCTGACATATGCACCTGTATCCGGGGTGGCTTCCACAAGGTCACTCGCCAGCGAGAAGGGTTCGCCTGTGAGTTCGCACATTTTCTTGATGCACAACTCGGCGTATCCTGCCGTAGCGTTCAGACCGGTACCAATCGCCGTACCACCCATATTGATCTCGTAAAGCAGTTTAATATTACGGTCGAGGTTAGCGACTTCCTCTTCGAGGTTGTTGGCAAACGCGTGGAACTCCTGTCCGCTCGTCATCGGAACGGCGTCTTGCAGCTGCGTACGACCCATCTTGATCGAGTCATTGAACTCATCGCCCTTACGACGAAGCGACTCGATGAGCAGTTGTAGTTCGCTCACCAGCCCTTTGTTCATGCGGATGAACGCATAACGGAAAGCAGAGGGGTAGGCATCGTTGGTTGATTGTGCGCAGTTGACGTGGTCGTTCGGCGAACAGAACTGATACTCGCCGCGTTGGTGACCCATGATCTCCAGCGCACGGTTGGCGATAACTTCATTGGCGTTCATGTTCACCGTTGTACCGGCACCGCCCTGTACCATGTCGGTAGGGAACTGATCGTGCATCTTGCCGTCGATGATCTCGTGACACGCCTGTGCGATGGCATGGTAGATCTCATCGTTGATGACGCCCAAGTCATGGTTCGCCTCCACAGCGGCTAACTTGATGTACGCCATGGCGATGATGTACTCCGGGAAATCGGACATCTTCAGATTCGACACTTTGTAGTTGTCGATACCGCGTTGGGTCTGTACGCCGTAGTAGGCCTTCTCCGGCACTTGCAGCTCACCCAACAAATCGGATTCAATACGATATTTTTCCATAGTATATGATTAATTGATAGTTCCTAATAATGATTTGACAAACTCTACGCGATTGAACACCTGCAGATCAGTCATCTGCTCGCCCAGACCGATATAACGCACAGGTATCTTGAACTGATCGCTGATGCCGATTACCACGCCACCTTTGGCCGTGCCATCCAACTTCGTGATAGCGAGGGACGTCACTTGCGTAGCGGCCGTGAACTGGCGTGCCTGCTCGAAGGCGTTCTGTCCGGTGGAGCCGTCCAAAACGAGCAACACATCGTGCGGTGCATCGGGCACCACTTTCTGCATCACGTTCTTGATCTTCGTGAGCTCGTTCATGAGGTTGATCTTGTTATGCAGACGACCGGCGGTGTCGATCAGTACGACATCCGCGTCATTGGCTTTGGCGCTCTGCAGCGTGTCGTATGCTACCGAGGCGGGGTCTGAACCCTGTTGCTGTTTGATAACGGGTACACCCACGCGTTCACCCCATATACAGAGCTGCTCTACAGCCGCCGCACGGAAGGTGTCTGCCGCACCGAGATACACTTTCTTACCGGCTGCTTTGTATTGGTGGGCTAACTTACCGATAGTTGTGGTCTTACCCACGCCGTTCACGCCAACTACCATCACCACGTAGGGCTTGGCGGGCAGCGGAGCCTCAAAATCCGGCACGTCCGCTACGTTGTTCTCCTGCAGCAGTTGGGAGATCTCGTCCACCAGCAACTTGTTCAACTCCTCCGTACCGATGTATTTATCGCGTTTGACGCGTTCTTGCACGCGCTCGATGATGCGTAAGGTGGTCTCCACGCCAACATCCGACGTGATGAGGGCTTCCTCCAGGTTGTCCAGTACGTCATCATCAATAGTGGACTTACCCGCTATCGCGTGACCTATCTTACTGAGCACCGACTCCTTGCTCTTCTCAAGACCTTTGTCGAGTGTCTCTTTCTTCTCTCTGTTAAATAATCCGAAAAATGCCATATCTATAATCTATCATCTATCATCTATAATCTATCATCTATAATCTATAATCTATAATCTATAATCTTTCCGCATCTTGCGGTAATCTCTGCGTGCTTCTATAACTGCTTTCGCGCTGCCTTTCTTGCCGGTTACGAGGAACATACATGCAGCGGCATAATCCAGGAAGAATCGAAGTCCTAACACACCCCACCGGCACCGGCTGTTCTTGTAGATCATCAGCAGATTGTTGCGGAAATTGAGGTAAGTCTTGCGCGGGTTGTCATAACTGAGTGCACCGCCGCCCAAGTGATACACCATGCTCTGCGGTACACAGGCCAATATCCATCCTTGGTTGCGCATACGCCAGCAGAGGTCGATCTCTTCCTGATGGGCGAAGAACGCCGCGTCCAGTCCGCCTAACTCCTTATATACTTTCGTGCGCACGCACATGCATGCGCCGGTTGTCCAATCGACGTTCACCACCGTGTTGTACTGCCCTTTGTCCTCTTCCACCTTCCCGAAGCGTCTTCCGCGGCAGTAGGGGTAACCGAGCTTGTCCAGATACCCGCCGGCAGCGCCTGCGTGCTCAAAGAGCGCTTTGTTGCGCCAACTGCGTATCTTCGGTTGCACGGCCGCTACGTCCGGATGTGCGTTCATATAATCGAGTAGGGGCTCTAACCAGTTCTCTGTCACTTCGACATCCGAGTTGAGCAGCACCACGTACTCGCTGTCCACTTGCTCGATCGCTTTGTTGTATCCCTCCGCAAAACCGAAGTTCTTGTCCAGTACGATCGTTTGAACGGAGGGGAACTTCTTGCGCAATACCTCCAGACTCTCGTCCGTACTGCCGTTATCCGCCACGATGATCTCCGCGTCCGTCGTATGGGCTACTACGGAAGGCAGGTACGTCCGGAGCATCTGTGCTCCGTTCCAATTCAATATAATGACACTGCATTTCATTGTTGCGGTCTTCCCCATTTCCAACGATTATGTGTCCAGAGCCAGAGTTCCGGTTGCTCTTTGATATTTTGCTCTAACAGACGAGCATATTTCTCGGTGATCTCGCCTTCGGCGGTGTTCTTCGGATCGGCGGCGATGGTCTGCATCTCTGCCAGATAGTAGCCCCGTTTCACACGGATGATGTGGAGATAGAAAACAGGGTAACCGAATTTCTTACCGAGTACTTCTCCTCCATCCAAGAATCCCGTCTCCTGATTAAGGAATGTCGTCCAGGTGCGTGTCACTTGCGGACGGGGTTTCTGGTCACTGAGCAGCCCCACCGTCACGGGTTGTTTCTCCGCACGATAGCGTACCAGTTCCCGCAGGATACGTTGTTTCTCTACGCATGCACCGCCGCGTTTGGCGCGGATAGCGAGCATCAACTTGTCCATCGCTTCGCTGTTGAGTTTACGATAGACGTTCAGTTCTTTGACGCCCGGACTATTCCATTGTTGCACCGATGCCATCCATTCCCAGTTGCCGAAATGCGCCAACATATACAGTCCTCCGCCGGCTGCTTCCACAAGGCGGTTGGTCTCCTCCATGTTTTTGAACACCACGCGCTGCTTCATCTCTTCGTCCGAACAACGGTAACCGTATATCGTCTCTGCGGTCGTATAGCAGAACTGATGATAGAAATCGCGGGCGATCTGCTTACGCTCTGCATCGGTCTTCTCCGGGAAAGAGAGGCGCAGGTTCTTCGCTACCAACCGCCGACGGTAACGTACCACGTAGTACATCAGCGGATAGATCAGGTAGTCCGCAAACCAATAATGTACGCCGAGCGGCAAATAGGATAATATCGAAACGAGTGCTTTTAGCATTGCATCATCATAAAGACGAACAGTAAGGCCAGCGGAGCGGCCAAAAGGATCGAGTCAAAACGGTCTAAAACCCCACCGTGACCAGGAAGGAACTTACCGGAGTCTTTCACACCGATCGAGCGTTTGAACAGGCTCTCCATCAGGTCGCCTAAGGTACCGGCAGCACTGACGATGAACGCGAATGCACCGGCTATCAGCAGTTCGTAGCCCTCTTTGGTGATGGCATCGAACCAACCGAAACGGTTCAGTATGAACGCCGCACCGATGGTAGCCGCCAGACCACCGAACAAACCTTCCCAACTCTTCTTCGGGCTTACGCGAGGGAACATCTTATGATTGCCGCCCGGCATTTTCTTGGCTGTCAACACGCCTACGCAGTACGCCAGCGAGTCATTGACCCAGATCAACACGAACACGGCCAGCAACAGATATGAATCGATATGATTCAGTGCGTTCATCAGCGCGAAAGGCAGCGCGATCATCATCTGACCGACGAGGAAATGTCCCCAGTTCTGTATCGGAGTCTCCTCTTTGTTCCATAACTCGGCAATGAGCACGGCTATCGGCAATAAGACCGTCAGCAAAATCCACGGGCTCCACGGCTGCGGATACAGCAGCGCGATCGTGCAGGGGAAGATGCAGAAGACCGCACTCAACTCCGCGAACAAGTCCATCAGACAGCGCGGGTGGGTGAGGGTGTTATACTCCCTAACAGCCAAGAGCGCTAAGCACATCGACAAGGTCAAAAAGAGTACTTCGTGATACAGAATACTACCGATCACCACTCCTACATATACCGCCCCGCTAAGGGTTCGTTTCCAAAATTCACTCATATTCAAACAATTTTGCGGTGCAAAATTACAAAAATATTTTGACATATGCAAAAAAATGTGTATCTTTGCAGCGTTTTTTGGAATGATTATGGAAAATAATTCAATTGAGATGGCTCTCTTGGAGCCCGAAGAGCGTGAATTAGTGCAGTTTATCTTCAAAGCGATCCCTGCCGAAGACCGTAGTAACCTGACGCCGGACGATATCTTGTTCGTCTTGGACGCGATGGACGATTTCCTGGAGGAACAGGGACTCGTGGAGATCGATGAAGAGACCGGTGAGATGGAGTACTTGGACGGTGAGGTCGATGAGACCGAGCAGTTGAATTACGTGCTCAAGGCCGCGCAGGAAGACCACCGCGCTATCACCGGTGTACAGATTCAACTCATTCAGGATGCCGAACTCCAATACGGCATCGAGCACGGCTATTATTCCGAAGAATGAGCCGCATCGCCACCATAGGTTTTTTTGACGGTGTCCATCGCGGGCACCAGTTCTTGTTCGAGCACCTGCGTGCGTTGGCCAACGAGCGGGGACTGGAACCGCTCATCGTCACCTTTGAGCAGCACCCGCGTGCGGTGCTCGACGCCGATTATATCCCGCATTTGTTGACGAGTGTAGAGGAGCGCCGCACCATGCTGAGCAAGTATGGCGAAGTGTTGATACTGCCTTTTGAGCAGATCCAACCGCTCACGGCGGCTCAGTTCATGACGCGTCTGAAAACGCAGCACGACGTCACGACACTGCTCATGGGCTACGACCATCGTTTCGGTTCTGACCGTCTCAAGCACCCGCAGGACTACCGCCGTGCAGGCGAAGCCTGTGGCATTGAGGTCTTGACGCTCAGCGAGTATATTGAGGGTGAATGGCATGTGTCCTCTACTGAGATCCGCGCGGCGCTGGAGAAAGGTAACATAGCCATGGCGAACGAACTGTTAGGACGCCCTTATACCTTACGCGGACAGGTGGTGCACGGCAAAGCCATCGGTCGCACACTCGGTTTCCCGACGGCGAATATTGCGCCGCTCGATCCGCTTAAGATCATTCCGAAAGCAGGCGTCTATGTAGCGCAGATCAATACGCCTACCATGGACAATGCCCCGGCGTTCGTCAATATAGACCAACAAGGTCTCATCGAGGCCCATATACCGTCCTTCAAGGGAGATCTGTATGATCAGGTGCTGAAGATTCGTTTCCTGCGCTTCTTGCGCGAAGAAAAACATTTCGATAGTCTGGAAGAGTTACGGACGCAGATCAAGGCTGATATTGATAGCACCCTGCGTCTGGCTTAATTCCTTCTCCCACGCGCTTAATGCCGTTCCGATCTGTATCATAAGGTACAGCCACGAGACTGTCACCTATACCCCGCGCCGGACTCAAACTGTCCAGCCGGAAATCGTAATACACGTATTCCTTGTACTTATAGTAGTTATTGACGAAGATCTTCGCCGTGTCTTGACTGATATAATTGCCCACAAACTCACCCGGGTAGTATTTCTCCAGCGGCGTAGCGACCACCAGTTGGTCGGACAGATAGCCGGTGATGATGCAGTTGTAGAACGAGGTTTGGGTGGTGGGTTCTTTCTTGCTGAGGTTATTGATATACACCGCCGCCACGTTCTCTTTGCTCACGGACTGAATGCGGATGTTCGTGAAGCCGAAATAGGAGGCCACCGTCGTGTGCACGAAGTCATGCTTACCGCCGTCGCAATACACGCAGTACGACGCGCAGTTACTGATCTCGGTGTTGGTCACGAGGGCATCGATATGATTGAGAACCAACCCGTAGAGCGTGTGGTTATGAATACGGCAACCGTCCATGCGCAGGGTCGGCAGCACGTCCGTGCCCTCGCTGTAGCACGACAGTCCCACGTTTCCCGACAGGATGTCCACGTACTCCAGCTGATAGGTCTGCGGTTTCTCGGCTTGCAGATAGATGCCGTTCCAGCTACCGCCGGCATAGGCGTAAGGTACGGAGTCGAAGAGTCGGTCTAAGCGGTCACCGCGGATGATGATCGGTTGTGCCGGCGTACCGATGGCGGTGAGGTCACCTAAGGCCACTATGCATGCACCTTGGTGCATGAACAGCCGTGCACCGGCATTGATCGTGACGGCATCGCCGAAGATAAGGGTATCGAAGATAATATACGGTAGGTCAGCCGTGAAGGTGTAAGGAGTGGTGATCTCCGTGCGTTGACACCCTACGTGTCCAATCCGAACAGCGTTCTGCGCATAGGCTTCCAAGACTACGTCTTGATTCGCTCCGTTGGCCAGATGGAAAGACAGTATATCGTCCGTCAACACGGCATCGTTACCGCCCACCTTTCCGAAATCCGTCACGCGCACGAAGACTTGCATACTGTCCCCGCCGTAGATCGTGAGGTCGTGCAGTCTGGATAGATCCGCTTCGCCATCGATATTCACCTTAAACACCGCCCCCTTGGCCAGCGAGACGTTTTGAATCACCAGCGCCTGTTTATTGCGGTTATAGACCTTCAGTTGCATCGTAGCACTACCTTGCTCGCTGAACACTGTATCGAAGCGTAGGGTGTCCACGGAGAACGATAACCGCATCGACGGATCGTCACTCACTTGGTACTCGCGACAAGTTGAAAGACCAAGTACTAAGAACAAAAGACCAATCGTCTTACAGCGAAGCGATCTTACAGCGTAAGCGGTCTTGGTCAGACCTGAAAGCGGTCTTTCAGCGAAGCGGTCTTTCATTTTATTCAAAGTTAAACGTGAGGCAGATACTATGATTGGTGAGCCGCGAAATGGAGTTCGAATAGAACGCATCTTGCGGGGCTAACTCCATCCGCTTGTCGGCAGGGTAGAGTTGGTTCGCAAAACCGATGCGGTACGTGATCTCCGGACAGAACTTAAACCACCGGAAATAGAGGTCCACACCAAAGCCCACTTCGGCGAAATAGTCCATCAGATTCATCAGCACGGGTTTCTCGCGGTCACGACTCACATTGAAGCTCGCACCGCCACCGGCAATCACGTACGGACGGTAATTCCCCTCGCGCATCGCGGAGAATTTCAGATAGAGCGGCAGATAAACCGGCATCGCCAGCACATCGACCGATGCTCCTTTGCCCATCGAGCCCTTCACGGGGTTACCGCTCTCGGTCTTGTAACTGAGGGTGCGGCTGGTGAACTGCATACCCGGACAGAAACGCAGATTGAGGTATTTGCACAGACGCAGGTCGGTGATGAAGCCTACATGAAAACCCGGCAGCACACTGCTCACGCGGGAGTGATAGATCTCTTTGATGCCCGTGATCGGATCCTCGATCTCTAACTCACTGTCCGTCACACCGAAACTGGAGAAGTTCACACCCAACTGAAAGCCGAAGTGGAAGAGTTTATCGTCCACGTACGGCCTGTTCTGCGACTCCTGTGCCATTACCGGAACAAAGAGCAAGGAACAAAGCGCAAGGGTTAATATGATCCTATAACCTTTCACCATTCACCATTCACCTTTCACCATTCACCATTCACCTTTAATAGTCCGTATTACTGTTTCCACTATCGTCGAAGTCATCGCTACCGCCACTCATGTCGCCATCCTGACGACCGCGACGACGACCTTGCTGGTTACCGAAGTTATAGGTGACTGTGAAACTGATGCTACGGCTGTGCCATCTGTTCTCGCTGAACTGCCAGAAACCGTCACCCCAGGTGGTGTTACGCCGTGCGCGCGAATCCAAAATATCGCGTACATTAAGCGCCAGCGCGAGCTGTTTGTTGAGCAGCGTATAACGCAGACCGATATCGATCGAGTAGCTATGACTCGTCGTTCCTTGCGCTACCACACGCGGTGAACGGTACGCACCGGTGAGCTGACCGCTGAAGTTCTTCGTGAACAGGAACTGCGCGTTGATACGCACCGAACCCGCGAAGATATTCTGTCCCGCCAGATGAACGGGGATCGTGTCGCCTAAGTGGTAGATGTCTTCGTCCACCTTGGAGATGTTGTTCCAATAGAAATTAGCACTGGTCGTCAGCTGAAGCAACTCGCCGAACAGGCGGTTCTTAGCCACCACTTCCACACCTAACTCCTGACGCGTTGAGACGTTGAGGTAGGTGTTCTTCATCACGTTGCCGTCCATGTACTTGACGTTCTGCACCGCTCCCTCGTTGTACTTCCAGAACACACCGGCACTCAGCGTATGACGCTCCCAGGTCTTGAGGTAATTCAACTCGAGGTTATTGGAGTAGGAGGGCAGCAAGTCCACGTTACCGTAACTGATGTTCGTGCTATCGGAAAAGTCCATACGCGGGTTGATCTGGTGTCCCCACGGACGACGAACGCGGCGTGTGTAGTTGAGTTGTAACTCATGGCCGTTACCGAAGTCATAACTGATATACGCACTCGGGTAGATCTGGAAATACGCCGTGTCTTTCTTGTGCTCCATGCCGGCGTAGGAGTCTTGGATAGCGCCTGTGCCGTCTTTGTAGTACGAGTTCAGATGGCGCATGTAGTACTCGCCGCGCAGACCGACTTGGATGGATAACTTATTCCAGAAACGGTTACCGTACGTGATATAAAGCGCGTGGTTCTGGTTGAGTCCGTCGAACTGCGCGAAGTACTCATTCAGTTCGCTTAGATGATTACCGTCAGCATCGGTGTTGAACGCGTTGGCCGAACTGGTGTTCCAGTTGCGTGTGTAGTCATATCCGGCTTCCAGACGACTCTGCTGCGTCGGTTTCCACTCGTAGTCGGCTTTGATCTCGATGCCCTGATCCTTGCTCTCGCTGTTCTGGTTCTGATAGAGCGTCGTCTTGCCGATCTCCGTCTGCGTGTAGTCGGTGTACATATTAAAACCGAAGTGGTTGTACGTACCGCTCACATACAACTTATGATCGTCCATCTCGAAGGTGTAATCGAGTGTCGCATTACCGCCCGGGTGACTGCCTGTAGCGGACTGATCACGCGTGTAGGTGCGGTTATTGGCGCTGTTCAGATAGTCGGAGAAGGTGTAGGTGCGTTGGGTAGAGTTACTCATCTTGAATACCTTCGGATCGCTCACCATACCAAAACCGGAGATACCGATCGTGTGACCTTGTGCTACATGGAAATTGAGTCCGCCACGACCAAACATACCACCGCCGCGGTGGTTCTGCTGACCTTCTTGGATCAAGTGACTCATGATAAGACTCGAGTCCAGTTTCTCGCTTCCCATGCCACTCAGGTTATAACGGTTCGTCTCGCTACCACCGTTGCTCACGTGATAACGATAACCGAGGTTGAAATAACCATCTACGATGCCGGCATTGAAATTGATGCTGAAGCTCGCATTGGCTCCGGGCGGTACGTTCCATGGCTTCGCCAAAGAGTAGTTGATACCGGCTTGAACGGAACCGTAATAACCCGCCTGACGGTCTTTTTTCATCACGAGGTTGATGATACCGGACGTTCCTTCGGGAGAGAATTTCGCACTCGGGTTCGTGATCAGCTCGATTTTCTCGATCGTGCCCGCAGGCATCTGTTGCAGCACCTGTGCGCGGTTCTCGCTGTTCAGACCCGCAGGCTTGCCGTTGATCCAGATCTCCACATCGTCGCTGTTACGTAAAGAGATATTACCTTCCTGATCCACATCGACGGACGGGATATTCTCCAACACATCGGTCACACTCGCACCGGCAGATGCGATGTTCTGATCCACCGTGAACACTTTCTTGTCCAACTCAAAACGCATGGACGAGCCTTGACCGACTACCTCCACGTCTTGCAGCATCTTGGAGTCTTCTCGCAGCGCGATACGGCCGACGTTCACCGGTTTACCGGCTACGGTCAGTTCTTTTCTCACATCCGTATAGCCCATGAACGAAACAGCAAGCGTGTACTTGCCGTCCTTGACTTCCAGACGGAACTCACCTTTCTCGTCGGTCACCACGCCCGTGATGACTTGGTCACCGGCCATGACGCTCACGTTCGCAAAATCAATCGCTTGCTTCGTTCCCGCGTCAATAACCTTTCCTGTCACCTCTGCCGCAAATGAACTAATCGTTATCGCTAACAGTGCAACGATGGAGAATATTCGCCTCATAAAAAATCTAAAATCTTAAATCTAAAATCATCAATTATTTAAAAGCCACTCCACGGCTTTTAAATAACCGTCCGTACCTTTTCCTATTATACTATGCGCGCACACGTCCGTGAGCAGACTCGTCTGCCGGAACGGCTCCCGCTTCGTGATATCGCTTATATGTACCTCCACCACCGGCACCTCGCATTCCTCTACCGCATCGCGCAGCGCCACACTCGTGTGACTATACCCGCCCGCGTTGAGGACTATCCCTTGTACCTGTAGGTTCGAAGAACCGTCCTGTAGCGGCTTCGCCGCGTCCTGAATCCAATCAATCAAATCACCCTCGTGATTGGATTGTTGGTACACAAAGTGGACGTCCGGCCACATCTGCTGTATCTCCAGCAAAATCTGTGCCATGCTCTTTGAACCATATATCTCCGGCTTCCGTGTGCCCAAACGGTTCAAATTCGGTCCGTTTAAAATTAAAATCTTCATAAATCCTACAGCGAAGCGGTCTTACAACGAAGTGGTCTTACAGTGTAACGGTCCTACAGCGCAGCGGTCATTAGCGGGCACCATTGACCGCTAATAAGAATTCGTCGTTATCCTCCGTGCGCTCCATATACGCCTTAAGCTTCTCCATCGCTTCCTGCCCGCTCATGTCGCTGAGCATCTTACGGATCTGCCACATGCGGCTCAGCACGTCAGCCGGCAACAACAGGTCGTCGCGACGCGTGCTCGATGCCGGTATATCGACTGCCGGGAAGATACGCTTGTTAGCGAGCTTGCGGTCGAGCTGCAGCTCCATGTTACCTGTTCCCTTGAACTCCTCGAAGATCAGGTCGTCCATCTTACTTCCGGTCTCGGTCAGCGCCGTGGCGATGATGGTCAACGAACCGCCGTTCTCGATGTTACGAGCCGCACCGAAGAAACGTTTGGGCTTGTGCAGCGCTTGTGCCTCGACACCACCGGACAGTACCTTACCGCTACTCGGAGCAACGGTGTTGTATGCACGTGCCAGACGCGTGATCGAGTCGAGCAATATCACTACATCGTGACCGCTCTCCACGAGGCGTTTGGCTTTCTCATGCACGATGTTCGCTACGCGAACGTGGTTATCTGCCGGCTCGTCAAACGTGCTGGCAATCACCTCCGCGTTCACGCTGCGTTGCATGTCGGTCACCTCTTCCGGACGCTCGTCGATGAGCAGCACGATCATATACACCTCGGGGTTGTTGTTCAAAATCGCATTCGCCAACTCCTTCAGCAGCACCGTCTTACCGGTCTTCGGCTGGGCAACGATCAGACCACGCTGACCCTTACCGATCGGCGAGAACAGATCGATCATACGCACGCTCAGACTGTCGTGGTGGTTGCCCACGCAGAGCTTGAACTTCTGATCCGGGAACAACGGCGTCAGGTTCTCGAACGCCACACGTTTCTTGGCTAACTCCGGATCGAGACCGTTGATGCGGATCACCTTGTCCATCGGGAAGAACTTATCCGGCTGCGGGTTCACGCGAATCGTGCACTCCACCGTGTCACCCGGCTTCAGACCGTACTGACGTACCTGGTCTTTGCTCACATACACATCGTCCGGACTCGGTAAATAGTTATAATCCGCCGAACGCAGGAAGCCGTATCCGTCCGGTGCGCACTCCAGTGTACCCATCGCCAGTACGTTCTCGCCCAGATCGGGGAGAGTAGGCTGCTCTACTGCGGGTTCCTCTTTCCCTGTAGCTGCTTTAGCAGCGTCCTGTAGCGTAGCGTCCTCCTTCTCTGTAGCTGCTTTAGCAGCGTCCTGTAGCGGAGCGTCCTTCTTTCCTGTAGCGGCTTTAGCAGCGTCCTGTAGCGGAGCGTCCTCTTTCACTTCCGCTTTCTTCGGACGACCACGTTTTTTCTTCGGTGCTTCTACTACCGGTTTCTCCTCTACTTTCGGCTCTTCTTTCCCTGTAGCTGCTTTAGCAGCGTCCTGTAGCGGAGCGTCCTTCACCCTTTCATCCTTCGAAGCCTCAGGCTTCTCTCCCTTCATCTGCGCCATCTGCTCTTTCTCTGTACCTACCGTACCGATCTCTTTCTTGGCGATAGCGATCTCGATCTTCTTGGCGGTAGCCTTCACGCCACGCTTACGCTCGCGTTTGGCCGGTTGACCGGCGGCTGCACGGGCATCTTCCTTAGCCTGCACCACAGCTGCACGTTTGTCAGCCTGCGCATCCAAAATAGCGTAACTGATCTCGCGGATGGACTGGCTACGACGGGGATTCAGACCCATCTCTTGCGCAATCTCGCGCACTTGGTCGAGCGTCATGCGCTCGAGTTTTTGTAAATCGTATTGCATAAACAAAATAAAATATATTCTTGGAAAAATTTGATAAATGAGACCCCATTTCTCAAATCCGCTGCAAAGGTACAACAAATTTTTCAATTTTGCAAGATTTAGCCGCAAAAAAAATCAAAAATGCTCGCATAATTTGTGTTTTTGCGGTTAAAGCTTGTAGTTTGCACGAAAGTGCGAACGTACCTTCGGAGGGAACCCGCCCCATAGGGGAAGGGGCGTGCCGAAGGTACAACAAATTTTTTATATATGCAAATTTTTGAGCATTTTTTCCTTTTTCTTTGCTGTTGTATGGCTCGGGCATAGGCAGATTAGCCCATCGCCGGTCGCTCTATTTGAGCGGCCGATTTCTATCATCATCCGTCTCGCTCTCGCTTCGCCTGCCCGGATGACGATAGGCAAGTACCTGCGGTGCCGTCTCGTTTTTTTTGTTAGGGGGGGGTACCTCCGGTGCCGCGCCCGCTGCGTTTTTTTCTCTTTTTTCTTGCATATATCAAAAAAATGCAGTACCTTTGCAACCCATTTTGGGACAATGAGATTCACACCTTAAATGCACCATATACCGCATAGCACATATTACCGCGATAGAGACTCTGAATACGAGCTCTGCAACGACTTCCCCGGTGATGAGATCCTCATCGACGGCTTGCACGCTATGCAGATGCATTTCCTCAATAATAACGTAGCGGTCGATATCCCCGTCGTGCGGCTCATGAACACCGTCCATTACATCGCCGCTTATATGTTCGTCACCGAGTGCTCCGGCGATCAGATGGAGTACGACGTGCTCGCGTATGACAGCCTCAGTCGGGACAAACAGTTAGTCCCGCTCACGATGATCGTCCTTGCCGCTATGCTCAAACGCACGGAAGGTTTCCGTGCCCGGCAGTGCCGCAATGTGATCCTCGATAATCGTGATCCGGATTTCGAGGAAGGGGTCTTGTTATATGACCAATTCCTCCGCTCTGCGGAGAAACATTTCTCCGAGGAAGATTTTCTTATCGACACCCACCAACAAATCGTGCAACTTCGAGAAGAAAACACCCGCCTCACATCCGAAAACATTCAACTCAAATATACAATCACCACTATGGAAGAGAAATATCAGCAAATCAACATCGGTACGCAGAACAATAACTGTACTATCCATAATTACTTCGGTTATGGCCCGACATCTGCATCCGTGCCTACAGACGAACCGAAGCAAGAGACATCATCCATACCGCCTGATTTCTTCTGTATTTCGTCCCGTTTCTCCGAGGAGAACATTCGTGAACGTCTTGACGCAGAACTTGCGCAAGCCGCGTCCAAAGTCGATTACTGCCGTTCTTTGTATCGTTTACAACGCATCGGTTGTATCAACATTCAGCAATACGCGTCAGACGCTCAAAGAGCCATTGTATTTAATCGTTTTCAGTCCAAATTTAACCTTTCTCCTGATGATTTTTGTCGGGCTAGAATGAAATAAATAACGCGGAATTTCTGCGGTCTCCGCGGAGCATTTGCGGAGAATCTGCGGAATATATGCGGAATCTGCGGAGTTATTGCGCCCCTCTTCAGGGGTGCTTTTTTTATACCTACCTTTGCACTCGGATTTGAGCTGTAGCAACGTCGCTGCACTAAAGATCCGAGCACTATGATTCCTATTCAAACAAAACCAACACGCCTCTGGTTTCTCAATCAAGGCTGTCACCAAGTGCCGATGGAGCACTCTAAGAACAAAGTCCGTTGGGGACATCCCGATGGCTATTTTCTAAATGAGAAAGGGATGAAAATGTCCCTTCGGCATACACCGTCAAAGCCGAGTCTTAAAAATGGCAAATCGCATTCAGACTATCCGAAAATTGACGACAACAAACTTTGTCACATTTTCATGGCTCTTGCTTTCTACGGCGAACGACCGACTTTCACCGACCGCAAAGGCAAATCCCACGTCGGTATCTGTCATCATCTCATTCCAGACCTGCTCGACTATCGTCCTGCTAATCTCCTCTGCTGGCTCACCCGCGAGCAACATCGTATCGCCGACGACCGCCAAAAAGCCCTCAAGACCGTCGTCCCCGATGGAGACCTCCATCTCTTCTCCTACGAGCGACTATGCGAGCTCCAAGACCCGCGCGTCACATCCGACGAACAGTTCCAACGCGAACTCGACCTCCTCCGCAAAGATGGTTTCCACCGTGACCCTCGTTCCTCCGACGAAATCATGCTCGCCGAAATGACCC
>CACWNR010000017.1 GCA_902762355.1 uncultured Bacteroidales bacterium
GTTTTATTTTTCTATTTAAAATTTTTTTTGTAACTTTGCAGCCGATTTAATTTCAGCTAATTAGCAATGACCTAAAATGGTCCAAAAAAACGTACGTTTTTTTTGCCCAACCTAAAAAAACGCAGCGGGGCGCGCACACCGGAGGTACCCCCTAACAAAAGAAAATATTGCATTTTTTTGCAAAATATTTGCTCATTTCAAAAAAATGTAGTACTTTCGGACGCCGCCTTGCCTATGGCAATTCCCCCGAAAGTACGTTCGCACCTCTCTCGGTTGGCATAGTCTCCCCGACCGCCTTCCCTTTTCGAAGCCAAAAGTCAATTGGCTTCTCCATGTGCAAACGACAATCTTTTAACCGAATAAACTCCCTTGTGCAAGCACAGATGATTTTTTTTCGGTCAAAATCTTGCACATTTCAAAAAAATGTAGTACTTTTGCAGCGGATTTTATAAAATACTACTTAATAAAATCGCAATAATATATAAAATGTGATTTAATAATATGGATAAGCAACTACTCAAACAAGTCCTTCTGGACAATGCACAATTGGTAGAGAAAATCGATGTGTTACCTCGTGCGTATGCGTTGGATGAATCAATAAACTACGTGTTCACCGGTGTGCGGCGTGCCGGCAAATCGTATATGATGTATGCCATCATTAAGCAATTGCTTCAAAACGGCTACACTATGTCAGATATCCTCTATCTCAATTTTGAGGACGAGCGTATAGATAACTTCACCGCTGCGGATTTCAACCTCTTGTTGGAGTGCCATCAAGAAATTTATGGACGTGAGCCGCATATCTTTCTCGACGAAATGCAAAATATCATCGGATGGGAGAAGTTCGCACGTCGTATGGCGGATAGCAAAGTGCATATATGTCTCACCGGCAGTAATGCTAAGATGTTGAGCAAAGAGGTGCTGACTACCCTTGGCGGACGATTTATCCCCAAGGACATCTATCCCTATAGTTTTAAAGAGTACCTGAACGCCATGCAGATACCGTACGATGAGAAGGCACTGCTGACTACCTCCGGCCGGGCGTTATTCTTTCAGCACTATAGGGAGTATTTCTTCTGGGGCGGAATGCCGGAATCAGTGGGAATGAAGATCAAACGCGATTACCTCAGCAGCACCTATCAGAAAATCTATCTGAACGACATCGTATCGCGTAACAAGATCAGTAATGTAGCCGCTTTGCGATTACTGATCAAGAAGATGGCAGAGTCGGTGAAACAACCTGTTTCCTACAATCGCATGAGTAATATCCTCTCTACTATCAATGGTAAGATCTCCGTGCCGACTGTGCAGAGTTATATCACTCATACCGAGGACGCATGGTTCCTGCTGCGCCTACGAAACATCACCGGCGCGCTATCGGAGAAAGAGAGTATCTGCAAGTACTATTTTATTGATAACGGATTCTTGAATCTCTTTTTGTTGGATGGTGAGTCTTCGCTTCTAGAGAACATGGTCGCTTTGGAACTTTTCCGTCGTTACGGTCATGATTCGGAGAATGACACCGTCTATTTCTACAATGCCGGAGAAGAAGTGGATTTCTATGTGCCGGAAGAAGAATGGGCAATACAAGTAGCCTTTAACCTCTCCGAAGAATCAACTCAACAACGTGAAGTGACCGCCTTGAACAAGATTGTTAACGCTCTTCCGTGCAAACGGCGAACCATTATTACCTACGACACCAAGGACACCATCACCGATGTGCATGGCAAGATAGAAATCATCCCTTGTTGGGAATGGTTACTTTCGTAAATCCCCTCCCATTTTTTTCGTTTTTATTTGCACATGTCAAAATTTGTAGTACCTTCGGACGCCGCCTTGCCTATGGCAATTCCCCCGAAAGTACGTTCGCACTGTTGTGCAAACGACAATCTTTTAACCGAATAAACTCCCTTGTGCAAGCACAGATGATTTTTTTCGGTCAAAATCTTGCACATTTCAAAAATTTGTAGTACTTTTGCAGCGCAAAAGTGTGTGAATATGACAGAACAAGAGATTGAAAGCCGCGCACAACGTGCGGTGGAGTTATTTAAAAACGGTTTTAACTGCGCGCAGGCGGTGTTTGCCTCGTGCGCGGATATATATGGAATAAAGGACGAGCAACTGGCATTGCGTCTGTCTGCGTCTTTCGGTGGCGGAATGGGTAGAATGCGTCTCGTGTGCGGTGCTGCCAGCGGCATGTTCATGCTCGCGGGGCTTCAAAACGGTTCCTTCACGCCGCATGATAACGAAGGCAAGATGGCGAATTATGCCTTTGTCCAACAGCTTGCCGGTGATTTCAAGGCCCAATACGGCAGTCTGATCTGTGCGGAGTTGTTAGGTCTGGCGCCCAAAGGAGCGGTTACGGGTTACGGGTTACAGGTTACGGGGGATGACCCCAAGCCGGCAGATCGCACGCCCGAGTATTACGAGAAACGTCCCTGCCCGGAGATGATCGCGGAGGCCGTACGAATTTATCTGCGAAATATCAAATCATAAATTTGAAATCATAAATGATCTATAAATCACTGTTAGATATGATCGGCTCAACGCCGATGTTGGAGATTCAACAGGGCTTGCTGCTCAAACTTGAGCGCTTCAACCCCGGCGGATCTGTCAAAGATCGTACCGCCCTCGCCATGATCGAGGATGCCGAGAAAAATGGAAAATTAGTACCGGGTTCTACTATCATCGAACCTACTTCCGGCAACACCGGTGTGGGACTTGCATGGATAGGACGCCTCAAAGGCTATCGCGTGATCCTTACCATGCCCGAGACCATGTCCGTCGAGCGGCGAAACCTGCTGGCGGCATATGGCGCTGAACTCATCCTCACGCCGGGCAGCGAAGGAATGAAAGGCGCAATTGCCAAGGCCGAGGAGTTACGCGCTAACACGCCGAACGCCATCATATTAGGCCAGTTCACCAACCCTGCCAACCCTGCTGTCCATTACGCTACCACCGGTCAGGAGATATGGGAAGACACCGCCGGACAGGTGGATGTGTTCATTGCCGGCGTAGGTACCGGCGGCACGGTCAGTGGAGTAGGGCGAGCCCTCAAAGAGAAGAATATGCTCGTCGAGATCATCGCTGTTGAACCCGCTTCGTCACCTGTCCTGACGCAAGGCCGCGCAGGCGCCCATAAGATACAGGGCATAGGAGCTAACTTCGTGCCGGAGACCTACCAGCCTGGCTATATAGACCGTGTAATGACCATCACTGACGACGCTGCCCTTGACGCAGCCCGAACGCTTGCCAAGGATCAGGGTTTGCTTGTCGGCATCTCTTCCGGAGCCGCCTACGCCGCCGCGCTCCAACTGACCAAGCTACCCGAATATCAATCAAAGAATATAGTCGTTCTCCTGCCCGATACCGGCGAGAGATATCTAAGCGTGTTGTAACATGAATGGATTTGTTAGTATAGCGCATCTCAAGCAACTCGTCCTGCATCTGCAGGGAGAGATCTTCCCGGAGTATTATCCGGCGGTGGAGCGACCCAAGAGTCTTTGTCTGCCGGACGAGTTCTGGGCGCAGATACCCGAAATAAAACGGCTCATCAACACCGATGTGGACGCGGTGCTGCATAACGACCCTGCGGTCACCGACAGAGGCGAAGTCATCCTCTCGTATCCCCTGCAGTATGCGATGATTCACTACCGCGCGGCGCATGTGCTCTACCAACTGGGCGTACCGCGTATTCCCCGTATGTTAACCGAACTCGCGCATAGCCGCACAGGAATAGATATACACCCCGCGGCGCAGATAGGAGACCATTTCTGCATCGACCACGGTACCGGTGTCGTCATCGGCGAAACAGCGATTATCGGTTCGCATGTCGTCTTATACCAGGGTGTGACGCTCGGCGCAAAGAACTTTGAATATGACGAACAGGGGCGACCCATGGACATCCCGCGTCACCCCATCCTGGAGGATCATGTCACCGTCTATTCCAATACCTCCATCCTCGGACGCGTGACCATCGGTCATGACACGGTTGTGGGCGGTAACATATGGCTCACCCAAGATGTCCCGGCTAACTCCATCGTCCTCCAATCCAATCCGGAAATCAGAATAAAGAATAAAATATGAGATATTTTTTGGCAATCATCGGTGGTGGACCTGCGGGTTATACCGCTGCTGAAAAGGCTTCGAAAGCCGGTAAAGAGGTCGTGCTCTTCGAGCAAAACGCCGTAGGCGGTACCTGCCTCAATGTGGGTTGTATCCCGACGAAATCGCTCTTGTACGGAGCGAAACAGTATTATAACGCAACGCACGCGCAGAAATACGGCGTGACGGCAGAGAACGTGACGTTCGATTTTGCGGCCATGCAGAAACGCAAGACCATCGTGGTGCGCAAACTCGTAGCAGGCATCAAACAGCGCATCAATAACGAACATTGTACGTTGGTAAGCGGCTTTGCAAAGGTGGAGAGTCGCACGGACGAACTCGTGACGATCGAGTGCAACGGCGAGACGTATGAGGCAGAGAACCTGATGATCTGTACCGGTTCAACGAATTTCGTTCCGCCTATCCCCGGCATCAAAGACAACCCCGCCGTATGGGACAGCACGGACGCGCTCGCAGCGGCTGAACTGCCGAAGTCGATCATCATCGTGGGCGGTGGTGTCATCGGTATGGAGTTCGCTACGCTTTACCATGAACTCGGCATCCCCGTGACGGTCATCGAAGCCTTGCCAACTATCCTGCCGAATCTCGATCCGGAGGTAGTTTCTGTCCTTGCCGACAAGTACAAAAAAGCGGGCATTAACATCTTGACGGAAACCCGCGTAGAGTCTATCGATGGCGGTAAAGTGACCGCCAATGGCGAAGTGTACGAAGCGGAGCGAATCTTGGTTTCGGTGGGAAGACGTGCAAACCTGAACGGCTTGGAAGCGCTCAAGGATATTGAACTGAACCGCGGGGCGATCGTCATCGATGATTTCTGCAAGACCAACCTGCCGAACGTGTATGCCTGCGGCGACGTGACGGGTAAGATCATGCTCGCGCATGTGGCGGCTCGTCAAGCCGAGGTGGCAGTGGGGCGTATGCTCAAGCAGATCCCGCTCCAGCGCATCGCCTACAATGCCATCCCGTCGGTCGTTTATACGAATCCCGAGATCGCCTCTGTAGGCATCACGGAAGCCCAAGCGGCAGAACTGAATATCGAGACCGAAGTGCGCAAACTCCCTATGACCTTCAGTGGTCGATTCATGGCGGAGAACGAAGGCGAGACGGGGCTTTGCAAGATGATCATCGATGCGAAGAAAAAGAGTGTGCTGGGCGTTCATATGATCGGTAATCCCTGCTCGGAGTTCGTGGCAGCAGCGTCCTTTGCGGTGCGGATGGGTTATACGACCGCCGAGTTCGAGCAAGTGGTCTTCCCGCACCCCACAGTAAGCGAAATATTGCACGAAATACTGTAAAAAAGAACTTTTTTTTGCTTTTTCTTTAGAAAAAATTTGCTCAATTCAAAAAAAAGCAGTACCTTTGCAGTTCGAAATGAAATTTTGTGAGGTACGAAGATGAATGGAATTACCCAAAAAGGTATTTTTGCGTGTGCACGTATGGGACGTGCCACGCTTGTTTTGATGTGTTTATGGATGTCTGTTTGCGCCTATGCGGTAGGATGGACGCCGACGGATGCCGGTTTGGTCGTTAACCTAGAGCAAGGTGAACGGTTCCTGTTGTCGGTAATGGTGTCGGGTGATTTTGACAACAACCCTGCCACACCGAATACAGAACGCGAGTTCTTCGTTAATAACTATAACCGCTATGAGGGTAGTTATTTCGGTTATGGGGCGGGGTCGTTTATAAAACTTCTCCCTGCTACGGAAATAACCGAGATGAACACATGGTCGGTGGGTTATCCTTTGGATCGCGGTAACAAAGCGCTGGGCGGTATCGCTTATACAATCTGGAACGACGGTAAGACACTGAAAACGAATGACAAAGAAGGTTATAAGTTCCTGGGTGAACTGACGGGTAATTACGCCGATGCAAAAGCCTGTGAGGTTGTGTTCGTCATTCCTACCGAACGCGGTGTGCCGGATGTAACTCGCAGTCCCGGTCCCAACCCTACTTCTTTTGACCCGGATAATACGTTGGGGCGAGGCACGGCTCCTTTTAACGGAAGGATGGGAACGGGTTTCTTAGGGATGACCTATCGCGAGGTCTATATGTTCGAAATCACGAAAGCCAATAGCCCGCAGTCTTATACCAATGCGGCATTGGTAACCTTCAACACGACGAAGACGCAGAAGTCATGGTCTAACGGTCAGATCAAATGTGATCCGGGTCATGCTGCGTATGCCTTTGCAGATAAGAAGCACGATCCTACGACCCGTACTATCTTCCGTCTCTATCTGTTGGACAACCCGATTAACAGTTGCAGCAGCTATTTCTTTGCAACCGACGAGCAGGATGTCAAGAAATATCGTATGAACGAAAACAACCCGCAGCAGTCAAAGGATAGTACGGCGGCCAAGAAGATCTACACGATGGATCGCATGTTCTGCATGAATTCGGCGGACGAAGCGCATTGTGTCCAAACGGATTATATGTATGTGCCCGAGCCGGACAGCACGTATTACTATGTAGGTTACAATAACACATACATGGACGACGGCGGAGAGTCGATGGGTACGGGTGGAGCCAAATCCAATTTCACCAAGATACGCGAACTGACGATATTAGGTCTTGCAGACACCCTCAAGGCGCCTGCCGGTGCATTCGGACGGATGGTAGCGGATACAACCTCGGCGGTAGCTAACCTCAACGTGAAGTTCAAGCCCGCAGGTTATTTCTGCAAGATAAGTACCGGTACCAACGTACAAATGCGCCCGAACGCAGACAGCACCATTTGGACTTGCGATGAAATGTGGCACATCACCGATGCGTATGCAGCCTTGCAAATCAAAGCAACGATGTTCTCCGGTCCGGAGTATAGTCCGACCGATGAGGGAATAGACATCCCGGGATGGAGTGTGTTTGTAACCGGAAATACAGTGCCTATGGCGAGCGATCACAGTCAACACGTGACGGGCGGTATGAACGGTTGGGCACGTATCCATGCCACCCGTTCGGAGCCGAACGGCTATATGGAGTTTATCTTGGCGAATCCGAGATATCATATCCACTACGATTATAACGGTTTGTTGGGCACGCAAGTCCCCGACCAGTATCCGGCGGAGGGATCGACGACCGTAACGGTAGAGGATCCTCGACTGGTAAACGGATTCAATTTTACGGGTTGGAATACCAAAGAAGACGGCAGCGGTACGACCTATCAGCCGGGCGATGTGGTTAACTTTACCGACCTTCCGGATGGCGTTACGTTAGTTAATAATGACTCCATCCTGACGCTCTATGCCCAAGGTTCCTATACCGGTACGTATCATGTCGCTTTCTCGTTTGAGCATTCGAACGGAAAACGCTATTTCCTGACCCAACCGATAGGCGACATCCGTTACGCCCGTGCTCGTCCGGTAGGTGAATGGACCGACACCTATCAGGGTATGTCGGATGCTTATAATAGCGAACCGAACTATATCAGCACATACAAGTTGCTCACTGGGGCCACTGATTGTCCCCACTGTGGCTCGGGTGAGTATGTGCTGGATCCGCGCCGTGAGATGCGGCACGGTGCTGTGGACTCGTTGCTTTTCTACGAGAACTATGCACCGGATAATGAAGAGTATTTAGGTTTGTATTACGAAAACCCGGAGACTCCGTTCAAGGACCCGGTGACGATCGTTGCTAACAACTCCTGGGCGGGTTTGTTTACCTCCACCAGCAATGCTACTGCAACCGGTTGGCCCGACTATAGTGTAGCGGATGTGCAGAATACCAAACTAAAGTCCGAGTACTATCTGCACCGTGTGGATGGAAATATCACCCGTGACCCGCGCCCCAGTATCGACTCTTCGTACGTGAAGTACAATGAGGCTGCTGACCAGTTTGACGGTGTAAGAACAGAAGGCGAAGCAACGACTTTCCAGATCTCGCGTGTCCGCGTAGCGGATGAGCACTACGTGGTGCTGCCGGATACGACGAAGACTTGGCGCGATACGATCGAGTTCGGCTATCATAGCGGCGAGCAGTCGCGCGAACAGGTATGGACATCCATGATCGGTAAGCACCTGCTGGCGGTAACGAAGGTGGGCAACGACACGGTCTATTTCCATCCGGATCCCGATCATATTCTCAATGACCCGAACAACCTGTATCTGGATAAGAACTACCGCGTATCGCAGGTTTTTGAGTATATTCGTGATAGCCGTGTGCGCACTGCTGTTGCGGAAGAAGACCGTGCGACGCATGAAACGACCTCTTACCACTGGCATAACAATATCGTCAGCGGTCTCAATAGTCCGATCGATGTGAAGGATGCCGGAGGTAACTATATCGATATCGTCGATACCTTCCGTATCACGATGAGTCATGGCGGTATCAGCAAGGTGAAGCAATACTACGGCCGTTGGAAGGACGGTGCCGCGGGTCTGAAGGTCAATGGAGACGGTTCGGTTCGTACCCGCGATGTGATCGTTCGTACGAAGACCTATCACTACGGCGAAACGATCACCCATCTGGTACTGAAACCCGAGTTCAAGTCCTATATCTTCAACCCGCTGGCGGGCAACAGCCAGGTGATTAACTTCACGTTAGCGAACGTGACAGCGCATCGATTGGTTGACGTGAACGGCAATCCGATAGGCGAGGAAGAGGAAATTTCCTCCGAAGACATCACATCGAGTCTGGAATTGGGTCCGGGCGTATGTCGTTTCAGTTCGGGGGGCACGCACTTCAAAATTGTAGAGGGTGGTGCGGTGCTCCAGCACGTCACGCTCGCCGCGAAAGAGCAGAACAAAGAGGTCGATAACCATGATACCTTGATTATCTCCATGACCGTGACTATCGATGACGTTGCATATCCCGTGACCGCACGTGTTCCGTTGGTACAGACCTCGCTGGAAGGCGATGAACTGATCTGGTCGGTAGAGAGCGGCAAAAAGCGCTACTATATCATGGCGGGTACCGGCGGTTTGAAGTTCCGCCAATATGCGCTAAAGGATGGGACGCTATACAAAGAGGGAACATCCAATACGGCACTCATCAAAGGTTCGAAGGACGCAGCCAACGACGACAAGCAATATATCACCCCGTGGCACTTTACCTACAACCCGGAGAATGCAAATCAGTTGGCGCTGAAGACGAAATACGGTGTCGATCGCTGTTTCAAGATTAACGGCGAGACACCCGGCGTTGCAACCGACTCGTCTCTGCTGACCTTCCATTACGTGGATGTTTTAACCAACGACAATGCCAACGAAGAGGAGCTGGTGAAGCTCCAGTATGGCGCTGATAAATGGTTGCAATTCAGGCAGACTGGCGGTAGCGGCTCCGAACTGGTACTGGTGAATAGCGAAGATTCTGCTTCCGTTTTCTCATGGAGCTATCTGAATCAAGAGTATAGCCTGCTCAACAACGGCGCTTATCCCGACCGTGATACAGTCATCTTCGGTTACGACGCCAACGTGTCGGTCGCTATCCAGGCGCCCTACAAGGCGTATAAGGAATACTCGATGCTGGTGGGTAACAGCGTGGTTTATTGCTGTCGCGAACAGGAGACTGATATGTCCAACCTGCAGAACAGCGAATGGAAAACCAATCAGACCTTCAGCCTCATCACCGATAAACGTGACTTCGACGGCGAAGGCGATGATCCCGAGAGCGGCATCAGTCTTACGGGAAGCACCGTTTCTACCTCGGAACGTCCAACCAGCCCGAGGGATGTAACAATAGACGGCAAGTACGTCAATATCGTCGATACGCTGCTGGTTACCCTCTCGTTACGGGAAGGTGCGCCAGCATACCGCTTCAAGGGAGACTGGAGCGCGTTCCGCTCCGTGAGCGATGCGGAGCTGAAGATACCGCTGATCCGTAAGACCTACCACGAAGCGAACTTCGACTCGCTCATATGTGTCGTTGAAAACGACGCCTACAACCATACCTTCCCCAATAAGATAGATCCTCTCCACCCGGAATCCTTTACCTTCAACCTCGGTACAATGAATCGCACCGGTCGTCACGTACTGGACGTAGCGAACATGACGCTGGAGGTATTGGATGAGGATGAGACGGACGTAACGGTATCCGGCCGTATGAATTTGAGCAGTACGGCCATGGCCGAGGTACTGCTCGTGGACGAATTCGGTAATACGCCGAGTTGGTGTCGCATCCCGGTGGACGGCAAGGGAGAAACCTCCATCACGGTAGAATGTACGCAAGACGGTATCCGTACGCCGCGTATGGCATATATACGCATCTTCTATATTATCGTCATTAGTGACAAGATGTATGTCGTCACTGACCAGCTGACCGTATCCCAACCCAGTTATTTCCAGTATGCCAACAACCAGCACCTGGTTCACTCTCCCGGTGCTTCAGGCGATCCGCTGCGAGCCGACGGTATGCAGCAGGTACACGAGAACAAACGCATCCTCTATTACTACCCTGATCAGGATGTCGAACTGCCGGTTCGCGACTACCACTTCTTCGGATGGTGGCGCTGGTTCCGTGAGGGCGCAGGCGAGATAGGCGACTCGGATATACCGGAAGAGAGCTGGCGTATACAGCCGCGAAACACCGGTTCCGGAAGAAGCGGCTCCTATAACTTCCCGTTCCGTATCATCGGTGACTCGGTGGATGATGGAGCGGGCGGCAAGAAACTCGTTACTATGGGTCGCTACACCGTCTTCCATTACACAAGATACGGCGTGGCAGATGCCAGCAAACCGACTGTGACCTATGCGGCTGAGCTCAGTAACTACTACGACAACCTGCCGATGTCCTTGACGAGCAAGAACCAGGTGGATACCGCCATGCTGGACACCATGACCGCCATTCCGGAGCCGACGCTTTCCTTGCGCGAGATCTTTGAACTGCATCCATGGACGGAGATGGCAGACACGCTGGATCACTACAAAAAGCTAATTCCCCCCGGAGAAGGAGCACATACCACTAAGGAATTCCCCCTGGCGAACGAGAAATACATGGAGGATCATGTGATGATGGCTCCTACCGGCAACGAGTTGTTACTCTCCACCGAGCAACGTTACATCCTCGAGCACCTGCAAACGACTAAACAGTCGGAGTCGCTATTAGGCTACTATATGCGTGACGATAACTGGGGTGATTGGAGCGGCAACCAAGTACGTCAAGACACGATGATCTGGTGCGGCGGTTGGGATGCTACCTGCAAATGGTACACCTACAACCCCAAAACCCAGAAATACTCCGTCTGCAACCACTCGACAACCGTGAGCGATGACTTCCTGAAAGTGCCGGAGAAGCAAAACATCACCAACGGGCAGGAGTTTGATACCGTATATTATTGTTTGCGCGCACAGAGTAAGAAGACACTGGCGGATAAAGCAGGCAATGACTCCACCGTGGATGGTGACTATATGTTCAATATCTGCCGCTACAAGCTGATATACCACAAGCCCGGCAAGTACGGTCCGTTGGCGGAGACGAAAGATAAGGCAGGTAATGTCAAAGCCCTAATCACCAACGACGATATCGAACAGCACTACGAAGTGCTGGAGCGGTTGAACTTCGACTACAACAAACCGGGACCCGAATATACGATCTATCCTCACCCGCTGCCGTGGGCGGATGCTTCGTACGGCTATACGTACCCCGAGACGTCCGACCTGCCCCACAACCGACTGCACGTTCATTCCGACTTTCCGAACCACGGTGAGTACGGACTGATCAACCGCATTCCGACAGCAAGTCATTGGGGAGACGGTGTGACGTCCTATTGGCGTCCGATGGAGCAACACGGAGGAGCCTCCAACGGATACATGATCTACTGCGACGGTATGTCATCGTCCGGTCAGGTAGCCGCCCTCTCTTTGGAGACGCATCTATGCTCCGGACAGAAGATGTTCTTCTCCGGCTATGTATGCAACCCCAGTAGCCAGACCGGCAAGGCGAACCCGAACTTCACCTTTGCCGTACAGGGATCGGTCAACGGAACCGATTGGGTGGATATCACCTCGTATACCACGGGAGGTATCAAGCCCTCGAGCCAGTGGAGTCAGATCTACTTCCCGATCGTCAACGTATCATCCGACTGGGACGGAAACGACTTCATCATCGATGATATGTGTATCTTCGCTACCAAACCGCCGTTGATCGCCTATCAGGCCAATACGGCTTGTAAGGAAAAAGCAGACGAGGACCTCCCGTCGCATGTCATCCTGCGTGTGGACTACCAAGGTATCATCGGTGATGGTTATAACGACACCACCGTATGCTATACCCTCAAGAGCGTCAACAAGGAGCGAGTTGTCACGTTCGTACCGATGATAGATGAATATCTGGAGCAAGAAACCCATCACGATACTATCTGCGGCCGGCTCTATATCCCGAGCAAGACTTACGAACCGACAAATCCGGATTCGATCTTCGTCAACATGAACCAACTGATTGACACCTTTGAGGTTTCATCCCAAAAGCATAAGGAGAATGACGACTACAAGATATTCAAAGAAGGCTATATCTATGAGATCCTCGAGGGCGACATACGTCCTGTCAAATACGTGGTACATAGCGCCCACGTGAATGCTATCGATACCTTTACCGTACATATGTCGGGTTCTTATAAAGACATGCTCAGCAGTCTGTGCGGTATGACCAGCCACCTGAAAGTAAGCAACCAGATGGTGCTGGAGCTTAACGGCGAGGAGCAACCCACGACCGAGTCGCTCGATCTGTGCGCCAACTCGACCTATGATATCGGTTTGCGTGTCAAGGGTTCGCTCTATCTGGATAGCGTCGCACCGATCAACCTCAACGGAACCTGCGTTAACGACTGGTTGCTCTATGGCGACACCGCCGATATGACCGGTTCGCCGAAGAGACGCTACGGATATAAGTACAGCGACATCGTAAAGGTTGTAAAAGACATCCTGCGTTGTGATCCTCCGGGTACCGAGAATGCCAACCAGTTTGCACCGACCCTGGCCGCCGTCAGCCGCAATGAGATGCAGCGTATCAAAGATGCGCAGAGTGTGGTTTTGGATACCACGGCTCATCCGTATGATATCCTTGCCGACTTGGTGGACAAAGGATTCCTCACGCTCTACAAACCGTCGCTAACTGCCAACGTCTATGCAGGCGATTCAGTGCAGTATGTCATCTTCCCGATCCTCGGTACGGGTACCGACACAAAGCAGCACACGAGCGTGGAAGTATGCCCGATGCCGATTCTGATCAAGCTCAAACCCACGTCAGGATCCGCGGTACCTCTCATCGTAGGCGGACTTGTCCGCGACTCGAGCGAGATGAACCTGCCGGTAGTCGTGCTGGCCGATATGAACATGGCAAATCAGCAAATAACGCTTAAGGTCGATTCGATCATGCCGAACATAGGTATCTCTACGGTCGAACTGCGTACAACCGATGATCCTGATTTCCAGGAGGGCTTCCATAAACTGGCCTTGGTTCCTGATCTGGACTACCCGAGAGCGTCGTACTATGTAAAGGGCAACGATATCACCTTGCAGCCGGCAAGCACCAACACCTATACGATGAAGCAGGGCTATTCCTATACATTTAATATGGAGCTGCAGACCCATCTCGGTAAGGACACCTTAGACGGCGGTTGTAAGGTAGGAACGGTGCCGTTTACGATCTCAATCGTACCGAGCTATCTGCGTTGGGATCCGCAAGACTCGATCAGTGCACAGTGGAACAAGCATGACAACTGGATGGGTATCGATGAGCATAACCAACCTATACATGCTACGGCCCGCTTCGTACCGCTGGCTACCACAGCGGTCATCATCCCGGCTATGACCGACGGCAGACCTTATCCGGAATTGCCTGACTTGACCGCTACGTCCTCCTACGACTCCGTTAAGCAGGTCGGCTTCGAATATAATAAATGCGATCGCATCCGCTTCCTGCCGAATGCGGCGATCGGTAAGCAGCAACGCCTCGAGTACGGCAGTGCCGTCGTCGATATGAAACTACCGCAAAACAAATGGGCTTTCCGTGCGGCACCGGTGAAGGGTATGATCAGTGGTGACCTGTATATGGCGAATGCAGATCTGAACAACGAGACGTCGTTATGGGAAGTAGGTGAGTTCGATGCTGCCGGACGTAGTCATAGTACCGGTAATGCCTCGTTCTGGTTGTCGGTTTATAACACAGAGACCAAGAAAATCAATAATGTAGGTGACGACTCTACGCGTACCGCGTCGGCTGATTGGTCGCGCGTGACCAATGCGATGAACCTGCCGTTGAGCGAAGCGAAAGGTTTGGCGATCTATTCCCGCACTGCGTCCGGATCCGATGCCGTCATCCGTCTGCCTAAGGACGATGATATCTATTATTATTACGGTACGTACGGCGAACGAATCGATGATAAATATGTAGGAAACCTGCGCAGTAAGCGCGAGGAATTAGCAAGTCCCGGTGTAGCCGGAGAGTTGATCTACCATCCTGACGGAGCGTATGCGGAATATACCTTAACAAACGGTGAAGAAGATACGGTATTTGTCTTCGGAAACCCGACCATGGCTTATATCGATATCTGGGGCTTCATCGCTGATAACTGTCTGATGGAACGGTTCGACTTCATGGATGAGAGTCCGTCGGGTGCAAGTGTATATACTTCGATCAGCAAGAGTGCCGCTTTGGCTTATACCGATCGTATCACGGAGCCGAGACGCTATCTGCCGCCGATGCGTGCGATCGTGCTCAAGAAGAGTGCGGCCGCTACTTCGCTGCCGGTAACGCTGTACACCAACCGTGTTGTGACGGCTACGAATCAGGTAGTGCCGTCCTTCCCGTGCGGAGGAGGTGGTGGAAGCCAAGAAGAAGCTTTGGCACCGCAGCGGCGCAGCATCAACCCGGTTAGCAAGGGTATCATGACGGTTACCGCCAAGAACCCCTGCTCGCCGAGATGTACATCGCGTCTGTTGATAGGCCAAGGTTATCATGACGGTATCCGCGAAGGAGAAGATGCGGTATTGACTACCATCAATATCGATAATTACTCCGGTACCAACGCGCCTGCTACGCCGTTCAATATCTACGCGGCGGAGGGTAGTTACGGCCTGAGTATCGATCTGAGGAACGAAGTGATCAATATCCCGATCTCGTTCTACATGTCGAATCTCCCGTATGCCGCTACGACTCAGTTATGGTTCACAGGCGTCAATAATATCGATGGACAACTGGTGCTCTACGACGAGCAGACCGATACCGAGCGGAGAATCATCGACGGTATTTGTCTAAGCATTGAGACTCCGAGCCAGAGCCATCTCAAACGCTATTATATCCGCCGCATGGGTTACACACCGGATGAACCGGAAGCGCCGATTGCAACGGGCATAGAGCCCTATGAGATGGATGACGAGCAAGCCATCAAGATCATTCGAAATGACCAAGTATTGATCATACGAAATGGTCAAGTATATACCGTATTTGGACAGAAAGTGAAGTAAGAATGAGAAAGGGAATGAAAATGAGGAGAAACAAGGTATATAGATGGCTTATAGCCCTGTGGCTATTGATTCCTGGCGAGTATGCATTGTGCGCATACCAACCGGCAATGCTGCCCGCGGCATGGCATACGACGCCTGTACTCAGTTCGGACATGAAGCAGGAATACCAATTCCGTTCCACATCGACCTATCCGCTTATCGTAGGAACTACCTCCTATACCGCGAACGATAGTCCGGTTATAGGTCAATCGCCCCGTGTGCGTAAGACCGGTCATTGGGATGAATACGGCGAGTGGATAGAAGATGAGAATCCGATCGGTGTCATCGATACTCCTGTCGGCGAACCGTGGGTGCTGATCCTGCTAGTGGGGATGTATTTGTTCGTTACCGTACGAAGGAAAACAAAAAGGATAGATAGATGAGACTGCTACTGATTCTGTTGAGTATAGTGACCTTCACGGTGAAGGATAAACGCTCTGTGGATATGACCGGTACATGGCCATACGATATAGGGGTCAGCTATTATAATACGGGCAATAAGGGAAGTGTCACGGATAAAGACACGGCAACCTTGCGTCTGAGCGGACTGGAGAATGTGCAGATCGAATCGGTGCAGATCTATATGAGATCGAACAAGAATGCCGGAGCAGGCGTCATCACGATGACCGCGGACGGTGAGCAGATTTATACGGCAAGCGGGATGTATGTTGGATGGGTCGGTACTTTTGACAATACCAACTATCATCCGATCGGTTGGATAGGTTCGAAACAACTGAACGTTGGTACGTTGGTTGTAGAAGTAGTCGGCACGGAAAACTCGCTTCATATCGAGAAATACGAGATCACATGGTCTCAGCCGGCGGCCGTTGCCCATCAGGTGACGCTGATGACCGATGGCGTGGCGCAGGTACTGACGGAGTCCGCACCGGAGAGTGGAGTAGTGCTCCCCGAGCGACCCAACCGAAACGGTTTATGCTTCGCTGGCTGGGCACAAGAGGAGGTGGATAAGACATCTAACCAACCCTTCCTGCTCGAGGCAGGTACGCTGTACCAACCGAAAAAGGACATCACGTTCTGGGCGGTGTGGTCAAACGTACAAGAGCCTACCTGGGAAAAGCACCCGACGCCCGAGAGCGGATACTACCTGATGGAGCTGTTCAGTTGGACACTTGCCGGTACGGTCAGTAGCAGCGGCACCGTGCCGATGGTGGACTACAGCGAGATGGTCTATGCCGATGAACTCTATTACATCGATTTCAATACCGCGGATGCTACTTGCACGATACGCAACTACGATGCACTGGATAACACGGGTTATATCGGTTTTAATGACACCCGCACGGCTTTACGGGACGTTGAGAGCGCATGGCAATACCGCATCCTACCGGACTCCACCTGGCTCTTTATCGCCAAGGAAGAAGGCAATAAAGCATGGATGTTGTTCCAGAAGGATATATATCATAATGAAGCATGGTTAAGTGATTATATCAACGCGTCTGAGGCAACCAATGCTTGGAAACTATACAAACTCCCGGATCCGGATGCACCACGCTATTGGTCGAGTCATCCGAGTGTCGATGCGGTGGAAATAACGAGTGAAGGAATGAAAGAATTAAGGGGTGAATGGATTATTCCGTTTGGAATATATGATTTGATTATTAAAGACGGAAAGAAATATTTACGATTGAGATGAAACTATTAGCAATTATATTTTCGGTGCTCACCGGCATTCTTGCCGGCGATTACAATGCGCAAACGCTCTCTGTTGAGAAGCAAGATTCGATAATGGGTGTGCAGCCCACCGGTCGGTATCGTTTGGTTAAGGAGAACGAACAGCAGATTTTCCGGCATTCGAGTGTGGCGGATTGGTTCATTGAGGACACGATGCGTCATACCCGCAAGCGTCTGGGCGAGGGTATGTTCAAAGGGGAGGACGTACAGGTGCGGGACGCCGTGATGGCTCCTAACGGTCGCTATGTGGCATTCGCCAAGGACAATTACTTGTATATCCATAAACTCGATTTCGGCACGGAGGTAGCCGTCACCAAAGACGAGAACACCGATATCATCAGCGGTATCGCCGATTGGTTGTATGAGGAGGAGTTCGGTACAACGACTCTCTTTGCATGGTCGCCTGACTCGAAGATGTTGGCGTTTGTGCGGTTAGATGAATCAGAGGTGCCGACGTTCTCTTGGGATGTGTATGCGGATACCCAATACCCGACGGCCGAGAGCCTACGATACCCCAAAGCCGGTTGTGCCAATGCGAAGGCGAGTGTGTGTGTATATGATATCGCAACCAAAGGTATTCAGCGATTACAGGTTACAGGTGACGGGTTACAGGATGTTTATTTCCCGCGTCTAAGATGGTATAAAGAGGATCGCCTGTTCGTGCTTCGCGTGAACCGTGACCAGACGAAGATGGAGGTGTTGGATTGCAATGCCAAATCGACGGTGACGTATCCGTGGTATCAAGAGGAGAGTAAGAAATACTTCGTGGATTACAGCCTCTTCGACCAATGGCAGTGGTTGAGTGACGGCCGCATGATCGTGTTGAGTGAACAGGACGGTTGGCGCCGTGCGTACCTGTACGGCAACGATGGCATCAAAACCCGTGCGTTGACGCCGGAAAGTATCGATGTGACGGCAGTGTACGGAGTGAATGAGAAGACGCAGACGCTCTATTATCAAGCGGCGACTACTCCTTCGACACGGGATATCTATGCGCTAAACATAAAGAAGGGCGATATTACCCGACTCACCCAAGAAGAGGGCATGTGGTCGGCACGTTTTGATCAAGAAGCCACCAAAGCCGTGTTCTGCTATCAGTCTTTTACCACGCCGAATACGTACACGCTGTGTAAGGTGGAAGGTGTAAAGTGTAAAGTGGAAAGAGTGCTCGAGGACAACAAGGAAGTCCAAGAAGCATGGCAAGCGAATAATCTTCCTGAGCCGGAGATGATGCATATCAAGGGTTTGGAGGCGATGCTCCTCAGAGCCAAGAGCCAAGAGTCAAGAGCCAAGAGTCCTTTAGTCGTCATGCACTATAGCGGGCCGTCGAGTCAGCGCGTGTTGAACCGTTGGCGCAAGCGTTTTGAGTATGCCTTAGTGGAACAGGGATATGCGGTACTGATCGTGGATACGAGGGGTTCGGATTGCAAAGGTCGTGCATGGCGTAATGAGACTTATATGAGCCTGGGACGGAAAGAGGCAGAGGATCTGATCATGGCAGCCAATGAGATAGCCAAACGTCCGGACATAGACGATGAGCGCATGGCCATTATGGGGTGGTCTTACGGCGGTTATGAGACTTTGTTTACGATGAGTCAAAAGAACAATCCGTTTAAGTGCGCCGTGGCGATTGCACCGGTGACCGATTGGAAGTTATACGACAGCGCGTACACGGAGCGGTATATGCGTCGGCCGCAAGTGAACCCGCGGGGCTACGATGAGGCATCGCTGCTCAATAAGGCAAAAGACCTGACGGGCAAGGTACTCATCATTCACGGCACTGCGGACGATAATGTACACGTGCAGCACACGATGCAGTATATAGATGCGCTCGTGCGAGCAGACAAACAGTTCGAGATGCAACTATATCCGGATGACAATCATTTCCTGCGCAAAGGCAATAATGCGAAACACATGCATAATAGAGTAATCCAATTTTTACAAAATAATCTAAAACAATGAAAAAGTACGCATTAGGTATCGACTTAGGTGGCACAGGCACCAAATTCGGTTTGGTAAACGATGAAGGTAAAGTCCTTCGCAGTAATTCTATCCCCACCCAGCAGTATCCGGACATCGACGAGTACTGCGATGTACTCTGCAACGGACTCAAACGTTTGGTAGAGGACGAAGGCCTGACGATGGGGGATATCGTAGGTGTTGGTTGCGGTGCTCCGAACGCGAATTTCTATTCGGGTTGTATCGAGCAGGCACCGAATCTGCCGTGGAAGGGTGTCGTTCCCTTCGCTAAACTCATCAGCGAGCGCATGGGTGTCAAATGTACGATCACCAATGATGCCAACGCAGCCGCTCAGGGCGAGATGATCTACGGATCGGCACGCGGTATGAAAAACTTCATCGTCATCACGTTGGGTACGGGTGTAGGCTCGGGTATCGTCATCGACGGTAAACTGCTTTACGGTCATGATGGTTTTGCGGGTGAGTTAGGTCACTGCAAGATCGATCATAGTGGTAACGGTCGTCTCTGTGGTTGCGGTCAGAAGGGTTGTATCGAGGCGTATGCATCGGCAACCGGTGTAGCTCGCACGGCGAAAGAGATCGTGACGGCTACGACTCAACCGACATTGCTGCGCAATGTATCGGATATCAATAACATTACGAGTAAGGACGTGTTCGACGCGGCCGAGAAGGGTGATCTCGTAGCAAAAGAGATCTTCGACTACACAGGTCATCTGCTGGGTGAAAAACTGGCTGACTACGTTCATTTCTCCAGTCCGGAGGCGATCATCCTCTTTGGTGGTCTGACTAAATCCGGTCACTGGATCATGGATCCGATCCGTGAGGCGCTGGACGCTAACCTGATGCCGATCTGGAAGGGTAAGATCCCTGTATCGATCTCAATATTGAAAGACAGCGACGCCGCTATCTTGGGCGCGTCGAGTCTCGCGTGGTAATGGGGGTGATTAAGAATATATTACAACGTCTGTACCCATGCGGCAAATGCCGCGTGGGGGAGGCGGTGTACCTGACCTTTGATGATGGTCCGATACCTGAGGTGACGCCTAAGGTCTTGGCGATATTGGACAAGTACGGCGTGAAGGCGACCTTCTTTATGGTGGGGGAGAACATCGACAAACATCCGGAGGTGTTCGAGCAGGTGGTTCAAGCCGGTCACGCGATCGGTAACCATACCTACAACCATATGAAGGGATGGAAAGTGAGCACGGCGGAGTATCTCGCCAATGTACAAAAGTTTCCGAAGGAAACGAAGTTGTTTCGACCTCCCTATGGCAGGACTTGGGTTTGGCAGCGCAGGGCAGTGAAAAAGTTAGGGTATGAGATCTATCTCTGGGACGTGTTGACCCGCGACTATAACCCGCGGCGTACACCGGAGGCGATGTTACGTCAGATTCAACGCTGTACACGACCGGGTAGTATTATCAATTTTCATGACTCCGTCAAGTCGAACGAACGGATGCTAAAGGTCTTACCAGAGGCCATAGAATGGTTGTTAGCAAATGGGTATGAACTTAAAACACTATAGTCTTCTAATACTTGTCTTGATTCTGGCAAGTTGTGCAAACAGAGGTATCGGACCACAAGGTGGCCCGCGGGATTCTGTGCCGCCTGTACCGGTCAAATACGAACCTGAGATGGGTGCGTTAGCGTTCCAAGGCAAGCGTATTGAGATTACGTTCGACGAGTATATCCAGTTAGACAACCTGACGGATAACCTCTTGATGTCGCCGCCGCAGAAGACCCCGCCTGATGTCAAAGCCCGCGGCAAAAAACTGATTGTGCAGTTGCAGGACACGCTTCGTGACAGCACGACTTATACGATCGATTTCGGTGACGCCGTGTGTGACTTCCGCGAGAAAGTGCCGTTGCGCAATTACTCGTTCTATTTCTCCACAGGTACTACCATCGATACGTTGTTTTACACCGGTCATGTGTACGATGCGATGAACCTTAATCCGCTGAAGGGTATCTATGTGGGTATCCACGAGAACAAAGAGGACAGTGCGTTCCTCACCAAGCAGTTTGCCCGCGTAGCCAAAACGGACAGCGCCGGTTATTTCCGGATCGGAAACATGAAAGAAGGTTCATACCGTCTCTATGCCGTTGATGACGTGAGCCATGACTACCGTCTGACTATCGGCGAGGCACTGGCATGGGCAGACGAAGAAATAGAGGGACGAGTGGAGAGGATACAGGACGCTGCGCTACAGGACAGTACGGTACAGGACAGTACGGTACAGGACGCTGCGCTACAGGACACTACGTTACAGGACGTTGCGCTACAGGAGGAAGACGGGAAGTTGTTTCTTTTCAGGGAAGAGCAGCAACGGTTGTATTTGCAGCGTACGTTGCGTAAGGAGCAGCATCGCATACAGATACTCTTCAGTTCGACGCCGGATAGTCTGCCTGAACTGCGGTTCGTAACGGACAGTGTGCGTGACAGCATGGACGTGCATGTGAACTACATCACCAAGTACTCTCCCAAGCGCGACACCGTCACAATCTGGTTGGCGGATAGTATGTCGATTGCTCAGGATTCCCTCTTTATTGAGGCACGTTTTCGTCGCACGGACAGTCTGTATCACTTGGAGTGGTTTACCGATACGCTCCGTGCTATCTGGAGAGCACCGAAATTGTCCGCCAAGGCCAAACAGGCTCAGGAACGGCAGAACCGTAACAAGCGCTTGGATCTGAAGTCCAATGCCGGTGTGAAATTCGAGATGTACGATACCCTGTATCTGGAGTGTTTCACTCCGCTGGCAATCATCGAGCGCGATTCGTTCCATCTGTACGAACGTATCGACTCAATCACCAAACCCGTGCCGTTCACGATAGCCGACCACGACACGCTGCCTATGCGGCTGTATATACTGGCCAAACTGGAACCGGAGAAGAAATACGAGTTGGTGGTGGATAGCGGTGCGTTGCACGACATCTACGGCATCACGCATGTGAAAGGCACCTACAAACTGCAAGTGAAGAGTCCGTCGGACTACTCCACGCTGCTCGTCAAGCTGAATCCGTTCGTGCCCAAAGCCCGCATACAAGTGCTCAATAAGAAAGATCAGGTTGTTCGCGAGTTACCGGCCGTACCGGAAGGCGCGTACTTCGAGTATCTGACCCCCGATACCTATTACATGCGTTTGTACATCGACGAGAACGAAGACGGCAAGTGGACCACGGGTAGTTGGACAGAGAAACGCCAACCTGAGCCGGTCTATTATTTCCCGGAGAGTATTCAGACGAAGAGTAATTGGGACTTCGAGGAGGAATGGAACTATCAGGCCGTTGAGCAAACCAAAGCAAAGCCGGCCGTGTTGATTAAGGCTTCTTCCGCCAAGAAATAATGCCGTAGATGCAGTTGGCACACCAGATGGTGTACTGCGTGACCATGAAGTAATCGCCGGCGCGAATCCAGAGGATAATACTCAGTATATCCACCGCGAGCCAAATGAACCAATGCTCGCGATAAACGAGAATCATCAGTACCTGCGCCACGAGTGCAGGTACTGTCGTAAAGGCATCCAAGTACGGCTGCGTATCATCGGTAAGGGCAGCAAGTCCCCAGCCAGTGAGCCACGAACCGAGTAGGGTGGTGACTACAATAAGAAGGATCACGGAGGTCTTGAGACTGCGGGGTTCTACTTTCATCTTTCCGCTTTCCTCTTTCAAGCGTTCCCGCCACACAAACACTCCATACACCATCGTGCCGAAATAATAGGCATTGATGGCTATCTCGCCGTAGAAACGTTGGGTCCAACAGAGATAGGTATAGGTGAGTACTTGTGCAAAACCGAAGGCGAAGGTGAGAATATTGCGCCGGGAGGCCAGCACAACGGAACAGATGCCCAGACAGCAACTGATCAGCGACAACCATGTGATCGGGGAATCACTCAACGTTCATTCGGCATTTGGAGCGTATAGAGGATGGCTTCCATCTGACGCACCGCGTTACGTTTCTTCTGCCCGGGGGCATAAAGGAATGTCTCTGCGGTTACAACACGACCATTGACTTGATCCAGACGCGTGAGGCTGACGAACGGTCCGCCCATGGCTTCGCCGTCGAGGATTTTCCATAGACCGCGTGTCTCGAGGGCGTAGAAACCGCCTACTGTATCACGGAGCGCCGGCACAGAACGGGTTACCGGCGGGAAATGTTTGTATTCGGTACCCATATGACTGCCGGGCACTTGTGCCGTAACGAGTTGACCCATTATGGCATTACGCATGGCGATGATCGAGTCGTTGGAGAACTGCTCCTGCGCCGTATATGGATAACTATAGACGAGGATATCCTTGCGCATCGGGCCTTTGTTGTTGCAGCACCAGAGGACAGCTACGCTGTCATTGGATATTGGTAATTGGACATTGGATATTGTTATATAGTCCTCGGGAATGAGCATGTCGTAGCCTTGTTGGTTGAGTATCGCGCGCGCGTCCTTATTTGTATTCGCGCGATAGAAAGAGATCTGACGAGCTAACTCTTCCTGTACGAACCACTCGCGGACAGCTGCTCCGTGCTCTGCCCAATAGGCCAGAAAATCTTCATCGCTCGGCGCCTGAATACGGATCATCGCCTGCGGCTTAGACCATACATCGCGGGAACGAACGGCCTTGACAAACGTGTATTTGGAGGGGTTGACGTCGATGAGCAAGATGTTTCGGGTGGCCTTGAAGAGGTCATCGAACTGCGCCGGCGTGACATGCGTGGTAGTGAAATAAGCCTCCATCTGCGGCAAGCCGTACATGTCCGCACCCATCGTGTCGCAGACCGCCGCTTTGACTGCGGCATCGCTGATAATGAGGCATTCGTAGATAGAACCCGTGGCGGAAGTGAGCAGACGATCATTGCCCTTACCACAACCCAAAAGCAACACGGCGCTGAGCGCCAGATACAGGAATCGATTTTTCATAGAACAATCATTTTGCGGTGCAAAATTACAAAAAATTCGTGAAATTAACAAATTTATTCGTAAAAATTTGCACAATTGAAAAAAAAATCCTACCTTTGCGCCAGATTTTGATAAGAGTAACCCCTTAAATTTATTACTTACCCTATGACACTATTTACGGATTACCTATTCATTACGGACGAGCACGAAGGTTTTCGTGTTTGCCGCGAGACGCGTACTACGTCCACGACCACGATGACCGTTCTTCTCTGTGAGGATGGTTATATCGATGTGTATTACCACGGCGAGATGCTCCGTATCAACAAGGGCGAACTGTTCGTTCGTGTGCCGGACTTTATTCAACCGCTGGGTCCGTACGAGATGAGTGAGGATTTCGCCTTCAAGCAAGTGACCATAGATGCCGGTGTGTTTGATGAGATCATGTACGAGCACATGCGCGTGGAGCCGAACTGGTACGCTAAACAAGAGTACGTCAAGGCACACCCGACGTTCGTGCTGAGTGAAGATAGCAAAGAATTCTTCTATACGTATTACCACCTGCTGACGCTGCAGTTGAAAGACCGGCAGACGGATTACCGGAGACAGATCCTGAAGTTGATGGCCCGCGGTGCGACGATGGAGATGCTCAATTATCTGGATAAGTTAGCTGTCATCTCGCCGAGTCTTTTGGATCGTAAGGCGACCAGTTCGAGCGACTATACGTTCCATGAGTTCATGCGTCTGCTGCAGAAACACCCGCATGAGCGTGAGGTTCAATGGTACGCGAAGCAATTAGGCATCACGCCGAAGTATCTCTCGGAGATCTGCCGTGAGCGTAGCGGTAAGGCTACCGGTGAATGGATCGCTGATGTGACGGTAGCAGAGTTGAAGTATTACTTACGTAACACGACCATGCCGATTCATGACATTGCGAAGATTATGGATTTCCCGAACGCGAGCTTCTTCTGCCAGTACACGAAGAAACACACGGGTCAGACCCCGAATCATTTCCGCAAGATGAAACAGCAATAAAAAAGCAGCCGGTTGGCTGCTTTTTTATGTTCGTACGGGGGTTACCACGCGAAGAGCGGGTGTTGATTCATCTCGCGGTTGACCTCTGCGCGTACCGCAGCGATGACTTTCTCGTCTGCAGGTGCGGTGAGCACTTTATCGATGAGCTCGACGATCCACGGCATCTGGTCTTCTTTGAGACCGCGGGTGGTGATCGCCGGTGTACCGAAACGCAGTCCGGAGGTCTGGAAGGCCGAACGGCTATCAAACGGCACCATGTTTTTGTTGGTCGTGATGTCGGCAGAGACGAGTGCCTGCTCGGCTACTTTACCGGTGAGGTCAGGGAATTTAGTACGCAGGTCGATGAGCATCGAGTGGTTGTCCGTACCGCCGGAGATCACTTTGTATCCCTTATCCATGAAAGCCTGCGCCATGACGGCAGCGTTCAGTTTGACTTGTTTCTGATAGGTCTTGAAGTCGTCCGTGATGGCTTCGCCGAAAGCGACTGCTTTGGCCGCAATCACATGCTCCAGCGGGCCACCTTGTGTACCGGGGAAGACGGCAGAGTCAATGAGGGCGGACATTTTCTTGATCTCACCTTTAGGCGTTGTTTTGCCCCAAGGATTGTCGAAGTCCTTGCCCATGAGGATGATTCCGCCGCGCGGACCACGGAGGGTCTTGTGGGTAGTAGAGGTGACGATATGCGCATATTTGAGCGGGTTCTCGAGGAGACCGGCCGCAATGAGTCCGGCAGGGTGGGCCATATCGACCATGAAGATAGCGCCTATTTCATCTGCTACGCGACGTATACGTGCGTAATTCCACTCGCGGCTGTACGCGCTCGCGCCCGCGATAATTAATTTCGGTTTATGCGTGCGCGCCTTGAGCTCCAGATCATCGTAGTTCACACGTCCCGTAGCTTCGTCCAGATCGTATCCGATGGCGTTGAACATGAGGCCGGAGAAGTTAACGGCTGAACCGTGACTGAGGTGACCACCATGACTGAGGTTAAGTCCCATGAAAGTGTCGCCGGCTTTGAGGCAGGCCATGAAGACCGCCATATTCGCTTGTGCACCGGAGTGCGGTTGTACATTCACGTACTCGGCGTTATAGAGCTTTTTGAGTCGGTCGCGCGCGATATCCTCCGCGATGTCCACGATCTCACAGCCGCCGTAATAACGGTGTCCGGGGTATCCCTCGGCGTATTTATTGGTCAGAACGCTGCCCATGGCCTCCATGACTTGGTCGGAGACGAAGTTTTCGCTGGCGATGAGTTCAATACCTTTTGTCTGGCGCTCGCGCTCCCGGCGGATGACGTCAAAAATCTCTGTGTCTCTATTCATAATTTGTAATTTTAATTTGCGACCGCAAATTTACGAAAAAAAAATGATATATGCAAGTTTTTATGCATATTTTGCAAAGTAGAGTTAGCAAAATGAGAAAAAAAGTGCAAAATGTTAGCAATTATTTGGTAGAATAATGAAAATGTATTAACTTTGCCAAGTTTTTGTGGCAAAGCAAAACAATTAATGTTAAAAATAACGTTATTATTAACTTTTTAAAAATTAAATTATTATGAAGAAATTATTTTATTTGTTCGCAGTAGCAGTAGTAGCTATTAGCTTGGCTTCTTGCGACAAGAAGAAAGACGAGCCGACTCCGACTCCGACTCCGACTCCGGTGGCAGGTGACACGATCGTGATTACCCACGATGCTTATTATTGGAAAGATGCAACTGCAACTCAAGGTTGGTGGCAGATTATGGACTCTACCGCTACTTACACTCTGTCGTTGTCTAACCTTGGTGGCCGTACAAAACCTGCCGGTGAGTATGCAATGGAAGACATGGACGATGATTATTCGTTCTATGTTGACGAGGCTAAACACGATACACTTCATTTCGTCGATTGCAACCTTACCGTAGCTGTTAGCGCTGATGCAAGAGAGGTTAAAGTTAACGGTACTTTGGATGCAACTACCGGTGACGTCTTCATTGTTAACCTTACTTGGACTAAGCCGGCTGATCCTATTGCAGCTAAAGAGCTTGAGATTGTTATTCCGGAGGCAGAGCTTGCTGACTTTACAGCAGAAGATGGAGTCTTCCAAGTATATGGTTCTACCGCAGATGAGGAGTGGTCGGTAAGTCTTACTGTAAATAGTAATACTGTAGTAGGTACTTACACCCTCGATGATCTCTATGCTTTGGGTAAATATTCTTACATTTGGAATCCTGAGGAGAAATATGAGCCTGAGTACTTCTCTGCAGACATTAAAGTAGAGGCTGGTGCAGAAGAAGGTTTCTATAACGTAAGCGCAGACGTTCTCTGCTATGATAGCGTATTGTACAAGATTACGATGACCGTTGCTCCGTTTGAGACAGACTCTACCGCTGAAGCAACATTGGCAGGTACGTTAGTTGACCTTACCGCTGCTTATGGTGTCTTCCAGGTACAATCTGAAGGTATGGAAGATGGTGGTGCGTTCTATCTGACCATTGATGCTGATAATATCGAGGGTACGTTTACAGAGGAAGATGTTAATGCTACCTATGGCGCTGCTCTTGTTTACTCTGATTCAGAGTACTACAATGTTAAGGCAATGGAGCTGAATGGCGAGATTTCCGGCGAGAACTATGTTCTGAGCGGAACTATCGCATGTGCTAACAAGGTTGAGTACACTGTAACTATTACTTGCCCGATCGAGGAAGAAATGGAAGAAGGTGCTCCGTTGCGTAAGGCTCTGAAGAAGAACGCAAAGAAGGCTACCGTACAACTCGTTAACGCTAAGCCGACAAGCCGCAAGTAATTGCTAACTTGTCTATAGAAAAAACAGTCACTTCGGTGGCTGTTTTTTTTGTGCACTATTGCCGGCGAGGAGTATATATGTTAAAATTCATTAAAATTTACAAAAAGTTACACGAGGTATTGTTGAAAACTTTTTATTTTGGACAACTTTTGAACATTTTGAAAAATATAAAGTGCTGAAAATAAGCAAAGTAGCAAAAAGTTTTGGACAACTTTTTGAAATTGTTGAAAACTTTTCTTGCCAAAAAATTTGCACAATTCAAAAATTTGTATTACCTTTGCACTCGATTTCGCTCGCGTTCGGCAATAAGATCGCAAGGGTCAATACCACTCCGCTAAATTGACGGGCGACTTATGCCTCCGCTCTTCGGTCCGCAAACTGCCCAAGGCAGGTTTACGTCCCGATTTTTTGACAGACAATTGGAATATATTATATACTTTTATTATGGAAACATACATTATCAAACGTGACGGTAAGAAGGAACTTTTTACCATTGACAAAATCAAGAATGCGATTAGTAAGGCATTCTTAGCGGTAGGTGCGTTTGCGACGGAAGAGACATTAGGGGCTATCCTTTCGCACTTACGAGTACATAACGATGTAACCGTAGAAGAGATTCAGAACCAAGTGGAGGTTGCTTTGATGGCAGAAGGCTACTATCAGGTAGCAAAAGCGTTCATCTTGTATCGCCAGGGTCACAGTGAGGATCGCGACACGCAACGTCGTTTGGACTTCATGATGAACTACGTGCAGGCGAGCAACGCAGCAGAGGGCTCGAAGTTCGACGCGAACGCTAACGTGGAGCACAAGAACATCGCGACGCTGATCGGTGAGCTTCCGAAGCAGGGCTTCATTCGTTTGAACCGCCGTCTGCTGACCGAGCGTATCAAGACGATGTACGGTAAGGAGTTGAGCGACAAGTATCTGAACCTGCTCAATCAGCACTTTATCTACAAGAACGATGAGACGAACCTCGCTAACTACTGTGCGTCCATCACGATGTATCCGTGGCTGATCGGCGGCACGAAGAGTATCGGCGGTAACGCTACTCCTCCGAAGAACCTGAAGTCTTTCTGCGGCGGATTCATCAACATGGTCTTCATGGTGAGCTCGATGCTCTCAGGCGCGTGCGCTACGCCCGAGTTCCTTATGTATATGAACTATTTCATTGAGCAGGAATACGGCGAGGATTACTACAAGCGTGCGGACGAGATCGTGGACTTGAGCATCAAGCGCCGTACGATCGATCAGGTGATCTGCGACTACTTCCAACAAGTGGTTTACAGCTTGAATCAACCGTCGGGTGCGCGTAACTACCAGTCGGTATTCTGGAACATTAGTTACTACGATCGTTACTATTTCCAGAGCTTGTTTGAGAACTTCCGCTTCCCGAACGGCGAGGCACCTCATTGGGACGGCCTGAACTGGTTGCAGAAACGCTTCATGAACTGGTTCAACGAAGAGCGTACGCGTTCCGTGCTCACCTTCCCGGTTGAGACAATGGCGCTTTTGGCCGAGGACGGCGATATCAAGGACAAGGAGTATGGCGATTTCACGGCAGAGATGTACGCGAAGGGTCACTCGTTCTTTACATACGTGAGTGACAATGCTGACTCGCTGTCGAGCTGCTGCCGTCTGCGTAATGCGATCACGGATAACAGCTTCAGCTACACGCTGGGTGCAGGTGGTATCTCGACGGGTTCGAAATCCGTATTGACGATCAACCTCAACCGCGCTATCCAGTACGCTGTTCGCAACAACATCCCGTATCAGGCCTACATCGAGGACGTAGTGGATCTGATGCACAAGGTTCAGTTGGCTTACAACGAGAACCTGAAGCAGTTGCAAGAGAAGGGCATGCTGCCGTTGTTCGATGCGGGCTACATCAATATCGGTCGTCAGTACCTGACAATCGGCGTGAACGGTCTGGTTGAGGCAGCTGAGTTCCTCGGTCTGGAGATCAAGGACACGCCGGAGTACGCACACTTCGTACAGGAGCTGCTCGGTATCATCGAGAAGAAGAACAAAGAGTACCGCACGAAGGACGTGATGTTCAACTGCGAGATGATCCCGGCAGAGAACGTAGGTGTGAAACATGCCAAGTGGGATCGCGAGGACGGTTATGTTGTTCCGCGTGACTGCTACAACAGTTACTTCTACATCGTAGAGGATAAGAGCCTGAACGTTCTCGATCGTTTCCGTCTGCATGGCCGTAAGTACATCGAGCACCTGACGGGTGGTAGCGCATTGCACTGCAATCTGGAGGAGCACCTGAGCCAAGAGCAGTATCGTCAACTGCTGCGTGTAGCGGCTATCGAGGGTTGTAACTACTTCACCTTCAACATCCCGAACACGGTATGTAACGACTGCGGTCATATCGACAAGCGCTACTTGAAAGAGTGTCCGTGTTGTCACAGCAAGAACGTGGACTATCTGACGCGTGTAATCGGTTACATGAAGCGCGTAAGTAATTTCTCTGAGGCACGTCAGAAAGAGGCGGCTCAACGTTATTACGCAGAAAAACAGAAAGCTCCGCAATGTTAAAAGTAGCTTCTTTTGACATCGTATTTCAAGAGATTCCGGGCGAGGTAACACTCGCCCTTAATCTCTCTAATTGTCCTTGTCACTGTCCGGGATGCCACAGTCAACATCTGGCGGAGGATATCGGGGAGGAAGTGAACGAGGAGTTGCTGAACGGCTTGTTGGCACGTTATGGTTCGATGATCACGTGCGTGGCGTTCATGGGCGGTGATGCCGAGCCGGAGGAGGTAGCTAAATGGGCAGAGTGGGTGAAGAGCCGCGCGCTCAAGACTGCTTGGTACTCAGGAAGGACTAGTTATCCGAGGAATCCCAAGGTCCTAGACTATCTGAAGCTCGGCCCGTATATTGAGAGCCTCGGTGGCCTAAAGAGTGAGAAGACCAACCAACGGCTGTACAAACGAGAAGACGATAGTTGGATCGATATCACTTCGGTCTTTTGGAAAAAAAACCTCGCGAATTGAATCGCGAGGTTTTTTCGTTTAATAGATCATGACCTTGTGGCTTGTGACGTCGTCGCCTTGGTGTATCCGGATGAAGTAGATTCCGCTGATCGCCGGTAGGGTGATCTGGGTCTGTCCTTCATTGAGGTTACCATGGGCAACGATGAGTCCGGTAGTAGCAATCACTTCGAACGTACCCTCCTTCGGAGCGTCCACGAATACACGCGGTGCATGACGCGGAGCCTGCGTCGGGTAAACGAGGATAGGATCGTCGTACGCGATGCTCGGGTTGATGGAGATGATGAGCGGACAGGTCTCGTACGCGCGGTTCTCACCCTTACGATGCGCAGACATGACTACCTCATCGCCATCACGGAAGTTATATTCGATATATCCCTTACCGTTGTTCAGTTGACGAACACCGTTGACGAACCATTCTACCTGATCGAACTCGTATCCACCGTTCAGTTCTTTCTTGAGCGGTACTACGATATCGTTCCAGTTCTGCTCGATGATCCAGCTCGGGTACTTGATAACGAGTTCGATATTATCGGCACGGCTGACACCGCAGACACCGTTATCGAGCACGAGGCTCATGGTGTAGGTTCCCGGCTTGACGTAGTTGTTATGGTTGAGGTAGAGTACTTCCGGCTTAACGGGTACGTTACCTGTCGCATAGCGGTCTTCGCCGAGGAACGGTTGGTCGATGACATCGATGAAGCCCTGATCCTTCGCTGCCTGATCGTAGTAGATGCTATAGAAGGTCGGTTTCGCACCGGTGTAGGTGAACGCGATTTGGAAGTCCTTATCATCTGCGCAAATCTCACCTCCTGTAGCATTCGCGATATAGGTCGGGTGGGCTACAATGAGGTGGAGCGTGTAGATGCCGGACTGATAGGTAGCCGCGTCGTTGACGGTGTCGGTGTAGTAACCCTCGATCGTGTACTTCTTACCACGCCACGTGTATTCCTGACCCTCGCAGATGGTGTACTCGGTGCTCTGACGGATTGTCTGGATGACATTGAGGTTGAGCACGAACGTACTATCGCAATCATGCACAGTCGGGAAGGTCTTCGTGTATCGGCCTGCAGCATTGTAGGTCTGGTGGTTCTGATCCCAGGTGTAGGTCTGATAGTCGAAGATCGTTACTGTGGTGTCGAACTTATACGACGGGAAGAGCGTGATGTCAACGTGGAAGATACTATCGCAACCATCGATAGTCTTGAGAATGACATCCTGTTTACCGCCGCGTGTGACAGCCTTATCGCCGAAGAAGAGGGTGTCGCCGTCACACAATGTGGTGGTGACATCGAACTCGTAAGCAGGTGCGTCATACACTTCTACACGCCAGATACTATCCATCTCGCCCGTCACTCTGCTGCGACGGAGGAAGGTGTAGAGGCCTGCTTCGGTGATGACTTGGCCGTCGATCTTGATCTCTGAACCTGCACAGAGCGGCATCGGAGTCCACTCGGAGTAGTGGGTACTTACGACGATGATCAGACGAGCGATACTATCGCAACCGTACTGGTTGACGTACTGCTCGGTGAAGAGGTTGTTACCCAATACCAAACTGTCATACAACATACCCTCATGGATATACGAGTAGTAGGTAGTGCCGTTGGTGCCCGTGTAAGACGTGATCTTGTCGGTTACTACCACACGCTTCTCCGAATAGGTAACCGGGTTAACGGTCAAGTTCAGCGTGACGACACTATCCTTATACTGCGAGGTATATTTGTATTGTCCCGTTTGCGCCAGCTTACGTCCGAAGAAGTCGAAGTACTCACCTTGGCAGATGGTCTTGTTCCACGTAAACTCACGCGTACGTTTCTGGTTGACAACGATATGATAGATACTATCGCAACCATGGATCGTACGGAGGGTATCGTAGTAGATAGCCGGCGACGAGATGTCGCGTCCGTGGATCTTGAGATGCTCTCCTTCGCCGATCTCGTACTGCTCGTTGATGAAGAATGACGGGTGTACAAAGACGACTGCCTGACGTACGCTGTCGAAGCCGTACTCAGTGAGGATACTGTCGGTATAGGTACCCGACTGCGAGATCTCCAGGATCAGTTGACCATTCTCATCTCTCCACTTGAACGGGAAGTTGATAGTATCCGACTGACAGAGGTCGAAGGTATCCGAACGGAAGTAAGACGGGTGTACAGTCAGGAACAAGTGCTCCATACTATCACAACCATGTACGGTCTTTCCTGTCCACTCGTATGTACCGGAAAGGGTCAGTACGCGGTCGTGGAAGACGTACGGCTCCTTATCCGAGATATGCTTCTCGAAGAGCTTATCGTAGGTCGGATGCATCGAAATGATGTATTTGATGATCGAGTCACAACCTGCGTTAGACGGAATCGTATCGTTGAACGTACCGTTCTCGTAGTACCGTTTGCCCTTGAAAAGGAAGGTATCGCCGGCACAGATCGAGATGTTACGCTCGCCGTAGAACGACTTGTTGACGGTCAGGTGGAGCGTCTTCACTACGCGTGAGGAGTCGGTCCAAGAGATCGGCATAGTGTAATCACCCGTCTCGTTGTACTCAATGCCTCTCCAGATGAACGGCAGCTCGGAATCACAGATGACAGCCGTCGTGTCAACGTTGAAGGTCTTGAGCACGGTCAGGATCAATTGGTAGGTATCGGTACAACCGTTGTTGTTGGTTACGCGATACTCATAAACGCCGGACTCTTTGTACCATACATTGTTGAACAGCGCCGAGTCACCTTCGAAGATACGCTTGGTGGTTGTCTCGTACTTCACCGGAATGACGGTGAGCGCCAACATCACGATACTATCGCAACCATTAGCGGCCGTGAGGGTGTCGTAGTACGTACCTTGCTCGGTGAGTATGTTCTTGCCGAACTTATAGAAGTCGCCTTCGCATATGGTCTTATTAATAGGCTCGGACGCGCGCACGATAGGCAGCACGTTGACCTTGAGACCGATCGCCGTCTCTTTGCCCAGCGAGTTGATCACGGTGTCGCGGTAGATACCGGACTCGTAGATGGACTGTCCTCGCCAGATCAACGGCAGTTCGTTCGCGCAGACGATCACGGAGTCATCGTAGAGACGGTTGACGGTCAGGCGGAGCTCGATGATACTATCGCAACCGGTAGCCGTGGTGAAACGAACCGGATAAACACCTGCGGTAGAGTAGGTCTGACCTTGGAACTTCACGGTGTCGCCTTCGTAGATCGTGCGGTCGATCGTGTTGTAATAGGTCGGCTCTACATTGAGGTGGAGCACAACGATGCTGTCACAACCGGCTGCGTTGCGCAATGTATCGCGGTACTCGCCGGCCGTGCTGAGCAACTGACCGTTGAACGTGTACTGACTACCCTCACAGATCGAACGGTAGAGGGTTGTCGAGGTCGGCTCGTTAACAACTAATTTGAGACCGTAGAACATGCGCTCGCCGTTCACGTACGTCGTATCATTGCGGTAGATTCCGGCGGTGTAGAGCAGCGTCTGGTTACCGTTCCACTTATTGATCCAAGTGTACGGTAGGTCATTGGAGCAAACATTCACTACGGTATCCACTGCTTGGTGTACGTAGAGCTGGAGCACAGTCGTGCTGTCGCATCCTTCCGGCGTATGGCCGTAATGGTAGTACGTACCGGTCGTGCTGCATATCGTATCGAAGAACGGCACTTGCTGACCCTCGAAGATATGTTCTATACGCGTACTGAAGTACGGCTTGTTAACGGTGAGGATGAGAGTCGTGATCGAGTCACAACCGTTCTTAGCCTGCGTAGTGTCGCGATAGATGCCCGGCTCCGTACGATCGATTCCGCGGAACTTATAAGACGTTCCTTCACAAACGGCAGCACGGATGGTATCGAAGACTTGCTTGATCACATTGATCTGGAGTCCGTAGAAGTACTTACGTCCGTCGATGGTCGTATCGTTACGATAGATACCGGCGCGGTAGTAGAGCTCATCTTTCTTGCTCCAGCGGTTGTTCCAGAGGAACGGTAGCTCGTTCTCGCAGACGGTCACGATCGTATCCACCATCGGATGTACGACGAGTTGGAGGATAGTCGTGCTGTCACAACCTTCCGGTGTGTGTGCATTATGGTTGACTGTCTTGGTCTCACGCAGTGTATCACCGTAGAAGACGTAGTACTGACCCTCGAGAATGTCCTCTCGGATGGTACTGAAGTACGGCTTGTTAACGGTGAGGATGAGAGTCGTGATCGAATCGCAACCGTTCTTCGCCTGCGTAGTGTCGCGATAGATACCCGGCTCCGTGCGATCGATTCCGCGGAACTTATAAGACGTTCCTTCACAAACGGCAGCACGGATGGTATCGAAGACTTGCTTGTTAACATTGATCTGGAGTCCGTAGAAGTACTTACGTCCGTCGATGGTGGTATCATTCCGATAGATACCGGCGCGGTAGTAGAGCTCATCTTTCTTGCTCCAGCGGTTGTTCCAGAGGAACGGCAGCTCGTTCTCGCAGACGGTCACGATCGTATCCACCATCGGATGTACGACGAGTTGGAGGATAGTCGTGCTGTCACAACCTTCCGGCGTATGTGCATTATGGTTGACGGTCTTAGTCTCACGCAGTGTATCACCGTAGAAGACGTAGTACTGACCCTCGAGAATGTCCTCTCGGATGGTACTGAAGTACGGCTTGTTAACGGTGAGGATAAGAGTCGTGATCGAATCACAACCGTTCTTAGCCTGCGTAGTATCCCGATAGATACCCGGCTCCGTGCGATCGATTCCGCGGAACTTATAAGACGTTCCTTCACAGACGGCAGCACGGATGGTATCGAAGACTTGCTTGTTCACATTGATCTGGAGTCCGTAGAAGTACTTACGTCCGTCGATGGTCGTATCGTTCCGATAGATACCGGCGCGGTAGTAGAGCTCATCTTTCTTGCTCCAGCGGTTGTTCCAGAGGAACGGCAGGTCGTTCTCACAGACGGTCACGATCGTATCCACCATCGGATGTACGACGAGTTGGAGAACAGTCGTGCTGTCACAACCTTCCGGCGTATGTGCATTATGATTAACGGTCTTGGTCTCACGCAGTGTGTCACCGTAGAAGACGTAGTACTGACCCTCGAGAATGTCCTCTCGGATGGTACTGAAGTACGGCTTGTTAACGGTGAGGATAAGAGTAGTGATCGAGTCACAACCGTTCTTAGCCTGCGTAGTGTCGCGATAGATACCCGGCTCCGTGCGATCGATTCCGCGGAACTTATAAGACGTTCCTTCACAGACGGCAGCACGGATGGTATCGAAGATAGGTTCGTTCACGATGAGGTTGATGCTCCAGAACGTACGCTCGCCGTTGACGTAGGTCGTATCGTCATGATAGATACCTGCTGCATGGAGTAGGGTAATAGAACCGTTCCAGTGGTTTCTCCATTCGAACGGCAGATCATTCGAACAAACGATGGCTGTGGTATCGATGAGCGGGTGAACGACGAGCAGTATCTCCGTGATCGAGTCACAACCTGCCGGCGTAGTGTTACTATGTGTGTAGGTACCACCGGTGGTGCAAGGTTGACCGAAGAAGTTATATGTCTCACCCTCATAGATATCATGGCGCTCATAATGGTAGTACGGATCGTTCACTGTCAGGTGCAGCTCAACAATCGAGTCACAACCGGATGCCATCGATGCGAGTGTATCGATATAGATACCGCCTTCCCATAACTTTGTGCCGTGGAAATCGAACGGCAGGTTGTCCTTACAGATCTTCTCCGTGATAATTTCATGCTCAGTCGGCTGCACGGTGATGGTAGCGATATAGACACTGTCGTATCCGTCGTGGGTGTGCGTGGGGTAGATGTAGGTTCCGCTTTGAGTGATGTCGTTGCGGTTCTGCCATGTGTACGGCGTCTCGCGCTCACAGATGGTGATCTCTTCCACGAACTTATAGGTGTTGTGGATATAGAGCGTCAAGGTATCGATGCTGTCACATGAATACTCACTCTCGAACTTGTATCCGTACTTACCGGCCGCATAGAGCGAGTCGACACCGATCGAGTCACCGGCATGGTTGCGGTGGATCCAAACGTACGGTGTATCCACGTCTGCTATATGTGCATCGTATTTCGAGATATGCTTCGGATACACATTGAGTCGTAGTACGATGATACTATCGCAACCATGGATGCTCGGGAAGGTGTCGTTATACGTACCCGGGTTGTAGATAAAGCGCGGCGTATTGCTTAGGGTCAGACCCCAGCGCAGCGAGTCACCTTCGCATATAGATGCCGAGATGGTGTCATAGAATCGCGGCCATACATTGATATGTACGTAGTGAACGCTATCAAAACCATCGACGGTCTGCTCACCATAGGTGTAGTCACCGGTCTCAGTGATGCTGTTCAGACCACGCCATGTGTACGGGATCTCGTCCGAACAGATGTTGATCGGGTCATCGGTGATATGATAGGTCTGATGGATATAGAGCGCGAGGCTGTCGATGCTGTCGCATCCGTGGATGTTCGGCAGTCTGCGGCTATAATTGCCGGAGATGGACAGCGAATCGGTGTCGCTGCGTTGTATACCGTTCTCCATCCAGGTGTGTATCCATAGATACGGGGTGTCGGCGTCGGCTACGTCCACGCGGCGGAATGTCGGCGGGAAGCCCGGCCATACCTGCAGGTGGAGGGCAATGATACTATCACAACCGTTGACGGTCGGGATGGTATCATAGTAGATACCCGTCTCTTTGTAGTAGCGTTTGGGCAGCGAGGTGGACAGGTAGGTATCTATGTGCGAGGAGTCACCTGCGCAGATTGTATCATAGACATGCGTTAGGTACGTGCGGTGGAAGTTCACGAGCAGTACATAGATGCTGTCATACTTAATACGGGTCTGCAAAGTGTCCGCATATTCGATGGAGTCGTCTGCCAGCGGAGTAGTGAATTCCTGTACACGACCCGTTGACCACGTGTGCGACAAGGTCTTGTTGATCGGAGCACACACATCGATCGTATCGCGGAAGACGTGCGTCTGATGAACCGTGAAGTGTAAGCTATCGACACTATCGCAACCGTGGATACTCGGCATCACGAAGATGTAATCACCACTTGCGCGGAGGGTGTCGGTTGAGTCTTTAGGCAGACCGTCCTCCGTCCATGAGTGATGCCACAAGTACGGTATCTGACGATCAGTGATCATCACCGTGTCGTAGTTAGCCAAGTTACGGTAACGAACACGCAGACGCAATTCGATGACACTGTCACAACCGTTCAATGCCTCCAAGGTATCGCGGTAGGTACCTTCGGTGTTGAGCCAACGCTCGATGGTGGAGTTGTTGCGGTGGATATCGAAGCGATATTCCGCACCCTCGCAGATGGTGTCTTGGTACTGCGTGAAGTACTGCTGTTTGTAATATACCGTCAGGTTGTAGTAGTGATCGTAGAAGTCGTAAGACAGATGTTTGGTCGAATCCGCCAGGTCGATTTTTGCCGTATCTACGTTCGGCGTTTGGAACTTGATCTCGTGGTCATCTGCAAACGTGTAGGTATATTCTAAGTTAGCAGGATGACAAATCTCGATCGTGTCGTGGAAACGTGTTACCGGCTCAACGTACAGGTGCATCGTGTAAACCGCCTTACAATAGTTGTGCGCGGAGTCCATCTCGGTCTTGCCGTTGATGTTGTTGTACGGCGCAATCGAGTCGTATGCACCTGTTGTACTGAGAATACTGTCGTTGAACACGAAGGTCTCACCCTCACGGATATGTTTGTACAGATGCTCATGGAGCGTGTCAGCATACTCGACATACCAGCGGGTCACACTATCGCACTCGTAAGCGCGGTCGTTATGAATGGTCGTGCTGTGCTTCATGTCGTACCATGCCGAGATAGTAGGAACGGTATCCATATACATACCCGGCTTCGAGATCCAGGTCGTGTCGTGTGGCCAGAAGAGCTGAACTGAATCACCCTTACAGATGCGGTAAGTATATTCCGGTATATGCGCTTGGTGCGGACGAACGATGATGTGGTGGTAATGGCTACTATCGCAGTTATATACGATCGTGTCTTGTGCAAACGGTACACCAAACCATTTACCTTGCCATTGGCCGCTGAACTCGCCACCATTACGGTGTTCGAACCACGGGTCAACAGTGTTGCCCAACCACACGTAATTGCCTTCGTTGAAGAAGTCCTCGCAGATAAACGTAGAGTCGGTCTTGGACAAGGAAGGAACGATATACAGCGTCAGGTTAATCGTACTGTCGCAACCACAGGCCGTCGTGTCCTTATGGCTGTAGTGATTGTCCATGTGGTCAGGTGTCGGACCCCAGATCGTCTCCGGATCTTGTCGTCCTAAGATATACGGCAGGTCATGCTCGCAGACCGTATCAATGATATTGATCGTATAGGTCGTATCAATGACAATATGTACATGGAAGACGGAGTCACACGGGTTCTTCGGGTTGTACGGGTTGGTCTCAACGCGTTGAATAAAGGTCGAGTCCTTTTTGAACGTCTCATCGCGCCATATCACTCCCTTATTGTCGCAACCGTGTATATAAATAGTTGTGTCGTAGGGTTGTGTGATCGTCAGGTCTAAGGAGTAGAACTGCGAGATGAATCCCTCTGCGTCAAGGACGGTATCCGTCCACAGACCGGAGGTGTAGAGCGTATCCGGATCAGCGCCGTACGGATGTTCCCATACATAGGGGTACTTACGTTGCGGATCAGTGTCCTCGGCGGTGTCGTTGGAGCAGATATATACCGTTTCACGCATGTCTTGTACGATGCGCAGGGTCTCTTTTATTTTACAGCCGGTCGACGGATCGATGCTGTCTTGCTTAACGATCTCTTGCGGGGCGGTGTATTTTTCGCCTTTCCATTCTACAAAACTATCCGGATGCAGGATGGCAACCTCAAAGGTCTCGCCCGGACTCGCTACGAAGATCTCATAGTAAATGATGCTGTCGCAGGTGGTCGGATTAATAATGTTATTCGTGTCGCGGATTAGCGTGTCCTTCGGCATGTCAGGCTTACCGTACCATTTGCCGTTTATGTTTTGCGGCGTACCTACACAGACGTAATGGGTCTCAATACGTACCGGAACCGGCTGGATGGTCAGATCGAGAGACAGGAACTCGAGAATACGTCCCTCTTCATCGTATACTGTATCAGTGAACAGACCCGAGGCAAACAAGGAGTCATTGACCATGACACCTACGTCGTGTCTGTGTGTCCATACATACGGCGTATCCAGCACGCAGATGGAGTCGACCTTGCGATCCTCGGCAACAACGCGCAGCTGATAGATGATCTCACAACCCGTCAACGGATCGATCTCATCCTCCTTGGTGTAGGTCTTTGTGATCGGGTCTTTGATCGTCTCACCATGCCATTGGATAGTCTCGTTCTGATGGAGGATGCGGGTCTCAATGATATGTCGTTGCGGCACTTTGGTGATCTCGTAATAAACGATCGAGTCACAAATGGTGCCCGGAACAGGATAATAAGCTGTATCGCGGAAGACTTGACCAACAGGGTAGAGGGTCTTGTCGAAATAACTCTTACCGTTGATGAGCGTGTCTTTGTTCTCGCAGATGGAGATCCGCTCGGTGTACTTCGGTGCCTCCTCGATGGTGAGGGTCAAGCGGTAGATGCTATCGGTGCCGTAGATGGACTCATAGCGGTACTCATACTGCTTGCTTTCCGTCAACTCGTCGTTCACGTGATCCGTAGGACCGTTGAGCCATTTGAATGGCAGGTCACGCTCGCAGATCGTCGTGTCCAGTGTGTGCAGATAGGTTGGCAGAACCACGAGAATCAACTCTTCCTGGTTCGTACACCCACCTGCTGATTGCGTGATATGATGGTACGTACCGGCGGTCGTGATCACGGTGTCCGGCTTGACATCGCTCAGCTGGTACGTCCAGGTGTACGGCAACTGCTTATCGATGATCGTATCGGTACGACTCAGGTAAGTAGCCGTGTTGAAATGCATAAAGACTTTTACAATACTATCACAACCGTGGATGGTCTTGAAATTCTTAACCACTTCTTGATCGGTGTAGTAATCCTGACCGTCGTAGCGGATAGAAGCACCGTCCGCACAAGTGTACATGTGGCGGTAAACGGTGTCTTTCGGTGCCGGCCAGATGGTAGCCTTCAAGGTGAAGATCGTATCAATGACAGTCTTTCCGGTTCCGGCTTTCCAAACGGTATCTACGTACGTGCCGCTACGCCAGATATCCATACCACGCCAAGGAATCGTGTCGCCCTCACAAGTTGAGAGCTCGATTGCGTATTGGTTGGTTTCCGGACTGGCAGGAATGATGGTCACCGTGAGCTCATAGATACTGTCGCAACCGTGGATCGTGGTCTGCCGGTCATAGTATGTACCGTCGGTGAAAATAGTTTGTTTGTGCCACTCAAATACCGATCCTTGCGGCAGATCTCGGTGCTCCTTGCTGTAGAACGGAGTAGCTTTGTCGAGGTTGATGCGCTCGATACGGTAACAACCGTTGCTCAGCGAGGTGGTGTCATAGACGACAGCATCCTCGGTGTAGGTCTTGCCGTTCCATGTGATCTCATCGCAGAAGACGAGTGTGCGAACGGTGCGCTCGGTCGGAAGAACAGTCAGGGTCAAATGGTATATACTGTCCTTGCCGGCGCGGGTTTCGTATTTCACCTCATACTCCTTCGTTCCCGTGATGCTACTCAGGCCACTTAGACCATGCCACGTGAACTCATCGCCCTCGCAGATCGTGCGTTCCTCATTAAAATGGTACTCCGACTCATCTTTGGTCAGGATCAAACGGTAGATATCGTTACATCCGGTCTCCGGATTCGGGTTCTCAAACTCATAGGTACCCGGATCCTTGAACTCTTTGGTATCAGGCGTTCCATTGTTAATATAGCTCCAGGTATAGCCATGATCGTCCGTAACTGAACCATGGGTCTCATAAATCGCCTGCTGGTTCACGTTGACATGTACGTACATCAGTGTGTCGCAGCTGATATAGGTGCGGTAATGACCGGCTACATCGTAGGTTTCGCCGTTATACGTGATGCTGCTACCCTCGCAGATAGAGAAGGTTGTATCGCGTTGTACAACATTACGTACTGTCAGGTCGAGGCTGTAGAAGATATAGTTACCGTTCGGCTGTTGCTCGATACGTGAGTAGTGATTCGTCTGGTTCGCTTCGATGCCGTTCCATTGGAAGGGTAGTTCGTTCGGACAAATCGTCAGCGTGTCGGCAATCGTATCAACTTGGTTGTAGGTGAAGTTCAAGATCGAAACAGAGTCGCAGCCGAAACGGTTTGTTCCATAACGGAAATACATACCCGGATCGTAAATCGTCTCGGTTCCCCACTGATACGTGGATCCCTGCGTACGCTGGATAGCCAGGTAGGTGGTGTCCGGACTCAGCACGTTGAGCGAGAGCGTCACTACGCTGTCGCAACCACCGGTCTTATGGAAGGTATGGTTATAAACGCCGCTTTGAGTCAGGCTTTCTTCGCCGAAGATATAGGTCTGTCCCTTACAGATCGTCTCTTCTACATAGGTCTCCGGGATATAACGAACAGTTAGATTCAGTACGTGGATCACACTATCCATCGAGCCGTCTTTGGTCTTCTCTGTCTTGGTGTACGTACCACTGACGCTGTACGCCTCGCCATCGTAATCCCAGATATGTGCCAGACCCGGACAGATCGTTACTGTCTGAATGTCGTGATAGAGATCTTTATCGATATACGAAGTGATGATACTGTCGCAACCGAAGGTCGATTGGTACTTGAATACGTACGCTCCCGGCTGCTTAATCAGACTGTCTCGATAGGTAACAGGGAAAGAGAGGAAGCTGACGCGCTCGGTGAGGTCGTAAACCTTGTTGACCGTCAGGTACAGGATATAAAGCGAGTCGATCTCTCCGCCGGCTGTCTTTACCGTATCGTAGTAGATACCGCTGTTGTAATAGGTATCATCGCGCCATACCTGACCGTCGCCCTGACAGATACTGTACCAATCAGAGTGGGTCTTGATCGTGTGCGCCGGCTCAGTCAGCTCGACATGCAGCAGGAAGGTCGTGTCACAACTCGACAGCGAATGGTGAATATCCGTGTAGTCACCGGCCGTCGTGATGGTCTGACCGTGCCAATTCAGCGTCTCACCACCTACGATGACCACCGTGTCCTTGTGAGTCACCGGCATCGCCTTTGACAGGATCGTCGTGCTGATGCTGTCGCAGCTGTACAGCACGCTCGGTACCGTGTCCACAATCGTGGTGGACTCGGTGTACGTCTTGCCGTTCCATTCGATGCTTCCACAGAAATGAATCGTACGAATCGTACGCTGTACCGGCTTCACCGTCAGCACTAATTCGTAGATACTGTCTTGGTCGGCTATTGTGCGATAACGGTCGTAGTAATGGGTCGTCTGACCGATACCTTGTTTGTTTAAATTAGTATAACTGCGCCAGTTATACGGTTCACTCTCGCAGATCGTAACATTCTCTATAAAATGATATTTGGTCTCATCCTTGGTCAGGATTAAGCGATAAGTGTCGTTACAACCCGTCGTCTCGTTATGACTCGTGTGCTCATACACACCCGGTTGGAAGATCGTGTCCGTCATCTGTTCGCCGTCCAGCACGTACTGCCAGTAGAACGGATTCGTCCGATCCAATACACCGGTCTGCAAGAACAGCTGACTCGGATGCTTCACCACCGTGATACGATAAGTCGTGTCACATGTGTAGGCATCGTAGTACTCGCCGGCGTTGACATAGGTCTTACCATGGAAGCGCACCGACTCCTCGTCGCAGAGCGTGAACAGCGTATCCACATACACGAGCTCTTTGACCGTCAGATCCAGACGGTACATCACGCGGTCGCCGTTTGGACGAACGCCCGGATACTCGTACACACCCGTCTGACCTTTCGTCATTCCATGCCACGTGAAGGTCGTGCTCGGACAGATCGTCACCACCGTGTCGATCGTGTCTATTGCATACGTCGCTAACTGCAATACGTTCAACGAGTCGCAACCGAATCTGTTCGGCTCTGGTGCTGTATAATACGTCCCGGCTGTGCCATAGGCCTCGCCATTCCAGTCCCAACTCTCTCCTTCGGGAATACGAACAGTGGTCACCACCGTGTCCGGCTTGATCAAGTTCAGCGTCAAGATCGTAATCGAGTCATAATCGCTGAAATGCATCGTGTCGCGATAGACGCCTCCTTCTGTAATCGTCTGATTACCGAAAGAGATACTGCTCCCTTTACACAAGGTCTGCGTCAACTTCGTCTCTACGCGTTCACGAACAATCAGCCGGTAGATACTGTCGCAATGAGTCTCCACTGTCTTATACACCTTCTCGTACGTTCCCGCTTTGCTGATCGTCAAGTCGTGCCATACAAAACTTGTACCGCGCTCCAACGTCCGCTCCTGAAGATTCAAAAACGGCGGATACACATTCACTACGTAGCGGTAAATGCTGTCCAAACTCGGATCGGTCACCAGTATCGTGTCGTACAGGATCGTATCCGAATAAACAACGGTCTTCCGCGTATCCATCGTGATCGTGTCACCCTGACAGATCTTGTAGTTCCGCGTCTCAATGATGCCATTCTCGGCATGACCACTCATTACTGCTGCGGCTATGATCAGCGCGCAGCCGAAAAATCTATAGAGATGTTTTTTCATATTCTATAACCTATAACCTGTAACCCTTAATTATAGCACATACATCCGTGGTGGAAACCGGCGCGTGCGGTACGACTGCCGCCGATCATATACGTGAGCTTCAAGCCCGCAATGAACGGAACAGTGCGCAACGAACCCGCAGCCGTGTTCAAATACGAGTTGAAAACGACGCCCGTTGCCTTGGCCTCGCCGTTCTCATTCGGTGCCGGCAACTCAAAGCGCGCTTTGTCACCACCCTTATTGTAGTTGTTTAAACCATACTCAAAATAGAAACTCATCTTCAGTACATGACATATCCGGCTGTTGGTCGGCAGCGAAGAGAGCAGGTCATAACCGATCTCACCGATCAGACTCACGCCTACATTCAGACGATTCGCCTGCTCCGCCTTGAACTCATATTCCTTCAAACCCAACTCCGGCTTGTTCTCGTAGGTGAACATCGTACCGGCTTGTGCGTTCTCATAGTGGAAGCGCAGGTTATACGTTCCCGTTGTGTACGACTTCGGGTTCAGCGCATAACTGACCTTCAGACCGGCACCTACATGGAAACCATGCGTGTAATATCCGAACAGGATAGGCACGTCAATGAAGTTCCAGTGGATCTCATCCGTCTGGTTCACGTCGTAGAGTAGGGTACCTTCGCGCAGCAGACTGCCGTCACGCAACTTACCCTCGTGCTCGATCGTGTATGGGTCTAACTTCAGTTTTGAGCGATGCATCGAGAACTGAACACCGACATTCGCCCATAAACCGCTCAGACGATACTCGTATCCTAAACCGATACCGCCGCCTACGTTGCCGACCGGAATCACTCCGCTGGCACGCGTGTCCAAAAGTGAATAACCTACGTGGCCGCTGATGTAACCGAAATGGTAATGATCGCCATCTCCGAAACCACCACGACGTCTCTGCGCACTCATCGGCATAGCCAATACTACCAGCATTGCCATGCACACCATGCGCCAAATCCAAGATTGTATTTTGTTCGTTGTCATATTCTATATATTAATATGTATACCGCGTATACACTGCCTGTGTACGTACGCGCACACTATAAAATGCGGCGCAAAGGTACGACATTTTTCGCATATATAAAAATTTTTTGCAAAAAAAGTGCAAAATATTTGCGTATTTCAAAAAAAAGCAGTACCTTTGCACCCGCTTTTTGATCGAAGGCACTTGTGCCGAGAAAAAATCGGCCTTGCCGCTTTTGAAAAAAGCATCCGCTTGTGGGCATCGAGTCCCCCTGCGCGTATGGTGGTCATAGCTCAGTTGGCAGAGCATCGGATTGTGGTTCCGAGTGTCGTGGGTTTTATGGGAAAAACGACATAAACGCCACAAAATCAGTAACTTAGGGCGAAATTTGGCAACAAGCTCAGCCAAAATCTAGCCAGCAAGTCATATAGCTTAGGAGGTTGATTTTCACAATCAATCTCCTTTTTAAAAAAATGACTTTTACCCATGATTTTTCCCCCACGGAATTGCCCTATTCCCCCGCAATTTTGAAACACTTACCCCAAGCCGGATGGCGCATTGATTACTACGCATACAACCCTGCTACGGGTGAAAGAGAACGTGTGCGTATGTGCCTTAATGACATGAAGAAACGCTTCCGTACTACTGCAGAATTTCGCACGTATGCAAACAAAATGGTCTGCGCTATCAACGCCAAACTTTTCTCCGGATGGACACCCTTCATGGAGACCCAAAACGTGCGCAACTACGAGACTATCCATGACGTGATGGATAAGTACATTAAAGAGAAAACGCGTGACAAACTCGCTCCCGATTCCCTCAAGAATTACAAGAGCGTAAACGCGCTGCTCCTTAAATGGCTCAAGAGCAAAAAATGCGATGAACTGGAGATGAAGAACTTCACCAAGACGCTTGCCATTCAGTTCATGGATTGGGTATATAATGACTATACCTATACAGGACCGAAAGAAGGCTCTGCCCGCAAGTATGGCAAGGCGCTCCAACACGAGGAAAAGCATATCGGTGCCAATCGATATAACAACATCCTCAAGCAGATCCGCGCATTCTTCTCTTGGGCGCTCCAAAAGGAGTACTGCACGATGAATCCTTTCGTGGATATCAAGCTCAAGAAGAAGGAAGAAAAGAAGCGCACACTGGCTTCTGCAGAAGACCGTAAGAAGATACGTGAGTACTTCATGGAGAAGAACCCGCGCTACATGATAGTGTGCGAGCTTGTTTTCAATGCTCTCATCCGTCCGGTTGAGATCAGCCGTATCAAGGTTGGGCAGGTTGACCTTGCTAACAAGGTGATCCACCTCGACGCCGGACAAACCAAGAACGGCTATGCGCGTGACTGCGTGCTCTCTAATGAACTGATACAGATTCTGGCCGATACACTCGCTCCCGGCTATCCTAATGATTACTTCTTAATAGGACCTAAATTCGCTCCGGGCAAAGAAGCAATCACTACGAAGATGTATCAAAAGGAATGGCAGAAAATGCGCTACAAGACCGGCATTGATCAGACCATCCAGCTCTACTCGCTCCGCGATGGCGGCTTGACCGGACTCTTTGACAATGGCTTGGATGCGAAGACTGTCATGAAGGCTGCAGATCACCACGACCTGAACATCACCACAAGATATGTCCGCAAACATGCCGATAAAGACCTTGTAGAGAAACTGAATACACACGCAGTAGAATTCTAAGAGCAATGGCGGTCGAGGTTAATCCTCGACCAGCCAAAACTCCCCTTTCATCAGCTCTGACATACCATTTTCCGTGAAGTTGGCGGTTATCTTCTCACAGATATACCGCTGACCATGGATGATGAACAGTGAGCGAACATTGGGAATGTCCTTCGCAAGGAAACTAAACTTATATTTCTTATTGGAAGCGATAGCGTGCGTCTTGCCATTGGTGCCAATGATCGACGAGCGCAAGCGCATACTGAAATACGTCAGTTCAAAGTCCATTTGACGCGGATAGGTCAGCACATGGTCAATGACCGGATGGGTATATTTCCCGTACATCGCGTTATATGTTGAGCCGTTCCAGAAACCCATATACAACTTATCAAAGTACTCTACAGACCGAGAACTTTCCCCTGCTGACAGCTTCTTGTCGGCATAATCCCAAGGGATAGTCTGATTAGAATTATTCACGTACTCGCCACACTCCAAGAAGAAGGCATTTCCCTTGAAATTACCGTCCGCGTAAGCCTCATCAATCCACGCCGGAACTATCTTTATCTCAATCGTCTCTGCACTCTCATCAACGATGGAGTCACCAAACATATTGACCGGCTCCAAGGTGTTCAGATAGCGTGTATTCCCTTCCAAGTTGGCAGGCTGCGAAGAGTCCACGATATACGACCCGTAATTACGTATGATAAAGTACGTATCTTCTGCCCTACAATAATACAGATATTCAAGGTTCCAACCGCTATACTGCGTCTGCACATAGTCAGCTGCTCCTCTCATCTCGATATAGAGCCGCTGCGCACCATTAACTTCCTTGTAAAATATGCCGTTATTATAGGTGCCTAACGACCAAGAAAGAATAACGTCCTGCGTTTTCATCATGTCAACGAACCATTTGCAGGAGTAGTACTTCCATTTGCGATGGCTGCACTCCGAAAATTTGAGGTTGACGTATTCCCTGTACTTACAAGAACCCGCATCCTCCACGGTTGAGGAGAACTCGTCCACGACGTTCGTTAACTCAACTGTACCAGCCCCCTCTATTGCTTCTTTGGAGAAGCAGAAAGAAATATGCTTTGTAGCATGGTCGATATCAAACTCTCCATTCAGGAAATACTCCAGTTGTTCAAACAGCTCTGTGAGCGTCCAGTGCGGCAGCGCTGTAGCCCAGTTCTTGCAGGGCCAAGCATAAGGCAGCGTATTGCATACAACAAGGTACTTGTACTGACTATTCATCAGTTTTGAAAAATCGTACGAATACCCGATAGCGTTGCAGATCTGCTTGAGCAAATAAACGAGATACGGCTGGAACGACAGTCCACGCGTATCATAGTGCCACGATGTGGGCCACGATGCGCTATCATTCGGGCGATTTTGCACGTTTCCGGTGGAGTTATTCACCCACGGAAATGCTATATAATTCAAGCCATCATCAATGCTGTGCCCAAGGTGTGCTTTGGGCGAAAACGAAGACGTTGATGTGTCCGGATAACCCAAGTTCAATTCATTGATATAGATGGTCTCAAAACTGTCTGAATAGTTCTGCACCGAGCGCCCTTCAAGGAATTGCGTTTTGACCTCAATATCACTGATTTCCGTGATGGTAATTGAGCCATGACGATAGAAGGCACCATGCCTGATTTCGCAGTCAAACAGGATCTGTTGAGCAACCACGTCTTTGCGGTTGATATGCCCGAAAATGGCGAGATTGCCCGGACATCCCTTCAGCGGAAATGTGATAGCCAAGGTGTAGCTGTCTGCCCCTGAAAAGTAGCGGTTTTCAGCCACGAAATCGAACGAAGTTCCCTCTTTGAGAGTGGCTAACTGATGATTAATAAGTATCTCCATTATCGTCTAGATTTAGGTGTTTTGTTACGGATTAACTGATCATACTCGTCCTGCGCTTTCTTGATACCGGCATCACCGGAAACGGTGTTCACAGTAACAAACGGCTCATGCAGCCTCTGATTCATCTCGTTTACGGAGCGTGATAAGGCTTGCGACGCTGATGCGACGGCAAGCAACTCGCCGGATTGTTGCGCCTTGGCGATACGTTGTGGCGCCGTAATAGACTGCGAAACATCGGAAGCAGACAGCCGCCCTACGGTATTAGTCCGCTGGGCATAGTCGAGCGTTTCAATCATAGCTCGGGCCTGGGGATTGCGGAGTAAGTCTTGACTTGCTACCCATTCCCCCGCATGGACGATACCGGCAGGTTCATCTTTGCGTCCGGGCTTGGTGAAACCTCCCTCCATATACCCGGTGGCTTCCGAGGCTTGTTGTTGCTTCTTGATGGCAGCAATCTGAATTGCTCCTGCGGCAACCGCCATAGCAGCTGCAATAGGTGCCATAACGAAACCTACTACAGGTATCGCGGCTGCTGAAGAATAAGCAGAGATAGCGGACATGGCGGTCTGCGCCACAGCCTGCATGACTTGCATAGCAAACATCTTCCGGTTTGCTTCCTGCTTGGCTTTGGCTATCTCCGCTTCCTTCTGCTGCTCAAGGGCAACTTCCTGCGACTTATTTCCCTCCGCATACGAAATCTCCCTGTCGTATTTTTTTTCGATCTGAGCCGTTTGGATATCCAACTCGGCTTGGATGAGGTCAGACAAGCCGCTGAAGATGGCTCCCATCTGGTTAACAATGGTGGAAAACGATTCCGTCATCGCTTTTCCGGCATCCGATTCGAGCCATTCAATGCTATCGTCGATAGCTCCCCGGAAGGACTTCTTCAGCTCCTTCGCCTCTTTCTTGTTGTACTTGCGTGCCAACTGATATTTGGCTTCATGGAAAGCGCGCTCCACTTTGAGACGATCACGCTTACTGTCACCGGCTGCTTTGAGCATTTGCCGGTACACAAGCTCCAAGTTCTGCATGTCGCGTTGATACGATTCATCATCGGTGACGCGGAATGCTTTTGTGAAATACGTCTGGCGCATTTTTTCCTGCGCTTGCCGGGCTTCCTGCAAGTGCTTTTGCTGATACTTGAGCGAAGTGTCGTGATAGTTCTTCTCCGCTTTCAAGCGCTCCTTGGAGCCTTCCTCATAGAGGTTGGCCACCTTACGCAAGTGCTCCAGTTCTGCCAACTCGATAGCGTTCTGGTACTGACGCGC
>CACWNR010000018.1 GCA_902762355.1 uncultured Bacteroidales bacterium
CGCTATTGTCACTAACAATCAACCTTATATAGAAGGATTTGTATCATCTTATGCGAAAAATTAATTTTTTTACTAAATTTTTATTATAGTTCGTTAATAGTGTTTATTAGGGATCCCGCAAATTGGTAATTTGTGGGAAGAGGAGGAAGCGCGACAATTACATAAGTTACGGAGTAACGTAATCATTGATCGCCGATTCCGACGACAAAGATAAGAGGCTGTGCAACATCTTTCCGTACATCCCTTGACGTCTCTTCTTTTCCCATGCAACAGCAAAACAACCTATAAGTAACAGATTCTCAGCCTCTTACAAAATCCTATTTCCGCGCTGTCACCTTTTTTTACTTATGTAAGAAATACCATTTTGCCACCTTTGCATAGCAAAAAGAAGATTTTTGGCATTTTTTCACTCAAAATGTTTTGTTTTTCAAAAAAAACAGTACCTTTGCGGCGCTTTTAAATGCGCCGCTGTGCATATGTACGTATATGTGTAAGGATGGCACGAAAACAACAGAATCTGAGATATAAAAAGATATGACAAAAAACATGTTTATAAAAAACCTTAACGGATTGAGATTTGTGCTGATCCTGAGTGTGTTACTGCTCGGGGTGGGGAAGATGTGGGCAGGAGGTTCGGACGGACATTACTACTATTATTATGTGAAAGTAACTGCCAAGACGGCCACGGCCAGCACCGGACAAGGAAAGGTGTATGTCAGCACGACTGCGGCGTCTGTCGATAATGCGACATCAGAAACGTCCTCGGCAACGGGTCAAGATCCGAATAATTATGGTACAACTACTGATGCTCCGAGTGAGGCGGGTCAGGTGGCTTTCCATTTATATGCTAAACCTGCGAGTGGTTATAAGTTTGACGGATGGCGCACGATATCGAGCGGGTGTGCTACCATCCCGAGGAGTACGGCGAAGAGGATATTGAGCAGGCGAAAATCTGGCAGCAGAAATACGCGGAATACCTATTAACCATCCCCGAGGGAAGCAAACAGTACAAGCACTTCTACGGCTGGATGTACACGGAGATTTATCGGGGGATGAGAGGGTAGAGGATTAGGAGTTGGGGGAGCGGATCAAATTTCCGCTCTCACGCTATCCAACTGCTTTTGTATCGGTTGTTTCATCCACTCCGGAATAGAGTCTCCTATGTACTCGTTAAACCGTTTTGTCACATCCATAGTTTGGTCGATGATCTCCTTTGCCTTACCTGTCCTTATGCCGGCTTCGGCGGCTACTGCTAACATGTCCTGTCGCGAGATATGCAGGCGTTTCCCATTTACCGACATCTGATGCCGACGCGTGTATCCGGAGCCTACCGCATAGGACATATCATAGGCGGGAGATAACTTCCAAACGCCATCCGTATCCATGAGAAACTCGATGTTCTTTGTGTGGTCGTCTTGGTTACAACCTATTATATTGAATACCATTCTTCGATAGGCTTGTTCCATCTCCGGTTGTGTTAATCGTAGGCCTCGCATCACTCTAAATAGCTGCTCGTACGACCATGAATCGGGTTGATTGTAATCATAGTGCGCCATACCGCAAAGCGATACCATATGTACACGATGACTGCCGCCTATTCGGTCAAAACGCTTCGTCATAAAATGATGCCGCTTCCCATCTTCTAAAAGCCGCGACTCCATCATCTCAATTCCGCAGTCCAGCACCATCTTGTAGTAGGCATATTCCAGGCAACCGTAGTTCGTTGTTTCGCTGTACGAACCCGGATTATTCTCATCCACGCCGTCCAACTTCAGTAGCCAATGTTCGTACCCTTCCGGTGCATCCACTTGTCCGGAACGTAAGTCTCCAGTCTCTTTGTTATAAGCCACAACCGCTTTCGGTCTTGCGCCTCCGGCGGAGGTGCCGACGCGTAAAATGGTGAGAAGCGCCTCGTCGTCCGTTTGGATGTTTGTGTTAAATTGTATGCGTTCTCCCAGCACTTCAGCTGTAGCTGCAATCAAACCGTCCAAGTCAATAGCCACCTGTTTATTTAGATCTTTACGTTCTTGCGGTTCAAAACGCAACGCGCCCATTGCACGCGAACCTTGATATAGTAAGCGTTCGATGGTGGTATAACTATCTTTCGGACGACCGGATTTCTCTAGCCAATGATTGATGATTGCGGTGCCGAATTTATCCGGCAAACAGTCTGCTACGAAGCCCGGTAGCCCCTTGAAGGTTTGGAATGGCAATTGTGAGAACTCGTAGATTTTCCCTTTCTCCGGTGTGGCAAATAGAGGCGATGGGTTGTAACCGCTATTGACAAACTCCGGTGTATATTCCATCGTGATGCGACCGGATGCATCTTCCGACAGGGATGCCATATGCAGATCCCATAGGTATATGTTTGCAAAATTAATCATGACGAGGACGAATACGTTTAGGGGTTTTACCTTCTTGTTTAGCTATTAGCAACGGACTGACTAATGCCTGTGTTTCAAAGTTATTGAGAATCTCTAATTTATTAAGCACACGTAACATCGCCACGATGGACTCCATCTTCATGCCTTTTCCGTTCTCTACTTGCGTGACGGTTGAGCGTGATATTCCCGCGCGCTCCGCCAATTGCTGCTGACTCAACCGTGCATTGATCCGCATCTGCTGCATCTGCTTGCCCACATATTGTAGCAGTGCTTCATTGGTCATAAAATAGTCTATCATAACGTATTCTTTTTAATGCATTAACGACTTATTTTGTGCTTAATGATTGCTTTTTAAATCAATTTTCGCTGCAAAGGTACAATAAAAAAATGAACTATGCAAATAACAATGCTAAAAAAATGACATTTTACGCCATTTTGTAATCTTTGCATAGCAAAATGTAGATATTTGTTGTTTTTGTTCCTAAATTATTGCGTATATAAAAAAAATGTTGTAATTTTGCGCCGCTTCTTGACGGCGCATGTGCCTGTACGCATATATACGCGAGAAAAAGCAATAAGATCGAAATGGCAAAAGATATAGCATTCATATTGTACAACACTCCCGAGCATTCGGAGAAGGTGCAAGTAGTCGTCCGGGAGGAAACTCTATGGATGACGCAGAAGGCTATGTCGGAGTTGTTCGGGTGTACATCGGATAATATAAGCCTGCATTTGAAGAATATATACGAGGCTGGAGAATTACAAGAAGAGGCAACTTCCGAGAAAATCTCGGTAGTTCAAACAGAAGGAGCTCGGCAGGTAACGCGTAAAACTCTTTTTTATAACCTCGATGCGATCATCTCTGTGGGCTATCGTGTGAACTCCGTGCAGGCTACCCGTTTCCGCCAGTGGGCGACGAAGGTGCTGAATGAGTATATCCGTAAAGGCTTTGTGCTGGATGACGATCGGCTGAAGCAAGGCAAGACGGCGTTTGGTCAGGATTATTTCCGCGAGTTGCTGGAGCGTGTTCGTTCGATCCGTTCTTCGGAGCGCCGTATATGGCAACAGATTACGGATATCTACGCGGAATGCAGTATTGATTATGACAGCGATTCGCAGACGACGCGCGACTTCTATGCAATGATACAGAATAAGTTCCATTATGCGATTACGGGCAAGACGGCTGCGGAGATTGTATATGACGCGGCTGATCATACGAAACCGCACATGGGACTGACGACTTGGAAGAATTCCCCGGATGGACGCATTTTGAAGTCGGACGTAACAATAGCGAAGAATTATTTGGATGAACAGCAGATTAGGCGTCTGGAGCGTGCGGTAACAGGATTCTTTGATTATATTGAGGATTTGATAGAGGAGGAGAATACTTTTACGATGCAACAATTCGCCAATAGCGTAAATGAGTTCTTGGAATTCCGCAAGTTCAAGATTCTGCCAAACAAAGGGCGCGTGTCCAAGGCGCAGGCAGAAGAGAAAGCGGGGCAAGAATATGAGATATTCAATAAGACACAACTTATCGAATCAGACTTCGATAAAGAAGTGAAACAATTATTGGAGAATAACGCAAAATAATATCGGAATTTAAGATACAAAACAATATGAGAACAAATTTAGTTCAAACATGTAAAACGAGTGCTCATCGCATCAACCTAAACCGCACAGCAATGCGTGTAGCGCTCATTGGTCTGTTTATCTCCCTCGGCATCGGTAATGCGTGGGGTCATGATACGCACTATGGTAAGGCCGTAGTGAAAAAGACCGGAAATGGTACCGTGTACTTGTCTACGAGTAACACTGCTACTTCAGGAAATACAACAGAGCAGTGGAATTGCAATGGCTCTTCTGGTGGCGACAGCAAGACCTATTATGCTTTTGCGAAGCCGGATGATGGATGGGACTTTAAAGGATGGAGTGGAGACGCAAGCGGAACGAATAGTCCATATAAATTGACGTTCTCGGCTACATCTACAAGTTCGGGTTCTCCTACCACTAAAAACCTTACTGCTAACTTCGTCAAGGTATTCCAATTTAAGGCGAAGGCGGATTTGGCGACGGGTTCTGCCGGTCTGGGTGATGTGTGTGTAAATTTTACGAATGGTACACCGGCTTATCAGGCTTCGGCCATGACGGCTACAACTACACAGAATGGTGACGATGCCAATACGGCCAGTAAAACCAAGACGGCATATTTCTATGCGCAAAAACATACGGGTGCAGAGTTTAGAGGTTGGTATTCCGATGCCGCCGGCACGAATAAGGTTAGCGACAATGCATCGTATTCCGCAAATATCACCTCTTCGGTGATCGCGGAGCCATCTACTCCTCAGCTGACCTATTATGCAAAATTCGAGAAGGTGGAGACCACTCCGTATTGGTCGCTGTCCGGTGTAGCCGGAACATCCAAGACTTTGCAAATAGGCGAAACGATAGGTCTGGTGACGGAAACGGACGGCAATACATATTCGTGGGGCACCCCGACGTATGTGGATGCCGGTGAGACCAATCCGGTCATGACCTATAATTCTTCGACGAAGACCTTTACGGCCAATCGTGCCGGTACGGTGACGGTTACTTTTACCCAGGCGGCTGGCGAAGATGCCAATGGTGTGCTTTGGAAGGCGGGAGAACAGACCTTCACTTTTACGGTCAATAAACTTACTCCGCAATTTGCGTGGGCAGATCCGTTGCCTAATTTTGTAGTAGGAACGAATCTATCGGTAAGCAATCTGTTTTCGTTCACTCCTGCTGAGTGCGAGCAGAACTGGACGCTTACATCCAGCGACCCAACTAAGCTACCGAGCATCGCTGCTCCGGCAACCGAACTTTCCTTGCCAAAGGAAGTGAATGGTGTTACGCTCACTTTCCATCAGAATGCTACTTGGAAATGGAATGAGATTGCGAATACAAGTATTACAATCAATGTTACCAAGGAACCGGTGGTATTTAACTGGAAGAATCCGCCTCTTATTGCCGGAAATACCTATAGTTGGACGGACTTTGTGGAGACCAACTCTGCGGGTGGATGGAACTTGGTGTCGGAGAATGAGAGTGTCATCCCGACAATGCGTTCTATCGCCAGTACGTCTGGGACGGTTGCTGCCGGTGTTGTGACCCTTACTTTTACGCAGGGACCAGACCTTGCGCACGATGCTGTTCCGATGCAGACCAAAACGTATACGGTATATCCTGCTGATGGACTAGCAACGTTCAAAGTTGGTAGCACCACGTATAATACGCTGACTGCTGCGAACTCGGCTGCATCAAGCGGTAGCAATAAAACCATCATTGTGGCTCGCGATGGTATTCTGCCACCCGGGAATTATACTATTTCAAAAGGTGTGACGCTTTATATCCCATATAGTACATCTGAGACCTCTCAGAAGACGCCTGCTGTAGTGACAACGGCAGCGACTCTTTCTGCCTACCGCACACTGACTTTTACAGATGGTGCCAATATTACATGTAATGGTACTATTTGTGTAGGAGGACAAATTATGTCTGCCTCAGGAGGCTCTCCTTCTGCCTATCCAACCGGAGCCTGTGGTGTGGTTGATATGAGTACTGGAGGACATATTGAGTTGAATAGTGGAGCAACATTGTATGTGTGGGGCTTTATCAAAGGTCAGGATATGAACCAAGGTAACAATACGATAGGTGTTGGTACAATTAATGCACAAAATGGTTCAAATATATGGGAGGACTTCTGGTTGGCAGATTGGCGTGGTGGTTCGGCATGTTCTTGTTTAGCAAAGAATAGTGGGCATATGATGTTCCCTTTCCAAGGCTATACTATGCAGAATATTGAAGTCCCGACCACATACAACTATGGCTCAACTTTGAATAACTATATCAATGTATATGGTAATAGTACTACAAATTCAGGAACATTTGCTACAATTGGAAATACGAACACCCTATTCTTATTGAAAGATGCCCAAGCAAAGGTTTGTAAGTGGTATGACCCGACAACGGATCTCGTTTGCTACGAATTATCAGGTACGACGCAAATAGATGCGTTGAACGTAGATGCAGGTATCACAGAAGTGAGTTCGGCTAATTATAATCTGCCTATAACAAGTAATATGCATGTTATTATTAATAGTAATATAACCATTTCTAAACCTATGACAATTCTTCCGGGAGCAGTTCTGGAAATTAGAAGCGGTTATACTGCTACGATATCTAATAACTTGTATATGTATGATACGGACGATTGGGGGAAAGGTGTTTTGAAATATTACTTCTATCCCTTTAAAAATCTAACGGTGCATAAGAGTCGCGGAGTGGGAGATGTCAATGACTTGGAAGATGCCAAATTGGTCGTTGATGGTACGCTGAATATCACGGGAAAGATTTATTCTACAACTGGTGGCTCTAACATAATGGGTAATGGAGGCGGTAAGATTATATTTCCGGCAAAATTATACGAATCCCCTTGTTTGTACCAAGCATGGGGGGGAGCAAATGGAACACAAACATCTACAACTAGAACGTTATCTTATTGGGCTGCAAGTACAGATACATATGTAGAACCTATTTCTGTTAATTCAGCCAACTTGCATAATGAAGATGGTTCCTATACCAAATCTATAGCCTCTACCACTTTCTATAATGTGCATGGTCGTTGGTTTGCCGGTTCAGCCAAAGATCCGAATCCAACCGACCATACTTATACCTTCACTTATTTGAATAATGGTAACGCAGGCAATAGTGTGACTACTCCGGCCGTCTATTCCTCCGATAAAACCGGATTGATGGCCGGTTACAAGTGGGTGAATGTGTCGCTGGACAATACCTTCTGTGGAAGCAAAACATACAGAGGCATAGATGGGCATTACTATTACTACAACAATGCTTCTACGGATGCCGTATCCAAGTGGGTACAGCTTGTCAAACTGAACGATGCGCTCTATAGCGGTTCGGATAACAACCTCTATACGTTCACTACTACCGGTTGCTCATGGGCATCGGTAGGTGAGATAGACGAGAACTGTATGTATACCATTGAGGGTGTGAAGAAAGCGCTTGTTGGTACTGAGTTTTTGGCTCTGGAGAAGGATGAGTATGACGAAGTATATGTCAATGTAGCAGATCATAGCGACTACTACATGCTTTTCGATGGATGTGTATGGCAACATGCTACGAAGATTCCCGATACGTACCGGGCATACGAGGTATTGGGTGATCCGTACATCTGGTTGAACGACCAGTGGACACAGGTTGAGGAAGAAAGCCCATACTATTACATAACCGACGACCAGAACATTAATCACTATTATGAGTTTGATTATCTTACCTTCTCGTGGATACCGGTGAAGGAAAAAGTGCGTATCACAACCACTACTGTGCGCCGTGACTTCCTGACTTGGGATATCGCAATGTTGTACTTGAGTCAATATACCAACCCGACGGTGACGCTGCTGGATGATGCTGTGGCCAAGCAGTCTGTTGCAACTCTTGCTCCGGGGGCCAAATCTACGGAGTTTACCTTCGACCTGAACGGGCATACCCTGACGGCGAATATCGGTTCGGCGGCTTACTTCATGAACATGAACACCACTGCTACCCTCTATATCACTGATAACAGCGACAAAGCTAACGGTCAGATGTTGATATATGGTGCCGGCAACAAAGAGATAGACGGTCTCAAAGTGACGAAAGGTAATGTGGTGATGAATGGCGGCCGTATCTATATGGAGAACGGTGCTGTATATGCAAGCAACACCTCTTGCAAGGCTTCGACAATATACTTGGCGGCAGGTCAATCGCTGACCATTAACGGCGGCGAACTTGAGGTGAAAGCACACCGATATGCTTATGGTGTATTTGCTGCTTCTTCGGCTGCAACGGCTACTACAAGCAAGATTACCATGAATGGTGGTAAGGTTATTGCAACAGCTCCTAACTATGCTTATGGTATTCTCTCGTACGGTATCATCAATATGAATGGAGGTACCGCGGAGGGAAAGACAGAAGCCTTAACCTCTGCTGGAGGGACAACGGCTGCCGGTTCGTATGCTTACGGTCTTTATGGAAATATATCAGTAAGTGCTGTGGATGCCAATTCGTATTATGCTACTATCAATATGACAGGTGGTACGGCAAACGCAACTGCGTATAACCATTATGCATACGGTGTCTTTGGTAACAGCACATATACCACTGCCAATGGTAAGAAATCAGATGGTACATCGGATAATTCGTATAAATCCACGGATGGCACCTATTCGAATAAGGCTTCTTGTAAGCTGAATATTACTGGTGGTGTAATTAATGCTGTTACAAAGGTAGGTTCGTATTCGTATGGTATATACAATGCGGGTACGTATAATTCCTATAAGGACTATAATTCTTCAACACAGAAGGTCACTATTACTCCTCACGTTATTAAAAATGTAAAAGTCTTTGCACAGGCGGCATTAAGTCAGGCATATGGTATCTTAATGACGGCACAAGCTCATGACTATAGCGGCGGTTTGCTGTGGGGTGAGGCAACTATCGACAACGCAGATGTGTATGCGGAGACGACCGTTTCAACGGGTGCGTATGCGGTTTATGCTTCTGCAGCAAACATCTGGACAAACCGTGCGCGTTATTCAAAAGTGAGTGCATCCAATAAGAAAACATGGTATGTTCAAGCAAACGATGCAGATGGCGATGTAACCCACGAGGGTATCGCCGCAACAACCACTCAAGTTTATCAATACCAGATAGGTTGTCACGTGGCTGGTGCCAAGATAACAATCAATAGTGGTACTTACCGTGCGAAATCGGCGAACAGCACTACTGCAGCTGCTGTATATTGTAGCCGTTCTGTATGTCCCGGAGATCCGACCGGCAACACCGCCGGTGTGGCTGAGGTCATCATCAACGGTGGTACGTTCACCGCAGAGACCGCGACTGACACCGGTTATGGTATCAGCAATGGGGGTATTACGACTGTCAACGGCGGAACAATCAATGTTCATACAGGAACATCCACCGCATACGGAGTCTATGGTTGGGCTGGTACGCTGACATTGAATTCCGGAGTGGAAATTAACTCGACCGTTGAGACTACTACTGCCTATGGTGTGGCTGCAAACGGATGGATTGATGGTAATACCGGTATGCATACACATGGTGCGGTAATCGTGAATGATGGGGTAATTGTAAACGCAACATCGCCAAATTCCTCTACTGCGTATGGCGCATACGCATTGGCGACTAATGCGGAACTGAATCAGACAAAGTTTAATGCGCGTTCAGCTTCGAATAGAGAATATTACTATGCCGTCAATGAAGAAGGGACGACGGTTACGAATGGTACGGTAGCCAACTACTATCCCTATCGATTTGGTACGTACGTAGAGGGTGGTGAGATTACTATCAACGGCGGTACGTTCAATGTTACGACATTCGGTTCTACGGCTATCGGTGCAGGAGCGGGTCTCAGTAACCTTGTTCGTACGACGGAACTCGGTCGTGTCAAGGTGGGTCGTGGCGTGCTGAATGTGCATAGTGGAACATTTAATATTGAGTCGGAAACATCTTCTACAGCTGAGGGTATTCGTTCCTATGGTATTACTAATGTTGATGGCGGAACGTTTAATATCCAGACAAAGACTACTACTGCATATGGTGTATGTGTTCATGACGGTAAGACAACTATTGATGGCGGTACGTTCAATGTAACTGCGGGAACATCTACCGCAGTCGGAGTTTCTGCTTGGGCAGAGGCAAATGAATTCAATACAGATTATGGATTCTACTATACTGGAGATCTGGAGGTTAACGGTGGTACGTTCAATGTAAAGACATGGAATGGATCGGAGGCTTATGGTGTGCAGGTTCGTGGTGCAACCAAGAATTTCGCAGCAGCCAAGGTTAAGATTGATGGTGTAGCAGATACTAAAAAGGATTATGCTATTGCCGGTACGGCTACTATCAATGGTGGTACGTTCATTATGACTCCGTCTAATGGCACGAAAGCTTATTCAACGCATGTATATACCACACAAACCCTTGGAACAGCCACGGCATATCCAACCTGTTACGTCAAAGGCGGTTTCTTCCAAACGAATGGTACGACAACCTCCGGTATGTATGTGTCAGCATTGAAAGAGAACAACGTTGTTACAGGTGGTCACTTCAGTGACAATACCGGATTGACTTCAACTACAGCCACTAAGAACTATGTAAATGCACCTTATCATGTTCTCAATTGCTTGCATCCCGAGTACAAGGCAACGTATCCGTATGAGGTAGCGGAGGCTTATACAATTACCTTTAAGGATGACGAAGATAATACCCTTTGGAGCGGTTTGCAACCCAAGGGATCTACAGCCGTTTATCCGCTTACCAATGGCACCCCGGAGAAGACTCCTACGTCAACCAACTCATTTGAGTTTGCTTCATGGAATACTCCGTTGGCTACGGTAACTGCGGATGCAACCTATATTGCTTCGTTCACCACAGTGCCTAAGAAGTTTATGGTAACATGGAAGGACGATGCCGGTAATGAAATAGACCACATGGAGTATGCTTCCGGAGCAACTCCGACACATGCAGATCCTGTTAAGGAAGGTTACACCTTCACCGGTTGGACTCCTAGTATCACCGCAGTGGGTGCTTCGGATCAAATATATACTGCAACCTTCTCTATTAACCAATACACTATTCGTTGGGAGGATGAAGATGGAACGCTGATTCGCGAGGATAAGGTGAATTATAATGTAACTCCTACTAAACCGTCCAATCCTACAAAAGAAGGTTATTCGTTCTCTGCTTGGAATCCGGGCGTAGGGAAGGCTACGGAGGATGTTACTTATACAGCAACCTACTTGCTGAACATTGCCAAGGTGACTACTTCTGCCAATAAAACGACCTACTATACAGCATGGTCAAGTGCGCTCAGCGCAGCAAATGGCGCGGCAAACAGCACATTGACCGTATTAACCGATGTCGGAGCTCTGGGATCACAGACAATCAGCCAAACCTTTACCCTTGACCTGAATGGTCATTCATTGAGTGGTACTGCGAATAAACTGCTTCATTTAAATACCGCAGGCAAGACCCTTACGATTCGCGACTCGCAAGGTGGTGGTAAGATAGAAACTAAAGTTGCAACAGCAGGTCAGCTTGTTGCTGTTTATGTTACAAAGGGTACTCTGAATATCGAAAGCGGTTATATCCGTGCTGAGAATACTCATACTACTAGTTCCGCTTCCTACTATGGATGCGGCGTGTTGGTTTCTTCCGGCTATGCATGCAATATGAGTGGCGGTACGGTGGAAGGTATCACGAATATTGACGTGGCATATGGTATTTACAACAATGGTGGAACGGTAACCATTACCGGTGGTACGATTAACGCACAAGCACAAACCAAGGCGTATGGTGTACGTGTCTTAGGTAATACTACGGTGACGAATGAACATGATGTGGTGATTACTGCTACAACTACAAGAACGACTATCGCAGATGCATTCTATGTAACGGCTGCTAAGACGCTTACTATCAACGGTGGTGTATTCACGGCGAATGCGCTTACTACAGCCGGCTATGCTATTGAGACAACTGCCGATGCAGCCGCTGCGACGATTAATGTCAATGGCGGTAAGTTTAAATCGTCTGCCAAGACGGTTTCGAATACAGGTAGTGCAACCATTCACTTGAATGGGGGCTTCTATGATACCGATACGGAATTGGCCGGATTCGCATCGCCCAAGAAGGTGGTTGCGTTGACCACGGAACCGGAGAAGGCCGAGGGATACAACTACAAGATTGTGGATGACGCGCACCAGATTACCTTCAAGAACGAAGATGGTAGCGTCGTTCTTCAGCAGTCGAATATTGAGGATGGTGTACAGCCGGTATATTCCGGTGTGGCACAGACGAAGGCTTCTACTCCTAAGTATGCTTATGATTTTTACGGATGGAAAGACGCTTCGGATGATCATGTATATGCTGCGGATGAACTGCCTACGGTAAGCGAAGATGTGGTTTATCTGGCTTATTTCGCTCGGCGTGGTGTAGAGTACCCGATTACTTTCTCCAATATTGACGGTATGGGTACGGACTATGTGCAGATGGTTGCATATGATGAGGTGCCTGTATATGATGGTCCTGCGCCTTATATGTCCGGTGCGGTTTCCAACTATGCATATACCTTTATTGGTTGGGATCCGGAACCGGTTGCAGTGGCTGGTCCTGCTACCTACACACCGCGCTATGATCTCGTTATCTCGCATAACGTATCGTTCGTTATTAACAATCCATCTGCAACTACTCCGACAACACTTACTGTAGCAGAAGGTGCAGCCGTTGAGCGTCCTGCAGATCAGCTCATTGGTTGCCAGCATATAGCAGGGTGGTACAAGGATAATGGTTTTAATGAGGAGTGGGATTTTGCCAACGACAGGATGGGTGATCACGACATCATTCTCTATGCGAAATGGGAAACCAAGACATACACTATTACTTGGCTCGACGAGAATGCGGATGAGATTGACCAGACTATAGTAGATTGTGGCGTGGTTCCTTCGCATGCCGACTTGTATAAGGCTTCTACTGCTCTTTGCAGCTATGAGTGGAGAGGTTGGAACAAGACGCTCGTAGCAGCTACTGCCAACGCAACGTACAAGTCACTTGGCTTTACGCAGGTGCCCAAGCGCTATGCGATCACGTTTGTGACGGGTTCCGGTGCAACGGTCATCAATCCTATTGAGCAGGAAGTAGGCTCTGCTGTAGTAGCTCCTGCTGATCCGAGCCGCGAGGGTTACACCTTCAATGGTTGGATCCCGGAAGTGCCGGGCACGATGCCTGCCAAAGATGTAACCTGTGTGGCACAATGGACTCCTGCTACATGCACTATTAATTTAGACAGAGAAGGGGGAACAACCGGTGCAACGAGTGTTACTGTTACGTATAATACCAGTACATTGACCGGCTGGTCTGCTCCGACGAAAACCGGTAATGACTTCGCAGGCTATTACACAGGCGATGATGGTACTGGAACATTGGTTATCAATACCAATGGTGAACTGCAAGCAAACGTATCGGGTTACACCGGTGCAGGTGGAGTATGGACCAAGGCTTCCGCTACCACGCTCTATGCGAAATGGAGACCGAAGACCTATTCGTTTAATCCTATCGGTGTAACGCCTACAGATTATGGTAGCGTTAACCATACTTCCATAACGAGTATTCCGTATGGTTCAACAGTAACGAAGAGCAGTAACACGTTTACTGTCAACGGTACGACCGTTACGGCTACTCCGGCAGCGACAACAGCGGAATATACTTATGCGTTCAGCAAGTGGAACAACGTGCCGAATACGGTAACAGCTAACGTGACGAATATCACGGCTGAGTTTACGCGTACCGCCCGGAGTTATACCTTGACATGGGTAACGGATGGTGATGCACTGACCGGTAGTTATACGAACGGTACAGTGGCTTATGGTACGGCAATTACTGCGCCGAATACCCCGACGAAGGCCGGTTATGTATTTGCGGGCTGGCATAATGGAACGAGTGTAGTTACTCCTTCTACTATGCCTGCGGCTAACGCAACCTATACGGCACAATGGACTGCAGCGATTGCTTCCGTAACTGCTGGCGGAAATACAACCTATCACGCTTCTGTTTCAGATGCTATCACCACGGCGAACGGCAAGAGCAATCCGACTGTGACGATTCTGCAGAATGCTTCGGTAACAAGTCAGATAACCATTACTGCTGCAATGACGATTGACTTGAACGGCAAGACAATCTCAAGTACAGAAACCACTGCTACAAAGGGTGTATTTAAGATCAATGCACCGAGCGAGACTGTCACCATCACGGACAGCGGTACAGGCGGAAAGATTGACCATACTGCTAATTGTGCTGGCTATCTCTATGGAATCAGCATTACTGCCGGTTCGCTGAACATAGAAGGTGGACATATCTATGCGGAGAACACGTATACCACGGCCAACACTGCCTATCGTGTGTATGCCATAAATACTCAAGACAACGCTACGGCAGTTACGATATCTGATGGTAGTACGATTGAGGCAAAGCGTTCAGGATATTCCTATGTATATGGTATTTATACCCAAAATGCATGTGCGCTCACTATGACAGGTGGCACCATCATTGCAAGTGGTAATTCTACTGTGCGGGGCATATATGTAAAAGGAACGACTGAACTTACTAATGCTATCATCACTGCTAATGGACCCAGTAGTTATGCTATCTATGTTGGAAGCGGAAGCACGACTATCAATAGTGGATGGTATAAAGGCGAGGGTAAAGTGATATATGGAAGTGCATCTGTTGAGGGAGGTTATTATAGCAATGATGCTGATAACCTCGAAACTAAATGTGCAACCAACCGCCATGTGCTGCCGAATGCCGATGCTACATATCCATACAAAGTCGCTGAGGCTTACCAGATTACGTTTAATAACGAGAATGGCATGCTGTTGCAGCGGTCGTATCAAGAAAAGAATGCTATGGCGACATACTCCGGCGAAACGCCAACAAAAGCGGCGGATGACGATTATACCTACACGTTTGATAGATGGAATCCTGCGCTTGCAACGGTAACCGAAGAGGCCACCTATACAGCGCAATACACATCGGAATCGAAGGAGACTGGTAATTATCTGGACATTGTAGGTGCAACAGCAACGACGCTGATTATTAATGCTAACCCGCTGACGCTGTCGAAGTGGCCGTACACGATTAATGGTATCAAGTACCGCCGTGCGGCTGGCGATGGTATCCTATGTAATGACGACCGTACAATCACGTTTACGCATGATAAGGCTGCGGATGAGCAACTGACGATTACTGTAAAAGATAAGACGGATGCTGTTGTAAGCCGTCGTAAGTACACCATACCGCATGTGTATGAGTCTATCGCTACGCTGGACGGAACGGATGAAAATAGTATCGTCTTCGTCAACAGCGGAACACTGACGGTAAGCGGAACGAAGTCGGCTAAGGCTATCTACGTAGGCGCCGATGCAGAACTGAAGGTAACGGGTACGCTCAATGTAACCAAACTCGTTCTGCGTACGACTCCGTGGACAGCAGCTGTGCTGACGAATAACGGTACCATCAATGCGACGAACACCTATTACAGCCGCGTGGTTGCCGATAACTCGCAGTTCTATCAGTTCGGTCTGCCGTGCTCGAGTACTACAACAGGTGTGATCATGTCGGATGGTAGTACGCCGTCTGCATCGTCGTGGCAACTGAAGGAATACAGTGAGTACAACCGTGCAACGAATGGCGTCAGCGAGAGTGGTGAAAACTGGGTGGCACTTAGCAGTACCACCATTGCAGGAGGCAAGGGCTATGAGATCTACTCGGGGTCGAAGTATTATCGTGAATATTGCTTCCCGATAACGATTGCCGAAGGTGACGCAGTACCCGTATGGCGTACCGGCGATGATAAGACTAACTCTGGATGGAATATCATTGTATCGCCAAAGATGGGTAAATTCATCGGTGAACCGAAGCCGGAGGACATCACCATTACCGTTCTGCAACAGGATGGCGGGTATATCCAAGAGATACCCGAGGTGATCATGCCGGCAGTGCCGTTCTCGTATCAGGCTTCTGCGACCGGTATGCTGAACTTCGGATCTACCTTGCTGTTCAATGCATCTGCTCCGGCACCGCGTCGTAAGGCTGTAGCTGAAGAAACAGAGCGTATCCAATGGATACATCTTGATATCGCGGATGCAAACGGGCAAGGCGACCAGACCAGTATCTATAGCCACCCGACGCGTTACGATCAGGTATATCAGACCGGTATCGACGTGGCGAAACAATCGCTCACCGCTTCGCGCGCAATAATTTATAGTTCGCACGCGTATGGAGATATGGCATTTGCCGGCGTGGCAGACACGCTGCTTGAGCAAGGGGTTGCTTTGACGGTTTACAGCTCGAGCGCGCAAGAGTTGACGATCTCGATGCGTGAGAACGATTGGCTCAACCGTATGGCATATGTCTGGCTGGTTGACCACGAGACAGGCGCTCGCACTGACCTGCTCTGGGATACCTATACGTTCGAGGCAACCGAAGGTACAGCCCGCGGACGATTCACCATCGAAGGTGTCTTCCGTGCACCGCAGATCACGACGGACATCGAGAATGCTGAAATGATGAATGATGAAATGATGAAGGTACGTAAAGTGCTGATAAATCAAAAGATGTATATCCTCCGAGGCGATCAGATGTATGACGCTACGGGAAAGAAGGTAAGTAAATAAGGTATTAGTTTGTTATATAGTCTGTGAAGACTGCTATTTAAGGTAAAATGAAGAGAGATATGAGGGCTCCCCAGGCGGGGTTGGTAGTGTCCTTATGCGTAGCGCTGGGTGCGCTTTGGTTGGTGGCGCTATACGGAACCTACGAGGAGAGCAAGAGGGAGAAATACGATGTCCGTGTGAGTCCGGGTGCTGTTACCTACGGCACCCATTCCACGGCTACCATACCGATGACTTCCGTTTCGACGCATCGCAGTGCCGTGCCGATGATTAGCGGAGGCGCTATACGCCATTATGCGCATTATGGTCATGCTGCGATGCCGAGTGCAACATCCGGTAGCGGCTATAGGTTGCATACCACTTCGTCGGCTACCGTGCATACGCTCGGTTCCGGTGGAGGCGGCGGAGGAATAGGTGGGGCGAGCGGTTCGTCATCATCGTCACGCGGTATCAGCTACAGCGGTGCATCCGTATCGATGCCGACTTTGGCTTTGGCTACACCGAGTTATGCAGCGCAATCCGAGATGGTGACGACCTCTGTATTGGCAACTGTTCCAAGCCGTGCAGGGCATATCAGAAAGGCTGTAGTTGATGATTCCGATGGTGAGGCTGGTGAAAGGCGAGCAGATAATACGGATCCTGCGGTATGGTGGTATTGGAGTGAAGACGAAGGATGGGTGACGGAATCAGAAGGAATCGGAATCCCTAATGGCACCTTGTGGAACGATAATGGTACATGGAAGAAATGGGAGAATGGTGAATGGAAACCAGTTTCCGGAGGAGATGTGGGTGACCCGACCGATACGCCTATCGGCGATGCACCATGGCATTGGATGCTCCTGTTGATGGCCGTTTACGGCGGTGCAAAAGTATGGAAACGTAATAAAACAAAGAACTTGATATGAGAAAACTATTTCTGTCAATCCTCTTTTTGATGTCCTGTGTGGCGATGTACGCCGCCCAGGCACAGGGTGCAACATGCTCCAATCCTATACCGTTAGGAGATAACTATAGCATGAATATTAGCGGACCATATCCGAAAACGGTGTGGTACACAGCTTGGACATTCGATCTGCCGCTGTCGGTTTATTTCGTTCCGGAGAACGGAGCGAGTGATCCGAAACCGGAGGTGGAGATGGACTTCAGTTGTACGTCCGGTTTCTATACGGACAGTATTTTGTGTAGCCTTTTTTGCACCAATAGCGGTACCGGTATCCAATTCGAATTGCCGCATAAACCGGCATTACAGGTAGGTACCACGGATGAAGGAGATTTCTGCTATTACCTGGCTATCGGTAAGGAATATCGTGACCTGTTGCTGAAGACAGGTATCGATTATACCGTACAGGTTTTTGTCAAGGTAACGTACAAATCGAATGGTTCCATTAGCATTGCCCCGGACGATATGTTTACCAGCTGTATGGATGGCGCGAAATTTATGCACTTGGGCGATACCGTACAGGTGAAGGCGCAAGATGCGGGTCGCCACGTCATTGTGCCTTATGTGCAGTGGCAGGAAGATTCTATCCGCTATGTATGGGAAGGTACCCAAGAATGCAGAATTGCGATATCCAACAAATGTGATTTTGACCCTACTGACGCCGAGGACGGCAGTATTATCGATGCGGCCACGCTACAGCCTCTCCACGATACGCTGAATGTGTCCAGTGCCTTGTTGCGCGAGTATGTTTCCAGTCCGGATTTCCCGAACGAGGCAGGTATGTATTTCGTCAAATGGTATAGTACAGGCCCCGGAGTGCTGAAAGTGGAGCAGATTCCGATGGCGCCGCCTCAGGGTGGAGCCAAATTACTGCGATACGATAGAAGTGTTCCTATTGCTGCGAATGATGTGGACGCCTTGTACGCAATCGCTTGTACTTGGGATACGGCTACAATCTTCACGACTCCGACTGATCATGTGTTTAAGATGTATATCGGCACAGGCCCTGATTTTACGCCGGAAACGGCTATTGCAACCTATCAGTTCCATGCCGACGATGATGGGCATTGGTTAGGCCTGCTGACACAAGAAATTAAGGCTCTGTGGGCGCAACAAACGGAGGGGCAGTACCTCTACGTGCGCTTTGAGTGCGCCGCTAAGACGACACTTACGCCTTCTATATGGGATGTACCGGAGTGTTTGGCGGGGGCGCAGGAGATCAAGCGCCCAAGTTCCACATTTGTCGTGTCTCCCGGAAGTTGGGGGGCCAAGTACTATCGTTTCTACTTTAGAGAATGGAGCGGGGGAGATATGACCTTCCGATGGACTCCCAGTACCGGAACATGTCCTACTTTCATCGGAGATAATTGTGACTTTGCACCGAATGGAAGCAATCCGCATGTGGTGGATTTCAAGGTTATTCTTAAAAACGGCTCTTGGACGATACCGGCAGCTGATATTGCTGCTGATTGGGTCGAAAGAGTGGATGGAGACGGATATCTCTATATCCGCTTCAATCCCGGTGCACAGGGCACGATGAAAGTCTCTACAACCGCACCCGACGAAGTCGATCCGGCGCCTATCGTCTATCCGGCTTCTACGATTCATGTGGAATGCGGCGAACCGACTGCTGCAGGGCAGGAATATAGCATCCGCGTATCCACGGCGCAATCGCTGCATATCGATAATGGAACACCGTGGAATCAGGCACCCGGAGATACGCATACTGTTACTCTTCAGTCCGGTATGCATACGCTTTATGGCGCCAATGAAACGATACAAATTGAGGTTAAATAGAATGATTTTGTACATTTTTATCGTAAAAAAGTAAAAAAGATTTGTGTATTTCAAAAAATATTTGTATTTTTGCACGATTTTTATGCACACGTATATACACACGCGAGAAACAGTGGCGAGTAAAAAGCACATAGGATGGGGTATCATGGCTCTGGTCATGTGCTTGCTCGTGCCTGTTTTTTCGTACGCGCAGGCGAGCTATGCGCACGTTCAACTGGGCGCGAATTATGCCAACGCGTATAACGTTCAAGATACCGTTACGGCTACCGTGGAGGATGGCGATGCGAACTTCTTCAAGCTCGCTGCCCTTCATCTGCCGGCAACCGTATGCTATTTCTCTGATTCCGTTTTTGGTCCGCTTCCTGTTCTGGTGAAGGTAATCGGTATGGATTCGATGCCGGCTGTTCAAGTAGTGGAGAACTGCCGTACCGGTTGGCGTTGGGAGCTGCCTGCTGCAGCAGAGGATGAGGATGTCCGTTATCTCTATTTCTCAGCACATGAGAACGGCGCAACGGCGGAGATTCGTCCGTTTGTGTGCCATCCGATCAGTACCACTGATGAACCGGCTACGGCTTGCGGTGAGTTCGTTTGGGGTGACCTAACCATCGAAGAGTCCGGTACCTATACCCAGACCTTTACTGCGGCTAACGGATGCGACAGCATCGTGACCCGAACCATCACCATTGGGCATGAGAGCGACCCGACGACGGATGTGGTAGTGGCATACGAAAGTTATACATGGATTGACGGCCAGACCTATACGCAGTCCGGCAGCAGCATCTGCACGAAGACCAATATCGAGGGTTGTGATTCGATTGTGAATCTGCAACTCACCATCCGTCATCTCAAGAAAGATACGACGCGAAGCACGCTCTGCTCGAATCGCACGCCGTATAGCTGGCGCGGTCAAGAGTTCTCGGAGAGCATGGTCTATACGCTCGATACCATCAAGAGTGCTACCTCCGACGTGGATACGCTCTATACCCTGGATCTTACGGTCAATCCGACTACCAGCGAGGATGTGTATAAGACTGTAGAGGGCGAGAGTTATGTAGGTCTCTGCGGCGTATATGACAAGAGCGGCGAATACACCTGCATCATCCCGAATCACTATGGCTGCGATTCGACCATTATTCTGCATCTGACGCTTATCAAACCTGAGGAACCCATTGATACGGTAATCAGCTATTTCTGCACCAAGAGCGGTATCGTGGAGCATGTGGATACGACGTCCGACCCGCGGATATGGTACAAATCCTATATCTACGTCAAGCCGACGCAGGAGATGTACCTGAAAGGATCGCTCACCCACGCAACCGATGACGGTGCAGACGTGAACTTCCGTACCATAGAGGCGAATCTCGATGCGTATTACGTTGAGCCGCTTATGCCGGTAACGACTATCTTCTGGCGCTACCAGCCGCGTGGTGGGGCTTCTCTGGAAGAATTGAACATCGAGGTGAACCAACCGCAATGGGTGGCTGCCGGTACGATATCAATGGAGATTCAATTCCTTTGCGGCCAGCGTTATTACGGTAGTTTTACGGTAGGTGCCAAAGATCAGGCGATTGACCAAATGCAAAGCGGGGAGATGCCGGTCAAATACGTAGAGAACGGTCAGGTAGTCATCATCCGCGGAGGTATCAAATATAATCTGTTAGGAACAAGAATCCAATAATGAAACGCATACTATACATACTCCTTTTATTCGTTGCTGCCAATACTTATGCGCAGCAAAACGCACCGCAACAACAGTTGGAAGGTAAATGCTGGGGAGATCTGCCCGGCTATCCGTACTATTACTGCGAATGTACGAACGAGGCCATTGATTTTGCTTTCCCGCTGCAATTGGAGCTCACGGATACCATGTGGTACAAGACCACCATTGATGTGATGCGGCAAGGCCTTAGTGCGTATTGGTTCTCCGACGTATCCGTTACTTTTGAGGTATATGCGTTCTGCTCCAGCGAAGGACCGACAATCACCATGACTGTCGGCGGGAACCGTATGAAGGAGATGGCTGTGGAGGAAATCAACCGGCGATTGGATGAGATGGGCGATATGGCGGATATGATCGGCAAAGTGCTGTTTCCGCGTATTCGCGTCTATCCGAGAAATGGCACAGGTACGGTGTACTGCTATCCGTATGATCAGGGACCGCGTTCTACCTGCGAGAACACCCTCCCGCTTATCCCGCGTATGACCTATGTCTGCGACACTACCGAGGAGGTGTATGAACTCACGCCGGCACGGATCAATTCCTATGGTCGCGGATTCATCCATTGGAAGCAGAAAAACAATCTGCCGGCAACGATCCGTCTGACCCAAGACTCCTGCAACGGCGCAGAGATGGCTAACGTCACGCTGAGCGACTCGCTGCACGTCTATGTGTTGGATTCGATTCAGATGAAAGCGGCCAAACAAGCCGGACGCAGTATCTTCGTACATGTGAGTCATCCGGAAGGATATGTAGGACGTCTGATCTATCACAATACACTCATATGGGATGCACAAATCGTGGATACAGCGCTGTGTCAGGGCCTGTCCATCCAGTTGCCGGATACGGTGCTCAAAGAGACTACCTACTATCCGAACGATATCGTATGGGTAGGCGGCGATACTTTGTCGCTGACAGCGTATAACTTGACCGTTGAGCCTCCGACGCCGCAATACGATACGCTGCGTCTTAAGATTTCCAGGATGCCGTATAGCTATAAAAACAATATCATCCCTAAAGGAGGTTTTGGTGATTATGACTTTACGGTACGCTCGCCCAATAAGTGCGATGAGCGCTGGTTGGTGCACGTAGAGCACAAGATCGATACCATCTCGACGGTTGTGAACCAAACGCTTTGTCAGGGAAAGACCTTTACTGCGAGCGGTATCACCTATGAGCGTGACACGGTGATCAAAGACTCGATCTGGAAAGATGCCGACACCTATGAGATGCGCGATATCACCCTGCATTTCAGCGAACCGGAACTGGAGTACGATACGGTCTCGATTGCGCCGAGTAAGATGACGGTTAACGGCTATTGGTACGCCGGTCTGGGCGTAGTAATCAGAGGTTATGGCGACACCCTCATCGTAAAGAAGCAGCGCAACCAATGTACCCGTATAATCCAGCTCCATGTGGATCAAGACATCCGTATCATCGAAGGCGATACGACGTTTACCACCTGTATGGGTAAAACGATCATGATAGGTAGCCGGATTTTTGAAAAGGATACCACAATCTACGACACACTCTTGGTGGACGGCGATACATGGCAGGCCGGTAATATAGCAATCCGGTTTAACGAACCGGAACTGGAGTACGATACCGTTCTGACAACGCCGGAACTGCCGGAGGGAGATACGCTACTCATCGTCACCGCCGAAGGACAGTGTACCCGCTGGATTCAGATGCATGTAAAGGCTCCGGAAGGACTGAATGAGGTGGTAGATCCGGCTGAAGAAAAAGCCTATAAATACCTGGATAAGGGTACGCTCTATATACGACGCAAAGGACAAGATTACGACCTTTTAGGTCGTCCTATACATAGACAATAACAAAACAAAATTAATTAACAGATTTATTAACTAAAATTCAACTCTATGAAGAAATTTCTTACATTAGTTGTTGCATTGGTAATGGTCATCCCGATGATGGCTGTCGGCCGTAATGACGGTTCTACCAAAGCCAATGCGATCGACTTTAGTTGGGATTCCGTGATGACGCATCCGGCTGGTACGAAATGGTATCACGTAGATTTGGCTCCGCTCTATGAAGAGGAGACTCCTGCGTTGAACCTGTTTCTTGCCAACAAGGATCCGTTTAATGACGCGAACACGAGTTTGAAGGCTACCGTAGCCGGACAGACGGACGAGAAATCGTTTACGATCCATCCGAAACAGCAGCGCGTATGGTCTGCTAACGCTACGATGCTGATTCGTCTCCAGCAGAAAGAGATTTACCTCACGCTGACTTCGGATCGCGAGGTAAAGATGAGTGCGCGTGTCTTTGAGGCACAGGATCTCGATGAGACTTGTACGGATGCGTTGTCATTCAACTGGGGTACCGGTATTACGAAACCTGCCGGTGTACCGGTTTGGTACAAAGTGAACATTACCGAAGCACGTAAAAAGGATTCACTTGACGTGTGTGTTGTAGTAAAGAACGACGGTACGGGTCCGTTAACCCTCCATGCCGGTCAGTCGCTTGACTGTCCGTCCAGTGGTGTAACCAGACGTACGATTGAGCTGGAAGCAGGTGCCACCTTGCGTGATACTATTCCGAACTCGGCTCTGAGCGGAATGGCATACGACGAATTGTTCGTGAGCCTGGAGAACAACCAGCCGATTACGGTTACAACTGAGTATGCGAAGCGTCCTTTAATTCCCGTTATGCCGCCAGATATACTCACATACACTGAGAAAGAGGTGCCTACAGAGAGGATCGCTACCGATACCATGATGTACAAGAGAGACACCACGCTGTTGACGGCCGGTCAAACGTACTACTTCAAGTACGATGTGAAGAAGATGAACGCGTTCAAGAAATATGAGCCGGAGTTCACGTTCCGCAACAAGGGCGGAGTAACCGGTTCGATTGGCCGCAAGATGGCCTTCTCAGTGCCGGCTTCTGTAGCGCAAGGAAATACGCTTGAGTTGGCGCCGGAGGAGGAGTCTGTTGAGGTTTTGGCCAAGAACACCTTGATCGGTTTGGAGGCAGATTACATCTATGTGAAGCTGACTCCGGCCACAGACATGTGGTTGATCAGCCGCTTCAAACACATCCGTGAAGGTAAGGCTTGTAAGACCAATATCGACTTCAACTGGGAAGAAGGTAACCGTCAGGAAGCGCTTACGACTCAGTGGTATGCCATCGGTTTGAAAGAGGCAAAGGCCGAAATGAAAGATCTGCAGGTATATGTGGAGAACCAGGGTGCCGGTAAGGCGAACCTCAAGGCTTCGCTTGCTTTCTCCTGCCCGTATATCGATGTACAGGAGATTACCCGTAATATCGAAGTAGGTGACACCGCTCATACGCGTTTGGCTTATTCTACTTACGCTATGATGAGCGACACCGTTTACATTGGTTTGGAGACCAACCAAGAGGTTAAGTTCTGGGTAGAGCTCACCGATGCAAAGAAGCAGGCTGTAGTGGATACCATCTGTGAGCAAGCCAAGACATTCAACTGGGCTGAAGGAGACACGCTGAGCGCCGATACGACGATGTGGTTCCTGATCGATATGAAAGTAGCTCGCGAAAAAGCAGCTAAGTTCCCGACTATCTTCGTGCAGAACGAAAGTTCTACTGCTGCTGCTAAGATCACGGCAGAGCTCTCACTCGAGTGTCCGGATAGCATTGAGAACCAAAAACGCTCGCTCACCATCGAAGCGAACGGTTCGTACAGCAAAACGCTGTCGAGTAACATGTTCTCGAATATTAAGAAAGATACCGTTTATCTCAAGGTGTATTCGACCCAAAAGATCTCTATGCAGATTCGTCTGAATGAAGAGGCTGAGGGTACGAGTTGCTCGTCCGCTATTCCGTTTAACTGGACTTCCGGTAACAACCAGAAAGCAAACGAGAACCTGTGGTACAAAGTGGATCTCAGACAAATCGGAAGCAAGGAGGACCTCGAGCTTACGATAGAGAACAAGGCCGATGTGGCTTGCACCGGTGCAGGTCAGTTGACGCTGGGTTGTCCGGATGAAGATGCGCCGTCTGTGCAGAACTTCACTTTGGCGGCTCACGAGACAAAGACGATCTTCCACCCGCATAGCATTCTGTGGTTAGCTCCGGCAGATAGCATTATCTATATCAACCTGCAAGGTTCGACAGCGCTGCACATCAGTGCAAAGCGCGTAGCTGCAGATCCTTTCCCGTCGATCACAGGCGCAGGTCTGACGCTCGATACGCTGCTGCTCGATACGCCGGATTTCACGACGCAGACCGTGGATACGGCTTGGTATATCGTAACTAAAGAAGAAGTAGCGCGCGTACGCACGGCGAACCAGACTGACCCGCAGACTCCGGTCATCCATCTGCAGAACAACGATGCTGCGGCATTTGATGTAACCATCGAGGCTGCCTTCGGTTTCCCGGTGGAGGAGAAGATGATCAGCCAGACCATTACCGTACCGGCCGGTACCTCGTATGCGCATACGCTGGATTATAAACTGTTCATGCAGGCTATCAAAAAGTACGACTCTATTGTTGTCCGGATTGGCATTCCTGCAGGTGTAGCAGGATCCGGCAAATTCAGTTTCCGCTCCGGTATGGATCAGGCATATGGTGGTAACACCCGTCAGTCCGCTATTCCGGTAATCCTGGGCAAACGCTATGCACAGTCGCCGAATACCGAGATGTGGTACAAACTCAAAACGCAGGATATCAAGAAAGATAAGACCTTGTACAACAAGCGCCTTTGGGTTTCTACTAAGAACGCAGGTAAAGGTGATGCGGAAGTGACAGTTTCTGTTTACGAGGGTTTGCTCTCCAATGAGGATATCTTGGAGTCCTATGGTGTAGGTGACTATCGTAAACGTACGATTAAGAAAGGCGAGAGCAAGTCGCATGACGTTCCGGCTCAAGCTGTATATGCAGTAGGTGACGGTGAGTTCTATATCTTGCTCCGTACCACTGACTCGCTCGTATTCGAGACGAAGTTCAGCGGCACTTATGCACCGATCACTCCGGATCCGAAGCAGCAAGAAGCTACACTGCTTGTACCGAATGTAGAGTACCTTGTTCCTGCTAACCAGGAGACATGGTTCATGGCTTGTATCCCGTACTTGCAGAATAACTACACCTATACCGATTCGGCTAAATTAGCGTACGAAGTGAACGGAAAGGCTACTATCGAAGCTACCTTTACGTTCCAGGATACGATGAACTGCCAGATGCCGGTTCGTAAACGTACGATCAATAGAGGCGGTGGCCTCCGCAAAGGCACCAAACCGCTTCGCGAATTGATTGAGAAGGGCATCAAGAAAGCCGGCTATACGTTTGATTTCTCGAGTACGGCACCAAGCTTCATGGATAGTTTGTTGCACCGCTACATTACGAAGGACTCGATTACCGGTTATGTACGCATCAAGTCCGACAAAGACCTCAAGGTAAAACTCATCTTGGAGCAGAAAACCGGTTTGGTGGATTGCGGTACCAACCCGATGGCATTCGACTGGGAGCATGGTAACGTGAACCCCGCTGATCAAGAGACTTGGTATCACGTACGTCTTGATTCCATTCTTATTCCGGATACCTGCGATCTCCGTATCCATGTGGATAACTGGAGCACAGAGGCTTCTGACACGATTGATGCAGATCTCTATTTCGACTGCAACGACCCGGCTACGAAGTCCAAAGGATACAAACTGCCGGCTAATGGCAAGGACTCGATCGATATCGACCGTGACATCATGCAGCAGTTCAAGTGGGCTGACCTCATCATCGACTTCAAGTCCGACCAGGCTACTCATATCTGGGCTGAGTTGATTCCGGATACGCCGCGCGATACGCTGCGCGATACCATCGTAGCCTATGTATGTCAGGATGGAACGTACCTTGATACGATTACGAATATATCGCACGATATCAATGCTTATACCACTTGGTATGACACGGTTGAATTCCAGGATGGCGTGGTAATGAAGGATTCTATCACATTGTTCCAGATTCACCCAATGGTTCTGCCGGAGGCTTTGACTGTTACGCAAATGCAAGATCAAGGTTTTGCTCCGCTGTTGGCACAAGGTATGCGGTTGTTCGTTGACTCGTCGTGCACCAAACTGACGGATTACTACCGCACTATGGGTACTACGTACGACACGATTATGCATATCGATACCGTTTATTGGGGTAAGCCGAAATACAAATCAGACGGTAGCATCTATGATAATGCGCATAATCCGCTTGATTTGTCCTATTGGTATCAGAAGACCGATACGATAGACTCTCTCATGCTTGTGATCCAAGCAGCGAATGGTGTAGGCGAGTGCGGTTATATATCTCATACGCTGCGCGTCTTCCCGATTGAGGATTACAAGTACGCTAAGAAGGATAGTGTTATGTGTCCGCCGCTTCCGGCAAAGAACCCGGATACCTTGGGCTACTACTTGGTTACCGATACGCTCAGCTTGCCGCGTCGCATTGATACCGTGGTTACTTATGTAGCTCGCGTATTCCCGACGATGTACGATCAAACCACGATAACAGTCGCTCCGGTTGTAGTCAACGGTAAAGCTATTGACGTCTCTGTTTCGACGCCGTCGCTGCAATATGATTTCGATAATCAAGTGGTGTCTGACCCGCTTGTGATGACCGTAACGAATATCGTATGGGAGGTTAAGCCCGCTACCGGTGCATGGCAAGCACTGCCGTATAATGTAGCAATCGACGAGGATGGCCCGTTGGCTATGCGTTATACCATCACGACGGAATGTAATCAGGACTCTACCAGTGCGATCTTTGCATATCCGCTCAGTCCGTGCTATGTTAGCACCAGCGACACAACTGTTGGTACTGGTACCAGCGCTGATCCGTATGTATGTGATTCCTACACATGGCATGGAAAGACGTATACAGTGAGTGGTAATTATGACGACACTATCCCCAACGCATGTGGTAATGACTCGATTATTACTCTCCACTTGACGCTCCATCATGCGACATCCAGTGTAGATCCTGTTGAAGGAAAGGATTGCTCGTCTTACTATTGGGCTGATGCAGATACTACCATCAAGACTATCGGTACGCACAACTACACGCACAAGTTCTCTACTATCTATGGTTGTGACTCGGTTGTAACGAAGACGATCACGGTTTACAAACCGGATACGGTAGAAGTGACCAAAGCTCCTGTCTGCAACCTGTATGAGTGGAAAGAGGCAGATACGACCATCATCGATGGCGGTACGAACACTTACCGGCACGTATTTACCAATCAGTATGGTTGCGACTCTGTGGTTGATTTGACCGTTACGATCAATGTTCCGTATCAGGCTACATTGAGTCTCAAGGCTTATTATGGTGATCGTATCATCATGATCAACCGTAATGAGATCAACGCTATCTCTGCGGAATGGCAACTCGACTCGCTCGGTCTCGAGCATCCGGAGTATGTTGAGTGGTACTATATCAGTGCAGCCGGTGACACGACCCACTTGGATAACGGTTATGATTACGGTTATTACTACACCTTAGAGAGTGGTGATCCGCTGCCGGCAGGTCAGTACTTCGCAAAGATCGATATCCCGGCTGTTGCAAGTAATCCGTGTGGTGCAATGGGTCAAACGATCGTGTACACCGTAACCGGCGCTGCTGCCGCTCCGGCACTCGTGCCGTCGCTTGCACGCCCGGGTGAGGAAGTACATGTGATCAACCTCGATCCGACTCAGGAAACGATCATCCGCGTCTATACGACCGAAGGCTTGCTGCACGCAAGTTATAAGGCGTTCGGCGAGACCTCGTACACCATCAAGGCCGCTAACGACCACGGATTCTATCTCGTTGAACTGAGCAACGACAGTATGAAAACAACTTTACGTTACATTGTTAAATGATAGGAGGTAGCACTATGAAGACTTTAAAATCAATTATCATTGCAGCCACCCTGATCTGTGCATCGTTTGTTTCGACCTTGTCGGCGCAAAACGCACAAGCTGAACCGTATCAGTTCCGCGTGGCTATAGGCGACTCCGTAATGATTAAGCGCGAGTGCCAGAAGTACTCCACCGGTGAGAGACCTTCTACATGGGTATGGGACAAAGTACATACCGTACGTCAGCTGGGAACCAAACGTCACCCGGACGGTGTACTGCTTATGAATATCTATTCGTGGATCTGCGATACCTGTTTGATCAACGTCAACGGTCATGCAGCAGAATCTGCTGAACAGGCTACTGTTGAGCAGGCTGAAGAGCGTGAGGCTTTCGAGCGCGGTGAAGAACCGACTACGGTTCAACAGCAGAAAGAAGCTGAGGAAGCGGCCAAGAGAGCTGCCGAAGAAGCAGCTGCTATTGCTGCTGCCGATAGCGCTTTCCGTGCTGCCGAAGAGGCTCGTAAGGCAGAAGAAGAGGCTGCTGCACAACGCGCTAAAGAAGACTCGATCAAGTCGGTACAGAAGTTCAAACACAACTACGATCGCTTCACGATTGGCGCTCGTGGCGGTGCTTCGGCGCTGATGCATCATGCTGAGAACGGTAACTGGACATGCGGCGGTGACGTCGTACTCGATCTCCAATATGCTCACTACTGGGCTAAGGACGGTCGTCCGACTGACCTCGGTTTGATCGTTGGTCTCGGCATCGGATACCACCAGAGTGGTTTGAGCAAAGATGCGGATCATGCGGAGTTTGACAGAACGACCGGTACGTCGAATGTACACTATACCGTTGATATCAAGGACATCAAAGAGACCGATCACCAACTTCAGCTCGAAGTGCCGATCATGTTCTCCTTGATCCATGACAACGGTCTGTTCTTCAACGTAGGTCCGAAGTTCATGATTCCGGTTTGGACGCCGTACAAGCAGACAGCTAATGTAGATGATACCCACATCTCCGCTGTCTTCCAAGAGACAGGTGTCACGGTTATTGACCAGACCCTGACCGGTAAGTACACCGGACAGGAACCGGAAGAGAAGAACGGTATTCAGTTCAATATCAACGTCATGTTAACCGCAGAGATCGGTTATGAGTGGATCCTCAAATCCGGTAACTCGCTCGGTCTCGGTGCGTATGCAAACTACAGCGTTTACAACTCGTACAAGAACACCACCAACAAGGAGGGCTTGTTCAACCTGACAGCTCCGGCTTCAGACGGCTCTTCGGTGGCTAAATTGGATGTATTGTCCGCTACGCATGCGTATACAGACAAACTCGGTTATTTTGATGCAGGTATCAAACTGGCATACCACTTCAACTTCCCGAAGAAGAGACACTTTAAAGACTCTAAACTCTTCTAACGCATGACGATACTATGTATCGAAACTAGTACATCGGTTTGTTCGGCCGCCATCTGCAAGGATGGCGCGCCGATCAAGCAGTGTATATGCCTGGAGGGTAGCAACCATGCACGGTTGCTACCTCGCTATATAGAGGAACTGCTCTCGTTCGCGCGGGAGCAAGCCCTCTCTATAGAGGCGGTTGCGCTCTCCGAAGGACCCGGCAGTTATACCGGACTTCGTATAGGCACCTCTACCGCCAAAGGTCTCTGCTATGGTCTCAATGTGCCGCTTCTTCCCGTTCCGACACTGGAAGTGCTCAAAATTGCATCCGGCATCAAAGAAGGCATATTAATTCCAATGATAGATGCCAGAAGAATGGAAATCTATACGCAGATCAATGGTGAGACAAAGGCAGTGGTGGTTGAGAACGAAGAGAGTCTCTATACCGGAGACGAAGAAGTGTATTACTTCGGTGACGGGGCTGAGAAATGCTCCCGCATCTTTACCAAACCCAACTGGCACTATGTGTCCGGTATCGTACCCGAAGCACGGTATGTTGGCGTATTGGCCGAAAATCAAAAATCAAAAATCGAAAATCAAAAATCGATTGATTTGGCTTACTATGAACCATTTTATTTGAAAGAATTTATTGCTGCACAGAGCCACGTGAAGGGATTGAAATGAAAAGATCATCTATCATCTATCATCTATCATCTATCATCATCTTACTGATGATCCTTTCCTCATGTTCTACCCAGAAGAACACCTGGGCGACTCGTGCGTTCCATCAGACGAAAGTCAAATACAATATTTTATACAACGGCAATATTGCATACGAAGAAGGCCTGAAAGCCATACGCGATGCCAATACGGACGACTACTCACGCGTCCTCTATCTCTATCCGGTCTCCAACCATACGGCGGCGGAGGCCAGTGCTACGCATATGGATAGAACGATTGATAAATGCCGTAAGTGCATCAAACTGCACTCCATCAAAGCGAAACCGAAACGTGACCCTAAAAAGGCCAACGATCCCAAATATAAACTATGGCTCCAATCGGAGGAATTCAATAAGAACATGAATCTCGCATGGCTGCGACTCGGTCAGGCGGAGTTCCATAAGGGTGATTTCCTTGGGGCCGTCAGTACGTTCAATTATATCATCAACCACTATCAGAACGATCCGGATATGATTGCGCAATGCCAGTTATGGATTGCGCGTGCATATGCCGAGATGGGTTGGCAATACGAAGCGGAAGACATGCTGAATCGTGTGCAGATAGATGCACTCAGTCGCAAGCATTCGAAACTCTATTCCGCCGTCAAGGCCGATGTGCTGCTTAAGGGCGAGCATTATCACGACGCCCTGCCGTTCGTTAAGATAGCGACGCCGCACGAGAAACGCAAGATCTACCGTCCGCGCTTTGCCTACGTGCTCGGGCAATTATACGAAAAAGAGAACAATTCCACAGATGCTATTAAGGCCTACAAATATGTGGTGCGCATGGCGCCGTCCAATGAGATGGATTTCAATGCACGTATCCGTATGGCGGAGCTCGGTGGTAAGAGTTCGCTTCGCAAACTGCGCACGATGACCAAGCAGTCGAAATACAAAGACCGGCTCGATCAGATTTACGGCGCAATGGGAAATATCTACCTCGCAGCGCGTGATACCGCCAAGGCTCTGGAGATGTACGAGACGGCCATTGCTGAATCAACGCAAGCCGGTTCTGCCAAAGCCGCTATTCTCGTGCGCGCGGGCGATATCTATTTTGAACAGCGCGCGTACGTGCCTGCGCAACCATGTTACCGTGAAGCGGTGACCATCCTCACGGCTGAGACCCCCGACTATACGCGTATCCAGAAACGCTCGGAGGTTCTGGACGAACTGATCGTCTCCTATACGCAAGCCCAACTGCAGGACTCGCTCCAACGACTCGGCCAGATGACCGAAGAAGAACAACGTGCCATCGTGGATAAGATCATTGCCGACCTCATCGAGGCGGAGAAGCAGGACTCTATCCAACAGGCACAGGCCGCGCGTGAACTGGAGCATGACGATGACGGTCCGCGCAGTGTCAATACGGCGAATATGTTAGGCGGTAGTGGTGCGCAGAAGGGCGAGTGGTATTTCTACAACCCGCAACTCGTCAAGCAAGGCCAGCAGGAATGGCGTCGCCGTTGGGGTAACCGTCCGCTCGAAGATAACTGGCGCAGACAGAATAAGCAGGTGCTCATTCAGGATGAAGGAATGAGTGAATTAGAGAATGAAGGAGACTCCACCATGCTGGCGAATGACTCTACGGTCGTTCCGCAGCCTAAGTTAGAGACCGATAACCATAAACCGGAGTATTATCTCCAGCAGATTCCGCGTACCGAGCAGGACTACATCGTCAGCGATAGCCTATGGCGCGAAGCGATGATTGCGCTCTATTATATCTACCGCGATAAACTGCAGGACGAAGAGCTGGCGCAAGAGACGCTGCGTGCGTTAGTGGAGCGCTTCACCGGCCACCCGAGCTTGGATGATATCTTCGAGGACGAGCGATTGCGCGCCTTGCGCAATGATACGGCGTACATCGCACGTATGCGCAGGATGCTTGACGAACAGGACTCGCTCTATCTGGCAACCTATACGGCTTATACCAAAGGCGAGTATGCTACCGTTAAGGCCAATAAACAATACGCCCAGACGGAGTATCCGCAGAGTCGTCTCATGCCGCGCTTCCTCTTTCTCAATGCGGTCGCTGTCGCACGTACCGAAGGACAGCCGGCGTTTATAACGGCCTTGCAAGAACTCGTAGCGAACTACGGCGAGACGGAGCTAGGCTCGATGGCCAAGGACATGCTCGCGATGATGGGACAGGGTATGGAGAGTCAGAAAGGCGGTGCTACGGGTGACTTGGCTGAGCTCCGTAATCAGTCCGAAGAAACGGATGAGACGGAGCAGGGCGATACCGAGCAGCAGTGGAGCGAAGACCGCAAACAACCCTCTGTGGTATTGCTCATCATGCCGACGGCGGACGAAGATGCACTCAATGAACTGCTGTATGAAGTGGCGTTGTTCAACTTCAGCCAGTTCCTTATTCGCGATTTCGATCTGCAGAAACTACCTGTATGGGGCGAAGGCTGCGCATTGCGTATCAGCGGTTTTGCCGATCTGGATGAGGCAGAGTGGTGGATAGGTATGGCGCAGAAGAACGCCGAGATGCAAACGATCCTGCAACAGATACAAATAAAGGCAGTCACCGAAGTAAACCTGCCTTTATTGAAGTAGTCGGGAAGACGTGATTCGAACACGCGACCTCCGGTCCCCCAGACCGTTGCGCTACCGGGCTGCGCCACTTCCCGTCTTTCGATTTTTTTCGAAAGCGGGTGCAAAATTACTACATTTTTTTGAATTGTGCAAATATTAATGCAAAAATAATGAAAAAATTCTATATTGAGACATACGGATGCCAGATGAACGTGGCGGATAGTGAGGTGGTGGCGGCCATTATGGAGACCACCGATGCCCAACTTTCTGAGCAGTGGGAGGATGCCGATATCATCCTGATTAACACTTGCTCCATCCGCGATAATGCCGAGCAGAAAGTCGGAGCACGTCTCCGTGAACTGAAGGCGCATCTCAAAAATCAGAAATCGCAAATCGAAAACAGAGATAAGATCATCGGCGTCATCGGTTGTATGGCAGAACGTATGGGAAAGGAACTGATCGATGATTTCGGTGTGGACTTCGTAGCGGGCCCGGATGCCTATCTCGATATCCCGAATCTCTTGGCGCAATGCGAACAGGGGCACAAGGCGATGAATGTAGAACTCAGTACGACGGAGACCTATCGGCAGATCATCCCCGCGCGTATCGGTCGCTCCATCAGTGGCTTCGTGTCCATCATGCGCGGTTGCAATAACTTCTGTTCCTATTGCGTGGTGCCATATACCCGCGGCCGCGAGCGGAGTAGGGACGTGGAATCCATCCTCAATGAGGTAAAAGATCTCCAAGCCAAGGGCTACAAAGAGATGACGCTGCTCGGCCAGAACGTTAACTCCTATAAGTTCGTGCGCGAAGATGGATCGGTGGTGGACTTTGCTGACCTGTTAGAGATCGTAGCCGACGCCGTACCCGACATGCGCATCCGTTTCACGACCTCGCATCCGAAGGACATGTCCGACAAGACGCTCGAAGCCATCAGTCGTCATAAGAACCTCTGTAAGTTCATTCATTTGGCGGTGCAGTCCGGCTCGAACCACATCCTCAAACTGATGAACCGCAAATACACGCGCGAGTGGTACCTCGATCGCATCGCAGCCATCCGTCGTATCTTACCGACCGCAGCGATCAGTACGGACATCTTCTGCGGTTTCCATGACGAGACGCTGGAGGATCATGCTCAGACCCTGAGCCTCATGCGTGAGGTGGGTTTTGACAGCGCGTTCATGTTCAAATACTCCGAGCGTCCGGGCACGTATGCCCATAAGCACTTGCCGGATAACATACCCGAAGAAGAGAAAGTGCGTCGCCTCAATGAGATCATCGCGCTCCAGACCCAACTATCACTCGAATCCAACCAGCGGGAGATTGGTAAGACCGTCGAAGTGCTTGTCGAGGGATTCTCCAAACGAAGCCATGACGACATGTTCGGTCGAACGGAGCAATACAAGACGGTGGTCTTCCCGCGAACAGACCAGAAGATCGGAGATTTAGTCAACGTTCGCATTTCGGAGGCCACGGCTGCCACTTTGAAGGGCGAAATCGTTTGATTTGGCTTAAAAACGAAGAAAAAACGCATTTTTTTTTCAAATAATTTGGATATTTAAAATAAAAGCAGTACTTTTGCACTGAAAATAAAATTTTCATAGTTAAGGTTTAGGTTTAATGGCGAAAGGAGGCTGTGAAGTTTCCTTTCGTTTTTAAACAAAAAGAGAAAAAACGAGGCGCTGCGCCTTATTTTTTATATGGCAGACGAAACGAAAAATACCTCCCTCATTCCGGACTTGACGGATGCCGAGGAGATGCGCAAGGCGATCATCGCCAGCGAGATTTTGAATCGAAAATATTAAATACAAGATAAGAAATGGCAGTAACGTACATGACCGAAGAAGGTCTGAAGAAATTGAAAGAGGAGATTCAGCAGTTGGAGACTGTTGAGCGCCCACGTATCATTGCCGCGATTGCAGAGGCACGTGAGAAAGGCGATTTGAGTGAGAACGCGGAGTATGACGCCGCAAAAGAGGCGCAAGGCGCTTTGGAAACCAAGATCGCCGTACTGAAAGCACGTCTGGCTGAGGCACGCGTATTGGATGCTTCGGACATCAAAACCGATGAGGTGCAGATCCTGACCAAAGTGCGCGTACGCATGGCAAACGGAATGGAGAAACTCTTCCATCTCGTTACCGAAGGCGAAGCGAACCTCGCAGAGGGTAAGATCTCTGTCTCCACCCCGATCGCAAAAGGCCTGATGGGTAAGAAAGTAGGCGAAAAGGCACAGATCCAGGTGCCCGCCGGTACATTGGAAATGGAAGTATTGGAGATTTCGTTATGACACTCTTTACACGCATCATCAAGGGAGAGATCCCGAGTTACAAAGTAGCCGAGGACGATAAGCACTACGCTTTCCTCGACATCAACCCGCTGGTCAAGGGCCATACGCTCGTCATCCCTAAGTTGGCAGAGCCGGAGGCAGATTATATCTTCGACCTCACGGACGAGCAACTGCAAGGCTTGATCACCTTCGCCAAGAAAGTAGCGCAAGGCATCAAAGCCGCAACGGGTTGCAAACGCGTGGGTGTAGCCGTGTTGGGTATGGAGGTTAATCACGTACATATCCACCTCGTTCCGATGAACCACGAGAAGGATATGCTCTTCACGAATCCCAAACTCTCACTGCCCGCCGAAGAGATGGCGATCATAGCCAACTCGATTGCAGAAGCGATCGAGAAGTTGTAAAAAAGAAAGTCCGCAATTGAGGTGACCCCAAAAAGTTGGACGGATTATTAAATCTATTTGACTTGATCTTGAAAGTGAGTTCGGTATTGTACCGGGCTCATTTTCAATTTTAGTTTGATACGTTCGTTGTTTACTCTTTCAGCGCTACCTTAAAGTCATTAATGTTCTCCCACCGGTTATTATAGAGCAGCTCGTTCTTCATCAGACCGAAAAAGTTCTCCATAACTGAGTTATCCAGACAATTACCTTTACGGGACATACTTTGCGTAATCCCATGTTCCTTTAACAGATACTGGTAGCATGTATGCTGATAGTGCCAGCCTTGATCCGAGTGCATAATCAGACCATTAGTATGCGGATGTTTACGGAACGCTTTCTGCAACATATCCACTACCATCTTTAGATCCGGACGATCAGAGATTACATAACTAATAACCTCTCCGTTCCACATGTCCAGTATTGGCGATATATAGCATTTCTTACCTCCTATATCCACCTGCGAGACATCTGTAGTCCACTTGCGATTAGGCGCATCTGTAGCAAAATCACGTTTCAAGACATTAGGCGCAATTTTACCTACTTCTCCTTTGTAAGAGTGGTAATGCAACTTAGGTTTCCGGGCATATAAACCCATTTCTGCCATGAGCTTAGCTACTGTCTTGTGGTTTACCACTATGCCTTCCGCACGTAATTGCTGGTATACCCGTCGGTACCCGTAACGCTCCTTATTCCTATTAAATATACGTATTATATCCTTGCGTATTTGCGCATACTTGTCCTCTCTCGGACGGATATTATAATAATACGTAGTACGAGCCATCCCCTTGATTCCAAGGAGCAAATCAAGGCTATGTTCGGGCTTTAATGTTTGGATGGCTTGCGCCCAATCTCGAGTAGACGCTTCTCCTTTTCTTCCATTAAAGCCCTCACTTTTTTTAGCAATGCAACCTCAGCACGCAAATACTCATTTTCGTAGCGCAGACGCTCTAACTTCTGCGGTTCTTTCTTCTTTGGACGTCCCATACCTTTACGACCTGTTCCTTGTGGCTTTATAGCGCGCAGAGCCTCATATCCGCCTTGTCTGTAGATACGCGTCCAGCGGGATACTGCTGCTTGAGAAACATGATACTTTGCGCAAACTCGGTGCAAAGGTACATGTTTTTCTGCATATTCGCAAACAATTTTGCATTTTTCTTCCAAATTTGCATGTTTGTTTGGTCGTTTTTGCAAACCTGCTATGCCATTTTGGCGATAGCGCTCTAACCATTCTGACACATAATGCTCTTCTATTCCAAGCATACGACCTACACCCCTGGGTGCATAACCTTCTAAACATTTTTGTACAGCTAATAGCCGCTCTTCATAAGGATGTTTCTTATACATATAACAAACCCCAAAAGTTTTGTGTTCAACTTTTGGGGTTCATTACA
>CACWNR010000019.1 GCA_902762355.1 uncultured Bacteroidales bacterium
TGGTTATTGTGGATAGTTTTTTACAACAAGTAGCACGCTCCATTATCGAGCGTATTGAATGGAAGCAGTTGAGCCGCACAACCCTCGTGCTGCCGTCTCACCGTGCGGGATTGGTGCTAAAGAATGAGTTGTTGCGCCTGCAAAAAGAGCGTAACGCACAGGCTATCTGGGCTCCGACCGTTCAGACACTCACGCAGTTACAGGACAGCCTCAGTCCGCTCTATACGGAGGATGAGTTATTCACGATTGTGAGGCTCTATAAATTATATCTCCAATCACCAATCACCAATCACCAATCACCAATCATGTCCCTGGACATGTTCTATGGTTGGGGACGGCAGATGCTGGCGGACTTCACCAATGTCGATGCCTCGATGCCGGCGGAGCAAGTGCCGAATTTCTTTGAGAACACGATAGCCGCCCATGAACTTAGCCAATGGAACTTAGACCCCGAAGTAGAGGAGCGGTTGAGAGGACTGATAAATGGTGCAAATGGCGCAAATGGTGAAAAGGACTCCATTAAGGCGCAATACGAAGTGCTTTGGCGACAGTTGTACGAACTCTATACCGGTTTGCGGGCTCAGATGAAAGCGGAGCAGAAGGGTTATGCAGGACTGCGTCAACGCGCCGTGATAGAGGAGTGGAAGAGTGAGGCGGTACAAGCGAAGATCAAAGGGCGCACGTATATCTTCGTGGGCTTTAACTACCTGCTTCCCGTAGAGCGCGAGTTGATGCAGTTGCTCCGCGATCAGGATCAGGCCTTGTTCTACTGGGACTATGTGGCAGATTTTGAGACGAATGAGAAAGCGTTCTCTTTTGCCCGCCTCAACAGCGGTATTTTAGGCAGCGTGATTCCCCCGCAACAATGGACGAAAAAACGCGATGTAACCGTGATAAGTTGCGTGTCGAAAGAGGCGCAGGCGCAGTACGTCCATCGGTGGTTGCAAGAGAACTACACAGCCAAGGGACAGAAAGTGGGCGTGGTGATATGCGATGAGACGATGTTGGAGCCCGTTATCTATGCCTTACCGCCTATTCGGTTGGAGGGCGCAGACGAAGCGGAACCCATCAATATCACGAAAGGTTTTCCGTTGCGGAACACCGCCATCTATGCCCGCACCATCGCGTGGTTGTACGATAAGAAAAACGGTAAGGCCGAAGACCTCGTTTCGCCCGATTTCATCGACCGATTAGTAGAGGCACTCTTCCCGGTAAAGGAGGAAAATCCCGTAACCGATAACCCCTCACCCGTAACCGATAATTCCCTGACGTGGCAGGAACTGCTGATATTGGAGTCGGAGTATCAGGTGCGCAAGATAGCGAATCAGATGCGTCTACTGATCAGTACGGGTATCGGTGACGTACCGTTCACACTCAAACTGCTGCGGCTCTTGATGCGGCGCACGATGGAGAGCGTGACCATGCCTTTCCATGGTGAACCCGTGACGGACATCCAAGTGATGGGTGTGCTGGAGACACGTCTGTTGGACTTTGATCGTTTGCTGCTACTCAATGTGGACGAGGGAATCCTGCCGCAACGACAAGCCGACAGTTCGTTCATCCCCTTCTATCTGCGTAAGGCGTACCACATGCAGACCTCCGATGAGAAGGCTACTATTTATGCGTATAACTTCTTCCGTCTGTTGAGTCGGTCGGGGCATACAACCTTGCTGTACGGTCAACCGGATACGATCGGTGGCAGCAGGGGCATGTCGCGATTCATTATGCAGATGATCTATTCGGATGCGTTTGAGGTGACGCGGGCTGAGTTGCAAGAACAGAATGCCATCGCGACGGTGGAGGATATCGAGATGCCGAAGGTATCGTATCTGTCCACGAACCCGCATCGGTTATCGCCAAGTGCACTCAATACGTTTATCTCCTGCCCGCGGTCGTTCTATTACCAGTATATCGAGCATTTGCGGCCGAAGGAGGAAGAGGGGGCGCAGTTTGAGTCCAATACCTTGGGTTCGTTCGTGCACCACGCGATGCAGTATATTTACGAACATTTCCTGCATTGCGACAATACGCATCCGACGCGTATCAACCCCGATGAGATCGAGGCAATCCGTACGAATGAAGCCAAGATGCAAGAGGCACTCATGGCGGCCTATAAGGCGATGGAGATCGAGGAAGAAAAGGTCTATAATCCCGATGAACACGTGAGTGAGAATATAATCATCAAGGGCTACGTGCGCAATATTCTGGAGCGTGATCGTGAGGATGCGAAAGTGGGACTGCAGGTCTATCTGCTCGAGCAAGAGCGTTCTTTCCCCGTGGAGATAGAGGGCATCGGAACCATTCAGACGGGCGGTAAGATCGACCGACTGGATATATACGGTGCGCCGGGTAATGAGACATTACGCATCGTCGATTATAAGTCCGGCGGGTATAACGACAAGACGCATGCGGAGAAGATGTCGGCTACTTGGGACGAACTGATGGACGCCGAAGAGAAAGGGTACGTACGTCAGACGATGATATACAGCCACGCCGTCATGACGCAGGATAAGACCGGTTTGCCGATCGAACCGAATCTCTATTTCTGCCGTCGTAAACTGACCGATATCGTGACGACACTCGATGTGGAGAATGAGACGGTGCATGATTACCGAGCGATTCAAGAGCCGTTCTACGAGGCCTTGCGCACGAAAGTAAAAGAGGTGTTAACCACCACCGACTTCCCGCGATGCGAGGAAAATAAATGCCCGAGTTTTTGTCCGTTCTTCCGCCTGTGCGGACGACAACCGAAAGATTTTTAGTATGAAAAAGTTTTATAAAGTAGCGGAACATATTTTTGCCATTGACGCTGCGCCTGCATTGCTGGAGCAGTTGTCTAACTACGCACCGTTTTTGACCGATGAGAACGCGGGAACTTGTTTGTTTACAATCACGGTGCACGAGGAACCGATCCCTTCTACGGAGGGCTGGCAAACTGTCTATACTGATCAATCCGATGAGGACATGCCGCGTATCGAGATGTACCAACGGGACGAGGAGTGGTTGTTCTGCGTGTCGATGTACCGCGACAGCGCCATTGAATGTGCGATACGTTGTTCGGCGGACTGGCAAAGGGTAGAACTATACTTACGTCCGGAGACCGCGCGTTTTGCCATTGATAACGCTGCCATGCTCGTCTATGCGTTTGCTACAGCCGACAAAGCCACGCTGCTTTTCCACTCGTCCGTGACGGTGCTGGACGGCAAAGCGTATCTGTTCCTCGGTCATTCAGGGACGGGCAAGAGTACGCACTCGCAGCAATGGAAAGCTGCTTTCCCGCAAGCGACTCTGCTCAACGATGATAACCCGGCGGTGCGTGTGATGGACCATCAGGTGATCGTGTACGGTTCGCCCTGGTCGGGTAAGACACCGTGCTACAAGAACGAACATGCACCTGTGCAGGCATTGGTGCAACTGGCTCAGGCACCGGAGAACAAAATAGAACGCCTGCGTATGTCGCAAGCGTATCCGCATATATTAGCATCTGTCAGTGGGCTGAAAGTGATGCCCGAGATGATGGACCGACTCTTTGAGTCAATAGCTAAGTTACTCGAACTCAGTCCTGTGTATCGGTTGGAATGTCTTCCAAATCCCGATGCTGCACGATTATGCGCTCAAACGTGTTCACTTTAGCGCGATCGTACGGACAGGAGACCTTGATATAATTCTCGGTGAAACCGTACATAAGCCCTTCTTTCTTGGCAGACTCCCAGAGCACCGTGGCTTCATAGCCTTGGTGCTCTTTGTAAAAGGCCTGTGTCTTACGTGCCGATATCTCATGCAGTTGCTTGCTGCGGCGTTCCCGTTCTTTCTGCGGCACGACATACAGATCCATCTCCAGCATACGCGTGTTGGCGCGCTCCGAGTAGGTGAACACATGCAGTTGGCTCACCGGTAAAGACTCGATGAAATCGATATAATCGCGCCAGCACTCTTCCGTCTCTCCGCGTACACCCACCATACAATCGACGCCGATGAACGCATGCGGCATGACCGACTTGATATGCGCTACGCGTTCGGCAAACAGTTCGCGCGTATAACGCCGTCCCATGATCTTGAGAACCATGTTACTGCCCGACTGGAGGGGGATGTGAAAATGCGGTGCAAAATGCTGACTCTTGGCCACAAAATCGATGATCTCATCGGACAATAGATTCGGTTCACAACTTGATATACGTACGCGGTAGTCGCCGTTCAGACCGTCAATCGCTCGCACCAGATCAATGAAATGTTCGCCTGTACTCCGCCCGAAATCACCTATGTTGACACCGGAAAGGATGAGCTCCTTGGCACCGCCGTCAATCGCTTCCTGAGCTTGCTGCACCAGCGTAGCGATCGAGGGGTTACGACTCTTGCCGCGCGCTAAAGGAATGGTGCAGTAGGAGCAGAAATAATTACAACCGTCCTGCACTTTGAGGAAACAACGCGTGCGGTCATCCTTGCTATAGGCTCCGTAGAAATCGTCGATCTCGCGGATATGAGATGTATATATTGGTGATTGTTGATTGCTGATTGTTGATTGCTGATTTTCTATTTTCTCAACAAATGCCTCCAGATTGAATTTCTCATTTTGCCCCAGCACATAATCAACCCCGTCAATATGCGCGATTTCATCGGGTTTGAGTTGGGCGTAACAGCCGGTGACAATCAGGATGGCATTCGGGTTCTGCCGACGGATACGATGAATCATTTGCCGGTCTTTATGATCGGCGGCGTCGGTGACAGAGCAGGTGTTGATGATGCATATATCCGCCTCTTCGCCTTTGAGTGCACGGGTGTGTCCACGCGCAATAAGCGCCTTGCCCAAGGCACTTGACTCCGCAAAATTAAGCTTGCATCCTAATGTGGTAAACGAGATCTTCATTATAATCTGGGGGAGTAGAAATAATCGGTGATCCACTTTGGTAACTTGGACGTACGAATCGGTACAGAGGGTGGAATAGGATCGTCGATGAGTGCTTCGCGAACGCGTTTCTTTCCTGCACCCAGACGTACACCTATGTTGAGGTGCACCTGCCAGTTCCAGTTCCGCATACGGATGTAGGAGATCTCTTTATCGCGCGACTGAAAACGGATATTGTTCGCCTGTGCCCAGAGCGCCAGATGTACCCAACGGTTAATCTCCCAACTGACGGCTGCACGGAGGTTGCCCGTGACATGCACCGGGTATTGGGGTTTAATGTCAAACATCGCCTCGCCGGGCAGATAGGCTTTAAGCGAGTCGTCGAAAGCGATGCTTATCTGGTTGATGGAGTAGCACACCAACTGCAGGTTTGCCGCGGCATGTAAGATGACCTTGCCTTTGTTCGGCGTGTAGTTGATACCGTATCCCAAGCCCACCGCAATCTGCTGGGTGACGGCGCTCTTGACACCATCCATGAGCAAGGATAGCACCGGAATTCCCGCAAGAGTGAGTGTATCCTGTACGGTCAAGTCGGTATAGAGATAGGAGAGCGAAAGCAGCAACGAACCTGCGCTGCGTTTCTGGATAAACGACTGTTTGATGGCGGCGTTATGGGAGTAGTGCCCGGAGTTGAGGGCGTACCAAATGGTCAGATTCGCATTTCTCATCCAAATTAAACCACTCGGCAACTCGCCCAAAGCGGTCTTAGGTGCGTCCGGATCGATGAATTTACCGGAGATATTGGTGCTCACCTGACGCTGAAACTCAATACCCAGACTTTTACTGCCCAGAGAGAAACTAAGGTTGTTAGCGTACGCATGCAGAACGTCCCAACTATACCCGAATCCTAACCCCCGATAACCCGCATAAAAACCCAGATCGACGCTCGGTGTCGTGCGCGAGATAATGGCTAGTTGCTGTGTCGTACCGGGGAAGAGCGTACCATAATAAGAGTTGATGCCTACCATCGTGTTGGTATATGCAAATCGCCAGCAGTGCTCGGGGAGCGTTATGTAGTTCGTGTCCACGTTCTGCAGCAGATAGCGATCGACACGCTCTCCTATACGATAGAAGAACTTGAGTCCTTTGGTGGTCGCATGACCCATCAAGGGAAAGGCTATCAGCAGCAACAAAAATGTAATTTTTCGGACACTCATCGGCATAAATGTACAAAATCGGCTGCAAAGATACGATTTTTCTTGCACATATGCAAATTTTTTCGTACCTTTGCACGCTAATTTGGATAAATATGGATTCTTTTGAGCAATTATGCCAACATCGGCGGTCGATACGCAAGTACACGAACCGGCCGGTAGAGCAGGAAAAAATCGATTATATGTTACGCTGCGCGCTGATGAGCCCGAGTGCCAAACGCACGTGCCCGTGGGATTTTATCGTGACGCGCGATGAGGCGAAGTTGCGTCCGCTGGCGGGATGCCGTACGTACGGTAGTCAGATGTTCAACACCGCGACGGCAGCCATCATCATTGCCCTCGATCCGACCTTATGCGATAACACTTGGATGGCGGACGGTGCCATTGCCGCGGAGCATATCCTGTTGGCGGCTGCCGAGCAGGGAGTAGGAGCGTGCTGGTGCCATGTGTACGAACGCGAAGGAGCTCCGGAGTTGACGCGGCGATTGTTCGATATCCCCGAAGATAAAGTGGTGCTCTGCGCGATTGCGCTCGGTTACCCCGATGAAGAAAGACAGAACTACGATTTGACAAAACTGAAATACGACAAGATACATAATGAAACCTATCATTGCAATAACGGCCGGTGATACGAACGGAGTAGGATATGAAGTGATCATCAAGAGCCTGCTCAACGGCTATGTGTTCGAGGTGATGCGCCCGGTTATCTACGGTAACGCGGTGGTCGCCAAACAGCATATCCATACGCTGGACGAGGAATACCGTAATATCACATGGAACCTCATTGACAGTCCCGAACAGGCGAAAGACGGTCGTCTGAACCTTATTACCTGCTATACCGATAACTTGCCCGTTGAACTCGGCAAGAATACCGAGTCATCCAATAAAGCCGCCAAGGCCTCGCTTGATCGCGCGTGCGCGGACTTACAAGCAGGCAAAGTGCAGGCACTCGTGACGGCGCCCTTGAATAAGGAAGCACTCGGAGGCGGACACACGGAGTATCTGGAGAAACGTTTCCAAGGCGACGAGTTGATGATGCTCTGCAGCGGTAACCTGCGTGTGGCACTCGTGTGCAATCATGTGGCATTGGCCGATATTCCGGCGCAGATCACCGAAGAGCGTATCCTCCACAAGATGACGCTCCTCAATAACTCGCTCAAGCGCGACTTCGGTCTGGAGAAACCCCGTATCGCGGTGTTGGCGCTGAATCCGCATGCAGGCGATAAGGGCTTATTGGGAAAAGAAGAGCAAGAGATCATCGTGCCGGCGATCGAGAAAGCGAAAACGCAGGGTATATGGGCGTTTGGTCCGTATGCTGCAGACGGATTCTTCGGAACGGGACATTTTGCGCATTTCGATGCCGTACTGGCGATGTACCATGACCAAGGCCTGATTCCGTTCAAGACGCTGGATATGAGTGGTGTGAACTTTACCGCCGGACTCAATATTGTCCGTACTTCCCCCGATCACGGCACAGGATATGATATCGCGGGTAAGAACCAGGCGGATGAGAGTTCGATGCGCAACGCCCTCTTTATGGCGATCGATGTGCTGCGGCAACGTGAGGAGTACGATGAGCTGACGGCGAACCCGCTGCCGTTCATCGAGCGGGATGACAAAGAAGGTCGTCCGCGCCGCGAGTTCATTGATTTCAAGACGACCAAATACAACGATAATAAAGAATAAAACAGATATGACTTCACAAGAGATTAGACAAAGTTTTTTGGACTTTATGGCATCGAAAGGACACCAAGTCGTTCCTTCGGCGCCGATGGTGATTAAGGATGACCCCACGTTGATGTTCACCAATGCAGGTATGAACCCGTGGAAAGGTATCATCTTGGGCAATGATCCGATCAAATACCCGCGTGTAGCAGACAGTCAGAAGTGTCTGCGCGTGAGCGGTAAGCATAACGACTTGGAGGAAGTAGGTCACGATACCTACCACCACACGATGTTTGAGATGTTGGGTAACTGGTCGTTTGGTGACTATTTCAAGCAAGAGGCAATTGATTTTGCATGGGAGTATATAGTCGATGTACTGAAGATCGACCCCGCAAACCTCTATGCTACCGTCTTTGAGGGTTCGCCTGAAGAGGGTTTGGCACGTGACGACGAGGCTGCTTCTATCTGGGCGAAGCATCTGCCGGCAGACCATATTTTGAACGGTAATAAGCACGATAACTTCTGGGAGATGGGTGACGTCGGCCCGTGTGGTCCGTGTTCGGAGATCCATGTGGACAGTCGTTCGGCTGAGGAGCGTGCAAAGGTGCCCGGTCGTGAGTTGGTCAACAAAGATCACCCGCAGGTGATTGAGATCTGGAACATTGTCTTCATGCAATACAACCGCAAAGCCGACGGCTCGCTCGAACCGCTGGCGAAGAAAGTGATCGACACCGGTATGGGCTTTGAGCGTCTGGTACGTACGATCCAGGGTAAGACCTCCAACTACGACACCGATGTGTTCCAACCGATGCTGCGTCGTATCGGTGCTATCTGCGGATGCGAATACGGTAAGGACGAGAAGACGGATATCGCGATGCGTGTGATAGCCGATCATATCCGTACGATCGCGTTTGCTATCACGGACGGACAATTGCCGTCGAACGAGAAAGCCGGTTACGTCATCCGTCGTATCCTGCGTCGTGCCGTACGTTATGGTTATACGTTCCTCAATATGCGTAGTGCGTTCTTGTATCAATTGGTGCCGCAACTGATCGCTGACCTCGGTACCGCCTATCCGGAACTCAAAGCACAAGAGGCACAGATCACGCCGGTCATTAAGAGCGAGGAAGAGGCTTTCCTGCGTACGCTTGACAAAGGTATCACGCTGCTCGATAAACTGATGGCGGATGCTAAGCAAGCCGGTAAGACGGAGATCTCGGGTGTCGATGTGTTCACCCTCAAAGATACCTACGGTTTCCCGCTTGACCTGACCGAACTCATCCTCCGCGAGAACGGATATACCACCAACGAGGACGAGTACAACAAAGCACTCGAGCATCAAAAGTCGATGGGTCGCGAAGCGAACAAGCAAGATTTGGGCGACTGGAACGTGCTTCGCGAAGGCGAAACGGAGTTTGTGGGCTATGACGAACTGTCCGTAGAAACACATATTCTGCGTTACCGCCAGGTAAGTCAGAAGGGCAAGACTTTCTATCAGGTCGTACTCGATAAGACACCTTTCTATGCCGAAATGGGTGGTGAGGTAGGCGATACCGGTACGCTCGGAAACGTACGCGTGCTGGATACGAAACGAGAGAACAACTTGCCTGTACATATTCTTGCAGAACTGCCGGCGGATCTAACCGGAACCTTGACTGCTATCGTGGACGCAGAGCGCCGGCAGGCTATTGCATGCAATCACTCGGCTACGCACATTCTCCATTATGCGTTACGCGAAGTGTTGGGCAAACACGTGGAGCAGAAGGGTAGTCTTGTCACACCTGAGAGTCTGCGTTTCGACTTCAGCCATTTCCAGAAAGTGACGCCGGAGGAACTCCGCGAAGTAGAGAAACTCGCGAATAAACTCATCCGTCAGGATATTCACCTGGAAGAAAGCCGTCATACACCGATAGCAGAAGCAAAGGCAATGGGGGCTATGGCGTTGTTTGGCGAGAAATACGGAGATGACGTACGCGTGATTAAATATGGTCCCTCGGTAGAATTGTGCGGTGGATGTCACGTGTCTTCAACAGGACGTATCGGTTCTGTACGTATTATCATGGAAACCAGCATTGCGGCCGGAGTTCGTCGTATTGAGGCTGTCACTAGCGCAAAAGCTGACCAGTTATACTATGGTATGCAGGATATTCTCAACCATCTACGGGATATATTCCATAATGCTCCCGATTTGGAGGGCGCAATCCTGAAGCAGATAGAGGAAAACTCCGATTTGAAAAAACGTATCGACCAATACGTGGCGGAGAAAATAGAGATGTTCCGTGATCGTATCATCGCATCAGCGGAAGATTTTGGTGATATTAAAATCGTTCGCTTGCAAGGTGATCATAACCCCGAGATGATCCGCGGTGTGATGCCGCTCTTGCGTGGCAAGTTCACTGACGTCAAGTTTGCTGTCGTTGCCGCTACATCCTGGGAGAACAAACCGACGATCGCGGTCTTCTTGAGTCAACCCCTTGTGGACGAAGGCAAGAACGCCGGCGCAATGATCAAGTCGGCAGCCAAGCATATCCAAGGCGGTGGCGGTGGTCAGCCGTGGATGGCAACAGCCGGCGGACGTGACGTCAACGGCCTGAAGGCTGCGCTGAATGAGTTGTTGGAAATGATTAAATGATGCAATGATAAAACTACCCACCTCATATTTACCGGAGAAAATTCGTAGTGCCGTCCGCTTTATGGTGATCGGCTTCTCGGGTTCGTTCGTACAGACCTGGCTGTTTATGGCAGCTTTGGCGCTGTTCGACCATCCGGAGAAGGGAGTGGTGCTCTATTACGTGGCATTCGGTATAGGCTACGTGCTGGAGATGATACCCAACTACCTCTGTACGAGTTGGTACACCTTTGGCACGAAGCCCGACTTGAAGAATGCCGGCGGTTTTCTCGTAGCACGTGCTTTTAACCTCGTGATACAGTTGGGACTGCTGCCGCTGATGATCGATCTGTTGCCGAACTGGCGAGACGATTACATCAGTTATGTGGTCATCTTCATCGGAGGATGTATCAACTACCTCGTTTGTTTAATATTTTTTAAAAAACCAAAAGAATCATGAAAAAATTACTTATCTCACTTCTGGCACTGCTATTCAGTGCAGGACTTTTTGCAGACGCCGTGCTGATTGACGGCTTGTACTACAACCTCGGTAACACGACGGCGCAAGTAGCACCGGACCCGACTTCCGGTAAGTCCGTTTATTCGGCTTATATAACTGTGACCATCCCGGCATCGGTGTACTATAACAACTACACCTATCCGGTGACAACCATCGCTACTTCGGCTTTTGAGGGCTGCTCGAATTTGCAGGCAGTGACCTTGCCGAACAGTATCACAACGATCTACACGGACGCTTTCTACGGCTGTACGAAGTTAGGCAGTGTGAACCTGCCGGAAGGCTTGACGCAGATCTACCTGCGGGCGTTCTATAACTGTAACCTCACATCGGTGACCATTCCGAGTACGGTTACATCGATTGGTAATTCGGCCTTCAAGAGCAATCCTCTTGTTTCGGTAGTATGGAACCCTGTTACGTGCTCTATCGGTACCGATGACTCCGCGCCGTTCTATAACACCAACTCGCAGATCACTTCGTTCACGTTCGGTGACCAAGTACAAACGGTTCCTGCTTATCTGTGCAAGAACATGAGCCAGCTGGATACGATCGTGCTGCCGCCATCCGTCAGTTCACTTGGTCAATGTGCGTTCATGTACTGTACCTCGCTCAAGTTCATCAACCTGCCTGCTACCCAGAAGACGCTGCCTGCCAGTTTCTTTGAGGGCTGTACGGCCTTGGAGTCGATTGAACTGCCGGCGACCCTCACGACCATCAACTCGGATGCTTTCTACGGCTGCTCGAACTTAAGCAATGTCAACCTGCATGAGGGACTGACGACGATCTATATGCGTGCGTTCTATAACTGCAAGTTGGACACGATCGTTATCCCGAGTACGGTGACGTCGATAGGTAACGGAGCGTTCAAAGGCAACCCGACGACATCTGTCACGTGGCTGCCGAAGACCTGTTCTATCGGCACCGACGACAGTGCTCCGTTCTATAGCACAAGTTCCAAGATCTCCTCGTTTGTTTTTGGCGACAGCGTGCAGACGATTCCTTCCTATTTATGTAAAAACATGAGTCTGCTCGATACGGTGGTGCTTCCTCCGTCGGTGAAATCACTCGGTCAGTGTGCGTTCGCTAATTGTACGAATCTCAAATCCATCAACCTGCCGGTGACGCAGAAGACGCTGCCTGTCAGTTTCTTCGAAGGTTGTACGGAGTTGGAGTCGATCGAACTGCCGGCTACCTTGACTAAGATCAGCACGTATGCTTTCTATGGCTGCACCAAATTGGCTAATGTGAATCTCCACGAAGGTCTGACGACCATCGAACAGAGTGCGTTCTATAATTGCAAACTCACATCGTTAACGATCCCGAGCACGGTGACCAGCATCGGAAACGGCGCCTTCAAAGCCAACCCTTTGACCACCGTCGTCTGGCTTCCGGCTACATGTTCAGTCGGTACCGGTGAAAGTTCACCGTTCTACAGCACAAGTTCGCAGATCACGTCTTTCGTCTTCGGTGACAGCGTGAAGACTATTCCTGGCTATCTGTGCTACAAAATGAGCAAACTGGACAGCGTAACGATTCCGGCATCGGTGACGAGTATCGGTACCTACGGATTCGCCTCCTGTACTGCCCTCAAGAACTTTGAGTTCCCGAAAGGCATCAAGACGGTGGCTACCAGTGTGCTGGAAGGCTGTACAGCGCTGGAGGATGTCGTGATACCGGCATCGGTGACGACAATCGGCCAGGATGCGTTCTACAACTGCTCCAAACTGATGAGCATTCATAACTACGCTATTACCCCGCAATCCCTTCAGTCGCGTGCGGTTTATAATGTCAACAAGCAGACCTGTATTCTCTATGTGCCGATCGATTATATCAACTTATACCGGACAGCGGATGTATGGAAGGAGTTTACCAATATCATCGGTGTAGCGACCGACTTGCAGTTTGAAGAGCAAACGATTCAGATTAATTACCTGAAGGCCGACAGCACGCTCCACTACATGGAGGCGCAGAAATGGCAAGTGCCGCACGAACCGTATATAGAAGGCTTCACCTTCTTGCGTTGGGAAGTGCTGCCGGGCAACTTGGCCGACGGCATCCGACTCCGGGCTGTGTATGAATCGGACACGCCTACCCAGGCACCGGAGGTCTATACGAACCCTGCCAACAAGACTCAGAAACTGATCCGGAACGGAAACGTCTATATCCTCTGGGACGATAAGATCTACACTATTCAAGGACAAACAGTGAAATAACATACGGTCATGAAAATCTACAAAGCGAACATTATCCACACGCCGACTCCGGGCAAGCTGGAGATCATCCCTCACGGCTACGTAGTCGTGAAGTCCAACGGCCTGGTGGAAGGAGTCTATAAAGAGCTGCCGGAGAACATGGACTGGCGGCGTCAGGTGATGGATTTCGGCGACAAACTGCTTATCCCGGCGTTCAACGACCTGCACATACATGCCCCGCAATATCGCAATATGGGGCTGGCGCTCGACCTCGAGTTACTGCCTTGGCTCAATACCTACACTTTCCCGGAGGAGACCAAGTACGCCGACCCGGAGTACGCGCGTCGTCTATACCGTCGTTTTGTACACGAGCTCTGGATGCAAGGCACGATGCGTAGCGCCGTGTTCGCTACCATCCATCCGGAGGCCACCCGTATCCTCGCCGACCTGTTCATCCAAGCCGGCATGGGAGCGATGGTAGGTCTGGTAGGAATGAACCGCAACAGTCCGGACACGTTGCAGAACACCACCGCCGAAGTGATGGAAGGCATGCGTATGCTTAAGGCTCATCTCGACGAGCACGGTAACGGCCTTGTGACGCCGATCATCACACCGCGTTTCGTGCCGTCATGTTCCGATAAGATGCTTACTGCGCTCGGCGAATATGCCAAGGAGACCGGTCTGCCCGTGCAATCGCACCTCTCGGAGAACAGATCGGAGATCATGTGGGTCAAGGAATTGGAACCGGACACTACCTGTTACGGCGATGCCTATAACAAGTACGGACTCTTCGGTCAGACGCCGACACTCATGGCACATTGTTGCTATACCGACGGCGAAGAGATGGAGCTCATGCGCAAGAACGGCGTTTATGTAGTGCACTGCCCGATGTCGAACAGTAACCTCTCCTCGGGTATGGCACCAATAAGGAAATTCCTCAACGCCGGTATCAACGTCGCGCTCGGAACCGACGTTTCGGCAGGACACCATATGTCCATGCTGCGCGTGATGCAGTATGCGATCCAGGTATCCAAACTCAACTACGCCCAGACCAAAGGCGAGATGCAGTTCCTCAGCCTCAGTGAGGTCTTCTACCTCGCTACCAAAGGCGGTGGTGCGTTCTTCGGAAAGGTTGGTTCCTTCGAACCGGGTTATGAGTTCGATGCCTTGTTGGTGGACGACTCGTACCTCAACTACGACCACTATACTCTCGAGCAGCGGCTCGAGCGCTATATCTACCTCGGCGATGACCGCGATATCAAACGTCGTTTCTGCCGCGGTGTCGAGCTGACAGAACCATGCTATTAGTGCATTATCCCGAAGGCCTCACGCTCGCCGAGTATCTTGCCAAAGAGCAGGAACTGGTGCAGCACGTGCAAGAGCCGACGCTCTTCACGTGGATCGTGTCGCCGACGGTGATCTACGGGCATCATCAGTGTGCCGAAGTGGAGGTCAACGAAGCCTACTGCGCGGAGCACGGCATTGCGGTTGTACAGCGAAAGAGCGGGGGAGGGTGCGTCTATGCCGATGAGGGCAACCTGATGATCTCGTTCGTCACGCCTTCAACGCATAGTGAGCAGGTCTTTACAGACTTCCTCTCGCTCATCGCCAAGGCGCTGCAAGCCAAAGGTCTTCCGGCTGTGACAACGAACCATAATGACATTCTCGTGGACAACCGCAAAGTGTCCGGCTGGGCGTGTTACACCTGTCCTACAGGTACGATCGTGCACGGTACGATGCTCTACGACGTCAACCTCGAGGCACTGACCAAGGCCATCACGCCAACTAAAGAGAAGCTCGCCAAACACGGTGTCGCATCCGTTCGGCAGCGAGTAGCCAACATCAAAGAATTAACGAGCGCGTTCGCGGATATACACGCGCTGCGCGCATATATAGAAACATATGGAGATTAGTTTACGGGCGCAATCAATGCCTGAAAGCCCGATTCGTAAATTGGCAAAGTACGCTGACGAGGCCAAACTCGCCGGTGTACACGTGTACCACCTCAATATCGGTCAGCCGGATATCAAGACCCCGCCGCAAGCACTTGATGCGGTAAAGAATTTCAGTACGGAGATTCTGGAGTACTCGCCGTCACAGGGATTGAAATCCCTGCGCACGAAGATGGTGAGTTATTATGCCAACTACGGCATCGACCTCTCGCCGGATGAGATCATCATCACTGCGGGCGGATCGGAGGCCATCATGTTCGCGTATATGAGTTGTCTTAACCCAGGCGACGAGATTATTGTGACCGATCCGAGTTACGCGAACTACATGGCGTTTGCTATCTCGGCAGGAGCGGTGGTGAAGTCCGTGAAGACCGATATCAAGAACGGCTTCAAACTGCCGCCGGTGGAGGAGTTCGAGAAACAGATCACGCCCAAGACGCGTGCGATTCTTATCTGTAACCCTAACAACCCGACGGGTTATCTCTATACCAAGCAGGAGATGCGTCAGATACGTGACCTCGTGAAGAAATACGACCTCTATCTCATCTCCGACGAGGTCTATCGCGAGTTCATCTATACCAAATCGCCTTATATCTCCGCGTGCCACCTCGAGGGCATCGAGCAGAACGTCGTATTGGTGGATAGCGTCTCCAAGCGTTACTCGGAGTGCGGTATCCGTATCGGCGCGCTCATCACGAAGAACAAAGCTGTACGTGAGTCCGTCATGAAGTTCTGTCAGGCACGTTTGAGTCCTCCTCTCTTCGGTCAGATCGTTGCCGAAGCATCGCTCTCTACACCGGAGGAGTACATGCAGGAGGTATATGACGAGTACCTGGGAAGACGTAATTTCCTCATCGACCAACTCAACCAGATCCCGGGCGTCTTTGCGCCCGCACCGACCGGTGCTTTCTACGTGATGGTAGAGCTGCCCGTGGACGATGTGGAGAAATTCTGCAAATGGTGTCTGACGGATTTCCAGTACGAAGGCGCAACGGTCATGATGGCGCCCGGAACCGGTTTCTACACCAACCCCGAAGACGGCCGTCACCAAGTCCGTATGGCGTATGTGCTTAATAAAGAGGACCTCGGCAAAGCAATGATTGTGCTAAGAAAGGCTTTGGAAGCTTATAAGGGATAAAAAAAACGGAGCATCGCTCCGTTTTTTTTTATTCATTTGTGTCCTCGAAACTATCACCGACGATCTTGCGGTAGAGTTCCTTCGGATCGGTAGCCTTGCGGATGATCTCATGCAGGTCTTCGATTTTGACGCGGTCTTGCTCCATCGTGTCGCGATAACGAACGGTGACGCAGCCGTCTTTCTCGGTGTCGTGATCGACTGTGATACAGAACGGTGTACCGATTGCATCCTGACGACGGTAACGCTTACCGATCGAGTCTTTCTCGTCGTAAGCGACCTTGAAGTCGAACTTGAGTTCGTTCATGATCTCACGTGCTTTCTCCGGCAGACCGTCTTTCTTAACGAGCGGCATGATACAAGCCTTCACCGGAGCGAGTACTGCCGGCAAGTGCAGAACCACGCGGGTATCACCGCCTTCCAGCGCCTGCTCTTCGTAACTCGAACACATTACGCTCAGGAACATACGATCCACGCCAATCGAGGTCTCGATGACGTACGGTGTGTAGGATTGGTTGAGTTCCGGATCGAAGTACTCGATCTTCTTGCCCGAATATTTAGCGTGGCTACTCAAGTCAAAGTTGGTACGGCTGTGGATACCTTCTACTTCTTTGAAACCAAACGGCATCAAGAACTCGATATCCGTAGCGGCATTCGCGTAGTGCGCCAATTTGTCATGGTCATGGAAACGGTATTTCTCATCGCCCAGACCAAGCGCTTTATGCCATTTGAGGCGGAATTGTTTCCAGTGCTCGAACCACTTCAACTCCTCGCCCGGACGAACGAAGAACTGCATCTCCATCTGCTCGAACTCGCGCATGCGGAAGATGAACTGACGGGCAACGATCTCGTTACGGAAGGCCTTACCGATCTGTGCGATACCGAACGGAATCTTCATACGACCGGTCTTCTGTACGTTGAGGAAGTTCACGAAGATACCCTGCGCGGTCTCAGGACGAAGGTAGATCTTCATCGCGCCGTCTGCCGTGGATCCCATCTCGGTGGAGAACATCAGGTTGAACTGACGCACATCCGTCCAGTTACGTGTTCCGCTGATCGGGCAAACGATCTCCTCATCGAGGATGATCTGCTTGAGTTCCTCGAGGTTGTTATCGTTCATCGCCTTGGCAAAACGCTCGTGCAGTGCCTCACGCTTCGCAATGTGCTCTTTCACGCGCTCGTTGGTTGCCTTGAACATTTCTTCGTCAAAACTCTCACCGAAACGCTTGCGGGCTTTCTCTACCTCCTTGGCGATCTTCTCATCGTATTTAGCGATCTGATCTTCGATCAGTACGTCTGCGCGGTAACGCTTCTTACTGTCGCGGTTGTCAATCAGCGGATCATTGAACGCATCAACGTGACCGGACGCTTTCCACGTTGTCGGGTGCATGAAGATAGCAGCATCGATGCCGACGATGTTCTCGTGCAGCAGCGTCATGGAGTCCCACCAATAACGCTTGATATTGTTTTTCAACTCAACGCCGTTTTGACCGTAGTCATACACAGCGCCCAGACCGTCGTAAATCTCACTGCTCGGAAAAACAAATCCGTACTCTTTGCAATGCGCAACGATTTTCTTAAATGTTTCTTCTTGTGTTGCCATATAACTATATTTGTTTTGTTATTTGCGAATTTTGCCCGCAAAATTACTGCTTTTTTTTGACATATGCAAGTTTTTCTTGGGATTTTTTTCTTGGGGGATTTTTTTTCTTGGGCTGGTGAAGGAGTGCTTCGGATAGCACTCCGAGTGTCGTACCTGCAAAGTTCCCACTTTAAAGGTCTGTACGACACATAGAATAAGGTCTTCCCTTCTTTCCCTTTTTGTTGTGTGGCTCGCGGTGTAGGCAGATTACCGCTTCGCCGGTCGCTCTCCACGTGCGGCCGATTTCTATCATCATCCGTCTCGCTCTCGCTTCGCCTGCCCGTATGACGATAGGCAAGTACCTGCGGTGCCGTCTCGTTTTTTGTTGTTAGGGGGTACCTCCGGTGGCGCGCGCCGCTGCGATTTTTTTTAGTAGGTAAAAAAAACGTACGTTTAATATGAACAGTTTTAGCAAATGCATCATCGCGCTTTTGGCTCTCATCGCCCTTCTGACAATAGGTTTGGGCTACAAAGCCGGTGTTAAAAACTCCGTGCCCGATGAACCACGTCCGGTGGAAATTCGTCTCTCGCTTTATCACAACCCCGATTCGCTCGCATATTATGCGGCTCTCGCGTACAAAGACGAAGACCCCAAAGGTCTTTACGTGACGGGTGTTGCCTCGTATCTCGCGCTCTTTGACGAATGGCCGGATAGCCTGACGACTGTCTCTTATGAGGACGAGGGCTGGCTCATGATCTGGCGAGCTGCTCAATTAGGCTACCCCGACGCCGTCCAACTCATTCATTGCATGTCCGCAAGCGGCATCTGGAACCACTCCATCCCCGAACCCTTAGAAAAATAATACCATGGCTCAGAACAAAGGAGCAATCGTGCGCTACCGCGCCATCGACCGCTGCCTACGCAAGAAGAACGGTCGCTACGGATGGGAGGAACTTGCCAAGGCTTGTAACGAAGCCCTTTATGACGCATTCTCGGAGCATTTCTCCGTTAGTCGTCGCCAAATCTTCCTCGACCTCAATCACATGGAATCCAATGCCGGTTATCGCGCACTCATCAAGCGTACGAAAGACGGCAAACGTACATACTATAGCTATGAGGATCCCAATTTCTCCATTGAGAAGACCCCTATCACAGAGGGTGAGGCTGAGCAGCTGAAGGAAACTATCCTTATGCTCAACCGCTTCAAAGGTATGCCGCATTTCGAGTGGATGGAAGAACTCCTCAGCAAACTCGAAGACACCTTCCATCTAAAAGGTTCCGGCGAATCCGTCATCGGTTTTGAGCAAAATCAATATCTCAAAGGAATTGAGAACATCACACCCCTCTTTGAAGCGATTGTTAACAAGCAGGTGCTCAACATCCGCTACAAATCCTTCAAAGCAAACAAACCCATCACCTGCGAGATACATCCGTATTTCTTGAAGCAGTACAACAACCGCTGGTTCTTGTTTGGATGGAACACGGAGTTCGGAATGATCACCAATTTCGCGCTCGACCGCATCGAGGCTATCTCGCCTATGTTCGCTGAGTATCGCGAAAAACCGGATAATATCAACTTCGATGAGTATTTCGATGACATAGTTGGTGTTACTATCCCCAAGGATAAACATATCGAACATATCGTTATGCGCGTCGCGCCCGACCGATATCCGTATATAAAGAATAAACCCCTTCACCCCTCGCAGCATTGCTATGATAAGGAGATGCGTATCACAATAGACGTCATCCCTAATAGCGAACTCATTTCGCTCCTTCTCTCGTTTGGAAGCCAAATGGAAGTGCTCGAACCGCAGTCCGTGCGCGACATGATGCGCGAGCACGTAAAAACGCTCAACAAATTTTATAAGTAATTGCATTTTTTCGTTTGCCGTGCAACATCCTTGCACTCCAAGGCAGTACTTTTGCACCGAAAAACGAAGTTAATCGTGCCCTTGTGGCTAAGAAAATCGAAAAGACTATGGCAGTAAAGTTGATAAAAGCCTGTAAAGATTTGAATGTAGGAATGAAAACCGTCAGTGACTTTTGCGCATTGATGGGTTATCCGATTCCTTCAGATCCGAATTATCGTATTGATGACGATTTATATATGCTGCTTCAGAAAGAATTCGGTTTCGACAGAAAGCCAAATCACCGAGGCATTCAGTCTATAGGTGTAGCGAATTTCCGAAAGTTCGAGAAGTTAGAGCCTGTCAGTCTTGACGGAGTTACGTATGTGGTCGGTGGTAACAACGCAGGTAAATCGACCATAGTAAAGGCTCTACGATTGGTTGTCGAGAACCTTTGCACTCTCAAGTCGGTTGGTAGCGATTATTCTCAGGCAGGTATGACTCCTCTTTTTCGTTTTGACTTAAAGGGCTTGAATATCGGTACATTTGAGAAAGCACTATATAGAAATGCATCTATAAAAGCAATCACATTTCGGTCGCAATTAAGCGATGATGTAAATGTGGCATTGACGGTTGAACCTACCACAGAAAATTCGGCAATAGCAGTTGTTACATACCTTCGTATTGAAGACTCTTATGTTAAATTTGCTTTTGAATTGGATATGAAAGAGGGCAAGATGCGTCTTTTTAATATCGGAGGCTCACCCACTACGGAAGACGCTGAAGTTCGGTTGAAGAAATTGAATACGCAATTAAAAGAGACGCAAAACAAGTTGGATGATATTCAAGCGCAACTTGAGAATAAAGTGGTAGTTTTGCCCTACGATAAGATGATGGATTTGATTAACAAGTCTACGCAATTCAATGCAGAAAAAGAGAAACAGGAAAAGATCATTAAGACGGTAGAGGTAGAGATTAAGACGCGTCAAAAAGGTGCTGGCACACCTGCCGGAGAGTTGCTCTTTGAGACAACGCCTTCACTCAACAACGACAACCCGAGCGATAATCTATTGGTGCGTTTTATGAAGGGTATGCAAGTGCAACTATCCACGCAGAACACCAAGTCCCAATCGCAAAAGTCTAAAAGCCCGGTCTATGTAATGAACTTAGACAGGATGATTGGAAATTATCGTTGGGCACTTACATCTTCTGCAATTGAGTATATCGGCGCTCATGCTGCTACCCAAAAGACGATATTTAGCGTGGACGACTATAACGACGAGACTGTTGCTATTATCCATGAGTGGATGCAGCAACAGATTCTTCCGGGTGAACCCGAATACGAGTTTATCGATAGGTGGATGAAAACGTTGAATATCGGAATTAGGTTTGCTATCGAGAACCATTTCGGTGAGGCATACTCTGTAAATGTTACCGAACGTGAGGGCGAGAAACCCTCTTCGTTGTCCGAATTAGGTATGGGAGCAATTCAGATGATGACGTTACTTCTCCATATATCTTCTATCATGCGCAAGTATGCAGCTAGTAAGGTTAAGCCGCTTGTGGTATTCGAGGAGCCGGAGCAGAATATGCACCCGAATTGGCAGAGCCATCTTGCTGAGATCTTCAATGATATGCGTTTGGCTGGTTTCCGTGTGATGGTTGAGACCCATTCGGAATACATCATCCGCAAGTCGCAAATCCAAGTTGCCGAGATGAAATTCGTGGACCAAGACGACTTGAATGAGAACTGTGAGATTGCGACATACTACTTCCCCGCTGATGGTGCTCCTTACAAAATGGGGTACCGCACTTCCGGTGGATTTATGAATCAATTTGGAGAAGGCTTCTTCGACGAGGCTGCCAAGTGGGATATGGCGATTATACAAAACGAAGTTAGTAACCCCGTTAGACGTAGAAGATGAGCGAACCGCAAAGTAAATTTGTAGTCTATACGACTGAAGAAAATCTTATCCGGCTGTGTTCTGAAAAAGAGAATAGCTGGTATAAGATTATTATGAAAGTCGGTGAAGTTGTCATCTCTACCACAAAGGGCGACAATTGGGATATCAACAATCCTGTCCTTCAAAAGTTGCATAGGGCAGGGGTTGATATATGTACTGGTGATAATGAGTTCATCAACCAGATAACAACTACTAATCCGGAAAACGTTTTGGAAGATCCGTGCGCTGCATACTTGTTAGATATAAAGGCAGAGACAGCTGAGAGAATCCAAACGAAGTATGGAGTTATTTGTCAGCCTGTAGATAATCCCAATAATATTTTGGTTCAAGAAGGATGGGAGATAGATACTTCCGTATGTTCTGCCGAAGAAAAGTCGTGGAAGAATTTTTTTCAAGGTCACAATTGCCCCTTAAATTCAGTTGTTATTGTTGATCGCTATTTCTTCACTAGCGCCCCGGGTGAGAAAATTGATTATTCTCTTTTCAATTTGCGTCAGATTTTAGATGCTCTTTTGCCTCAGACAAGTCCGGATAATGTCATCCAAGTAAGCATAATATTTGACTTTACGAAGTTTAATTGTAATATTGACGGGAAATTTACTCTCCAAGCGTTAGCGGAGAAAGTTAATAAAGTAAAGCGTGGTGTGAGAGACTATTCATATACTTTAGAATTAATATCAATAAACTCTAATTGCTTTAACTACCAAGATACGCATAATAGAAGAATCATTGCTAACTTTAGCATCACGAGTGCTCTTCACAAATTAAAAGCATTCTATGAAAATGAGAGTCTTTCGGATCAATATATCACTTTTAGACGTTTGTTCGAAAGAGGATTGAAAGAAGGGGATAAATCTACTGCACCTGCTTTCTCACAAAAGAACATTTTGGATAGATTGCAAGATATAATTGATTCAAGTAAGTCTGTGATTGAATATGCATGCAATGGACGTGTTTCTGCTCCAGGAAAGTTCGAAATTCAGAATAGAATGCTAAAATAAGTACGATTTTTGATTGCAGTGCACTATCTTTGCACTCGAAAGCAGTACTTTTGCACCAGATTTGAAAACAAACCAAAATTAGTAACTTAAAATTAGACGATATATGCAAAGTCAACAACCTAATGTGAACTTCATTTGGGACATCCTTGATAAGGTGTTGCACCTCACGTTCAAACGCAACGAACTGGGTGACGTGCTTTTCCCATTCATTGTACTCCGACGTATGGATTGTATCCTTGCGCCGTACAATGATGCGGTTAATAAGGCATATCTTATGTATAAGGACAAACTGGCTACCGACAAGTTGCATCCTATCTTGCGCAAGGCCGCGCATAATAATAACTTCTATAATACATCTAATTTTACATTAGATACATTGTTGGACGATGCACAGAATATCGACATCAACTTCCGCATGTACCTCAATGGCTTTAGCCATGAGATACAGGAGATATTCAATTATTTCCAACTCGATAAGACCGTTCAGAAACTGAACCGTCATGGTTTGCTCTATCGCCTCATCGAGGAGATCTGCAAACTAGACCTCTCTCCGGAAGCCGTAGATAACCACGACATGGGATCATTCTTCGAGGAAATCATCCGTCTCGCAAACGAGTCCTCAAATGAGACCGCCGGAGAGCACTTCACGCCTCGTGATGCCATCCGTCTTATGTCCACGATTCTCTTCGAGCCGGACAAAGAGCAGCTTGCGCAAGACGGAATAATCCGTACTATCTTTGACCCGACATGTGGAACGGGCGGCATGGTCAATGTTGGACGCAACTACATCTTGGAGGAAGTATGCAAAGATACTCCGAAGCCGACTATCAAGACCTACGGTCAGGAACTGAACGAGGTGGCCTTTGCTATTGCTAAATCCGAAGCCCTCATCACGGGTTCGGAAGCGGATAATATCCGTCTGGGTAACTCACTTACGCAAGATCGTTTCGAGGGAAAACGTTTCCATTACATGATGGCAAATCCGCCGTATGGTATTACATGGAAAGTTGAACAAGAGTATGTGCTCAATGAATCGCTGAACCCGAACGGCCGTTTCACAGCTGGCACTCCGCGTGTCAGTGATGGTCAGTTGCTCTTCTTGCAGCACATGATTTCGAAGATGGAATCGACTGGTTCTAAAATAGGCGTCGTAACAAACGGTTCTCCGCTTTTCTCTTCCGATACGGGAGAAACCAATATTCGTCGTTGGATTATTGAGAACGATTGGCTCGATTGTGTCATTGCACTTCCAAAGGACCTCTTCTACAACACAGGTATAGCTACCTATATTTGGATTTTGTCCAACAAGAAGTCTGAACAGCGTCGTGGTAAGATTCAGTTAATCGATGCTACATCGTTCTGCACGCCTTCCATGAAGAATCTTGGTAGCAAGCGTAATGATATCCGCGAAGAACACATTCGGCAAGTTCTAAAACTTTACATGGATTATCAGGAGAACGAATTCTGTAAGATTTACCCAAATATGTTCTTCGGTGCTTATGAGTTGACCATCGAACAACCACAACGCAAAGATGGAAAAGTAGTAACCAAAGTAGGTAAGATTCAAGCAGATTCCAAGAAACGTGATACCGAGACTGTACCTTTGGATTGCGATATCCAAAAGTATTTTACAGAAGAGGTCCTTCCGAATATCGATCCTGAATCTTGGATTGACTATACCAAGACTCGTGTGACGTATGCTATTAACTTCACTTCCTATTTCCATAAGGAGGCTGAGCGGGAGTCTGTTAAAATTCTGAGCGACCGTATAATAGGCAGGGATGCAGAAACCAATATGACACGTCAAGAGATGATACAACATCTTCTTGATGAGATATTTGCGGACTAATTATGATAAGATATCCTAAATATAGAGAATCTGGAGCACAGTGGATGGGATCTATCCCTGAGCATTGGAATGTGAGTAAGTTGGTTTGGTTGTTGGAGCATATCACAACTGGACTGAATCCTCGCGCGAATTTTAAATTCATAGAGAACGGAGACTATTATTATGTTACCATCGCTAATTTTAAAGATGGTCAGTTGTTCCTCGATGAGAAATGTGACCGCATTGACGAAGCGGCTTGGAATGTAATTCAGAAACGTTCGGATTTGCAAGTTGGTGATATTCTATTTGCGAGTATATCAAAAGATGGTCAGGCTTATGTTGTATCTGAGTTCCCTTCTAATTGGAATATTAATGAATCCGTTTTCAAACTCCGATTTAAAAAGGATGTCATCATGCCAAGATTTGCATATTATATCTTGACTAATGAGGCGTACTACAATGAATTAAGAAAAAATGCTACTGGTTCTACTTTCCAAAGCATAAAGCAGAATAAATTGAAGTTGAGTTCCATCCCAGTCCCGCCTCTTGCGGAGCAAAATGCAATTGCAGAATATTTGGATGATAAAACTGCGAAGATTGATGAGTGTATTAAACTGCTTGAATTGCAAAAATTGGATATTCTGAAATTCCACGATGCTGTTATTTCCGAGACTATTACGCTCGGTTTGGATAGACAAGTGAATTTAAAAGATTCTGGTCTTCGTTTTGTTGGTATGATTCCTCGGGATTGGGAAGTAAAACAGATAAAAAATGTTGCGACTTTTCACAATGGAGATCGTGGTGTTAATTATCCAAGCGGGAACGATTTAGTTGATAGCGGTGTACCTTTTTTGACATCAAACAACTTGCACCAATTAATTCTTGATGTTGATAATGCTGGTTGTAAGTTTATAACTCGCGAACGGTATGATATACTGGGCGGAGCTAAGATTCAGATAAATGATATTGTGTATTGTTTGAGAGGAAGTGTTGGTAATTGCTCCCTTAACAAACAACTCACAGAAGGAACTGTAGCATCATCTTTGATGGTGATACGTCCGACTGATATTGTACCGGAGTATTTGAATTACTTATTACATTCTGATATCATTAAGAACCAGACGAATGTTAATATGAATGGTACATGTGCTGCTAATTTATCTGCCGATAATGTTTCTAGATATAAGATTCCCGTACCACCTGTCTCTGAGCAGAAAGATATAGTAGATTCGCTTAACAAAAAAACCGCCAAGATTGACGAGGCAATCCGTCGCATTGACGAGCAGATAAATGATCTCCGTGCGTACCGCACTGCACTCATCAGTGAGGTGGTTTCCGGTAAAATTGACGTTAGGAACAATTGACAAATACTATAGATATGTCCAATCGTAACACAGAAACCTTGCTTGAAGAGCATATCGTTAAGCATTTGACGGAAAACGATCACTATCATCTTCACACTACCGATGAATATGATAGACAAGATTGTTTGCTCAAAGGTGACCTTATTGACTTCCTTAAAGCTACCCAACAGAAAGAGTACAACTCTTTGGTAGCCAACGTCGGTACGGAAGAACGCGCACAACGCTCTATCTTCGAGCGCGTCCAATCCGAAATGCGGAATGGCGGTACGCTCAACCTCTTGCGCCAAAAATCCTTTGACGCAGGTTATGGTTGCCAGTTCAAGTTGGTTTATTTCCAACCGAACAGTGGGCGTAGCGAAGCGCACCAATTGCTCTACAATGAGAACCGCATCACTGTGGTTCGCCAGCTACGCTATGGTGTTAAGCCGGAGAATGCAGGCAATGAGATAGATCTCGTTATATTTGTCAATGGTTTCCCTGTTGCTACGATTGAGTTGAAGAACAAGCAAACCGGTCAAACGCATCTTAATGCAATCAAGCAATACATGCGTGACCGCAATCCCAAAGGTGAACCGCTGTTGGAGTTCAAACGCTGCTTGGTTCACTTTGCGGTTGGCACCGAGCAGGTTTTCATGACAACCAAACTGAACGGTTCAAGCACTCGCTTCTTCCCGTTCAACAAGTCCTTTGAGAATCTCAAAGAACCGGGCAATCCGTACCGCACTTCCTATTTGTGGGAAGAAGTGCTCACACGTAATTCCCTATTGGATCTTATCCAGAACTACATCAACATCCAGATTAACGAGGAAAAGAAATACGATCCTCGCACTCGTCAACTGATAACCGAGAAATCGGAAGCTCTGATTTTCCCGCGTTATCATCAACGTCGCGCTGTAAAGCGTTTGGTTGCTGACACGTTCGAACGAGGTGTAGGTCACCGCTATCTCATCGAGCACTCTGCCGGATCCGGAAAGTCCAACACGATTGCTTGGTTGGCATTCCGTTTGGCTTCTCTCCACAATGGAGAAAATCGCTCCAATGCCGTTTTCGATAGCGTCTTGGTTGTAACCGACCGTCGAGTTCTCGACCGCCAGTTGCAACGCAACCTCACGCAGTTCGCTCCGGAACTAGGAGAGATCGAGTGCATCGATTCTCGCAAGGGAATGACCTCTCAAGACCTCAAGACCGCCATTGAGAACCGCAAGAAAGTCATTGTGACTACTTTGCAGAAGTTCTCCGTCATCTGCGATGAAATCGCCCACTTCCCAGATCGTAACTACGCAGTCATCATCGATGAGGCACACTCTTCACAAACTGGTGAGTCAGCTCGCGATATGCGTAAAACACTCTCCCTCGCTGAGGCTCAAGAGTTCGATGCTCGTTATCTTCCGTCTCGTGAGACCGAAGACGCGGTGAACTTCATGCTTGAAGAAGACGACCGTCGCGACCAGATTGATGTAATCAACAATCGCGTCCGAATCGAACTGAAACGAAAGACCGCTCGTCATAATATCTCCTTCTATGCTTTCACGGCTACGCCGAAAGCGAAGACTATCGAGATATTTTGTGAGCACGAGAATGGTTCGAAAATACCGTTCGATGTTTATTCCATGGAAGATGCTATCAAAGAGGGCTTCATCCGTGACGTGCTGGAGAACTACACCTCCTTCAAACGTTACTTCAAACTTGTGCGCGACCCGAAAGTGGATGACAAAGAGTACGAAACGAAGAAAGCAGTTCGACTGCTCACAAGCTTCGTCGATATCCAAGATGCTGCAATCGAACGCAAGTCGCGCATCATGGTAGAGCACTTCGCATCTCAGACAGCAAAGCAGATTGAAGGCCAGGCTCGCGCTATGGTCGTAACCCGTTCGCGTCTGCATGCCGTTCGTTTCAAACTGATGTTCGACAAGATCATGCAGGAGATGCGATTGCCATACGGATGTCTGGTCGCATTCTCCGGAACGGTGCATGATGATGCAACAGATATGGACTACACCGAGACTATGATGAACCATCTCGGTGGAAATATCGACATCCCCGATGCATTAAAGATGCCGCAATACCGCATCCTCATCGTGGCTGACAAATACCAAACCGGCTTCGATGAACCGATGCTCCATACCATGTTCGTGGATAAAGCGCTTGGCGGTACTGCAACTGTGCAGACCCTCTCGCGTCTTAACCGTACCATGCCGGGCAAGAACAGCACCATGGTTATTGACTTTGTCAACGACCCTGAGGATGTTCAGAAAGACTTCCAGATGTACTACGGTACGAATTCGATGCTGGAGGAAGATGAGACGAACCCGAATGCACTCTATGACTTGAAATCGCAGATTTACGCATACAATGCATTCTCGCAGAATGATGTGGATGAGTTTGCGTCCGTATATTTCTCCGACCAAGATGCAAACCTTGTCTATCCGGTTCTTTACCGCGTAAGCGACTCTGTGAAACTCAATTTCGATGATGATACACGTGAGAAATTCCGGAAGACATGCAGCCAATTTGTGAAACTTTATAAGTTCCTCTGTCAGGTTATCTCGTTCGAAGATATCACCTTGGAGAAATTGTATGTCTTCTTGGCTGCTTTGGTAAAGCAATTGCCGTTCGATTCGGATACCCTTCCATATGAAATTCTCAACGAGGCGCAATTGGATAGCTACAAACTCCAGTACCAATATACCACGAGTCTGAAACTGCAATCGCAAGACTCTCTGATGGAAGGTCTCAAACCGGGTTCTGTGAACGGTCGTGAGGAAGAAGAGATGGAGTGGTTGAGCAAAATCATCAAGACGCTCAACGACACCTTCGGTATTGATCTATCCGATGATGACAAGGTTGACTTGCAGCACTTGCACGACCGTCTGATGAGTGACGAAGAGTTGATGCGCTACTTTACTGCCCTCAATGCACGTGACGATGTGCAAGAGCACTTCAACGAAGCAGTCGATGATGCACTCTTGGAATTCATCAACGGCAAACTGGAACTGTACAACAAGTTGTCCGAAGATAAAGTAAACACCCTCTTCAAATCAACATGGTTCAATGAACTCTATGACCGCCGTGTTAGAGGTTTATATGCCTAATTAGACGATTTTTATTTATAGTGCAATATCTTTGCACTCTTAAGCAGTACTTTTGCAGCAGATTTTAAAAGATCTGCTGCTTATGTATCAAAACATCGTATTACACATCCCGCACAACGCGAAACTTATCCCAACGACTATTGCTCGAAAGGAAGGGCACCCGCACCCAAAAGAATTGGAAGAGAAGTCGTTCTACTTAATCGACTATTTCACATTCATTCTCTTTAGTCCCGGTATCCTTAATCCTCGAGTAAGTCGTATTATTTCACCTATCCATAGAATGCTCATCGATATGGAGCGCCTTCCTAACGATCCTTTGGAAGCCAAAGGTTTTGGCATTGTATCTCAATGGGCTCTGGATTGGTATGGTAATAGTTTCCGTAAACGTGCCATGAGCCTCTACAATGATTATCAAGACTGGGGCAAGGAAGTAATTAATTCCTTTGACCATCCGCTTCTGATAGACTGTCATTCTTTCTCGGCTCACCCGACACCCCTCTGCGAGTGCCCGCCCGATATCGACATCTGCATCGGCTGGAATGAAGATGAAACCAAACCATCTCAAGAGGTTTTGGATCTTATCGTTTCTTATTTTTCGAACCTAGGATACTTGGTTAGTCTGAACGAACCTTTCTCGAATAGCAAGACCTTCGCCGGTGCTATTAACTACCACTCGTTGATGATTGAGATTAACAAGCGATGCTATATGAATGAAGAGACCGTCGAAAAAACCGAAGGCTTCTTCAAACTCCAGAAAGAGTTATTTGACTTATATAATATACTGCTGAACGACTAATATATTATATTTATTTTTATAGTGCAACATCTTTGCACTCCAAACCATTACTTTTGCATCAGATTTCAGTAATGCACGATGCATCATCCCTGAAATCACAACCGGTATGAGAGAGTTGCTTAGTATTTTAGTAGGTCTTATTGAGATTATTTTGGCTCTTTGGTTCTTAATCGAACTGGCCTAACTTTTCTATCACTTTATTGTTAAATTTTCTGTCTGCCTTATGAACGACTACGACAAAATCATGGAGTCCGTTAACAATATCAAAGGACTCATCCTTGGATTGATTTTTGATATCATCAAAATCATCTTCTTTGGCGCTCTTGCCATAGAGTTGATTATGAACTAATATTCAATTTTAGATCTAATATGGAAACACCTATTATCACTGCGACCGGCTATGAAGAAACGGTCGGGAAGAGATTGCAGCAACTTGCAAAAGAGAAAGATTTCGATTCGCTCGGGAATGTTCTAAACAAAGTCCATGTCCCCGAAGGATTCAAACTGGCTATTCATGCCGTCAGCGAACAAGAAGAGTGCGGCATGGGAGCCGAGAGTTATACGATGCTCGTAGCTCCGGATGGGGAAACTATCTCCGATAAGGATAAAGAGTTCTGGAAAATGCTCAAGGTCGAAGACTCGCCGGAAGGAGCATGGCAGGTTTATCTTCTGCACAACCTCTGGCACTATCTCCCGATGTTTTGGCATGCGTTCTATGAGGAACGTCACTATGTCTATTCGATCGACCAACTGAAGATGACCCTTCGCTACCAACCGCACTTTGGTGATGAAGTAGTCCCTGCTTTTGATGTGGATCAATTCGAGATCCATCCCGTCATCAATCGAGTAGGGAACATCTGGCATGTTGGAGCGCACTTCTGGTCTGACTTTGAAGGCTTGGTGTATGAGGAACTGAAGATATCCCTCTCCGGCAAAGTGCATATTTATTCGCGTCCCGCAAGTCGTAAAATCCTCCATCACTATGACTGCGGAATCTGCTTCTGATGATGTCCCCCTGCTGGCTATGTGCCAGAGAGGGCTTATTGTCGCTCCTGTAATCGTGGCGAACGTGTATATTTGTGAAGAGCATCACTATCACCGGGGCGCTATTCATATAGATATTCACAATAAATAAGTACAAAACTAAATTTTTTGTTTGCATATATGAGAATTATTTAGTAATTTTGCACCCGATTTCGTCGCGGACTCCTCGACGTTAAACTGGAGAACATATTGAAATAGCGCATCTGCGCGTAGGCATATACCTTCGAAACGAAGCGGCGAAACTTTAATGTAGCGAAAGAGATATGCCCCAACTATCTATGTCTTGGCATGGGTCGAAGGGGTATCGCTACAAAGTTCGCCGCTTTCGTTTTGTATCCCTCCGGCCTGTGCTTTTTTCAAAAACCATAAAAGCATGTCAACCTATAACTACGCACCCGGAGCGGTGCACCTTGATTTTCATCATAATAATATCTCCATGTCGGCTTCTACAATCACCGACCTCGTCCGCTCTTTCATGTCCGACAAAAGTACCGAAGACATCACCCCCTCCGAAGATTCTTCCTTTCCGTCCGACAACTTGTCGGACATCTCCAATTCCATCATCTTCACCAAGAAAGCCAAACTCGAACACAAAGAACCGTATATCATCCAAGCCCTGCAAAAGTCCGTACTGGGCAGAAAAGACAAAACCCGTGCCTTCGTCCAAGAACTGCACGATTGGCAGAAACAAGCCTACGTCGATGCCCACTATAATGCACGTGTGATGTACGACGAACTGGAAAAACTGATGCCGATTTCGTTCGGCTATGATGTGTTTAGACGCCTCTATAACAGCTCGAGAAACTAATCCCATTTCATTCCCATTTGAGTCCCATTTCAGTCCCAAAAATCCCAAAATAGTCCCGTCAATCCCAAACGAGTCCCGAAATTCGAGGCTCGTTTTTTTTATACCTACCTTTGCACTCGGATTTGAGCTGTAGCAACGTCGCTGCACTAAAGATCCGATGTTATGAAAAATTCAAAATCACAAACTCCGCTCAACCGTCTTTGGTTCCTATCCAGAGGCTATCGCAAACACCCTCGTCTTAACCTTTGGGCACACGAAGGATGCTCATGCTTCTTCAATGCGCACGGACAAAAATTAGCGCACAATTACTCCCCCGCGCGGCGCGCTAAATCTGTCGGTCGAGGGTACAGAGCCCCCTCTACGAATTGTCGGGAAGGAAACAAAGCCTGCCATGTCCTCATGGGCGAGATTTTCTACGGAGAACGCAAGATCTTCTTTGACAGCAAAGGGAAACCTTATTTCGGTCACTGTCATCACCTCATCAATGATCCGCTCAACTATGCCCCGGAGAACCTCCTCTGCTGGCTTACTTATTCCGAGCACAGCAAAGCTGACAAACGTCGCTGTGCCCTCGAAGACATCGTCCCAGATGGCAATCTCGTTGGTTTCGATTATGCCATCCTCCGCGAACTCCAAGACCCGCGCACGATGTCCGATGCCGAGTTCCAATCCCGCCTCGAATACATCCGTTTCATGCGCGAGTGCGACTTCGATCCCCGCATCTTCACCGCTGCCGACTTCCACCACTGGTTCTCCATGCCCCTCGACGACTTCAAATCCTTCTTCTCCCACTATGCGAACAAGTCCTAGCTTGTATTGTACTTGTATTGTACTGCCCACTTGGCGTGTTTTACTTAATCATTCCCCTCTTTACTTGTTCCCTTTTTAGGATATTTTTTGCAATTTTTAGCAAAAAGGGAACATGCTTAGATGCCCATAAAAATCTTTCTTTGTATTACAGGGCTATCAGATAGCCCGCCCAAAATTTGATCACTTTTGTTTTATACTTAAAACAACCAACATTATGAAAAATTTCGAAGAAATTAATCGTGCCCAAGGGGCTAAGAAAACTGAAAATCTAAAACTCCTGCGCGAACTGCGCACCCAAGAAAAAGCCCTCAAGGCTCAAATCGATTCCATTTCCGACGCTGCCACCACCGAAGCCGTCGCCATCCTTGCCATCCGCTGGAGGCAGAAGAACGAACAGAAAGAGCAGAGTCGCAAGTACCAAGCCGCTCTGACGCGTGAGATGAAAGGTATCACCGACGGCTTCGTCGCCACGCACCCCGATTGGACCCCCGACGAGATCAAACTCACCGTCAAAGTCATTGATTAAATAATGGGGCCCCCGGAGAATCTGTAATTCTCTGGGGAGAGCGGAGCTGCTCCGAGTACTCCCTACTAAATAATCGTTTGAGTTTTTTACGAAAAAAGAAAACGATATTTGGTACATGTACGAGGAGTTTGCCCGCGAAAAAGAGAAAAGAACCAAAAGAGAAAACCATTCGGTTAGTACCTTAATCTTTATCTAAAAATAATTTATTTTATAAATTTAAAAGGGTTTTTCTTTATGGAAAAGGCAGAAACCATAGATGATGTATTGAGCAAGAAAGGCAGCCTCGCGTACGTTTGGGCAATCATCGACCCCGAGAACAAATACGCGTATAGCACGGCTATCAAGGAGTGGTATCGACTCTCTCTCCTGCAGCAGCGACGGCTCTACCTCTACTGCCTTTACCGCAAATGGCGCGGCGAAGGTTTCTATGGTACGCCTTACGACATCATCTCCAACTGCCATCCGTACCCCACCAACTGGGATGGACGACTGCTGGTCGACAAACTCCTCAAAGAGGGCAAAATCGTCTCGGCTAAGTTCAACGGCTCCTATGGTCTCTACACCCGCGACGAGGCACGTGTATGGCAGATGGAGGATGTCCAACCCCGCAAATAATAATCTATGTTTATTACGCCGGATACTATCCGGCATTGTATAACCCTCAATTTTTTTTACAACTATGGCAAAACAATCATTTAAATCCAAAGCAATCAACGCGGTTATTTCCGCTATCGTTCGTACACTCCTCGGTTGGGCGGAAGAGTGGGGCAATGATGCCTTTTTCTTCCTCGTTATCGGCGACAAAACATGCACCGATGTCGCGTGGCACAACACCGAGGATCTTGCCTGTAATGGGGCTTGGGCGATTACACGCGATGTTCCCGCATCTGGTGCGTTCCAAGACATCGCCACCTCGTTTGACATTCTCATCGAGGACCAACTAAAGGAGAACGAGCAGTTCAAAGAGGCTTTTGAAAAAACCTCCCCCTCTAAATCAGATACTGGCTGGTATAGCAACGAATACGCATAGTCTTAAAACATATCTATTACCTATGTTTTACGTATGTTTTACGTGTTCATTCAAATTTTTAGCATATGAAAGTTATATTATCAGACATGTGTTTATCCCTCGTGGGAATGATTAACACAGATCTCGGCTACTACCTCCGCAAGAAAGGAAATTCCTTCTTCTCGCAACGATCCGCACAAGGCGCGCCCCCTGACGGTCATTGGCGTTTTCTCGTCCTCTGTGCCGAACTCGTCCAAAACCACCTCTACCTCTCCGACATCGAGGTCTCTCGCAATGAACTTCGATCCGCCTTGCGGGAAACCCGTCAGTTTGTCGCGGCAAGACAACTCAAACTGGAGACCTATCACGCCCGTGACATCCTCAACCTCAAAACAACATTTGGCCTATGAAAGAACGTTATAATTTTTCGCAGTTAGCGGCTGCCCTTGAACGCGCGCTGCAGTGCGATGTCGGTCTGGAAGGATTAAAAGCACTCGTCCATGGATGGATCCGCAAAGGCGGCATCAGTCGTGAAACGCTTCGCACAAGACGAAAACGCGACGGAGAAGAATGGCTAACACTCTACGAAGCCAAATCCCTCTCCGAATATGCAGGTTACGACCTTACGGTTGACTAAACGGTTCATTGAACCACGAACGGAGCCCCATTTCTTGGTGGCTTCGTTTTTTTGTTGTACTTTTGCACTCGAAAAACAAAGTTAATCGTGCCCTTGTGGCTAAGAAATCAAAAACAATGAACAACAAACAGGTAAATATCATCCAACTGATCATCGCGACTGTTGTCGTCCTCTGCGGGGTCGCGCTTCTCTTTGTCGGCATCAAATACGATCCGGCTGGACAAATTCACGATTCCGTTCTCGTCGCCTTCGGTGAGGCTGCAACGTTTGCCGGATCGATCATTGGCATTGATTACCACTACAAAAATCGTGGAAAATGAAATCAATCATAGTTATCGGCTCTACCGTCAACCTGCGGACGGGAAACGCGTCTTCGGAAATCTGTATATATGTACGGGCAACCGTCAAGAACACGTCTGTGTCACACTCGAAAACCAAGACTACATCATCCCCCGTGGTCGTTATGCCGTTGAAGTGACATGGAGCCCCCGCTTCAAGAGATTGCTGCCCATACTCAAGAATGTTCCCGGCAGAGACGGCATCAGAGTTCATCGCGGAACAAAACCGGAACACTCCATGGGCTGCATCCTTGTAAGCGCTGACAACGAAAATAAACTTTGTGCCATAATACTCAAACACCAACAGAACAATGAGAAAACATGTATCGAAATTATTGATCCTTACGCTCGTACTTAGCGCTTTCGCAGTCGGCGTCTGTAGTTGCAAGGCTTGGAGAACCATCTCTACTACCGCAACTTACGTTCAGTCAAACGACTCAACGAAAAGCTCCGCGACCATCACCACCAAGACGGTCGAAGAGTATCAGGGCGTGAAAAAGAAATAATCTTCTCTCTCCCCTCCGGTGAGTGTATGTACT
>CACWNR010000020.1 GCA_902762355.1 uncultured Bacteroidales bacterium
AAGTCATCTGGGTCTGGGTACGCGGTTTCCGTTTGCTCCGTGCTACCCAACAACGACTCGATAGTATCTACACCGATGACCGTAGTTACCTGCTCCAGCCGACTCACACCCTTCTTCTGCTGATCGGTTTCACGGCCGTGGCCTCCACGCTGCTTAACATCCTCGGACGCGAACTGTTCGACGGCAGTCTGCTCGTTTGTATCCCGGCCGCCATGATGTCGATTCTGCTCTTTAGTCTCGGCTACGTGGCCGCGCACACAACGATGCCCGCAGAGACGGTCGCGCCCCTCGAAGAAGGAGAAGAAGCGCAAGCTAGTACCGCGACGACCGAAGAGACCGATGAGCTGATGCACAAGATCGGTACCACGCTGCGTGAGCAACAACTCTTTACCAATCCTTCGCTCACCATCCAAGACCTTGCCAACGCCGTGGGTTCCAACCGCACCTACGTCTCCAACTGCATCAACCGTCGTACGGGACTCAGTTTTTCGCAGTACGTAGCCCGTTACCGCGTGGAGCACGCGCAGACCATCCTCTGCTCCAACGAATACAGCTCCGACCACGAGGCCGTTGCCAGCGCCATGGCACTCAGCGGCTTTGCCTCCGACCAAACCTTCTATCGTATCTTCAAAGACCTCACCGGCCTCACTCCTCTCCAATATCGTCAGCAAAATCGGCAGAAATAACATTTTTGTACGATTTGAGAATAGATTTGTACGATTTGCGAATGCTTTTTAGATAAAAAGCAGTAATTTTGTGCGTCATTTTGAATATAATACAATTAAATGATTGCACAAATGAAAAAAGTATTATTCTTCGCCTTTGCGCTGGTAGCTGGCGTATTGGCTCTCACAAGTTGTGACAAAAAGAATGAGCCGGAAGATAAAGACGCAAAAGTCTTCAATGCGACCGGTGAACTGCGCGGAGTGATGTTTGATGTCTATAACACACAACAGCAGGCAGTTGTTACCTATCATCCTAATAAGAACACCATCGATGTGAAGTTCGTGAAGGCACAAATAGTTTCCACAAGCGAGACCCCGCAGGACATCTATATCTATAACATGCCGCTCAATGCCGGTGAGGCGCACATTAATCTCGTATTGGCAGACGGTTCGCCCTATACTCCGTTCCCGAAATCCTATGCATACGCAATAATGGATCAGGAGCAGAAGACGTTCAATATGCACTTCGGCAACGATGACGAGCAAGACACCCAAGTCTATCTCGTTTTCAATGCCATGCTCCAATAACCGTACAAACAATCTCACTTTGGGCTGCACTCCTTCAGGGGTGCAGTTTTTTTGTAGAAAACAATAGTACGATTATTTTTTCTACAAATAACTTGCATATATGAGATTTTTTGTATATCTTTGCCGCAGATTTCAGAAAAGGCATTTTTTCAGGCAAACAGAGTAAAGATAGAGGTGAGATGGTGGTAGAACGTAGCGTAATAATATCATGAATAACTAAGTAATAACGAAAATATAATTAAATTATAACTAAAGATTTAATAAAGAATAGAAAATAATTATAACGGAATAATATGTAAAAAAGGAGGGAGATATGTCAAGAGTACAGTTGAGTCCAGGAATTGATATCTGGCGAGGAAAAGTGAGTGGAAAATCGGGTATGACGATGCGAATTAAATCGTATCGAGATGACGAGGGGCACATCATTAAGATGGGTCCGCAGGAGTATTACCGCAAGGATAAGCGGGATTTTAAGATTCATCCGCGTACGGCAAAGGAAGAGGCACAGCGACTGTTCTGGCAGGAAGTTTGTCGTGAGGCAAGTGCTATTATCAAGGACAAAAATCATCCTCGTTATGCGGAGTTACGAGCGCGTTGGAATGCACAGCTCAAGAACGGCGGAGACCGATTTTTAAATGATGGACGACTAGAGAAAGTGGTATACGGGATGTTCCCTGTGTTTGTGCGGATGGTTTTGATGAAGGAGAAGAAGGAGGCATGCTGAGAAGAAACAGCCCGAAGCGGGCGGGCGAAGCGGCAGCGAGACGCGAGGGCGAACCTGCCGGATCGTAGAGAGCCGGCAACAACGCGCGATAAGTGATCTCCGCCTACACCGCAAGTCCACAACAAAAGCAAAAAGAGCGCTTCGGCGCTTTTTTTGTGCCCATAATTGTATTTTTGTACGATTTGAGAACAGATTTGTACGATTTGCGAATGCTTTTTAGATAAAAAGCAGTAATTTTGTGCGTCATTTTGAACAATACACACTAATAAATGATTACAGACATGAAAAAATTTCTAACATTTCTCTTTGCAGCGCTGACGATATGTCTGACTGCAAATGCACAAGAGCAAGCCACCGTACGTGTGCTGGTTCCATCCGATTGCTCGATGGATTTCAGTAACGGTCTCTGGCTCGCATGGTTTGAAGGTTACTGGGATTCAAATCCCACCTTCGTGCAAATGACGCCGGAAGAAGGCGGACGCATTTTCAACGCCAGTTTCACTCCTACTATGGAGCAGGAGTATTTCGGCTACTACATTATCAATGCCGCTTCTACAGCGGTAGAAGGTTACCAACGTACGTATAAAAGAACTTACCTCCAAGAAATGCAAACATACTGCTATGAGGTAGCGGATGAGTCCGGCGATTGGTTCTATCTCAATGATGTCTCTAGCTGCATACTGGCAGACCATAACTACAAGCCATTTAATCTGGTAGCTACTCCGCTCGGACGCGACTCCGTGCTCTTTGAATGGCAAGTAGAAGAAGGTAGTTACTATGGATTCTCCATCTATGCGTACAAAAAGGATGGTTCTTCCATAGACATGTACGCAGATTTCGACCAACGCAGTCTGCGTGCCAAACTTAATGTAGCTGAGCAGACGGACTTTGACTACTGGACGGTAACTGCAAGCACCGATAAGGGAGGGTATGCTGCTCGCGGCGAAGGATTCACCGTTGCCGGCGACGACCGTCTCCCGATAAACCTCACCATCTCTGCAGACGGTAATCAGCAATATACCATCCGCTGGGATGCAGGGCAATCTGTGGATCACTTCAACGTAAGTATCAATTATGGCGAACAATTGTTTGACAACATCACTTCGCACGAGCTGCAAGTGACCTTAGCAGATAACGAATATTACAATATCACCGTTTCTTCATGTGATGCTGCAAATAACGATTTGGGAAGTATTTCCAAGTCTGTTAACACGTACACACAAGAAGCTCGTGATCTGAAACTGCATTTCTACATTCCCGCAGCACGCGGTTTCATCGGTGCAAACGGCGCGGCTATCCTATGGCGCGATGCTGAGTTTGCAGGCGATCATATCCTGCCGCTCGTAGCAGAAGGCGAAGAAGCTCCGAACTGGTATGTTGCAACTATCGCGGACTTCAACCGCTCCTACATCATCTACAGCCTTATCAATGCAACTACTGCTGAAGCAGCCACCCAAACCATAGAGGGCGGTTCGTTCGGCAACTATGGTAGCACAGAGACCTATCTCATTTTAGGTACCAATGATAACGGCGAATTGTATCTGGATGGTTCCGGTTCGTACTACCCCTACGACTATGCAGCGCGCAATCTCCAATTGACGCAAGTGCTGAACAAACTTGTCTTCACCTGGGAGAGCAGCGAGGATGTACAATACATCATCAACGCCTATAACGAGGCCGGCGAGATCATCATCGAAGGCTACAAAAACCAAGGCTACGAAAATCGCTATGAATATACCAGCAATAACGACCAAGCGTTCGTGATTGCCAGATGGACAGTGACACCGCGCCCCAACTACTGGAGTACTGCTTCCTCTCTGCGCGTTGAGAACAACACGCCGTTCACCGTGCAACCGTCGCCGTTCACGCCGAAGAATCTCCATGCGCAAGATAACGGAGACGGTACATGGACCTTCTCGTGGGACGCTATCGCACTCGACACCGTACAGCAGTATGGTATCGAGGTGATGGATGCTGCCGGCAATTACGCATTCAGCCGCTATAACATGCAAGCAACCAGTATTACCGAGAATGTCAACTTTATGTTCAGCGGACGCTGCGCAATGCGCGTTTATGCGTACAACAACTGGGGTAGCACGCTCGGCAATGCAGTAGATAGCTTCACGGTTGCTCCGCTGCCGGCACACGACATCAACATCCGTATCCTCATCAACCCGCTCTCCGGCTATGACACCTCCGCCGGTGTTCAATTTGACATCCAGAGCACAGCGAACGGCGGTTATGCCACCGTGGACGCTGTCGATGACCAATACGGCTGGTGGAAATACACGCTCAATACGACAGAGCGCGGTGCGTACTTACGTCTCCACAATGAATGGAGAAACATCGCTATCTATGGCGACACCTGTTTGGCATATACCGGTTATTTCGAAGCAGAAGACTGCGAGGCACATGCTAACGACTATATGCCGCAGAACCTGCTGGCTACGGAGAATAGCGATGGTAGTTGGACGCTCTCTTGGGCAATGGACTACACCGAGCGCGTAGACCACTATTACATACAAGTGAATGACTCCAACGGCAGCTCTGTATGCGGAAATGACGTTAGAAACGCATTGCAATGGAAGACTCCTGTCATAGCATCAACCGGACGACACACCTACACTATCACCGTTTATAGCAAGAACTACAGTCGTATCGGTTATGCCGAGGGAGAGTTCACTGTAGAGCCCAAAGTAGAACGCGACATTGAGTTGCGCGTGCTCGTTCAACCGGGTGCACAGGATGGTTGGGCAGCATACACCTACAATCCTGCTGAGTACGATTGGACCACCCAGGTTGTCTTCACCGAAGCAGAAGGAGGATGGCTCACCCATACCTTCACAACGACCGATCCTGCTGTCAACGTTCGCTTCAAGAAGTACGCATATTACTACTACGGAACAGACTTCACGATTGCAGACAACACTTGTATCGAGTATGAAAATGAGTTCCGAGAGGTAGATTGCGACAAGGCACATCTGCAGGACTTCACACTCAGTAATCTGCAGGTAACAGACCTCGATAACGGTAAGTTCAAGTTCTCGTGGGATTGCGCGGAGAATCCGGATCGTTTCTATCTCTATGTCCTCACGGCGGATACCGTCACCTCTATTTGGAACACCCAGTTGAACGGCAATGAACGAGAGACCACCACTCGCCTTAATAACGACAGTACGATGGATCTGGTATGGTATATCGTGCCCACTAAGGAAATTGACTATGGTACTACTCCTCTCTGGGACTACCATGCGTTCGGTCCTAACTTCCATGCCGAGGCTTCTGCTTTCATCCCGCAGAATGTAACAGCCACGCCGAACGGAGACGGTACATGGACCATCTCATGGGATGCACTGCCGGCTGCCGTAACGAATTACGAGGTAACTATCAACTATCCGAACGGTAACTCTGACTATCTCTATCCGAACGCAGGTGAAACGACATGCACAACCCATTTCTTGGGTAAGGTTGGAAATTACACCGTTTACGTTTACGCAAGAAGTGCTAACTACGAGACGCTCGGTCAGGCTTCTACCAACTTCGTCGTCAGCGAAGTAGCAGAACGCCCCATCAATGTACGTCTGTTGCTCCATCCGGATGCAGAACAAGGAATTGAGCAGATGTATTGCGAAACAGGCGACGGCATATGGAACTGGATCGATTGGGTAGATGAAGGCAACGGTTGGTACCGCTTCACCTTCAATAGTACGCTGCCTGCTTCGGATGTTCGAATCTTCGGCTATCAACCGACTGTATACGGCGACACCTGTCTGCAATACACCCGCTACAGTCTCTCTTCAGCAGCTTGCGATGCTGTTGCACACGACTATCGTATCAAGGCCGGTACGCTCAACGCTGTATCGGAAGCCGGACGTGCGACCTTCAGTTGGGAGCCGGTAGAGAAGTCCGAATCCTATGAGGTAATGCTCATGAGATACAATTCCAACTACGACTATTGGTATAGTTTCGCAAGTATGTATGTCACGGACACCTTTGCCGTATATCTGGTAGCAGATGATTATGATGGAATGGAGATCAAGTGGAGCGTGCGTCCTACCAGACCGCACAACCTCAATGACGTGGAAGCTTCGGAGATGGTAACGCTCCACAAGAGCCAAATCGTCTTCAGCAACCTCCAGGCTACCACCACCGACTCTGTTCACTATCATCTCAGTTGGGCTTGCAACAACAGCAATGTTCAGTACCAACTCCTGGTTTACTTAAGCGGTAGCCTCATGGTGAATACTCAATTGAGCGCTAAGCAATACGACTTCACGGCGCTGAGCGGTTATGGCTCCTACCGTTGGGAGGTACGCGCTGTCAACGCACAGGGCGAAGCGCAGACCACTTGGGTAAGCGGTGAGAACTTCGAAGCGAAATCATCGCTCCGTATGGTAAGCAACCTGCAAGGTTCTGCAACCGGACGTACGCTCCATTTCAGTTGGAACACTACGGCAACACGCGTAGCCCTTGAGTTGTGGCGTGAAGAGAGCGGTTGGGGACGCATTCCGATGTTCCCGAGCGGCGACTCTATCATCTCCGGCAACACCTTCGACTTCGTAACAACCGAAGACGGACGCTATGTATTTGAGGTATATGCTATTGTAGATGAAACTCCGACTACCTACTCTACCATCTACGAAGAGAACTATGTAGCGGTGAATATCTTCACGCAAGTACAGACGTATCATGTCAATGTCAGCACGACAGTCGGTGGTTCGTTCTATGGAATGAATCCTTCGGGTAACTATCCGAAAGATTACCAACTCCGTCTCTGCCCGAGTTCGACAGGAAACTACCGCTTCGTTCGCTGGTCTGATGGAAACGACAACGAGTGCCGCATGCTTACCGTAAGCCAAGACACGACACTCATCGCGCTCTACGAAGAGATCGTACCGCAACATATTGTTATTGCAGCTGAGAACGGACGTATCCGCTTGGTTTATCAGAACGATACCGTAGCTCGTATTGATACCACCTCCATGTGGGGTTACTCCGGATCTATTGAGGCGATTGCGGATGAGGGTTATGAGTTGTACGAGTGGTCTGACGGTTATGACCGCACCAGCACCTACCGCTATCTCAACCTCAATAGCGACACGACCATCACCGCTGTCTTCAAACCGATCTGCTACGTAAGCGTAGTTGCCGGCGAAGGCGGACGTGTACAGGTAAGCGGCGCGAACGAGTATGTCAAGGCGAACAAGACCTATCGCTGCTCGTACGGTTCGGAGATCACGATCAAGGCTAACCCGAATGACGGTTACCGCTTCGTACGCTGGTCAGATGGCGATCGCAATGTAACACGTAACATCACGGTTACCGCGAACCTCAACCTCACGGCACAGTTCCAAGAGGTAAGTACTCCGCTCTCGCAGTTCGTAGTACGTATCCTCTCGTCGGATACCGAACTCGGTGAGGTTAACCAAGTGAGCGGCACCTACTACGACGGCGACCAAGTAACGATCATCGCTACGCCGAAGGAGCACGCGAGATTCACCAGTTGGTCTGATGGTGTAGCGCAAGCAACACGTGTCATCACGGTTAGCAAAGATACGACCATCACCGCTCAGTTCGAGCAAAAACGTGTGACAGTAGCTATCAGCGCAAGTGCAGGCGGATCGGTTAACACCGAGGTGAACGGAACCTACGACTATGGTACGAATATCACGATTACCGCAACACCGGCTTCGGGATACAACTTCGTACGCTGGTCGGACGGTGAAACCAATAGCGTTCGTTACATCACGTTGACCGAGGATCTCACGCTCACTGCTATCTTTGCACAGCAGACCTACCTCGTGACCTTCCTCAATGCCGATGGTTCACTCATCGAAGCTAATCCGTACCTCTATGGCGAGATGCCGGAATGCAGCGTCACCCCGACGCTCGCACCGACTGAAGAATGGATCTACACCTTCACCGGTTGGAATCCTGCCCTCGCCCCGGTAACCGGAAACGCTGTTTACACGGCCGTTTACAGTCGTGAAGCGAACCCATCCGGTATCGAGGATGTACAAGTAAGCGAAAAGGCAATGAAAGTCCTCATCAATGGTCAGATCTACATCCTCCGCGGAGACAAGATGTACACCATCCAAGGACAAGTAGTTCGTTAATAACCGTACAAACAATCTCACTTTGGGCTGCACTCCTTCGGGGGTGCAGCTTTTTTATGCATTTTATTTGCACATGTCAAAAAAAAGCAGTACCTTTGCACTCGCAAAGGTTTTGAACGAATAATTACAACGAATATATGACTAAGAATTTTGTAGAAGAGCTCCGTTGGAGAGGGATGTTACAGGACATCATGCCCGGAACGGAGGAACAATTGATGAAAGAGATGACGACCGCGTATGTGGGTATTGACCCGACAGCGGACAGTCTGCATATCGGTCACTTGTGCGGCATCATGATGCTGCGTCACCTGCAGGCCTGCGGCCATAAGCCGATTGCGCTGATCGGTGGTGCCACCGGTATGATCGGTGACCCTTCCGGCAAATCGGCGGAGCGTAACCTGCTCACCGAAGAGATCCTCCGTCACAACGTGGCGTGCATCCGCGAGCAACTCGAGCATTTCCTCGATTTCAACAGCGATGCCCCCAATGCAGCCGAACTGGTCAACAACTACGATTGGATGAAGGACTACACCTTTATCAATTTCACGCGCGACATCGGCAAACTCATCACCGTTAACTACATGATGGCGAAGGACTCCGTCAAGAAGCGCTTCAACGGCGAGTTCAGCCAAGGTATGTCGTTCACGGAGTTCACCTATCAGTTGCTGCAAGGTTACGACTTCGTCTATCTGAACGAGCATAAGAATTGTCTGATGCAAATGGGCGGTTCGGATCAGTGGGGCAATATCACCACCGGTATCGAGCTGATGCGTAAGATGAACGGCAAGACGGCGTTCGCCCTCACATGCCCGCTGATCACGAAGGCCGACGGCGGTAAGTTCGGTAAGACCGAGAGCGGTAATGTATGGTTGAGCCGCAAGTACACGAGTCCGTATAAGTTCTATCAGTTTTGGATGAACGTGAGCGACGATGATGCGAAGCGTTACATCAAGATCTTCACGAGCCTCACGAGAGAAGAGATCGAGGCGCTGATTAAAGAGCACGAAGAGGCACCGCACTTGCGTGTACTGCAGAAACGCTTAGCGAAAGAGGTGACCTGCATGGTACATAGCGAAGCGGACTACAATGCGGCAGTAGAGGCAAGTAATATATTATTCGGAAACGCGACCGCGGATGCGCTGCGCGCGTTGGACGAGGAGACGTTCCTGCAGGTATTCGAAGGCGTAGAACGCTATGAGATTCCGATGGAGGAGTTGAAAGCAGGTATCGGTCCGTTGGACTTGCTGGCTGAGAAGACGAATATTTTCCCGAGTAAGGGTGAGGCACGTAAGATGATTCAGGCGAACGGTTTCAGTTTGAACAAAGAAAAACTGACCGACCCGCAATCACCAATCACCAATGACCAATTACTAAATAATAAGTATTTGCTCTTCCAAAAAGGAAAGAAAAATTACTATCTCGTGATAGCAAAATAACGATTTTTCGAAAAAAAGTGCAAAATTATTTGGTCAATTCAAAAAATTGTAGTAATTTTGCACGCTTTTTCGAAAGTGCTGTCCACTCGTATATCGGTATTACACCGGATTTTGGTTCCGAGAAGCGAGGTTCGACTCCTCGGTGGACAACTAAGGCTGCGACGAGCGGCCTATTTTTTCCGCAAAAGCGGAGCGAGTGTGATGGAATACTCGGTATTAAGTAACACAAACAACAATTATTCAAATGAAAGAATTCGCATTGGTAGGTACTCCGCGTAGCGAGTACGGAAAGAAAGCCGCTAAGGCTTTCCGCGCAGAGGAATTGATTCCTTGCAACATTTACGGTTGTGGTCTGAACCTGACCTTCACAGTAGCAGCAGCTGACGTTCGTAAGTTGATCTACAGCCCGGACACTCAGATTGTTGACCTGACGGTTGGTGACACGAAGACCAAAGCTATCGTAAAAGAGTTGCAGTTCCACCCGATTGACGGTAAGACGCTGCACATCGACTTCCTCGCAGTAGATGAGAAGAAGCCGGTAGTAGTTGAGATTCCGGTTCAGTTGAACGGTCTTGCTGAAGGTGTAAAAGCCGGTGGTAAGTTGGTTCAGAACATGCGCAAACTCAAAGCATGTGGTATCTACACCGCATTCCCGGATCGTATCAACATCGACGTTACCGAGCTTGGCTTGGCTAAAAAGATCGCCGTTGCTGACGTGAAGGTAGAAGGCTTGAAGTTCGTTAACCCGGCTGACGCTTGCGTCGCTGAGGTGAAGGCAACACGCCAGAGCAAACAAGCTTAATGATAAGGGCGGGCGTTAAGCTCGCCCTTAATTTTTAAAAGAAGTATGGCAAAATTTCTCATAGTTGGACTTGGCAATATCGGTGACGAGTACGCAGGTACACGGCATAACATCGGTTTTATGATGATCGATGCGTTTGCTGCATCCAAAGACGTAAAGTGGGAGGACAAGCGGTATGGGTTTGTGGCCAAATGTAGGGTTAAGAACGCCGAACTCGTGCTGCTTAAACCTTCCACCTATATGAACCTCAGCGGTAATGCCGTGCGGTATTGGTTGGCGCAAGAGAAGATCCCCGTGGAGAACATGCTTGTGCTGGTGGACGACCTCAACCTGCCGTTTGGTACGATTCGTATTCGCAAGCAGGGTTCGAATGGAGGTCATAACGGACTCGGCAACATCCAATCGGTATTGGGTACAGAGAACTACGCACGCGTACGTTTCGGTATAGGAAACGAGTACACGCGCGGAACACAGATCAATTTCGTACTGGGCGAGTGGACCGATGAGGAGAAAAAGCAGATTGACGAGCGGCTGAAGGTAACAAGCGAGATCATTCCGAGTTTCTGTCTTCAGGGTATTGACCGGACGATGAACCAGTTTAATGGGAAATAGGTTACGGGTTACAGGTTATGGCGGAAGTTCGTGTAGATAAATATCTCTGGGCGATGCGGATCTATAAGACGCGGAGCATTGCTGCAGACGCTTGCAAGAACGGGCGTATCGCGATGGTACAATCGTGCCCCGATGGGGCTAAGAATGGCGTACAGTTGAAGCCCAGCCGCACGTTCAAGGTCGGCGACACGTTCACCGTTCGTAAGGGACCTATCACGTACACGTATAAAGTGCTGCAGTTGACGGAGAACCGTTTGGGTGCAAAGTTAGTACCCGAGTACCTGCGCGATTGCACGACACCTGAACAACTCGAACTGCTCGAACTGGCACGTCTGGCCGGAAACGGTGGTCGTGACCGCGGTATGGGTCGTCCGACGAAGAAAGACCGACGGGATATTGAGGTATTCATGAGTGATAACTATCTCGATGAAATAGATTTTGATGAGGATGAGGAGTAAGAAAGACAACATAGCCGAGTATATTCTGTATTTGTGGCAGATGGAGGACTATCTGCGTGCGTTCCCGCAGAACGCAGACGCGACACCGGAACTGCACGAACTGAACGAGATGATGCATCGCGAAGGCATCGTGGACGGTGGTCATCTGGCGATTGCCAATAATGCCCTTTCAGAACTGATTGACCTGCACACGCAGATCTTGAACGAGGACGCGATATACCGCGCAGCTATAATGCGTTTGCAACCTTCGCTCAACCTACTTAAGGCCAAGACCGACCGCCCGACGATGTCAGATATCGAGGCATGTCTGCTACTGCTCTATCAGATCATGATGCTCAAGTTGCAAAAACGCGAAATCACGCCCGAGACGGCAAATGTGCAGACACAGGCGACAGGCGTGTTACAATTCTTAAGTCGCACCTATCATGACGACCAAACAGCGCTTTGAAAATATATTAGCTTGGTTTGAGGTCAACATGCCCGTTGCGGAATCGGAATTGGTGTTTGCTAATCCTTTCCAATGCCTCGTGGCCGTGATGCTCTCCGCGCAATGTACAGACAAGCGGGTCAATATGGTGACGCCGGCGCTCTTTGCCGCCTACCCGACTCCGGAAGCGATGGCCAAGGCGACGAGTGATGAGGTGTTTGAATACGTGAAGTCGGTCAGTTATCCTCGGAGCAAAGCGGAGCATCTCGTGCAGATGGCACAACGGCTCGTGGAGGCATACGACGGTATTGTTCCGGATAATATAGAGGATCTGCAAACGTTGCAGGGCGTTGGAAGAAAGACAGCGAACGTGGTGTGTGCGGTGATTTGGAACCAACCGACGATGGCAGTGGATACGCATATTTTCCGTGTCAGCGAACGCTTGGGTTTGACAACCAACAGCAAGAACCCGCTGCAAACGGAGAAAGCACTCGTCAAATACATTCCGGAGAATGTTATTCCGAAGGCGCATCACTGGTTGCTACTCCATGGACGCTATGTGTGTCAAGCACGCAAACCGCAATGCGAGATCTGTGGAATAAGCAAATATTGCCGCTATTATGAAAAAAATTGACGTACACTTGCGTATGTCATTTTTTTTTTGTAATTTTGCACCGCAAAATTGAAATTATTACTACTATGGCAGAGAAACAAGGACCATCGGCAGACAAGCTCAAAGCATTGCAGGCCGCGATGGCAAAAATTGACAAAGATTACGGTAAGGGCGCTATCATGCGTCTGGGTGATGAGAACATAGAGAACGTACCCGTTATCCCGACCGGTAGTATCGGTTTGAACTACGCGCTGGGCGTGGGCGGTTATCCGAAAGGACGTATCATCGAGATCTACGGTCCGGAGTCATCCGGTAAGACCACGCTGGCTATCCACGCGATGGCGGAGGTACAGAAGGCCGGCGGTATCGCCGCTATCATCGATGCAGAGCATGCGTTCGACCGTTTCTACGCCGAGAAACTCGGTGTGAACATTGCTGATTTGCTGATTGCGCAACCGGATAGCGGTGAGCAAGCACTCGATATCGCAGACGAGTTGATTCGTTCGGCCGCAGTGGATCTGATTGTTATTGACTCTGTGGCTGCGTTGACCCCGAAGGCAGAGATTGCCGGCGAGATGGGAGATAACAAAGTAGGTCTGCAGGCACGTCTGATGAGTCAGGCGCTGCGTAAGATGACCGCTTCGGTGAACAAAACCGGTACAACCGTGATCTTCATCAACCAGCTGCGCGAGAAGATCGGTGTGATGTTCGGTAATCCGGAGACGACTACAGGTGGTAACGCGTTGAAGTTCTACGCTTCGGTTCGTCTGGATATCCGTCGTACAGGTCAGATCAAAGACGGCGAGCAGATCAAGGGTAACCAAGTGCGCGTGAAAGTGGTTAAGAACAAAGTCGCTCCTCCGTTCAAGAAAGCGGAGTTTGACTTGATGTTCAACGAGGGTATCTCGCGTATCGGTGAGATCCTGGATTTCGCAGTAGCTACCGAAATCATCAAGAAGAGCGGTTCGTTCTTCTCCTACGGCGACACGAAGTTAGGTCAGGGACGCGACAAAGTGAAAGATGTACTGGTTGAGAACCCGGATCTGTGCGAAGAACTGGAAGCAAAGATCGGCGAGAAAGTAAAAGAGCTCGGGCTTGAGGCTGTACTTGCAAAGATCGGTAAATAGTTTTTGGGCACACAACAATACATACTTAGTCCGCGGGAGGCGTACATAGCCGAACAACAATGGCGGGTAGTGAAACGTTCAGTAGATGCACGGCAACGCGAGTTGCGCGTGCATCTTACTATACTTACGGACGACAAAGGAAACCCTGTTCCGAAGGACGCACCTATCCCATTGTACGAGCCGCCAATGTTCCAAGATGTACATCAGGCGAAGCGGTCGGTGGTTATCATCGGTGCCGGTCCGGCGGGGCTTTTTGCAGCGCTGACATTACTGGAGCACGGGATTAAGCCTATTATTTATGAACGCGGCAAAGAGGTAAGCGAACGAAAAAAAGACATTGCATTGCTGAATCGAAACGAGGGTTTGAATCCGGAGTCAAACTACTGTTTCGGCGAAGGCGGAGCCGGTACGTTCAGTGACGGCAAACTCTTCTCGCGTTCGAAGAAACGCGGAAACATGCAGCGAGTAATGGAACTGTTCCATTATTTCGGTGCACCGGATACGGTGTTGTATGAGGCTCACGCACATATAGGGAGCGATAAACTGCCGGGCATCATCAAGCGAATGCGGGAGTGTATATTGGAGCACGGCGGGGAGATACATTTTGAGACTTGCGTCACAAGTCTCAAAGAGGTTACGGGTGACGGATTACGGGTTACAGGAGCTCCTATTATCTTGGCGATCGGGCATTCGGCACATGACACGTATCGGATGTTAGCGAAAGAGGGGGTGAAGTTAGAGACGAAAGGTTTTGCGATGGGAGTACGCGCAGAACATCCGCAGAGTCTGATCAATAAACTAATGTACCATTCGACGAATGTCGAATATGTGGGTAATGCATCGTATAGTCTCGTGACGCAAGTGGATGGACGAGGCGTGTATTCATTCTGCATGTGCCCGGGCGGACATATCGTGCCGGCAGGAAGTGAAGCGGGCAGTTGCGTCGTGAACGGGATGAGTGCGAGTCATCGCAACTCACCATACGCCAACAGCGGTATGGTGGTGCAGATCAACCCGGAAGATATAGAGGGCGATGATCCGCTACGCGGATTAGCGTTCCAAGAACAATTAGAACGCATGGCGTTTGAGCATGGAGGTCCGCAAGCACAGGCGCCTGCACAACGGTTAAAGGATTTTGTGGAAGGGAAGGCAAGTAAAGATCTGCCGGCGTGCAGTTATCTGCCGGGTATTGTATCGAGCCGATTGGATGAGTGGTTACCGGCACATATAGGTAAACGCTTACAGCAGGGTTTTCGGGACTTCGATAAGAAATACCCGGGCTTCTTGACGAACGATGCCGTGATCGTTGGCGTGGAGAGTCGGAGCAGCAGTGCGGTTCGTATTCCGCGGGATCCGGAGACACTCCAATCGGTGAGCACTCCCCTGCTCTACCCTTGCGGCGAAGGAGCGGGTTATGCCGGCGGCATCACGAGTTCCGCGTTGGATGGCATCAATGCCGCATTGAAAATTGCTGAATTGGCACGATAATTGATAGCTAATAGATAATAGATGATAGATAAATTTAATTCTTATGAAAAAATTGTTCCTCTCCGCCCTGATGCTGGGCGCGGCGCTGATGGTAAGCGCACAAAGTAAGTACGACCATTATTACCAAGGTCTGCCTATCGAGATCGAGCACGTACAGGAAGTAAAATTCCCGGCTACGTCCGTTAATATCGCGCAATACGGCGCAGTGCCCGATGGCAAGACGGATTGTACGGAGGCTTTTAACAAAGCGATTAATGAACTCAGTAAGAATGGTGGAGGTCACGTCATCGTACCGAAAGGTGTTTGGAAGACCGGTCCGATTCAGATGAGAAGTAATATCGATCTCCATTTGAGCAAAGGCGCTACGATCTTGGGTTCGGAGAACAAAGAGTTATTCGTTCAGAAGAGCGATAGTCTGCGTGACGGAAGTAAGAAATGTAACGCGCTTATCTATGGTTCTAAACTGGAGAACGTGGGCATCACCGGTAAGGGTGTGATAGACGGTCAGGGTTTTATCTGGCGTCCGCTCAAGGAGAAGAAAGTGGTACGCGACGGCAAGTTGCCTGAGGTTTGGGAAGAGGCTTTGGCGCTCGGCGGTACCCTCAAACAAGACGATAAGACCTATCGTCTCTGGTATCCGTTTAACTTGAATAAGGAGCTCGGTATCCCGAATATCGCCGCTACGGCGGAGATTCAAGAGAAGATGCGCCCGCACTTGGTGAACATCACCGACTCGAAGAATCTGGTGGTTGAAGGTGTGACGTTGCGCAATAGTCCGAAGTTCCACCTTGTACCAACACGTATCCAGAACCTGATTATTGAGAACGTGACGATCGATTGTCCGTGGTGGGCACAGAACGGCGACGCGATGGATCCGGGTAATGTACAGGTAGCGCTGATTGCCGGTTGTCATGTGAGCGCCGGTGACGATGGTATCTGTATGAAAGGCGGTGTAGGAGACAAGGGAGTTGCAGCAGGTCCGCAACGCGATTTCCTGATCACGAACGATACCGTTTATCGTGCACACGGCGGTTTTGTCATCGGTTCGGAGTTCTGCGGCGGTATGCAGCGTCTGATTGTGAAGGATTGTATGTTTGATGGTACAGATATCGGTTGCCGTTTCAAATCGGCTCCGGGTCGTGGCGGTTGGTGCGAGGACATCTACTGCTATAACATCACGATGAAGGACATCCGCGAAGCTGCATTCCTTTTCCAATCGGGTTATGCTGATCGTTCGGCCGGAGGTCGCGGTGCTACAGACACGGATGATAAGAGTAAGTTCTATCCTGAATGGAGCAACTTCACCTTCCGTAATATCACCTGCGTCAATGCCCGTAAGGCGGTAGATATGGTAGGTTTGAAGGGTCTGCCGGTACACGACATCCTCTTCGACAATGTTAGTTGGTACGGCACACGCGAAGGTATGACCATCGATTTCGCAGAGAAGATCAAATTCCAAAACTGCATCATGACTCCGCAGAAGGAGAACACGATCAAGCACAGCAAGGATCTAATCTGGAACGGAAGTCCGCTGGAGTAAAGGCAAGTACATAACAACAATAAAGGCTCGCGTGTGCGAGCCTTTTTGATGAATGAGATGTCGGAAAATATTGTTGGATAGGGTGAGGTTAGGATGACATTAGGTAGATGGTAGGAGTAAAGTCTAGGATTACCACGTAATGAGTGTGTAATTGATAGCTAAATGACAGGTAAATGACATTAGGAAGAGGGATGGGCAATAACTAACCAATAACCAAGTAATAACTAACGAATAACTAACGATTGATAGGTAAAAGGAAGGTAAAACAACAAAAAAGGCTCGCAGTTGCGAGCCTTTTAAAATATCCGTTAGGGATTAGAGTTGTGCGCCAAGAGCGTTGTACTCTACACCATTTTTACGGATGATGAGTTGACCGTTGCGATAGAACTTCTCAGCCTTAACAGCTGCGTCAGCGTTCTCGAAACCTTGAGCAGACTCAAAGATGATAGCGTAGATATTGATACCACCAGCTTTGATCTTCGACTCATCGGCCTCAGTGCTACCAGTACCAACCTCACCATAGGAAAGATCAATAGCACCAGCCTTTACGTTGCAAGTAAATACCGGGAATACTTTTACATTTTCCTTTGTTTGATCTGCCTTAGTCTCCTCAACATCAATTGCATCTGCATCATTCAGGTTTGCATTTAAGATATCCAAGCCATTCTGGGAGAATGTTAAGGTACGAGCAACAGTACTACTTGCGCTACGTGCGTGAACGGTAACCTTACCATCAGCCGGTACATTTAATACCATAGAGGACTTAGAACCGCTTGCACCACCAGTTTTAAGACGCATCGTGTCCTTTGCATAAGCCTGTGCGTTACCAAATCTCTGGGTATTGGCATCAACAGCAAATTTGTTGTTACCATTGCTAATAACCAAAGAAATACCATCTTTCTCGAAGGTTCTGGTTGCACCAAAATCAGCAGTAGCAATGATCTCCGGGAAATCAAGAGTCTGCGCACTAACTGTCAGAGCTGCGATAGCTGCAGCTGCGAAGAGGAAAAATTTCTTCATAATTGTTGAGTTTTAAAAGTTAATATTGTTGTTAATTGTAAAATGCTTTTACAAACACGCTGCAAAATTACACCAAATCGTTCAGGTACACCTCTATATTCATGTACGGCGCCTTAACTGAAGTTTCTTTAGCGTCCATGAAGTTATTCTTGTCCATGCCATGTGCATCCTCCCAAGTATCAGGGACGCCATCGCCATCTGTATCTGCGGGTTTATCATAGGTTTTATACTCTATCTCACGGCCATGCACATCATCTTGCGAATCTATGAGACCATTAGTAGAACCTCTGGAGCCACTGTACGTATATGTTCCATTACGAACCTCATTAACAATCCGCTCATCTATAGCATCCCGATGCAGAGAACAACCGGCCTTCGACAAAACTGTTTCATAGGCCTTCTCCGCCGTTTCCTCGTTAGCCAAAGGGGTTAGTCCTTCTGTCCAACGCGAAGAAGCTTTCACGGCATCTGTACGCACCGATGAGCCTTTCCAGTTATCGGCAGTCACAGAGGATGAACCGTACAAGTAATTGCCTGTCAAGTAGATTTGCGGCGGGATTACAGAGCCTAATGGAGAGCATTTATCACAAGATGTCCAAGGTTGTACCAATAGTGATTTGGTACTTGTAGCGGGTCCCGGTTTATAGTAGTTGTTTACGAAATTGATTTTGCGCGCTTCTCCAACACCTTCACCACCATAGGCCGGATGACTTCCCCAGTTGTAGACTACATTATTAACATAATCCAGAGGACCGCGATATCCATACGAAACATATTCATGATCAAAGCGAGGGTTACGGGAGTCATGATGCGCCAATAGGTTATGGTGGAAAGAGGCATTCTTACCTCCCCATATACCTCCATAGCCATGTATTCCTTTCGCATGAACAGATTTACGAAGCGACTCCGTAATGAAACAATATTGAACTGTCACATTCGCTACGCCATATACAGAAACACATTCATCGGTTGACCAAGAACAAGAGCAATGGTCTATCATAATATCCTTATGATACTTGTCTTTCTTTGCGTCAATATTTACGCCCAACGCATCTGCTTCTTGCGCTCTTTCATCTCCTAATCGGAATCGCAAGAAACGTAATATTACATTATCCGCGTCAATAACCACAGGGTAATTACTAATGCAGATACCATCACCGGGAGCAGACTGTCCAAGAACGGTTAATTCTCCATTCTTGATTACCATTTCTCCATCTAACTCTATGTTTCCTGAGATGTTAAAAATAACAATTCTTCTCCCTTTTTGATTCAGCGCAAAGCGTAAGGTTCCCGGTTGAGGATCTGTTACTTCATCTTCTAATGAATTAACGACATAGATGGTGGTTCCACGACCTCCAGTAACATATTTACCTCCGCCATCAGCGCCCTCAAAAGCCAACACGTCGGTTGGCTCTTGAGGGTTCTCCGGCTCTTCTGTATTGCGACAAGCCATTAAAAGACCTGCAATACATGCTAATAATATTAATGACGGATACGTTTTCATAAGTTAATTCTAATAGCCGTAATCATTCCAGAGGTTAGGATTCGACGATAAGATGATGGTAAATATCGGCCAATACTGACGATTTTCTATTTCACCAGCAACTGTTGCTTTATATAATCTCTTACCAGCCAAAATCGGCGAACCTTCATCCAACCAGAACGACTCTTTCTTTACCCAACCGCCATTATCGGTTTCACTATTATAGCCGGGAGGATTACCTATTTCATCCAGATTAAGTCCGTAGATATCTGAGATTATGAAAGCCGGGCCACCGGTAGCATATGAATCATCGCGCGTAAACTTAACAAATATATACGGGTTCATGTGTCCGTAGTAATCCGTGCCGGTCATGTCAAAGATATAATTACCGTCGCTATCTTTTCCGCGCGAACTATTGGCTCCAAACAACTCAAATACTTCTTCTGCTTTTGTCATCTTCGAGCCAAATACGCCCCAACGCATCAAATCGTACTTACGAATATGCTCTCCTGCGAATTCCTTAGCACGCTCCATCATAATGGTATCCATCGTCAGATTGGTCACATCATGTTTAGTATCTCCGTACGCACGCTGACGAACCAAATTAAAGATGGTAGTAGCCGGCCATTTACCTTTATAGTTCGGTGCATCGTTATTTATACCGCCAATCATCGCCTCTGCGTACATCAAGAGGATATCCGAATAACGCATAATCGGGATATTCAAACCATCATCATCATTGGTAACATCATAAGTTAACCACTCATAACGGAATTTAGCCAAATAGAACTTATTAGAAGCATCCGGTTTCTGATATAAAACTGGAGTACTTCCCAGCGAATCGCCTGTCGATTTCGTTATGTACGCATTGTCATCATTACGATAATCCCACTCATACGGAGCAATTGTCACCCATTTGCGGGTGTCTTTTGCATCAAACGAGAACACAAATTGAGGGGTCAGTGATATTTTAGCGTTACTTTTGCTCGTAGCCGTTGTATGCGACAAATGAGACAACGCTCTCTTGTTTACATACAAGCCCATACGATTCAGGAACTGACCACGTACATTGTTATTGAACGGGATTTCCCACAGCGTCTCCGTTCTGCCATAGGCTCTCTCATTGGCACAAATATTTCTGAAGACATCCTCGTAATTTTTCAGCAATTTGCCTCCCACATTGGCACCATCATGGTCAATAACCATTTCGGTATATTTAACGGCCTCACCGAGCAGTTCGCTACGGAGCGCACCATCTTTTGTATTCGGTTGAACGCTGTAAGGCGCACCGCCACCTACGATCCATACATCCGGACGCAATGCCAATCCTGCATAAACCAAGTCTACTCGAGCTAATAAACCGCAAGCAAACTGTTTATTGATACGCTCTACATTATTTTTGGCATTACCCCAAGGGATATCTTGCGAGAAAGGCATCAGTTCGATTGCCTTGCGCAAGTCTACGCGCAGTTTGTCATAAATTTTATTACGATCTTCCTTTGTTACATAGACTGCTTCGGTCGTGTTCACATCAAGAGATTTGAATGAATATGGAACATCGCCCCATAACTTCGTCATCTCATAATACAACCAAGCACGCAATGTCAGCGCTTCTCCCCATAAATAACGAATATTTACATCGGCTGTATCACCGTATTGCTCGATGCCATCGATACACAGGTTAGCTCGCTCAATAGCACTTGTCAAATAAGACCACGGGTTTTTGTCCTTAGCAATCAAGTCACCATTACTATCGCCATCCTTCGTCATGGAATAATCGGTGTAATCATTTTCACCATTATGCCATTCGATATCCGTATTATAGGATACCCAGTAGGTTCCCAGACGTGTACGATAGGAGTTTTGCTCTCCCAGGATATTGTAGATTCCGGCTATAACCTGCTCCGTTTCACGAGCAGAGGAGAACACGCTCGCCTCGTCCATAGCAGACGGAGAGTCGGTTGAGAAGAAACCGTCTTTGCAACCTGCCATCATAACAGATGCCGTTGCTAAAATTAAAATTTGTATCTTTTTCATAAGACTAATGATTTTCTATATTAGAATGCAAGATTAAAACCAACGTTTATACCACGAGTACGCGGATAAGCGGAATAGTCTACACCGGTAAGCATCGGGTTCTTACTGCTATAAACATCCACCTCTGGGTCAAAGCCTGAATACTTGGTAATCGTAAACAGGTTACTTACCTGAACGTAAATACGGCACTTCGTGATATAGGCCTTACTGATCCATTTATCCGGCAGAGAATAACCGAGCGTCAATTGGTTCAAACGAAGGAATGAACCATCCTCAACCGCATAATCCGTTACTACATAAGCAGCTGCATAAGGAGACCAGATTTTCGCTCCAGCATTATCTGCATCCAGTTGTTGTGTCATTTGCTCAATGGTCATACCTTGGCCAAGGTATTTAACAACCAAGTCATTACCATTCTCATCAAACATAGAATAGCGGTTGCCATAATTCATCTCGGTCAGCAAGTTACGGTACGACGTTTTGGTTCCTGTATTAGTAACCGTTGTAAAGTCAACTTTGTTGAGGTTTAGCACCTTATTACCAATTGAATAGGTGAAGTTTGCACCCAAGTCAACCATACCCCAGTTCTTTCCACTGATATTAAAGTTCAGCGAGAAACCACCTTGACAGATAGGCATCGTATTGCCTAATTTCACTCTGTCTCGCTCATCGATTTTTCCATCTCCGTTTTGATCTTTCAGTTTGATCATACCCGGATACGGATTCTTCATCGACTCGTGTGGCTGAACGACGCCATACGTAGCGTAGTCCTTCAATGTCCACTCACGTCGAGCAGTGGTACCTCCCTTGGTATTGATAAAATCAGAAGCCTGATACCAGCCGTCGGTCACGTAGCCATAAATATCGCCGACGAGACCACCCGGATATACGTAGAACTCATTATACGTAATGGAAGAAGTAGAGAATGCACTGGTTGCAGCCGGCATTTCTGCTACACCACCTAAATCCGTAATTTTCATCTGACTTGCAGCGATGTTGGCACTGATGGTTAAGTTGTAATTCAAATTACCAGAGCGCTTATCTAAAGCGACACCGGTGACAGAGAATTCAACACCCTTGCTTTGAGTCGATCCGATATTACGATATTGATAGTTATATCCGGAAGAAAGCGGATACAACACGATCAGATCCTTGGTCGTATTCAAATATAAATCTAACGATCCGCTCAAGCGTTGATTAAAGAATCCGTAATCAAGACCCAGGTCACGCGTAATCGTAGTCTCCCATTTCAAGTTCGGGTTCGCTGCAATTCTCTTACTACCGCCCACCGTCAACATCGTGTTAAAACCAGACCACCATTGTGCAGCAGCCTCACCGGCTGTGCCAGACAAGAAGTCAGAATGCAGATATCCAAGATCTACGTTGTTATTACCTGCTGTACCATAACTGAAACGAAGTTTCAACTGTGATAACCAACTACGAGCAGATTCCATGAAATCTTCTTCTGCAATATTCCATGCAATTGCAGCAGACGGGAAATAGCCCCATTGATTACTCCTAGAGAAACGAGTCGAACCATCTGCACGGAATGTGAGAGATGCATAGTAACGACTTCTATAGTTATAGTCTGCGCGGGCAAAGAAAGACAACATATTATCCGTTGGCATGATATAATTCGTATAAGAAGTTGAGGTGCAATTGGACAAATGATTAAACACCTCCTGACCTTTATACTTACCCTCATATCCGATACCGGTCATCGTACGTTCCTCTCCTTTACGCATTATAATTTCCTCACCGATTGTCACATTCAGATTATGGTGTTCCTTAACGGTTTGTGCATAATTGAAGGTGTTGGTTTGGCGGAACTGCGATTCGTATTCCATTGTCTGCATGGCAATACTATTACCTCTTGTATAGGTACGAGCCATATAAGTAGTCGGACCATAGAAGCGGTTTGTATTCGTACGCTTATAGTTATAACCTATTTCAGCACGCAATGTAAAGTATTTAGCAAACTTATAGGAAATGTAACCATTTAAATCCAATTTCTGATCCTTTTTGAATTTATAGTTATCGTCGATAGTTAGCAGCGGATTATACAATCCTCCGTACGAATCTTCATCATCCAAAGACTCAGCATCTTTTGAATACAGGGTTACCGGAGTATAAACGACCGAGTTACGAACACGCGATTCGGAAGTAGAACCTGCGTCTTTCGTTGTATTAGAACCTGCTCCATTCACTCTCGTATCCGAATAACGAGTATTGAACGATATATTCATGTTCTTAATCGGTTTAAACTTGGCCTTCAAAGAGATATTATCACGGCTATAATCCGAACCGTACATAATCGCCTTGTTATCAATGCGGTTATAACTTATGTTGAAATTGGCATTCTTATTACCACCGTTGATACTAAATGAATGGTTGGAGTCAAAACCGGTTCTTCCAAATGTCTCGTCCTGCCAATTTGTTCTTTCTAAGCTATTCGCACCTTCGAGCATTTTGGCAATATCATAGCTGTCACCGCTCTTCCATCCTTCGATAAAATACGGTGCAAATTTATCGTCCATTTTAGCCGAACCTTCTCTCAAATAGGCATTCTCATACTGCAACAGCATAAAATTCCTATTATCCATCACATCCAACATCTTGGTGATTTTCTTCCAGCCCACATAACCTGAATAGGTAAAATGGAACTGCATTTTATCATCAGCCTCATTAATAGTAGCATCCTTGGTCGTAATGATAATTACACCGTTAGCTCCTTGCGCACCGTAGATAGCAGTTGCAGCAGCATCTTTCAAAACGTCCATCGAAGCGATATCGCTCGGAGCAATATCCGAAATACTGGAAACAGGGAAACCGTCCACGATATACAACGGGTCATTACTTTGGGTCAGCGATGTACCACCACGTACACGGACTTTTACTTCAGCATCCGGAGCTCCATCTGCTGCCATTACCGACACACCTGCCAATTTACCTTGCAAAGCCTCGGCTGCGTTTGCAACCGGTACATCCTTGATCTGATCTGCACTTACAGAGGATACTGCCGTCACCAAGTCACGTTTCTTGGTCGTACCATAACCGGTAACCACCACTTCTTCGAGCACCTCGGTGTTCTCACTCAGTACTACGTTCATCACATCGCCCGTGATATTCAACTCCTGCGTCTGCATACCGATGTAGGAGAAGATAAGCACTTTAGCGTCATCCGGCACATCGAGGGTATAATTACCGTCGAAATCCGTCACTGTACCAATCGTGGTACCCTTTACCACTACGGAAGCCGAGATAATCGTCTCTCCCGTCGGGTCTTTTACTGTTCCGCTAACCACACGTGCCTCAGCCGCCATGCCTACAAAAAGCAAAGCTGCGAGCATCATGGTACGAAACATACTGACATTGAGTTTCATAAAAAGATTTTGTTTGTTGATATTAAGTTAAATGATTTGTGCTCCCTATTAACGCGCATATACGCGAAACATTTCGGCTGCAAAATTACACAAAAAACGCCAATCTTTTGTGGAAAAATTGACGTAATTACTACATAAATATGCTTTTTTGCTAACTTTACTTGTCAAAAGGCTCCCTATAGGTGCAACCTTCCCGCCATCTGGAACATCCGTATTGGGTATTTCCACGGATGATCAGGCCTTGGCGACAAACGGGACAAAGCATACCCGCCTTGTTACTTTTGACATCGCGCACGACGCCGGAAGTCATCTCTTTGAGTTCCACCAGGAAATCCTGCGCCGTATATTCACCGCGCTCTATCTCACGCAGTTTTTTCTCCCACAGACCGGTTAGTTCTGCCGACTTCAGCAGCGGAGAGATGATGAGATGAATGAGGTTGATTCCTGTCTCCGTAGCGCGCAGGGACTTGCCTTGCTTGACGATATACTTGCGCTGATAGAGTTTCTCAATGATGGCCGCACGCGTAGATGGACGACCGATACCGTTCTCCTTCATCGCCTCGCGCAGTTCATCGTTCTCGACCGTCTTACCTGCCGTCTCCATGGCGCGAAGCAGCGTAGCCTCGGTATAGTACTTCGGCGGCGTAGTGGTTTTCTCTTTGAGCACGGGCTCGTGGGGTCCGCTCTCACCTTTCACAAAAGCAGGAAGGGATTTGGAATTCTCAGAATTATCAGAATTATCAGCGTTTTCTGAATTATCAGATTCTTCTGCGCCAAACACTACGCGCCAACCGGGTTTCAAGACCTCACGACCGGTGACCTTGAAATCGATCTCGCCGGCTTTGGCCATCACAGTGGTGTTGCTCACTTCGCAATCGGGATAGAACACCGCAATGAAATGCAGCGCCACGAGATCGTAGACTTTCTTCTCATCTGCCGTCATATTATCCGGGCGTTGTCCGGTAGGAATGATGGCATGGTGGTCGGTCACTTTCTTGTTATCGAACACCTTCTTGGATTTCGGCAGTTTGGCGCCGATGAGCGGTGCCACCTGCGGGAAATAGTCCTTGATGCCGTTCAGTGTACTCGGCACTTTGGGATAGATATCGTCGCTCAGATAGGTCGTGTCTACACGCGGATAGGTCGTGAGGCGTTTCTCATAGAGCGATTGGATTAGTTGGAGCGTTTGCTCCGCCGAGAAAGAATATTTCTTATTGCAATCGACTTGCAGAGAGGTCAAGTCATACAGTTTGGGCGCGTACTCCGTACCTTTCTTCTTCTCCACGCTCGTGATCGTCAGCGGCAGATCTTTGATGCTGTTCACCAATTCCTGTCCCTGCTCCTCACTCGTGATGGCGTACTCGCCGTCTTCGACGGGCATCTGGGCACTAAACAACGTATCGCGGTAGTTGGTCTTGAGTTCCCAATAGGTACGCGGCACGAAGTTCTCTATCTCTGCCTGCCTTTTGACCACCAGCGCGAGTGTCGGCGTCTGGACACGTCCCACGGACAGCACTTGCCGATCTTTCCCGCTCCCGCGTGCGTACCTTATAGTATACGCGCGCGTGGCGTTCATGCCGAGCAACCAATCACCGATGGCGCGCATCATACCTGCTTCGTACAGGTGCTGGTACTCCGATTGGTCCTTGAGTTGCTGAAATCCGTCGCGGATAGCCTCTTCGGTCAGCGAGTTCACCCACAGGCGCTTCACCGGACACTTACACCCGGCCTGCTGGTACACCCAGCGCTGGATCAACTCTCCTTCCTGCCCGGCATCACCGCAGTTAATGACTTCGTCGGCTTGGTCGATCAGGTTCTTGATGACATTGAATTGTTTGTGTACGCCGGCATCGCCGAACACCTTGATAGAGAAACGCGGCGGAATCATCGGCAGCGAACTCAGCGTCCATGCCTTCCACTGCTCCGTATATTCCTGCGGGTCGAGCAACGCGCACAGATGGCCGAACGTCCAGGTGACCTGGTATCCGTTGCCTTCGAAATAGCCGTCGTGCTTTTGCTTAGCGCCCAGCACATTGGCTATATACGCGCCCACCGAGGGTTTCTCTGCTACACAAACAATCATAGATTATTCTTTCTGACCTCCGTATCCGTAACCGGCCTTGATACCCTTGACGCCATTCAGCACGCAAGCGATATTATGCATGCGTTTCTGCTCAACCATCTGATTCATGTAGTCGATCATCTCCGACGGCGTGTATTTATAACGGAAGACATAGATTGTCATGTCCGCGATGCGATCCAACAGATAGGTGTCGCTTACCAATGCCACAGGAGCTGTATCCACGATGATATAATCATAACGCTTGCGCAGCTCGGCAAACAACTCATCCACGCGCTCTGTCTGCAGCAGTTCTGCAGGATTCGGAGGCACGGTACCGCACGGAATGATATCCAGATTCTTATGCTCACCGCTCGGAACAATGATATCGTCCAACTCAATACTCGGTTCTGCCAGATAATCGGTCAGATGACCCTTATCGCGCAACCCGAAATAAACGGCCAACATCGGTTTGCGGATATCGAGACCCACCAGTGCTACTTTCTTGCCCAACATCGCGAGCGACAAAGCGGTGTTCGCAGCCACGTACGACTTACCGTCTCCATTGATGCTGGACGTTACCAGGATAACCGGCGATTTGACATCCGATGGGATAACATAGCGCAGGTTCGTTCGTATCAAGCGGAAGAGCTCTGCCGAGACGGTCGATTCGCCGTCGCGGATTGCTATATGCACATTGCGGGAGTTCTGAACCAACTGCCCCAGCAACGGTGCTTTCACACGACACTCGAACTCCTTCGCGTCATCGATCTGGTTATTGAGCAGCATAAACAGATAGAGAAGTCCGGCGGGGAACATCAGACCCAATAAGAAGCACATCGCCAGTAGTTTTTTCAACTTCGGCGATGCACTGAGCACGTCGCGTTGCGGCATATCCACGATCTTAGCCGGCATAGCTGTCGCCGCCAACATGAGCGCGTTCTCTTCGCGCTTCTGATACAGGTAGATATAGAGCCGCTCCTTGATCTGTTGCTGACGAACCACGCGCACATACTCGCGCTCTTTCTCCGGTGCGTCCTTGATCTGACGGTCGTACTCGCGATCCTGCGCCTGCATATTACGTTTGCGGATCTGCAGACTCTCACGCACCGAACTGATGGTAGCGATGATATTCTGGCGAATGGTTGCCAACTGCGCATTCATCTGCTCGATCACCGGGTTGTCTTCCGTAGCGGTGCGCATGATACGCATGCGTTGGAGTTGCAAAGCGTTGTACTCCGAGATTCCACTCGACAACGAGCCATCGGTCACGCCCAGATTAGCAGGAATAAGATTATTGCGCTTGGTGTCATCACGCAGGAACTCATCGATGTAATCGATCAGACTCATCTGCGTCTCTATCTCCGCGAGGGCACGCTCCTCCGTGCTGTTGGCGTGAAGGAAGATTTGCGCCTGCGTACTCAGATCGGCAATGTTATTCTGTTCCTTATAGCTCGCTACTGCGTTCTCCGCGTCACTCAACTCCTCCGTGATGATTGCCAAACGCTCGTCGATAAACGCCGCCGTATTGGTGGCGATCATGTTCTTGTCCACGATGGCATTGAGGTTATACTGCTCAATGAGTTGGTGCAACAAAGCCTTGTCTCGCTCCGGGCAGGGAGACACGATGGATAACTTAATGATATTGGATTCTTTCTTGTGTTGCGCCACTTTGAGCATCTTGCCATAACTCGCGACCACCAGTTCGCGGCGGGCATGCGCCACACGGTAGGTCGTATCCCTGCTCAGCTCACGGTTGGCATGGATTGCAATCGTACCGACGCAGGTCTCTATAGGTTCACCCAATGTCTCCACGCGCGTCGTCGAACGATGGAAGAAACCCATCTTCGTCTTCACAGTGTAGCCTTTCTTCGTCGGCTTCACCTTCACGGTAAACGGTCTCTTCTGAGCATCTTTATTGAGCGCCAGATAATCGATCTTCAATGCCGCATTCGGGAACTCCGTCTCCCAACGCAAACCACCGCGTTTGGACGAACCCTCCCACAGATTAAGGGCATCAATCGTCTGATACAGCAGGCCGCGCGAAGAGAGCACTACCACTTCATCTTCGGCCGCCGTATTGCCGGAAAGGCCCAACATAGACAAAGACGAAAGGGCATCCTCTGCGCCCATTTCTTTTTGACGCAACATGATAGTGGCATCCGTTGTCCATTTCGGTGCTTTACGCAGATAATAGGCCGTGCCTAACAGAATAAAAAAGACCACACTTGCGGCAAACCACCACCAGTGCTCCATCACCACGCGTACGATCTTACGTACATCTATCTCATTCGGATTCTGCTCCATAATTACTTTTTCGTTGCGTTAATAACTGTTACGATGACGGTAGCCGCACTGGCAACGGTCGAGATGGTACTCAACCACAGACTTGTGTTGGCACTGTTCACTACGCGTACTTGGTTCGGCGAGACGTACACTACGTCGTTCTGCTGGAGGAAATAATACGGCGATGTGAGCAGGTCTGCGCTGCGCAAATCTACACGCGCCATCTCTATCTTTCCTTCCACCTCACGCGTGATGAGCACGTTGTCACGACGACCGTAAGGCGTCAGATCACCGGCTGCTGCCAGGGCTTCCAGAATCGTCAGACGACCACGGCCAAGCGATACCTGCGTCGGGTGATTAACCTCACCCATGATCGATACCTTCGCGCCGATCAGGTTCACCTGAACCATCGGATTAAGCACCTGCTTGGCTAACAACTCCTTCACCGCCAGCTCGACCTCCGGACGTCTCAGGCCGGCTACGTGTACCTTACCCAATACCGGTAACTCCACGTCGCCATTCTCGTCCACGATGTAATACTGCAACATCGGGGTCGTCTGAACCTGCGTTGAACCCGGGGCTGTGAACACGACCGTCGGCAGGTTATACGGCGCTACTGCCTCTTTATCCAGCGCCGAAACAAAAATCGTCAAGGCATCTCCACAACGGATGATCGTTTCACTCTGCGCCTCGAAATGCGCATTGATCGAATCCTCCTTCGCCGGATTAGCATCTTGCAGGTACGTCATCTTTTTCTGCGTCACACAACTCGCAGCCGCGAGGGCCACCAGCATCAACGCAAAGATTTTAACTGAATTATGCATAGTTTTAGTCATTTTATCAAAATTAGCGTGCAAAATTACGAAAATTATTTGATATACACAAGATTATTCGCTTTTTTTCGCGAATTATTTGCATATATGCAAATTTTGTAGTACCTTTGCATGACATTTTGTCAGGTTTATTATGACGCAACAGGAATTATTAGCCATCAAACAGCGCTTTGGTATCATCGGTCAGAGTCCGCTGCTCAATAGAAACATAGAGGTTGCCGTGCAGGTAGCGCGCACCGATTTGAGCGTGCTCATCACCGGAGAATCCGGTGTCGGCAAAGAGCATTTCCCGAAGATCATACACGCCTACTCAGCTCGCAAGCACGGGCCGTATTTCGCCGTCAACTGCGGTGCTATCCCGGAAGGAACGATCGATTCGGAGCTCTTCGGACATGAGAAAGGAGCCTTCACGGATGCCAAAAACGAACATAAGGGTTATTTCGAGATAGCCGATGGCGGAACCCTCTTCCTGGACGAAGTGGGTGAACTGCCGCTCCAAACGCAGGTGCGTCTGCTCCGCGTACTCGAGACCGGCGAATACCTTCGCATGGGTTCCAGCCAGGTGCGCAAAACCAACGTCCGTGTGGTCGCTGCCACCAACCTCAACATGCGGCAGGCTATCGACGAAGGACGTTTCCGCGAGGACCTCTATTACCGTCTCAACACCGTAGAGATACGCGTACCTGCACTGCGTGAGCGCAAAGAAGATATCCCTCTGCTCTTCCGTAAGTTCGCCGTTGATTTCTGCAACCGCTATCAGATGCCGCCGCTCTCGCTGAGCGAAGAAGCAACTATGCTGCTGCAGAACTCCTACTGGCGCGGAAACATTCGTCAACTCAAGAACCTCGCCGAGCAGATAGCCGTCATCGAGATGGATCATCAGATCAGCGCCGACACCTTACGCAGATACCTACCGCAGGAGGAGAACCGGCAGGAGATCGTGCTCCGCAATCCTTCGCAACAAAGCGGCAAAGACTACTCGCACGAGATCGGCATCCTCTATAACATGGTGATGCAGAATCGCAAAGAATTGGAGGATCTGCGAGCGCTGTTGGAAAACGGCAACCGTGAGAACGTCGTCGCGCGTAATAACGACAAAGCACCCGCTATTGGAATAACTCCCACGCGTGACGAAGAAGAGATTGTTCCGGACGAAGAAGCCTCACTCCGCATTGACGACGGGGAGAAAGAGCGTATCAGAAGAGCACTCGAGTTGTCCGGCGGCAACCGCAAAGTAGCGGCAGAGAAAGTCGGGCTGTCCGAACGAACACTATATCGTAAAATAAAGGAGTATGGTTTATAATAGTCCAAAACACGGAAACGACACGGTAACGACACGGTATCGGAACGTGGTTAGATGCTGGGGAATGCCTACCTGTATGCTGGTTATCTGCATGCTTTTATGTAGCTGTTCCATTAGTTATAAGTTCAACGGCGCCAACATCAACTATCAGACCACGCATTCGATCTCTATCGCCGACTTCCCGAACAACGCACCGATGGTCAACCCGACCCTCAGTAGCGGACTCACGGAGCATATACGTGATCTATTCCAACGCCAGACTCGTCTGCAAATTCTCCGCAAAGGCGGCGATCTCGAACTCGAAGGAGAGATTGTCGGCTACGACCTCTCGCAAGGTGCTATCGGCGCCAATAGTTATGCTACGGAGAGCAAACTGACCCTCCGCGTCGCAGTACATTTCACCAATAATGTAAATCCCGAAGACTCGTTCGACAAGACCTATTCGGCCTACCGCACCTTCGATGCCACCCAGATGTTGACCGATGTGCAAGACGAGTTATGCGATCTGCTCGTAACGGAAATTGCGGAGAGTATATACAACGACACGGTGGCTAAATGGTAAGCCACCGTGCGTTTTTTACAATAGAACTATCTCCACGCGCCGATTCATCTGACGATGCTCCTCGCTGTCGTTCGGCACAATCGGATCGCGTTCCCCCCTACCCTCGATCTCTATTCGTCCCACGGCAATGCCGCGATCTTTCATCGCGCGCCGTACCTCTTGGCAGCGGCCTTCAGACAGCACTTGATTGGAGCGGTCCGAACCGATATTATCCGTGTGACCGACAATACGTATGCGCTGGTTCGGACGGGATACCAAGAACCGGTATAACTCATTCAATGCGCGTTCGGACGAATCCAGAATACGTGTTTTACCCGTCGCAAAATAGATATTGTGCAGCACGAATGATTTGATCTCCCGCGGCGACATCACCACGCCGGCGAATTGCGTCGGATCGGTAACTGTGTCGCGGAACGGGAAGTAATTCGGCGCTGTAGCTTCCACCGTATAGAACGGGATGCGGTCGTCTAACAACACCGCCAAGACGGAATGCAAGCTGTCCGAGGTGGTCTGCATCACTTTGCGGTGCTCATGGTTGCGCACGATCACATTCGCTGCCACCGGACGGCCTGTCAGAGAATCCGTCACCGTGAACGTCAGGCGCGTCTCCGGATACAAATACAGTTTAATGGTATCCTCATCTTCCTTATGGTTGAACCACACGGTGTCCGAAGCGAAATAGCCGATCTTGGCACCCGCTGCCCAGTAGGGGCCAACCGGCAAACCACGCTGTACACGTGCACGTTTGGTATCCGACGGTTTGCTTACTTTCGGTTTCTTATTCGGCTTGGCGTTCACGTCTTGCACCGTGATATGTGTTGCCGGCAAGGGTTCGCCGCTACGCAGATCGTACGCATAGACATAGAGCAACGGTTTGCCCTCTTTGATACGTTCTTTTTTGGCTTTTTTTGCCTTCGCCGCTCTCTGCTTCTCTGCCTTACGCTTCGCCGCCTCTCGTTTCTGCTCCATCTTAGCCTTCGCCTTCGCACGTTTCTGCGCAGACGTCATGGCATAGCAAGTGTCACTTGCCATGAAACACAAAAGCGCTAATATGATCCAAAAACGTTTCATCTTTTAAAAGTAACAGGAGAATAGTCGTGGGACTATCCTCCTGCTGTGGTCCCACTTGGGCTTGAACCAAGGACCCCCTGATTATGAGTCAGGTGCTACTAACCAACTGAGCTATGGGACCATCACCTCATTACTTCTGCTGACGGGCGTTGCTGAAGAGAACCAGACTCTGATCTTTCGTGATCTGCATCTCTTGCTGCGTCAACTCAGGGATAATCAACTTCGTTCCGGGAACAAGGGCATTCGGATTCGAGATCTTACCCTTATTGGCGATGTAGATATATACCCAGCAATAGGTGTTGTTATAGTACTGACGAGCTAACTTCGAGAGGGTGGTCGATCTATCGGTCGTTATCTCTTCGCTCGAGCGCTGTTGATACTCGTTCACCTTCTCCGGACGAGCACTCTCCGACAGAGGTACGGTATGTACTTTCGGTGCATCTTCGTCCATGATGCGGTTAGCGCGGGTGTCATCCAGATCCGATCTCATGCGATCGAACGTAGCCTTATCCACCAGGCGGATAGCGGCACGGCGGTTCGGACCATAAGCGGCCTGACTGCGACGGCCAATCACCTTACCCATACCCATCGCATACAGATGAGCCGTGTCAATAGCGTGCTCTTCGCGCAACTCACTGATCACATTGTCCGCACGTTTGTCACCCAATGCGAAGTTCAGCGATGCCGAACCTGTATTGTCGCAATAACCGGTGACCACAGCATACAAGGTCGAGTCTTCCTGTAACATCTCTGCTACCTGTTGGATAGTGATCAACGCCTTGTCGTCCAAGTTCGACTTATTGTTATCGAAGTAAACGTAATATACGCGTTTCTGCTCTTTCTCAATATGCTCACTATGGAACGTCTCGCGGATGATGATCGAATCATGCTTGATAATAACCGTGTCATGAACGCACTTACGATCATCTGCCTCTTTCTTTGCCCATACATCTTCATTGGCGATGTTACGAACGTGCGTCTTCGATACCGGCTCAAACTTAATACGCATGAACATCGTCACGTCCACGATACCATCGTTATTCTTCGAAGCCACAGCGTGCAAACCCGAGAAACCACGGCCGTCAATATAGTCATTGATGAAGTAGTTATACGTTCCACGAACACCCAGCGACAAAGTACGGTTGAGGTTGAACTCCAGACTCAAACCACCTTGCAGGAACAACTGACCATTGTACTTATCCATGCTCATCGGCGTCTGGTTAGCCGTCTGACCACGACCGTGCGCATCATCATCCGGATAATAGATCTTGCTCTTATACCAAGCGTAACCACCACCAAAAATAACATGAGCCGAGAAGATTTTCTTTTTCGCTTTCGGGAAGAAAAGGTTCATCAGATCCATCGAAGCGTACAGACCCATCTTGTGCATATGACCGTTGAGCAAGGTATCGGCATTGTTAGCGCCCGGCTTACCGGTCACGGTGTACATGTCGTACATATAGTTCACGCCCAAGCCCCATACCGGAGTGAACGAATACTCGATATCCAAACCGGCATTCGGGATAGCAATCGCGTGCTTCATCTCATTGTTGAAGTCACCGTCGAAATAGTTAAAGCCGACATGCGGCGAAATCGACCAATGCGCAAAGGATTGCGCTACATCTGCATTCTCCTCCACCTTATAGGGGTGAGCACCTTTAACTTCTTCATTCTGCTCCTGCGCAAACAGCACAGCAGAGAAGCATAGAAGCGATACTATAAATATACTTTTCTTCATGATAGAAAAGAGGTTGTTGTTTCAAATTTTCACAAATCAGCGTGCAAAGGTACGACTTTTTTTTGACATATACAAATATTTTTATAAAAAAATATCTTTTTTGTTGTAACTATTGCATATATTGATTTTTTTTTGTATCTTTGCACCGTTATTTGGATAATTCAATAAAACATCAAAATAATATGGACATTTTAGAAAAAATGATTGCGCGCGCGAAGGCTAATCCGCAGCGCATTGTGTTGCCGGAAGGTGACGAACCGCGTACGTTAGAGGCTGCCAACATCTTACTTAGAGACAAGATTGCGCAGCTTATTTTGATCGGTAATCCCGAGACAATTCGCTCTATGGCAGCGGAGAAGGGTTACGAGTTCATCAAGGACGCTAAGATCGTTGATCCGATCCATGACCCGAAGATGCCTGAGTATGCGAACCTGCTCTTTGAGCTTCGCAAAGCCAAAGGTATGACCGAGGAAGAGGCGAAGAAGAAAGCGCAAGACCCGCTGTACTTGGGTTGCCTCATGATCAAGGCCGGCGATGCTGACGGTGAGTTGGCAGGTGCACGCGGCACGACCGCAGACACGATCCGTCCTGCGTTCCAGATTCTCAAGACCAAACCCGGTTGCTCGATCGTCAGCGGTGCATTCCTGATGTTCACGCCGGCTAAGCATCTCGGAGAGAACGGCTTCCTGCTCTTTGCTGACTGCGCCGTTAACCCGAATCCGGATGCCAAACAGCTCGCAGAGATCGCTATCTCGACCGCCGAGACCGCACGTGCTATCGCCGGTATCGAGCCGCGCGTAGCGATGTTGTCCTTCTCGACCAAAGGCAGTGCAAAGCACGAACTCGTGGACAAAGTAGCAGAGGCTACTCGTCTGGCAAAAGAGATGGCGCCGGATCTGGCATTGGACGGCGAGTTGCAGGCTGACGCAGCGCTGATCGATAGCGTAGCCAAAACGAAGGCTCCGGGTAGCCCGGTTGCGGGCAAGGCCAACGTACTCGTCTTCCCGGATCTCCAAGCCGGTAACATCGGTTACAAACTCGTGGAGCGCTTCTCCGGCGCAGACGCCGTAGGTCCGATCCTCCAGGGTATCGCCGCTCCTGTTAACGACCTCAGCCGCGGATGCAAAGTGCAAGACATTGTACAGATGGTTGTTATCACCGCCAACCAAGCAATTAAGTAATACCAAAAAACATCATACACATGAAGATTCTAGTTCTCAACTGCGGTAGTAGCAGTATTAAGTATAAACTCTTCGAGATGGAGAGCAAGCAAGTGATGGCACAAGGCGGTATCGAGAAGATCGGTCTGCCCGACTCGTTCCTCTTGGTCAAACTGCCGAACGGCGAGAAAGTGAAATTCGAGAAACCGATGCCGGAACATACCGTAGGTATCGAGCTCATCCTCGAGAAACTCGTGGATCCGAAGATCGGCGTCATCAAAGATCTCAAGGAGATCAACGCCGTCGGTCACCGCGTTGTCCATGGTGGAGAGAAATTCAACAAGTCCGTGCTCATCACCCCGGAGGTGAAAGAGATGATCATCAAGTGTGTGGAACTCGCTCCGCTGCACAACCCCGCTAACCTCAAGGGTATCGACGCGATCGAGAAGATCCTGCCGAACGTTCCGCAGGTAGCTGTGTTCGACACCGCGTTCCATCAGACCATGCCGGACTACGCGTACATGTACGCGCTTCCTTATGAGTTATACGAGAAATATGCGATCCGTCGTTACGGTTTCCACGGAACCAGCCACCGCTATGTATCCGCTCGTGTTTGCGAGTTCCTCGGCGTCGATCCGAAGGGTAAAAAGATCGTTACCGCCCACATCGGTGGTGGCGGTAGCTGTACCGCGGTCATGGACGGCAAGAGTGTGGACACTTCGATGGGTCTGACTCCGGTAGAGGGTCTCGTGATGGGTACCCGCGCCGGCGACCTCGACCTCGGAGCCGCTACCTTCATCATGGACAAGGAGCACTTGAGCACGGCTGAATTCAACAACCTCGTGAACAAGAAATCCGGTCTGCTCGGTGTATCGGGTGTATCCAGCGACTGTCGTGACATCGAGGCTGCCATCAACGAAGGCAACAAACGCGCTGACCTGGCACGTAAGATGTTCATCTACCGCGTGAAGAAATATATCGGTGCATACGCAGCCGCTATGAACGGTATCGACATCCTCGTCTTCACCGCCGGCATCGGAGAGAACGATCCGTATATCCGCGCAGAGATCATGAAGGGCCTCAGCTTCCTGGGTATCGAACTGGACGAGCAAGCCAACAACGTTCGCGGCGAAGAACGTATCATCTCCAAGAAGGGTTCGAAAGTAACCGTTTGCCTTATCCCGACGGACGAAGAACTGATGATTGCTTCCGACACTCAAGCACTGATTTAACAACATGACAAAACCGATAATCTATCAACTCTTCCCCCGTTATTTCGCCAACTACAACGAGACGCGCAAGCATAACGGCACGAAGGAAGAGAACGGATGTGGCCGGTTTATAGATATCAACGAGCGTGCACTCCAATCCATCGTCGATTTGGGTGCCACGCACGTTTGGTACACCGGTGTGATCCGCCATGCAACAGCACAATACAACAACCCTGCCATCACCAAAGGCCTTGCCGGCTCGCCCTATGCCATCACCGACTACTACGATGTCGATCCGGATTTGGCGAAGAACGAAGCCAAACGTATGCAGGAGTTCGAGGCCCTCGTTCAGCGCACCCACAAGGCAGGTCTCGGAGTCATCATCGATTTCGTGCCCAATCACGTAGCACGCCAGTATAAGAGTCTATGCAAGCCTGCGGGAGTCGAAGACTTGGGCGAGAACGATCACCCCGAGTGGGCCTTCTCACCGCTCAATAACTTCTACTACCTCCCGGGCGAGCGCTTCACGATGGACAAAGATCTGCAGGGTTACGAAGAGTTCCCCGCCAAGGTGACGGGTAACGATTGTTTCACTTCTCACCCCGGACTCAACGATTGGTACGAGACGGTCAAACTGAACTACGGTGTCTTCTATCAAGGCGGCCGCGAGAAGCAGTTCGATCCCATCCCGTCCACCTGGACGAAGATGCGCGATATCCTGCTCTTCTGGGCGTCCAAAGGCATCGACGGCGTCCGCGTAGATATGGCGGAGATGGTTCCCGTCGAGTTCTTTGCGTGGGCCATCAAGGCGGTAAAGAAGAAATACAAGAAGTTCCTCTTTATCGGCGAGTGCTATGACCCGAACCAGTACAACGCGTACCTCGCAGCAGGTTTCGATTACCTTTACGATAAAGTGGGTATGTACGACTACCTGCGTGGCGTAACGAGCAAAGGCTGGCCGGCCGAGGGCATCACCAACCAGTGGATGCAGCACGGCGACGAGCGGATCAAACATATGCTCTATTTCCTCGAGAACCACGACGAGCAACGTATCGCCAGCGGTTTCTGGTGCGGCTCCGGCCGTTGTGCCGAGCCCGCGATGATCGTTGCCGCGACGCTCAACCAGTGTCCGGTGATGATCTACTCCGGTCAGGAACTCGGTGAACGAGGCATGGACATGGAGGGCTTCTCCGGTATCGACGGACGCTCGACTATCTTCGATTACTGGGGACTCAAGAGCCTGCAGGCATGGGCGAACAAAGGTAAGTTCGACGGCGCGCACATGAACGATGTGCAACGCGAGATACGTTCGTTCTATCAGACCCTGCTCACCCTTGCGCGCGAAGACAAAGCGATCCAGAAGGGCACGATGTACGACATCACCTACGCACAGGGCGAAGGATTCAATAGGCAGCAACATTATGCGTTCCTCCGTCATATCAAGGGCGAGACCTTGCTCGTTATCGTCAATTTCCACGACCGCGAAGAACCTATCAACGTGCGAATCCCAAACGATGCATTCGTTTATCTGGGACTCGATGGTAAAGCGAAGGCAACGGCTACTGACCTGCTCCGCGGAGGTAAGTATCCGATCGACTTCACGCCCGATAGCGTCTTCCGCATCGTCCTACCCGCTTGGAAAGGAGTGATACTTCGTATCAAATAATCTGAAAACTGAATACTGAATGCTGAATACATTCTCCGATATCATGCGTCTGGTGAGGTGGAGCAACTTGCTCTTCCTCGCCGCGCTGGTATGGCTCATGGAGAAATGGGTAGCGGTGCCTATCCTCGATCAACTCGCCTTCGGCGAGCAACTGCCGGGATCGATCCTGCTGCTCATCATGCTGGCCACCGTCTTCATCGCCGCCGGCGGGTACGTCATCAATGATTATTTCGATGTCAAGATCGATCGTATCAACCGTCCCGACGAACTGATTGTCACGCGCTCTATCTCCAAGCCCGCGGCGATGCATCTCAGCCTCAGCCTCAGCGGCATCGGTATCGTGTGCGGCATCGTAGCGGCTATCCTGCTACGCAGCCTCACCATCGGTATCCTGTTCATTCTCGTGCCGGGTTTGCTCTGGTTCTATTCGTCCAGTTACAAACGGCTCTTTATGATCGGCAACCTCATCATCGCCCTGCTGGCAGCGCTCACGCCTATGCTCGTAGCGCTGGCGAACGTAGCCGTTCTGCAACTGCGATACGCTACCATCCTGCCCTACACCACGCTGCAGCACGACCTCTACGCCTGGCTCGGCGGCTTTGCCCTCTTTGCGTTCCTGCTTACCTGGATACGCGAGATCGTCAAAGACATGCAGGATCAAATGGGCGACCGCGAACTGGAATGCCATTCCATGCCCGTCGTATGGGGAGACCTATGGACGAAGATCTTCGTCACTGCCCTCATCGTGCTCACGATCGCTATCATCGGACATCTATGGTACCACGTGCTGCCCTTCCCCATCCGTTGGACAAGCCTCAGCACGCGGTATATCGCCTTCGGCATCATCATTCCGCTGCTCGGATCCATAGGATTACTCTGGGCGGCGAAGATACCGTCCGATTACAAAACATGCCAGCAACTGATCAAATTCACGATGTTGCTGGGCATGCTCTATTCCATTTGTATTGTAAGGGGCCTTTAAGGCATATAGATCGCCGGCGAAGGAATCAACAATCCTTCCGAGCAACTGACGATCGAGTCATGACGGATACGGAACACCGTCGGTAAGGTCCAAGAGATGCGCATCATCTCTATCTCCGGTATTTCACGGATCTCAAAATCCACATCAAACAAGCGGTGGAAACGTTCGCGACCTTGCTCGTTCTCTATGGCTAAACCAATCACTTTATCGACCACACCGAGGGTCTGGTATTGGTTCACATTGAGTACCGAGTTCTGGCAGAACGGGCAGTAATACGAGAAAGCGAATACGTAATACGTGGAGTCCGGATCGCATTGGATATAATTAGCCAACACACTCTCCTCCACGCGCACCGGCTCAAAAGGACGGTTCGGCTGTACACATTTGGCGCCATGCAGCGACCAACCGCACATCAGCATCACTACCACCATCACCAGCGCCATCACAATAACAGGCACTACTTTCAATGGTCTGCCTTCCTGCGGCCTAATGAGCGAAGGAACCAATAAGGCGATCAATACCGCATTGCGGGTAAAGGTCAGCCAAGGTTTGGAGTTTAACAGCGACAACGGGCCGAAGCAACCGCAGTTGGTAATGCCTAACCCGAGTACGCCGTATAAGAAAATAGACGAGACACCGACGATGAACGCCGCAGTTATAGCAGCTATCCATCGGGGCGCTATATTGAAGAGCAGCAGCAAACCCAACAGCACTTCGATGCCGATGATCACAGGAGCACCGTAACCGAACCAATCCTGTCCGTAACTGCTCATGATATCGGCAAAAGCAGAGGTGTCAATACATTTCAGGACACCCGAAAGGATAAACACCGCGCCTATCACGCACCGTAAAATATAGTTCACTCGCTGACTCATACTATCTTGTTTAATCAATAGACAAAAAAAATAGTAGCCCGCCGAAGCAGGCTACTACGATTTAAAGAGCTAAATTATTTACCCTTGCAGGAAACAGATACAGAAGCACCTGCCGGCATCTCTTTCTTTGCCTCTTTCTCAGCGTCAGCAGCGAAAGCGCTACAAGATTTGTAACCCTCTGCCTTCAGCTCTTCAGCCTCTACATCCATCTCACGGCTATCACTCTGGCCAGCGTAAGATGCCTTAATTGTGCACTTGCAACCGTTCTCTACGCTGTCTTTGCAGCTCGTCATTGCGCCAACTGCGAAAAGCATAATAGCGCTTACAATGAACATTTTTTTCATAATGCGTAATTTTTAAAAAATGATTAAATAGATATTGTTTGTTTAACAATTTTTTTCAAATCCAGCGACAAAAATACTACATTATTTGCATATACGCAAATTTTGTAGCAAAAAAATTAATTATTGTAGCGTTTTTTTAGTATTTCATATACTTTATGCACCGGAAAACCCATCACGTTGAAGTACGAACCCTTCATCTCGGTGCAAGCGATGTACCCGATCCATTCCTGTACGCCATACGCGCCGGCTTTGTCCATGGGTTTGTATTGGAACACATAATGTTCTATTTCCTCATCGGTCAAGTTACCAAATACAACATCGGTCTTATCGACCACGGTCTCTAACTCGTGCCCTTTCTCGGCAAATGTCACCGCCGTATAGACCTGATGGGTCTTGTTGCGCAAACTCTTGAGCATCACTATCGCCTCCGCCTCGTCATGCGGTTTGCCTAACATCTTGCCGTCCAACCAAACGATCGTGTCTGCTGTGATGAGCAACTGGTTATCCTTTAACTGTGCCTCGTACGCGCGTGCTTTCGCGCGCGAAATATAATAAGGTATATCACCCGCCTTCAAGTCCGCCGGATAATGCTCATCGGCATCGATGCTAATAGCCGTAAACGGCAGGTCTAAACCTGCCATTAACTCTCGCCGCCTCGGGCTCTGTGATCCTAAAATTATCTCCATTAGAATAGATCCAACTGCGTATCCGCGGGTTTCTCAAATGTCATTGTCACACCCTCTACTTCGATGGCTTCGGGCTCGGAGGGCTGTTCGGGAGACGCCTCATCCCCTGTAGGCGCATCGTCGCCGTCCTGTAGCGGAGCGTCCTCTGTGCCTTCTTCCTCCTCCACCTCCGGCTCGGGCTCAGGCTCTGGCGTAATATCTTCGATGCTGGCTACGCCCAAGGTCGTCACGCGCTTACCCTTTGCCTTTGCCGATTTGTCATCGATGAAGTCCGCCATCACAATCTCGAGCGGTGCTTTGCTGTCGTCGGTGAAGTTGACACGGAAGGTAGCTTCCTCGCGGTCGGACAGCACCATCATGCGGGACTCTTCATCCTCGCCCAGGAACGATTGTACTTTCGCTTGCGCGTCGTCTAACTTGAAGCGTTTGCCGTAGTAGTATTTCAGTTCACCGTTCCATTGGATGAGACTCCATACTTTCTCCGGATCCCATTTCTCGATGCGCAGGATATTGTCCTCGAAATGCGCGGTAAGGTCGAAGGTGGTCGTGTAATACGTTCCATCGGTGGTCAGCACCAAGATACGATCTTCGTCATAGAACTCACCCAGGTACATGCCGTGCTCGTCATAGTTGACACGCAGCACATCGGCATCGAACCACACCTTACGGCCGCCGAGGGTCGAGTGACCTTTCTGCTTGAGCGTGATGGACTTGACTTCGAACTTCGTGAGCACATTGCCTCGTGCCGTGCGGGACTTAACAGCCAGTTCGCTCAGGTCTTTGCACACCTCGAGTTTCTTAAGATGCAACTGCGGCTTGAGCGTCACACGGATCACCTCTGCCTCGCCGTTCGGGTTGGCGGTGAAATAAACGATCTTCGATCCGGGCTTGCCTTGGGTCAGGTCGTATTCCTTATCCTTCGCCACACCCGTGACGTTGAAGCGCTTCATGAAATACGTGCCCTTCTTGCCGTCGCGATAAACGACGTTATAGACCGTGCGCTCATCGCCGCGCTGGAAGACAGCTATATGCAGGATATCCGTGCCGACGAACAGTTTCTCTGCTACCTTCATCACCTTGTACTTACCGTCTTTATGGAAGACGATCAGGTCGTCGATGTCGGAGCAGTCGAACAGGTACTCGTCTTTCTTGAGTCCCGTTCCGATGAAGCCCTCTTCGCGGTTGATATACAGTTTCTCGTTATTCTCCACCACGGCTTTGACGTTGATCGCGCCGAAGTTACGCACCTCCGTGCGACGCGGATAGGCCTCGCCGTATTTGGACTTGAGCATCTCGAACCACGCGATCGTGTAGTCCGTCAGGTGGTTGAGGTTCTTGATGCAGGCTTTGATCTTCTTCTCGAGGTCCTTCATCAGCTCGTCCGCTTTCTTGGAGTCGAACTTGGTGATACGCAGCATCTTGATCTCGAACAGACGCTCGATATCTTCGGTGCGCACCTCGCGAATCAGTTGTGCTTTGAAGGGCGTGAGGGCATTGTCCACGAACTCGATGAGTTTCTCTTTGTTCGGCGCATCCTCGTAGCCTTTCTCTTTATAGATACGGTTCTCGATGAAGATCTTCTCCAGCGAGGTATAGAAATATTTCTCCTCCAGTTCGGATTTCTCGATCTCGAGTTCCCACTTGAGCAGCGCTTTCGTGTTGTCGCAACTCAACTTCAGCAGGTTGCTGACGGTGGTGAAAATCGGTTTCTTGTTCTCCACCACGCAGCAGTTCGGGCTGATGTTCACCTCGCAGTCCGTGAACGCATAGAGGGCGTCGATGGCTTTGTCCGAAGACGAGCCCGGAGCCAGTTGCACAACGATACGTGCCTGATCGGCGGTAAAGTCATCGATCTTCTTGATCTTGATCTTGCCTTTCTGGTTGGCTTTGAGGATGGTCTCGATGATCTTGCCGGTCGTCGTGCCATACGGGATCTCGGTAATGATGAGCGTCTTGTTATCGTCCGCTTTCGTGATACGCGCACGGATCTTGACCGTACCACCACGCTCGCCGTCGTTGTATTTGGTGACGTCTATCACGCCTCCCGTCGGGAAGTCCGGATAGAGGGCGCACTCTTCGCCGCGCAGATACGCCAGCGAGGCATCACAGAGCTCGTTGAAGTTATGCGGCAGGATCTTCGAGTTCAGACCTACGGCAATACCTTCCACGCCCTGCGCCAACAGCAGCGGGAATTTCACCGGCAGATGGATCGGCTCGTTCTTACGGCCGTCATAACTCTTCATCCACTCCGTCGTCTTGGCGTTGAAAACCGTCTCAAGTGCGAATTTCGACAATCGTGCCTCGATATAACGCGGAGCGGCGGCACCGTCACCAGTCAGGATGTTTCCCCAGTTTCCCTGGCAATCAATGAGCAGGTCTTTCTGTCCCAACTGCACGAGTGCGTCGCCGATGGACGCATCGCCGTGCGGGTGGTACTGCATCGTCTGACCAACGATGTTCGCCACCTTGTTGTACTTGCCGTCATCCACCGTCTTCATCGCATGCAATATACGACGTTGTACCGGCTTGAGTCCATCCTCAATAGCCGGCACAGCACGCTCCAATATCACATACGAAGCATAGTCCAGGAACCAATCCTGGTACATGCCGGTAAGATGATACTTCACAGCATCATTGAAACCTCCCTGGGAAGCCATCCGTGATTAGCCTTTCCTGTTGATTCGAATATAAATGATAATACCGGCCAGCTCCAGCAGCATTGCTACGACCAACAATGCGTTATCCGGTACTGCCCACTTGTAAATTGCAAGGCAGATAAAGCCTAACAGAAGGAGGATTACTCCAAAATACTTCCTTACATTACTCATGATATATCGCGATATTTAGTTACTTTTTAAAATCGGGCACAAAGATACTAAAAATTTTGCATATATGCAAATAATTTTATTTTTTTATCGTACAAATCGATAAATTCCGCCCGGAAGGGATCGTACCAGCCCGTCTAACTCGAGCATCGTCAGTTCGGACGACACCTCGCCATAGTCTTTTCCGGTCTCCTGCACCAGCACATTGATATGCAGTCCTTCTTCGGATGCCTCCAGTTTGGTGAGTAACATTTGTTGTATCTCACTCAGCTCGTCCATCAGCCCGATCAGACTCGTCTGGATTCCGCCGGCTTTGTCTTGTTTGGTCTTCCACCCCATCGCCCGGATCAGGTCGTCTGCGCCGTCTATGAGTTGGGCAAAACCTCTGCGGATCAAGTCATTGCATCCGCGTGAACTGACATCGTTCGGTCGGCCGGGAAAAGCGAACAATGCCCGGTTGTATTTCAATGCCCGCTGGGCGGTATTCAGGCTTCCGCCCCGTTCTCTACTCTCCACAATCACCACGGCATCGGCGAGGCCGGCGATGATACGATTGCGCTGCAGGAAGTTCGCCGCGAAGGGTTCGGTTCCCACCTCGTACTCGGACATCACACCGCCGTTCTCCATCGCTGCCTCCGCTTCGGGTCTATGCTGCGAGGGGTAGATGCGATCGAGTCCGTGCGCCAGCACCATGATGGTCGGCACGCCGTATTTCAAGGCCGCGCGATGCGCTGCGATGTCGATGCCATACGCTCCGCCGGAGACGATAATAACGTCATCGAGACGCTCGTGCAACTCGCGCACAAGCGTCTCGGTGATTTCTTTTCCCCGTTCGGTCGGTCGTCGCGTTCCCACTATCGCCACCACATGTCCGCCCTCAGGAGGCACATTGCCCCTTACATACAGCGGATTCGGCTTATCGGGACAGGACTGCAAACGGTACGGATAGTCCGCATCGTCGGGTGTCCAAACGCGGAGGGGATGAGGCATGATTACTTACGATCGGACAGGTGAATCTTGATTCCGTAGCACAGATCGCCCGCGTCGCCCAGACCGGGAACGATATATTTCTTGTCGTTCAGAACCGGATCCATAGCGGCGCACCAAACGGTTACATCCGGGCTGTCCTTGAGCGATTCACGCAGACAATCGATAGCCTGCGGCGTTGCAATCGTGCAGCAGAGGTGCGTATGTTTGGGTTTGCCGTGACGCAGCAGCGCCAAATAACCCACCTCCATCGACATACCGGTTGCCAGCATCGGATCGGCTACAATCAGCGTCTTGCCATCTATCGACGGAGCAGCCATGTACTCGGCTACGATCTCCAACTCGCCTTTGGCGTTCACACGGCGATAGGCACTGAGGAACGCATTCTCCGCGCGATCGAAGATATTGAGGAATCCCTGATGCAACGGCAGGCCTGCGCGCAGGATAGTAGCCAACACCAGATTGTCGGATATCGTGTTCACCGGCGCTACGCCGAGCGGCGTCTGGACATTCGTCTGCTCGTAGTCGAGCTCTTTGCTCACTTCGATCGCCATCACTTCACCGATACGCTCGATGTTACGGCGGAAACGCAACGGGTCTTTTTGGATCTCCACGTCGCGGATCTCGCGCAGGTACATATTGAGCACGCTGTTGTGCTCCGATAGATTAACAACTTTCATTATTACAAGGATTTAGCGGCTTTTTGTTCTTCCTTAACGAGTTTCTGGCGCTCCTTGAGTTGGGTCTCCAGGAACTTCAACTCGCTCTCTTTGAGGTTAGCCTGTTGCTCGAACTGGCTCAGGTTCGACTTAGCATTCTGGATCGAAGTCTCCAGATCCGAGATAGCGCGAGCGCGCTCTGCTACGTCGCGGAGCGAGTAGTTCAACTCCTGCTGCTGTTTCTCGAGGAACGAACGATACTGATTGCGGGTCTCGTCATTCAACTCATTCTGCTTGCCGAGGGTCTTCATCTGTTTCTCCACGGTCTTGCTCATGTTGCGCAACTCATTCTCCTCTTTGCCGTACAATTTCTTGAGCGAAGCTACCATAGTCTCCGCTTTCTTGAGCGAAGTACCCATCTCTTTCGCATGCTGTTTCTCCACTTTCAGCTCTGTCTTCGCAGCTTTGACCTCCTTGTCATTTTTCTCCAGCGCTTGTGCAAGTGCATCCAGCGATGCACGGTACATGATCGGTTCTGCCAGGTACAGCGTACGCAGCGAATCCAATTTCACCTCAGCCAGGGTGATGTTCAGCGGGGTAACTCGTTGTGCGAAAGCACTCATGCTCAATGCCAAAACGGCCATCAAAAAGAATTTTTTCATATCCATATTGATTTAAATGTTAGTATATGTTCAAATTTGGCTGCAAAGATACAAAATTATTTGCATATATGCAAAATTTTTACTACTTTTGCGCAAAATTTGATACTTTTTTATGAACAAGTTTGTTTATAGCGATGCCACGGTTGCCTTCGTCACAGCGGCTGCGCAGACCTGTCTGCTCATAGAGCAGTGTGCGGATCATGAGCGCGAGGAATGGCGTGAACAGTTATTGCGTCTGTTGCCGGTTCTCTATCTGCGCACGAGACTGCTCGAGCCCGCCGAGACAATCATGGAAGACGAGCCGCAGCGCTTTGTGACCGAAGAGGACTATACCTTCGCATTAGTCGGCATCCGGAACCTGCTCGGTCAGGATGATGCCTACCTGGATGTGTTCGTGGATCAGGGTGTTTATACCGATGAGATCCAGACCAATTATATCTCCGAAGGACTCGCCGATATCTATCAGGAGCTCAAGGACATGGCCGCCGCTTTCCAGACAGGCGATGAGGCTATCATGAACGACGCTGTCGTGCTCTGCCGCGAGGCATTCGAGGCCAGTTGGGGTCGCAAACTATTATCCGTTCTCCGTGCTCTCCATGAGATATCAGACGCATCATATCAGTAAAGAGCTGCTCCAGTGGATGCCCGTTCAGGCGTTCGAAGGGGAGGTCTTTATCATCGATCAGCCGATGCAGGTTGCCCCTGCCGTGGACTATCTGCGAGCGCAGAAGATGGTAGGTGTCGATACGGAGTCCAGACCGAGTTTTCAGCGCGGCACGCATTACCCCACCGCCCTCGTGCAGATAGCTACCCACGAGCGTTGTTTTCTGTTCCGTCTCACGCATATCGGCATGCCGCAGGAGTTGGCGGATTTCTTTGCAGACCCGAACGTGTGCAAGGTCGGTTTGGCGTTCAAGGACGATATCAACGGTCTGCGTCGCCGGCGCAATTTCACACCCGCCAACTGCATCGATATCCAGAAGATGGTGACGCAATACGGTCTGCTGGATATGGGACTGCAGAAACTCTTCGCTATCTGTTTCGGCAAGAAGATCTCCAAGTCGCAGCAACTGACCAACTGGGAGAACTCGCATCTCACGCCTGAGCAGGCGCGCTATGCCTCTACGGACGCGTGGGCAACGCTCCTTATCTACGAAGACCTGCTCGCGCATGAGCAGTTGTCGCCCGAGGAGGTAGCAGCGTTGGTGCGCGAAGAGAAAGAGCGAATGATCGAGCATCAGCAGGAAGTACAAGACCAGCGACTGCGCGAACAAGGCATTGAACCGCCGCCTCATCTCACATCTGAAGAGCGCGAGGCCCATCAGCGGGAGAAACGCCGCGAAGCCCGCAAACGCAAAAGACACAATAAAAAACTACGAGATAATGAAAAAAAGAATCCTTCTGGCGATGCTGCTTCTGGTAGCACTCGTCGTAAACGCGGAAGTTAAGTACATCTTTTATTTCATCGGTGACGGCATGGGCGACAACCAGGTTCTGCTCGCCGAGATGTACCGTTCGGCCCTTCAAGGCGAACCTCTCGGACGCGTGCAGACGCTCATGACCACTTTCCCTTATTCCGGTCAAGCTTCCACTTACTCCAAGACCAACGGCATCACGGACTCGGCGGCAGCCGGTACGTGTCTCGCGACAGGCACCAAGACCCGCAACGGGATGTTAGGTATGGATCAGGACAGCGCACGTATCACCACGATTGCCGAGGAACTGAAGGCACAGGGCTGGGGTATCGGCATCATGACCACCGTCGCCATCGACCATGCGACACCGGGCGCTTTCTACGCGCACGTGCCCAACCGCAATAAATATTACCGGATAGGCAAACAACTCGCGGAGTCGAATTTCGATTTCTTCGGTGGCGCAGGTTTTCATCACCCGCAGGGCAAGCACGATGACAAGAAAACCAACCTCTACCGCAATGCCGAAGAGGCCGGTTATACGATCGCGCATGGCGTGGAAGAAGCCAAATCACAAATCGAAAATCAAAAATCAAAAATCGATAAACTCATCCTCGTTCAGAAGGATGATGATCAGGGGGCTAAGCATGGCTCCAATCTGCCTTATGCCATTGATCGCAAAGAAGGAGACCTGACGCTGGCGCAGATTGTGAGCACGGCCATTCCTTTCCTGGAGGCGCGTCATGAGCGGTTCTTTATGATGGTAGAGGGCGGAATGATCGACTATGCGTGTCACGGTGACGATGCTGCCACGGCTATCGGTGAGGTATGGGATATGGACGAAGCAATGCGGGTAGCCTATGATTTCTATTTGGCTCATCCGGACGAGACGCTTATCGTCGTGACAGCCGATCATGAGACCGGTGGTCTCGCGCTCGGTAACAGTGACTACACGCTGTACCTTGACCTGCTCCGGAACCAGAAATGCTCGGCATGGGTGCTCAGCGATCTGTTCACGCAGCTCTTCAAAGAGAATAAGAAACCTTCGTGGGAATCCGTGAAAGCGCTCTATCGTGAGAACCTCGGTTTCTGGGAGACGGTAGAGATCACGGCCGAGGAGGAGGCTAAGCTCCACGAGCTCTATAAGAAAGCCTGCAAAGGCAAAGCCAAAGACGCCAAGAACATGTATAAATCGGTGAACGCCCTTGGCGCAGCGGGCATCTCGTTGCTCAACCGCAAAGCCCATGTCGGTTGGACCACTCGCGCACACTCTGCGCACGCCGTACCTATCTTCGCCATCGGCGCCAATGCCCAGCTCTTCACCGGCTGGCATGACAACACCGACCTCGTTCCCCTCATCAAAAAAGCGGTTCTCGAATGAACCGCTTTTTTGTTACAACATTGCCGCAACTCGTTTATCCAATGCCTGGCTAATAAACGCATTGATCGATTCGCCTGCTTGTTTAGCTAAGGCTGCTATGCGGCTATGCGTTTCGGGTTTGATACGAATATTCAGTTGCCCGGAATAACTCTTATGCGGCTCTATGCCCTCTGCCAAGCAATATGCCACATAGTCGTCCACGGCCTCATGGAAAGCGTCCGTTAATTCGTGCACGCTCTCGCCCTCAAAATTCACTAAGCCGTCAATGCCCTCTATTTTACCATAGAAGCATGCGTCTTTCTCGGAGAAGTTCACCGTTCCGAGATACCCTTTGTATGATAAAGTATTCATAGTTCATTTATTTTAAATATCCTTTTGATTGCAACTCTTCTAAAACTTGCCGTAGGGCGTACATCTTTATGATGTTTCCGGGGTGCGGTTTATGGAGCATTATCGGGTGTCCTTCTTTGTCTTTAAAGATGACACGCGATCCTGACGTCTTACCCTTGTTCGATTTCACATAGCCGAATACTGTCAATAGTCGTTCTAACTCGTCAAACGTGAAGTTTGAAGGTAACGCTAGGAATCGCTCAACTAACTTGTCTTTTGTACTCATATTCAAAAATTTGTGCAAAGGTAACTATTTTTTAGTTACAAACCAAATATTTTGGCAAAAAAATTTAATTTTTGTATTGCATAAATTCTAAATACGTTAAACATAGGGTAAACATAGGTTAAACATACGTTCACAATACGTTTCAAAAAACACCAAAGGCAGCCGAAGCTGCCCTTGATGTGTTTCGCCATACGCGCGATAATAATGTTCGCGCCTGCGCGTTAGTTATGCTGCTTTCAACAGGTCAAGCACAGAGTATATACGAGTCATATGCTCGAACGAGAAATACTGGTCGTCCAAGATCATCCACTCATTACGGCGCTTAACCGGCATGTGTTGGATGTCGGGGAACATAGATACAGGAACGATGATTTCTCGCCCATCGGTCAATGACACGGAGAACTTACCCCTATGCGAGGTAAAATCCATGTCCTTTATACATATTTTTACATTTGGCATCTTACACATGCGACTACCCTTTCTATCTCATACGCATCTCGTTCGCATTACGGACGTCTTAGGTGGGTGACAACCCTTGCTTTTCTTTTCTTAGGATTCATACTACAATCCCAAATTGCTATAATGTGGCACTTTCCGGATTCGTGCAAATAATAGACGCGGAAAGTTCGTTTAGACCATTTGATAATAAGGAACTGATATCGTGCATCGTTTGTGGACAACTCTTCATCTACCCGTCCAATATCAGGGAATTGCTCTAATAGCCCAACTTCATCAACAATCGTATCGCGTAAAGAAATCGCAATACTATCTGATGCTGCGTCACGGTAGTAGTCAAACAAAGCTTTTAGATGATGCTTTGCCTTCGTTTGCCATTGAATCAGAGCCATGATGCCATCTCTCGTTTAAAGTCCTCGTGAGATGTGCCTTGTCCGGAACGTGCTTCTGCTGTTGCCTCGGCTAATATAGCGCGCATTTCCGCCTTTGAAAAGCGACACGGAGGTTGCGAAGTTAACGGCTGAATACTGATATTTAATGTATTCAAATAAGCCAATAACGCTCTCCCTTGCATCGAACGTTCATCAATTGTCATTGCATAAGTTGCCATAACTTTTTCCCTTCCTTTTACCTTTGACGCTGCAAAGGTACGGTTTTTTTTTGATATATGCAAGTGTTGGGAGTATTTTTGTGTAATTTGGACCCAAAAAAACACCAAAGGCAGCCGAAGCTGCCCTCGATGTGTTGTCGCCATACGCGCGAAATAATGTTCGCGCCTGCGCGTTAGTCGCCTTCCACGCCTCCGCCCGGAGCGGGAGGACCAGGAGTGATACTCGCACAAATGATCGCCGTTGGCATCAATGCCGTTACCTGCATCTGAGGTTGGTAATATAGTTTCTTTTTCATAATTTTTCCTTTCGTTAACTCGTTAAACATTCATTCACTCGTTCATTATTTAACGAGTCGACCGGTTGCGTCATACATCTTCTCGCCGCGGAGGATGAACAGCTCGCCGTTGATGAGTACTTTCTGTACACCATTCTCACCATTGAGCAATTCACCATTCTCCAAGCCGGTCGGGGTCTGGCGTACCACGCTCATCGACATACGACGACGACCCGGAACCAATGCCGGTTCAACCGGAGTAATCTCACCTAACTTGATGTAAGCCTTGTTAGCACCCACATAGTTCTCTGCAGAAAGCACTTGGCAGTACTGGTTATTCAGCAAGATGTAGCAAGAACCATCGCTCGGCAGTTCAGTTCTCGAGTACGAGCCATAGAGACCGTTGTGGTTTCCAGCCGGAGCATTGACTGCATCGGTATAGTATACACCCAGTTGGGTTGCACCTTCGCGCGGCAAGAAGATATACGGAACACCAGCTTCCATGACTCCATTAACGATCTCATCGAAGAAGATCTTCTCGCTCGTCTGACCGTAGTATGCCACCTCAAACAGCTGCGCACCAACCATCACACCGCCATTCGGCAGACAGATCGTACCGTAACGTCCTTGGGTTACTTCGCGAGTGTAGTCAGCGTCTGCTACATCCGGAGTAACTTCAAAGATAATCTTCGAGATACGGATGTATTTATTTGCTGATTCGCCTTCGTATCCGACCAAAGAAACTTCACCTGCCGGAACTACAGTAGAGAAGGTCTTCACAGTAGTCTTCTTATCAGAAGTCTCCGATGCAACACCGTTAATCTTCACACAACGTACTTTATCTTCCGTATTCGTACTAAACTCAACGGTGACTTTACCCGCTACAGTTGTATTGAACTTAATGTAAGCGACAGAAGCATAAGCTCGGCCACCATCCACGGCACGTACATTCTCTCCGCAGAACAACAAAGCCTGCGAATTAAACGTTGCATCATTTGTCGGCATCTTACCACCCACTTTGACATTAGCCATTACGCATTCCTCGTTCTTCGCAGGAGTAGTTCCGTCCGTCAACTTGATATTCTCACCGGCATTTACCCAATCCCAGGTAGTAGTTGCAGAAACGCTCAGTTGCGGCAGAGCCACCCACTCTACGATGCGTGCGATAGCCGAAGCCTCACCACAACCACTGGAAACAACCACTTTGTAGTATTGGTCTAATCCGTCCGTTACAGTTACAGAGTAAGAATCCTCTTCTGCACCTGGAATGATAACAGGATTATTGCCTTCCGCATCATCGCAAGTGTACCATTGATAAGTCAACGGAGCCTTGCCTGTTGCCACAACACTCAGTGTAGCCTCTTCGCCAACCGTCTGACGAACATCTGTCGGAGCCGTTGTTATAGCTGCCGAAGCAAAGTGAGTTACGTTGAGTATAGCAGACTTGGTCGTGTTGTCACGATAGCCGGTCTTCTTGTTGGTAACGATGACATAGTAGTTACCGTCTTCCGTTGGAGTGAACTCTGCAGCATTTTTACCGCTAAGAGCCTCATCTGTATCACCGTTGTACCACTGATAACTCAAGCTACCACCGTCACTAACCGTCGCCGTTGCATCCCAAGCTGTAAACGCATCACCTTCGCAAAGTTCCTTATTTGCCAATGCTGGCAAAACAGGAGCTTCACACTTAGCAGGAGCTTCGGTGTAGCAAATCTTGAAGACTCCCGAGAATGAACCGCTAAACTCAAACCATGCATATTGACCTCCAGGGATAATTCCTTCCGTAGTGATAACATATTGGTTGCCGGCTCCGTCAATAGTTGTAATCTGTTTATCAATATCCGTCAACTCTGTATAGGTATTCTTTGTCATCTCAGAAGATACCGAAACAGAAGTAAAGGTTCTTCCCGTACCACCTCTTGCGTATATTGTGACAGACTCAACATCTTTTACAAAATTGATAGCAAAGCGTCTTGTATTTATACAGTTCACATCTGTTGTATTATCAAATGCTTTACATGTGCCAAAATTATTATCAGTCGGAGTATGTACACCATTACTATTAACCGGATAAACAGACCATTCACCTGTTTTTGTGTAAGAATTATCCGTAGCAGTTCCAATTAAGTTACATCCCGTAGGCTCCAGTTTAACCGAAACAACATTAGATTCAATGCCCGCGCCACAGGCATTTCCTACTACACAGTAGTAATAAGCACTAGCCGAGCAGTTGAATACATAATTTGCTGCCTCAGCACCGCTAATGGCAGAAGCGTTAGCCTTCTCTGCATCGTCACAGATGTACCATTGGTATCCGGTTGCGTTCGTTGCTACTACGGACAGCGTCACTTCACTTCCGGAAACAACCTCGCTCTTACCTGTCGGCTGAGTAGTTATCGATGCCGGAGTATTCAACGTTACAACCGCATTTGCCGAAGTAGCCGAAGCGTCAAGGTTGCCGTCTTTCTTATTAGTAACGATCACATAGTACGTACCAGCAGCTTCAACGGTGTACGAAGCAGCGTCAGTACCAACAGCCTCGTCGGTCTCGCCTGCCTTGAACCATGCATAGTGGAGCGTACCACCGTCACTCGGATCATTAGCAGCAACGGTCAGAGTCGGCTCGCTGCCTGCGCAATAAGCCTGACTTGCAGGATCAGCAGTAATAACCGGAGTCTCGCAAGGAGACGGAGCGGCAGTTACAGTAACTGCGCAAGTTGCGGTTACACCATCAACGGTAGAAGCCGTGATGGTTACAGGGTCTGCGTTGGCAGCGACACCGGTAACGACACCGTTAACAACGGTTGCTACAGCCGGATTGCTACTTGTCCAAGTAATGGTCTTGTTCGAAGCATTATCCGGAGTAACCTCTGCGGTCAGCGTGAAGTTGGCGCCCGCCCAAATCTCTTTTTCGGAAATAGCGGACTCGCCTTCTTTCAATACAACAGCCGTTGTCGAAACCCAAGGAGCAAGTGCCATTATTTTAATAGCGCCATCGCCGTCAGTCTGATTCGAGACGATTGCATACATGGCCGGAGCATTAGAACCAGTTAAGGTGATATAATTAGGAGATGCGCTATTCTTCGGCATTGTATTGTCGAAGATTTGAGTACCATTGCGGTACACCTTAATTGCACGAGCACTTGAACAGCCGCTCGTCAAGGTTATCGATTCTGCAGCTCCTATGAAGAAATAGATTCGGTTATTACCCGGAGTTTCACGACTCCAATCGTTATCGTTCTTAGAGAACTTCCATCCTTCTTTTCCACTTGCGGTACTGAAAGCATTACCCGTCTTGATATAAGTCTCTGTACCATCGAATGTGATTGGATCTCCATTCACATAAGTATAAGGAGCGACAGCCGTTTTTGTTACCGTGTAGGTAGCGGTCTTCTCGTCTATAGTCACGTCAATGGTTGAACCATTATCAACAAATGTACCTGCAGCAACCTCGGTACCATCTGCTTTCATTGCTTTAACCGATGTCAAAGCAGGAGCAGGTGTTCCATCGAGATAATAAACGGTTACCGTCTTTGTACTTTGGTTGATAAAGGCATCAAAGCCATTTGCATAAACAGCCTGATAGAGTTTTGCACCAAAGTGAGCAAAGATCTCAATATCAGCTGTTGGGGTATATGTGCCACCTGCACGACCGATTAAAGTACCGCCTGTGGCTTCTGTGTACCAACCATCGAAGACAAGATTTGCTACCGCTGCGTCAGGCAATACCAACGCAGCGTCTCCTTCGCCCCAAGTAGCAGAAGCGGTTCCGCATGTACCGCCGTTCGCGTTGTAAGTAACGGTCAGCACTTGTCTCCAAACAGCCGTGAAGGTTACATCTGCTGACAACACAGCGGTCTTACCATTAGCAATCAGTGTGTTGGCTGTTACCGTTGCATCATCTACCACCACATCAGCGTTTGCCTTCCAGCCTTGGTGCTCCCAGCCACTCACACCTGTAATCTCTGCCAAAGTAACCGAAGCAGCGTTCTCTGCGTCAGGCGCTGTACCTTTAGCGCTGACGTAGGTGATATCGTACGTAGTAATAGGAGTGGACGAAACGGAAAGTTCGAGCGAAGCAGAAGCCTCACAGCCCTCTGCGTTGACAATAACGCACCAATACGTACCGGCACTTTCTAACTCACAACTTGCAATCGAATAGGTAGTACCATCTGCAGCAGCAGTTTTTGCTGTTTGGATAGCGCCTGCCTCTTCAGCAGCCTCTAACGTTTCACCCTTATACCATGCATATAGGGTAGTTGCAGAAACATTGCTTGCCGAAGCCGTCATCGTAACGGCATCACCTACTGCGTGTATTGCTCCGCCTGTAGCCTCAATAGCCGGAGACGTCGGAACAGTTGCCGGCTCCCATGCCGTATTTCCCACCAGATAAGCCGCTGCATTCTGGAACAACTTCTGCCCATTAGCGTTCAGCGCATCCAACTTAGCGTTCGAAACACTAATCATCAGATACTTGCCTGCACTTGTGCCACGCTGAGCAGGAGTTAACTCATGAATAGCGCATCCATTTCCTTCGCCTGCATTCGGAGTCGTTGCCAATATATATCCTTCTTTGCCGGATGTAAACGAACCTATCGGTTGCATACATTTAGCAGCAGCATCGTCAGTTATCTCAAAGAAACCAGCCGTCATAGTAACACCACTAAACAGCGGGTGACTTGCTACATTGCAGTATGCGCTATTCAGCGTTGCTCCATTAACAGTTTGACCTGCGTTCGGAGCGCCCCACTGCCAACGTTGCGATGCATCATTGGTGTTACCATAGAAATACGTTTTTGTATTCAACACAGGAGTGTTACCAGCCTTTGCTGAAGCGACAGCGGTTGCATTATAACTACTGCCACCTATAGATTCATGCAATACAATCAAATCGTAACCCGTTTGGTCTGCATCAGACGTTGGACCTACAATCTTAACATTATAGATATCCTTTAGAGCAGCATACAGTTTATCGTTTGCCTTAACGGTAGCCTCAGCGGTAGCGGTTACATACAAAACTTTCTGTCTCGTATCAGCCACAAACGTTGCATTTACCGTTACCGCATATGCCGGCATCTCAAATTGACCATTAGCATCAACCGTGATACCCGTTGCCGAAGCATCCTCAGATTTAACTATCTCCCATGCATCAAACAAATAATCCTCATCCGGAGTAGCCACTAAGGTCACCACCTCTCCTGCCTTTTGCTCGGCAGGACTAATAGTAAAGTCACCATTTGTATGGCCGCCCTTTGTAATAGCATATAAGGTTGTCCATTGAGCGGTAAAGGTCGTATTTGCAGCGGTCATGGTATAAGAAGCGCCAGCAGCTTTTACATCGCTGTCAATATTACACAGCCATCCGTCAAATGCATGACCTGCCCAACTCGGAGCTGCTGCAAGATTAAATTTCGCGCCTTCAGCAACATCTTCCTGAGTCGGAGCATCGCCAGGAGCACCATTGAGGTTATAGGAAACTTCATATTTGGTCACACTTGAATCTTCTGTCCACTTTGCATATAGAGTTGCATCTGCTGTGAGTGTTGCACCTGCAACAGCAGGAGTTTCAAATGTTCCGTTATCAGTAAACCATCCGCCAAAAATCCAGCCTGCCTCACTCAACGTAGGCAGAGTTGCAGGTAATTTCGTTTGACCTGTTAAATCAATCTGGTTTGCACCATGTCCATTCTCAACATAGGTTACAGAATAACCAGTTGGAGCCTCGGTATAAATAGCAATCTTTTTGATAACTTTATACGAAGATCCTGCCTCCATTGCCCAAACAATATATTCAGAACCTGTTAAGCCCGATTTTGTCATTACCCAATCATTCGCATTCTTGGTGGCTCCAGAGTTTCCAACACTTAAATCCCATGTTTGTGTACCGGAAGGATCATTATCCGTTGCATGCGAGATACCCATCTTAAAATTAGCACTCGTATTATTGTAATCGTGATAAATGATAACTTTTATAGAACCATTAACTCCGGTAACGGGTATTCCAAAATGGTGCGATGAAGCATCACCGTTTTGACCATCAAAGTCAACACCCGCTGTTGTATTGTTTATTTTGATACTCTTTTTTGCTTTCGCTCTAAAGAATACGCCATCTATTGTAGCTGTTGTCACAGCACTGTTGGCTCCTGTAATAGTTTGAGCGGGGAAATTAGTTGTATTCGTAAAATCAATACTATCCAAACGAACCCAACTCGTCTGCGCCATAACATTGCCGATGGAGAAAGTGAGTAAGAGTAAGGTCATGGTCATTACCTTCCAATGTCGTAGGAATCCTAGACCTTTGTCCTTTTTTTGTAATACTTTTGTCATAAGATTTAAAAAGTTAAATGATTATTATTATTATTTGTGTTTATTTATTTCGATTTCTTAAACAAATCAGCATGCGTCCCAGTTCGGACTAAAGCCACGAGACAAACTGCTTCTTGGATATCATAAACAAGCAACCAATTCGACTCTATATGACATTCCCAGAAACCTTTATAGTTGCGGCCTTCCAACTTATGCGGGAGATATTCTGCCGGAACTTGTCCGTCCTGACGAAGGTGTTCCAATACGGTTTTGATATTATCCATATTGCACCCCCTACGCTGACTAAGCTTAAGGTCTTTCTTAAATTGACCTGTCGGTTTTAACTCGTACATACTTATCCGAGAATATCTTTCATCATTTCATCAACACTTGAATATGTCTTCAAGTTACCCTCACGAGCCTCTTTCATTGCTTCTTTTGTCTCTGCGTTAGGCACGTACACATCAGAGCGGCTGATAATACGAATACCCTTCACCTGTTGAATCAGTTGAATGATTGGCTGTACAAGTGAATTCGTCGGATTATATTCTATCGTCATTGTTTGCATAAATTTTAAAAGTTAAATGATTAATATTTGTGTTAATTTATTATTTTTCATTCTTCATCGTCTCATTCGCCTGGTTCTTTGGCTCGCGGCGAGTGTCCCAGATATCGTCAATATGGATTTCCTTATCTGACTCAGCGATAAAGTAGATCATCTTATTATACTCACTAAACAACAAACCGCGATATTCTTTATCTGCCGATGCCAATAAATCTTCAAGAGGACCACTTTTAGGAAATTTCTTAAGCTGTTTAACAGCAGCTGTGGTTTCTTTGCGGAACTTCACTGCAGAACGATACCCAAAATCATCGTTTATCTTCTGCAAAGCCTTATACCATGCCGTCCTCGCTTTTTGAGCCCACTTAATCGTCATGCTGCCTTACGTTCTTTAAGTTCTTCCAATGCTTTATCCATAAACGCTTCCATCTCATCCTCAGTACAAAAGCGTCCAGCAGCAATATCCACTTCCGCCTCTTCTACGCGAGCCATCAACTCTTCCTTCGTATATGGACGTGTTTCCTCGGCAGGTTCTACCAAATGAGCGGCCAGCCATTGACGGTTATCCATAGTCAATGTAGACTTCAAATAATCCAACAATCCTTGTAATACAACTGCACTCATAGTTTTATAAATTAATGATTAATATTTGTGTTAATTTTGATTTAAGCGAACTTGCTCTATCATAGTTCTCGAATGAATTGCATTGCCTCGTCAACGCTCATTGAGGGGGCTGTTTCACATTCACGCTTAGCTCTTACCACCGCATTAGCCACACGATAAGCCTGCTCCAAACCTAGGAAGCGGTTCCAACGTCTCGGAGACATCCGCACCGTGATGCTTCTTGTATCTCTCTCTAATACACACATAATAGAATTGTATTTAGTTTCATTTCCGCGGCAAAGATACAAATTTATTTTTACATACGCAAGCGCGGGAGGGTATGCGCGCGAATTTTCGACAAGAAACGTCAATTTTTACACATATGCGCCTGTTGATTGCATAAAAAGAGACGGGGCACGATGTATGTGCTCCGCCTCTAAATAGCGCTCGCGGAAATTACAATTTCTTTCCGGTTATGTCATAGCGTTCACCGTTACGGATGATGATAACGTGATCGTTCTCGATGATCTTATAGACACCTACCTCATCGTCTTTGATCAGCATAATCGGGGCTTTCAATGAGCCATGATGAGCGTCCGCTGAATAGTTGATAGAACCGCAGGCAGGCACATAGGTCTCGCCGTTCATCTCGAAGCGCAACTCACCTACCCGATCACTCTGGATGGTCAGGAAATACAGCGAATCTATCGGCGTAGCTACAGCGGCGAGTTCGTCGCCTACATAGACGCGGAGCGTCTGACCGCCTTCGGCTGTAGGACCGTTATCACTGTAAGACCGCTCTGCTGTAAGACCGCTTTCGCTGTATGACACCTTGGCTATCATCGTCATGTTGGTAGCGGCAGCGGGGTTGGAGAAATGGTCTCCCGTAACCTGTAACCCGTCACCCGTCACCCGTTTAGCAGGCGCGTTGCCGGTCTGACGGTAGAACTTAATCTCCTTGGTGCCCGGAGCCAGCCGGCGGAAGAGGTATCCTTCGCCGGGACGGAGGGCTGTGAGGTCACCTTCCCATTTCTTATCCTCGGAGAAGTACGCAAAGCGGTTGTGAGCCTTGATCATATCGCCCTGGGACGCGTAGTCGTAGTAGGCTGTGAGTGCCTTGGTCACAGAGACAGGTTCGTCCAGCAGACACGGCATCGGACTCCACTGACCGTCGCCGCGTACGCGGATAGTGAGCGAGTCAGCCGACAGTTTATCTCCGGCGATCTGCATCGTGTTCTCCTGCTCCACGTACATCATGTACATCTGCGAGAAATGGAGTCCCGTGAGCGTACCTACGAAGCCATCGGAAGCGGCGTTATAGGAAGCGAACTGGCGAGCGTTGGGGTTCTTGATGAGATCGCCCTCGTTCCAAGGATTGGAAGCGGTGACGCAGGTGTTGAGGTGGCCCTTGGTGGTCGTCAAGTCGAGATGGGTAGATATCCAGTTCCATCCGCTGTGGAGAGCGATATTCTGCGTCTCGCTGCCTCCCGCAGTCAGGATAACGAGGTTACCATCGCAACCATAGACGTAGCCGTGAGCAAAGAGGATGTTCCTGTCGGTGGTCAGGTTGTACATCTTGCCGGTCGATGCTTGCCACAGGCGGAAATGTATCTGCTTGCGATTCATCTTATCGTTGCCGAAGATGGTGAGGTACACTCTGGACTTATTGGTCACATTGTCGAAGTCCACATTCGCCATACCGACGCACTCATTGTTGTAGAGGGCAATAACTTTGTCATTCGGGTCGGAATCAAAGACATCGCCTATCTTAACCTGTCCGCAGAGCGACATGTTGTACGGATACTTACCCGTTTCGGGTTCGTCGTACGGACATTCGGTCGTCACCTCCACCTCGATGAGTAGCGGTTCGGACAATCCCTGATCATCGGTCAGATAGACGACATGGTTGTGGATACCGGGTTTGAGCACTTCCGTTACGGTG
>CACWNR010000021.1 GCA_902762355.1 uncultured Bacteroidales bacterium
TAGGAAGAGTTGCTTGTCTTGCTGCAAATCTTCCGGCACATCCTCACGACGGAAGAAATCAGCCAGCAGCCTTTCTTCTTCCGGTGTCGTTTGCCCCTCATAGAAACGAGCGAGTAACGATTTGATTTGTTCTATGTTCATAGTGTATGTCATAGTTTTGCAGTCAGTTCTTTTAATGTTTTTCTTGCTCTCGATAGCAAGGTATAAATGTTTTCGCGACTGAAATGGGTCAGTTCTTGTATCTGTTCGACCTCCAGTCCGTCAATCGTGCGTAATCGAAGCACTGTTTGCTGGTCGGGAGGTAGTTTTTCAATCAGTTGGAACACTGCGTTAAGGTCACTTGCCGCGTCAATTTGATTTTCGGTGTTGTGGTCTAAAAGCGTCTCAAGGGTTTCGTCATCTGCTTGTGCACTTCTGGACTTGAGACGGTCAAGGCAGTTGTTTCGCACCATCGTTAAAACAAACGGAAGTGGTGGTTTGTCGGGTTCTATCGTGTCCCGTTTGACCCATAACTCGGAGTACACATCTTGCAAGCAGTCTCGCGCCTCGTCACGGTTACGGAGCAAGTTGTATGCAAGCGCATACATCTTTCCGCTAAACGGTAAATATATTTGCGTAAACTGCTCGTGCGTCATGTTTGATTCCGTAACCTTTTATATAGGCTTTCTATATGTAATACGATTTTCTTGCCCAAATCTTACAACAAAACGTCATTTTCCCCAAAAATCAGCACAAAGATACAAAAATTTTTCGAGATATGCAAGTTTCTCGTTTGATTTATACAAATATTGCCAAGTTCCCAAGCAAAACTTCGCCATCTTTCCAAACAGAGCTCCGCCAAATGACCGAACAAAATACAGCCAACTCGGTGATTAAAAATGCGCCAAATCTCAAATCTCTCAAAGTTTCGTAATAAAACACATCAAATCTTCACAATATAACACATCAAATCTTCATAATAAAAAACATCAATTTTTCATAACAAAGTAAAAAAACTTTCAAAAATATTTGCATATATCATTTATTTTTACTACCTTTGCAGCAAATTTTGAATTGGTATCACTATGGAGTATTTAGAACGAGTAGCAGACATTGAATTGAAGGAGCGTTTAGAAGCCATTGGAGCCGTGTATATTAAAGGACCTAAATGGTGTGGAAAGTCAACGACTGCAGGCCAACAAGCAAAGAGTACGATTTTTCTGCAAGATCCGGATAAGCGCGCTGAGTATTTGGCAACGGGAATGACTACTCCTAGCGTGCTCTTGCGCGGAGATACTCCTCGTTTGATTGATGAATGGCAGGACATACCTCTAATATGGGATGCTGTGCGAATGGAAGTAGATAGACGTTCTCTGCCTGGGCAATTTATATTAACAGGTTCGAACGCTGTTGATTCATCTGAGATAATGCATACGGGTACAGGGCGCATCACTCGAATGAAGATGTTACCGATGAGTTTGTGGGAATCGAAAGAATCTACCGGTGAAGTCAGTTTGCAAGCTCTCTTTGATGACCCGAATCAGGACATAGAGGGAATATCCCGAATGAGTATAGCGGATATTATCTTTGCTGCATGTAGAGGAGGATGGCCTGCGACTCTACAGGCAAAGACCGATGTAGCTAAGTTATTGACAGCCAACGATTATGTTACTTCCGTTTGCGAATACGATATATCGAATGTAGATAAGGTATCGCGCAATCCTAAATTAACGCGCATGATTCTACGTTCGTACGCACGCAATATTTCCACGTTAGCCTTAAAGACATCCATATTGGCTGATGTCACCGCTTCGGATAACATTGAATGCTCACGAGGTACATTTGACGACTATATAAAAGCCCTGGAGAAACTATATGTAATTGACGATCTAGACGCATGGTGTCCAGCCATCAGGAGTAAAACAGTAATACGTAGTACACCTAAGCGTTGTTTTTGTGATCCGTCTGTGGCTGTTGCAGCATTAGAATTATCACCAGAGGCACTACAGATGCAGTTGAAAACATTCGGTTTTATCTTTGAGCAATTATGTATTCGGGATCTGCGAGCGTTCACTCAGAATAACTTTTATTCTCATTTGTCGTACTACCATGATCGGTATGGCTTGGAGGCTGATATAGTCCTGCATATGAACGCTGACAAATATGCGTTGATTGAGTGTAAGTTAGGGAGCCGAGAGATTGATGATGGAGCAAAACATTTACTCGAACTGAAACGTTTAATCATTGAGCACAATCAAAAAGAAAAACAAATGCCTATTCGCGAGCCGGATGTGTTGATGATTTTAACGGGAGGACAATATGCCTATCGTCGCAAAGATGGTGTTTATGTAGTGCCTATCGGGTGCTTAAAACCCTAAAAAAATCATCCTAATCACGTCATAGCGTTGGCAAAAATGTGCGCAAAAAGTTGCGCAAGGCAAAAATGTTATACAAGGGCTTTGCCCGCAGTCACATGAGCCTTGGCGCAAGCGAGAGCCCCAATAAAAAATGGCTCCTTGAAACGTGTTCGAGGAACCATTTTGAATTATTGAGCCATTTCTATGACTTATTCATCTTTCCGATTTTCTTCGGTCGGGTGTTGTTTCTTTGCTAGGCGCAATTCAACGAGGAATGAGCATAACATTCCGATACCGACGCCGAAGGCGATAATCAGCCAGAAATAGATGTTCTTTGTGGCTATATTCGCCAGCCAGTTAATCAAAGTTCCGAGACCTACGCCGAGCAGGATACATGCCGTACGCAATGTGCCGAGATCAATCGTGCCGGGCTTGCGGGGTTCTGCTTTCTTGGGTTCGTTGATGAGCAGTTTGGCCGTTTCCGGATCCGTCTTGTTCTCAATAATAAGTTGACGAATCTCTTTCTCCTGCTGATTCTTTTTCATCTTTTTGATGAAAGCCATTACAACGGCTATGATAGGCAAACCAAAAATAAAAATAATGGCAACGATACCAACAAAATTATCAGGTATATATTCCATAATACTAAAAATTTTAATTGTTTAACAATGTTTGTTTGGGGAGTTGACTAGTATGCTCCTCTATTTGTATGATACGCGGAGTGCGAAAAGGTTACACTTCCGGCGAAAAATAATGTAAACGTTGCGCAGCCAGAATAAGGATGGTGGCAATCGGCAGGGCGATACTCAGAACCCGTAATTGTTCCGGCATCTCTGGCATAAAGACGAACAATGCGTAGATATACACCACTACCGCTACTGGCAGACCGAAACAAATGCCTAAAAGCTTTGCCCATTTGCGCAAGGTCTTGAGCCGCAAGTCGCGACGAACGGAACGCATTACTGTTGCGTTAATTTGCTCTACCAATTGTTGTCGTTTGGCTCTTTCGGTGAATAAACTATCTAATTCTTGATCGGTCATGATTGCATTTGTTTTTTGATTCGTTCGCGTATGCGGTACATGCGTACCTTGATATTGTTTTCCGTTTGCCCGACGCGTTGGGCGATGGTCTGCAGAGGGATGTCCTCGTAATAATGCCATTGGATGATTTGCCGGTCGGCTTCGGGAAGTTGTGCAACGGCGGCTTCGAGCGATTGCAGGCGCTGCTCTTTCTGCTCGTCGTAAGTCTCGTCTGGCGGGTCTGTATTTTCGTTCAAAGGGTCCGTATGCCGTCGTTTCTCTTTCTCCATGAGTCGGAGGGCGATATGGTTTGCGATGATCGTTACCCATGCTCCGAAGTTCTCGCTCCGCCAACTATCCAATTGACGATATGCTTGAATGAAAGCCATCTGCGTAACTTCCTGCGCGTTATTCTCATCCTTCAACAGCCGTAATGCCGCTCCATAGACCTGCGAGGTGTAACGCTTCATCAGTGTCTCAAACGCGCGTGCGTCGCTATCATGCAACACCTCGCGTATCAGTTCTATGTCCGTCGGACGAAATGCCATATCTGCTTATATGATACAGAAATTGCCAAAAGGTTACACCATCAAATGCTTTTTTTTCAAAAAACAGCACAAAGGTACTGCTTTTTTGGGAAATATGCAAATTATTATTTTTCATAAAAATTTGCCCAAAAAATTTGCATATTCCAAATATTTTTTGTAACTTTGCACCGAGTTTTGGGTCTAGAAACAAACCGCATAGTACCCTTATCCTATGAATCCTAGACCATACTAAAATGTATTACGATATAATTAGCTTAATATCAATAGTTTATAACGCATGGCACGGCATCTAAAAACAAGCACAATTCTCGGTTTGAAGAAAGCAATCGATCACTTTATTCCTTCGTCCGAGGTTTCAGTCCTCCATTCCCGTGGAGTACGCTACTTTGAGCCCACCGTGGGCATCGAATACTTCTGTGGTGCCATGAACGACATCAAAGAAGGTCGCAAATACCGCAAACATATTATTGTGCGCCGCTATCCGCGCCAAGACAAAGTCCTCCAACTCTACACCTACCACTTTCCCAAGACATGGTCTGCTGGATGTGTAGCCAACCGCGAACTCATCAAAGAAGCCCAGCGCCGAGCCCATGCCCTTGAGCACGATACCTCTCGTGCCGGCCTCGAGTGGCATCTACGCTTCCTCAACCACTACTTCCGCGTCTTCAAAGGCGGCGAAAAGCCGGAACCAGGCATGAAGCCCTATTCTCGCTTCTACCAATATGCCTACGTCGCCATCTATCGTGAGCTCCAAGCTGCCGCCAAACAAGCCGAAGAACCGACAGAACCCGTCTCCTTCGAGCCCATAGACTTCCGCCTGAATCCCGTCAAGACTCGCCACAAAACCCCTCTCCGGCGTATTTTCGAACAAAAAAATGTCCCAAAACTTGCATATATGCAATTTTTGTTGTAATTTTGTGCCCGATTTTGTAAATTAACGTCATTATGGCTTTAAGAGATAATATACAAGCGCTGCTTGGGCAGGTGAATGAGTTGAAGGCGAACAACGCCGAGGAACTCGAGGCTTTGCGTATCAAATACCTCAGTAAAAAGGGCGAGATCACGGCGTTGTTCAATGAGTTCCGCAACGTCGCTCCGGAGGAGAAGCGTGAGTTGGGTCAGATACTCAACCAGTTGCGTCAGACGACCGAGGGTCGTATCAACGAACTCAAGGAGCAGTTTGAGGCGAAGAAAGCCGAGTCCGAGAAACTCGATCTTACCCGTACACCGGATCCGATTGCGCTGGGTACGCGTCATCCGCTGTCGCTGGTGCGCGAAGAGATCGAGGAGATCTTCTCCCGTATCGGTTTTACGATTGCGCAGGGACCTGAAGTGGAGGACGATAAGCACGTGTATGGCATGCTGAATTTCGCACCGGAGCACCCGGCTCGCGACATGCAGGATACGTTCTTTGTGGAGAAAGAGATCGGTGTTCAGAAGCCGACGGACGTGTTGCTGCGTTCGCACACGAGTTCCGTACAAACCCGCGTGATGACCTCGCAGAAACCGCCGATCCGTGTGCTCTGTCCGGGACGTGTGTATCGCAACGAGGCTATCTCGGCGCGTGCGCATTGTTTCTTCCATCAGGTAGAAGGACTCTATATTGACAAGAACGTCAGCTTCGCTGACCTGCGTGAGGCACTGCTGTACTTTAGCAAGGAGATGTTCGGCGCGGAGACGAAGATTCGTCTGCGTCCGAGTTATTTCCCGTTCACGGAACCGAGCGCCGAGATGGATATCTCGTGTAACATCTGCGGCGGAACAGGTTGTTCGTTCTGTAAAGGAACCGGTTGGGTAGAGATCCTCGGTTGTGGTATGGTCGATCCGAACGTGCTGGAGGCTTGCGGCATCGACAGCAAGGAGTACAGCGGCTATGCGTTTGGTATGGGCGTGGAGCGTATCACTAACCTCAAATACCGCGTCAAAGACCTGCGTCTGTTCTCCGAAAATGACGTCCGCTTCCTCAAGCAATTTGAGGCGTGCTAAAAAAAATATTGCAAAATATTTGCACAATTCAAAAAAAAGCAGTAATTTTGCAGCCGATTTTGCGTAATGAGCGAAAAAGACCACTATATCATTGACTTAAAACGCCTTCCTGTAGGCCGTCATAGCTTTGATATTACGCTAGATGACGCGTTCTTCAAAAGCTTGGAGAAAACGGAAGTCCTGAGCGGAAAAGTGGAGGCAAAAGCTACGCTTAATCTCCGGGAGGAGGACTATCAGCTCAACATAGCGGTTCACGGAACTGTCTTTGTTGTGTGCGATAGATGCCTCGACCCGATGCCCCTTGAAATAAACGACGAGCAGGAGATCTGGTCGGATGAGGAAGAAAATGACCAATCACCAATGTCCAATCACCAATTAGACCTCACCTGGCTCGCCTATGAAATAGTAAGTATCAATATTCCGATCGTTCACAGTCACCAAGCGGGTGAGTGCAACAAGCACATGGAACTTCTCCTCCATGATCACCTATGTGACGACCCGGAACCCGAAAATTGATCTAATATAGAATAACGTATTGTACAATAATTAAAAACCCTATACTGGCTAGGGATATATAGCCAGCGCGACATGGCACATCCTAAAAGAAGACAAAGCCACACCAGACAAGCGAAGCGTCGTACCCATGACGTAGTGAAAGCTCCGACATTGGCAACATGCCCGAACTGTGGCGCACTGCACATCTACCACACAGTTTGCCCGTCTTGTGGTTACTACCGTGGTAAATTGGCTATCGAGAAAGCAGAAGCCTAATAGCGGTGAAAAGTGAAAAGTGAAAGGTGAAAGGTGGTTTGACCCCTTTTGCCTTTTCACCTTATATTTAATTAACGCGTGCGCGACGCACGTACGTAGCTCGGGAGAGCTACATTTGAAATTTGATATTTGAAATTTTACATTTGAAATTTGAAAAGTATGTTTGAAAACAATTTCAACAATGGAGAGCGCAGACCTCGTCCGCGTTTCCACAGAGAAGGAGAGCCGGTAAGTGCTCGTCCGCGTTTCCGTCGCGAGGACGGAGAGAGAAGTGAACGTCCGCTGAGACCGTTCAGCAGCGACCGCCCGCAAAAACCGTTCGGTGGCGAGCGTCCGCAGAGACCTTTTGGAGGTAAACCTAAACGCAACAACGGTGTTTATTCGCATCACAAACAGCAAGTCTATCGTGAACAAATGGAGGATCCGACCAAACCGGTACGTCTCAATAAGTACCTGGCCAATGCCGGTATATGTTCCCGTCGTGAGGCCGATGATTTCATCCAGGCAGGCGTGATCACCGTCAATGGTGTGACGGTGGATAACCTCGGCGCCAAAGTGCTGCCGACGGACGATATCCGTTTCCATGACCAGCCTGTTCGTCGCGAGCGTAAGGTCTATATCTTGCTCAACAAGCCGAAGAACACGGTAACCACGACCGATGACCCGCAAGAGCGTCACACGGTGATCGACATCGTGCGCAATGCTTGTCCGGAGCGTATCTATCCGGTTGGTCGTTTGGATCGGAACACCACGGGTGTGTTGCTGCTCACCAATGACGGTGATCTGGCAGCCAAACTGACCCATCCGAAATTCAATAAGAAGAAGATCTACGCCGTGACCCTTGATAAGGAACTGGACGAGGTCGATGAGGCCATTATCCGTGCTGGTGTCGTACTGGACGACGAGCGTATCATGCCGGACGCTTTGGAGTTCCCCAAGGAGGATCGCAAGCATATCGGTCTGGAGATCCACTCCGGTCAGAACCGCGTTGTACGCCGTATCTTCGAGAAAGTAGGGTATAAAGTGGTGAACTTGGATCGCGTTTCGTTTGCCGGCCTGACCAAGAAGAACGTCGGTCGCGGTAAATGGCGTTTTCTCACCCCCAAGGAGGTAGCGTACTTACAAATGGGAAATTGGTAATTTGAAACGTAGCTTACATTACATATTATTCTCCATCACGGTGGCATTGGCCGTCGTCAGCGGCTTTATGATGTTCCGCACGAACGTCAACGCCGACATGACCAAGTACTTGCCGGATGACTCGCAGATGAAGCGAGGTCTGGAGATCGTGATGGATGAGTTCGGCTCATCGGCGCAGATGTCGGGAACGGACGTGCATGTTATGTTCGAAGGGGTGACTCCCAAAGAAGTACCGGGTATCCGAACGCTGTTAGAGGCCTATCCGGACGTACATGCCGTGTCGTATCGCTATTCCGCGGACAGTACGCACACGGTCTTTGACCTCGATGTACCCAAGTCCGTCGATCAGAAAGCCCTCGGTAAGCAGATCAGCACCCGTTTCGGTGGAAACTGCGTGGTGGAGACGAGTCAGGACGGTGCGACACCGCCTGTGTCCGTCATCATCGTCGCGGCGTTCATCATCATGGGTGTGCTGTTCCTCATGGCGCAGAGCTGGTTTGAGCCCGTGGTGATCCTGATCACGGCGCTGCTGGCTATATTGCTGAATATGGGTACGAACGCACTATTGCCGTCCGTGTCCATCACCACGAACTTCATCGGCTCGATCTTGCAGGCTGTGCTCTCACTCGACTACTGTATCGTGCTGCTCAACCGCTACCGTCAGGAGCAGGATGAGCACACGGATAAGAAGACTTCTGTCTTGGCGGCCAACCGCGCTATCAAACGCGCTGCACCGTCTATCTTGTCGTCCGCATTGACGACGGTAGTCGGTCTGCTGATGCTCTGTTTCATGCGTCTGAAGATAGGTGCAGACATGGGTATCGTATTGGCCAAAGGAGTCGTTTGTTCGCTCATCTGTACATTCACTGCCCTGCCTGCCCTGATGATGCTCTTCCGCCGCACGATCAACAAGACCGCCAAGCGGGCATATGTACCGCCTACCGATCGGTTGGCACGCTTCATCTCGCGGCATAAACTACCGATCGCCACCGGTGCTGTACTGCTCTTCGGAGCGTCCTGGTACTTGAGCCGACAGACGACTATCTTCTTCTCCGCCGAGTCGGAGTCACAGATAGAGAAAGTGTTCCCGAGTCCCAACCCGTTCGTGCTGGTCTATGACACGCAGGACGAGGACGCTATATACGGCCTCGTGGACAGCCTGATGACGCAGCCGGGTATTCAGTCGGTGATCTCGTATCCGACGCTGATGTCCCAACCGCTGACGCCGGCAGAGATGGCGAACCACGTACGCTCGCTCATCACGGACTTCAAGGACTTTATGCCCGAAGGAACAACCGTACCACCCGAGGCGCTGGATATGATCAACCCCGAGATGGTGCAGCTGCTCTATTACATGCAGGCTAAGGACTCGACCGAACAGAAGATAGGCTTCCCTGACCTCGCTCGCTTCCTGCATACGCATGTCGCATCCAACCCCTTGTTCTCGTCGTATCTGGACGAGGACATGAAAAAACAGATTGAAGATCTGCAATCGATGTTAGATGTGCCCGCAGCCGAAGAGGAGCCCAAATCACCAATCAAAAATCAAAAACCACAAATCGTCGAAGACGAAGTCCTCGAAGACACCGTTGTACCAGCACGTGAGACGATCGCCCTTCTGACGGCTGCTACAGCACCGTTGTCCATCGTGGACGACAGCCTGGCGATGCCCGAGGTGACGGTTGATAAGATCGCCCTCATCCCCTTCATCACGCGTCTGAACGCCGTGCAGACCTCCGCTATCTCCGTCGAGATGCATAAACTGACGGACACGGCGGCTATCCGTCTGCCGATGACAACGAAGGAGATGTCTATCTTCATCGGCTCAACGCTCATCCAGACCCAACTCGTCTATGGGTACGCACCGGGTAAGGCGAAGAAAATGAGTCCGTTGCAATATGTGCACCTGCTGGTGGACGACCTGTTCAACCGCAAAGGCCTTGCCGGAATGGTGTCGGACGAACAACGTACGTTGTTAGGTCAACGCGCATACCTCATGGACTTGGCGAATGCGAACGCTTCGCTGACGCCCAAAGAACTCAATATACTCCTTCGTGCGTTCGGAATAGACTCCTTTACGGACGAGGAGTTATTGGCTTTTGCTAACCCGCCCAAGAAGACCGAACAACCCAAGGCCAAACAGCCTTCAGAGTTGGATACAGAGGCAATCGTAAGAGCGGTAGCCGACCTCCAGCGTTCGCTGCATAGCACCGACACGGCACGTGCTGCCCAACCGACAGGCGTGTTACCGCAACCGACGGAGAAGAAACGCAAAGGACCGAGTCGCGAAGACCTGCAAGCAGAGTTGTTCACCGAGTTAGTCTTCGGCGGTAAGACCTACGATGCCGAGCAGATGGCGCATAAGTTAGCGCGTCTGATGAAGCTCTCCAACGTCAAGGCGGAACCCGTGACACCGGCGCAGATGTCGCTCTTGTACGACTACTACGGTGCCGTCAACGGGCGCAGTGATACCCTGCGTATGGGCTTTGAACCTCTGCTCGCTTTCCTGTGCGACACGCTCGTTTATGACCCGCGTCTGGCGGATATATTACCCGATAGCATCCAGTCGCAAGCCAAGGATATAAAGGCGCAGATGCAGGATGGTTTAGGCCAACTGCGCAAACCCGATCACTCGCTGCTCGTCGTCCTCTCCTCGCTGCCCAAGGAGTCGCCGCAGACCTATGCGTTTGTGGATACGCTCACAGCCGTTGCGGACGCCCGCTTGACACACGAACACTATTACGTGGGCGAGTCGGTGATGTACGCGGAGATGCGGGGCGGCTTCGATCATGAGATGGGCGTCGTCTCCTTACTGACGATCCTGTCCATCTTCCTCATCGTGGCGCTGACCTTCAAGTCCGTCATTGTGCCGACGATCCTCGTGGTGACGGTGATGACCGCAGTATATATGAACGTTGTCGTGGCCGGTTGGGTGACGGGTCAGATGCTCTATCTGGCGTATCTCATCGTGCAGGCCATCCTCATGGGTGCCACCATCGATTACGGCATCCTCTTTGCGAACTACTACCGCGAGAACCGTAAGACGATGTACCCCGTTGAAGCGATATGCGCCGCGTACAAAGGATCGATACGAACGATCCTCACGTCCGGTCTCATCATGGTGCTTGGCCCAGGTGTGATGGCGATCTTCATCGACGATCTGATGATCAGTAACATCGTCGGTTGTCTCGCCGTAGGTGCTTTCGTGGCGATCGTCCTGACCCTCACCGTGGTACCGGCCGTCCTCGTGGCGCTGGATAAATGGGTGGTCTATGGCAAGAAGAACCGATATAATGGTGAGAATGATGCAAATGATGCGAATGATAAATGATACGCGAAGGATGGCATAGAAGAATAGCGGTAGACGTGCTGGTGTGGCTGCTGGCAGCCTTGCTGTGCATGCTTTGGCGCTGGGTGTCTGACAAGAGTGAGATCGTGCATTACTGGGCACTGTTCGGCGTCTTGACCGCCGCATGGATCATCGTGGGCTTCGCTGTCCAACTCTACCGTTCGTACAAGGATACATGGTTCTGGCAGTCGCTGTTGTCGCTCATTGCCGACGCCGGCATCCTGATCGGACTATGCTGGTGGATCCTGCCGCAACTACCCTATAACCTCTCGCCACGCGTGGCCATGTGGACCATTCTCATCGTCGGTGCGCTCGAGACCTTCGTCGTCGTCATGGAGCATTACTGGAAGTATGCGACGAACATGACCGTCCCGGCGATGCAGATTGAGCAACGTAAGGACGCACAGGTGACCAACAAGGAGGAGAAACGCAGCAAATCGTCCATCGAGTCCATCCATCAGTCTGTGCTCTCCGTCACCACCGAAGCGGACTATTACATGCTTCGCAAGAAAGCACGTCTGGACTCCCGCCTGACCAAGGTGGTGTGTGACCGCAACCGTTTCGCTTTCCTGCAACTGCAAGACTATCAATACGAGACGATTGTCGATCTGACACTGCTCAATGATGCCAAAGGCATCAACCGTCGGTTCTGCATCGTCAACCAAAAACTGCCGGACGAGGGACGCTATGTATGTTGCTACCGGCCGCAGGAGTATATCAAATCGAAGATCCTCAAACGCTACCCGTGGGGACTGAACTGGCTCATCTACTGCATTTATTTCTTCCATAAACGCGTAGTACCGCGCCTCATGCTCACCAGTCGTCTCTATTACGACCTGACCAAAGGCCGCAAGCGTATGCTCTCCAAGACCGAGGTACTTGGACGACTTTATTACTGCGGTTTTGAGGTCGATGAGATAGTGCCGATGGGGCATATCGAGTATGTGTTCGCCCACCGTCACTCGCAGCCGTACCCGCAAGAACAGATTAAGGTCTATGGCCCGCTGATCAAACTGCCGCGGGTGTGCAAGAACAAAGAGATCAAGTATTTCTATAAGTTCCGCACGATGCACCCGTACGCCGAGTACATCCAGAAATACGTGTTCGATGCCCGCGGGGGCATGGACATCGCCGATAAGAGTAACGACGATTTCCGTATCACCACCTGGGGTAAGTTCATGCGTAAGTACTGGCTGGACGAACTACCGATGCTCATCAACTGGTTCAAACGCGATGTCAAACTGGTGGGGGTACGGCCGCTCAGTCGCACGATGTTCGAGACCTATCCCAAGTGGTTGCAGGACAAGCGTACGCTGTCCAAACCCGGACTGATTCCGCCGTTCTACATCGACCATCCGGACACGTTTGACGAACTCTTCGCCAGCGAAGATAAATACCTCACGGAGTACTTACAGCATCCGTTATGGACGGACGTGAAGTACTTCTTCCTAACCATGCGGTCTATCCTAGGCCGCAAAACGCATAGCGCATGACCTATCTCGAGCAAGTCAAAGCAGCCCTTTGGGGCTTACCGGTAGAGGAGCAGCCGTTGGATGAACAACTGCTCGATAGGCATATGCGCCAAGGCACAGCCCCCTTGGTCTTTCCCTTGCTTCCCATGACGCCGCCGATGAAAGCGGTTTGTGTCAGCACCATCCAACAGCAAGTCAAGATCTTGCATACGCTGCGCCTCGCATGGGATGCGCTTACGCGCGCGGGCATACAACCCGTGCTCATGAAAGGTGCCGGGCTGGCTGCCCTCTATCCCTCACCCGAACAGCGGGCGTATGGTGACATTGATCTGTACGTGGGGCAGACACAGTACCATCCGGCATGTGCCGTGATGCGGGAGACTTTTCCAAATGCCCTCAAGTTCGATGAGGAACTCGATCACTACAAGCACTATAACCTCATAGCGGATGGTATATCCATCGAGATTCATCGCGTCACCGTCGATTTGCAGCATCCCTGTGACCACCGCCGCTATGCCCGCATGGAGGCCTACGGCATGGCTCATGCCGTCCCTGTAACCTGTAACCCATTACCCGTAACCCTTACCATCCCCGAGCCCACCTTCAATGCGCTGCTTATCATGCTCCATTCATGGGAACATATGATGACGCGCGGGGCGAACCTGCGTCAGTTATGCGACCTGACCTTGCTCCTTCATCACTACGCAACGCAGATAGACGCAAAGCGACTCAAGACCTATCTCACGTCCCTGCACCTGCTGGACGTATGGCAACTATACATGTTTATCCTCGTCAACCACCTCGGTCTACCGCAGAACGAGGCACTGTTCTATACGAACGATGCGCACTTAGCCCTTAGAGCCGAGCACCTGCTGAACGACCTATTAGACGGCCGCCTGATAGAACCCGAACATACGCAACCGGCACCCAAAGGACGTTTTGCACGTAAGTTCCACACCATGCGTCAGCGCATGGCGAACGCCCGCCGTATCGGGCACTATAGTCCTTCCTATGGACGGCATCTGGTGGCGACTACACTCCTGCACGGCGCAAGCCGACTCTTCGCAAAAGACAGACACTGGGAATAAAAATCAAAAATCGAAAATCAAAAATCTACGATACATAGTACTGCTGTTCAACATCGTGTTCTTTGCGGTGATGGCATGGGTGTTACCTCTGGGTTTTGAGGAGAACGATGACGTCATGATGTGCATGATCGCCAACGGCACTTACAGCGGAACACCGGATTACCATCTGGTCTATATCAACGTCATCTACGGCGCGGTGCTCGCGGCCTTATACAGCCTCACAACCGCTATCGAGTGGTACACGCTCTCGTTCGCCATCCTGCATATACTCTCGATGTCAGTCATCAGTTACTGCATCCTCACCACGCCCAACCGCGCGCGGTGGGAACGCGTCCTGTGGCTCATCGTCCTCTACGTCCTCTGGGCACGCATCATCATCGCGCTCCAGTTCACCACCACCGCCGGACTCATCTGTCTTGCGGGTTGTATGCTGCTGTTGCGCGAACGCAAAAGAGCCCGTTGGAGTGGAGTACTGCTCGTCATCATCGCTGCACTGATACGCTTCATGGCGGCGGGGCTGGTAGGACTCCTCATGGCTCCCATCATCGTCTATACCTATCGTCTGAACTGGCGCAAGTATATCGCGGTCGTCGTCATGCTCACGGCTGTCGTGGGCTGCCGCGTGGCCAACAAAGCCGTCTATGACCGCGATCCCGAATGGAAATACTTCCGCGAGTACAACCAACTCAGGGCACAACTCAACGACAATCCCAACGCCTATCGCATGACCACCGCACAACTGCCCGAAGGTATCGATCCGATGGATTACCAACTCTTGCTGCGGTTCATTCCCGATGCCGAGCAGATCGACCTGCCGGCTATCCGTCAACTCAGTGCTGTCGTGGGAGCTGTGCCGTTCAAGACCCAACTGCAGAACCTCCACCGACTCGATAAATACGCCGTGGAACTCGTTATCCTCTTTGCCCTCCTGGTGCTCATGATCCTTACCACCGGAAACCGCGACAAACGGATCTTCCTCGTGCTCTATACGCTCTTCATGATGATCCTCATCGTGCATGTCAGCCTGGACGGATTCCTCAAGAACCGTGTCTTCCTCTGCATGCTTGCGCCTATGATCGCCACGGACTTCATGCTCTTGCCGAACACCACCGGACTCAAACGCCGCTGGGGTATCGGCATCGCCCTGATCGGTCTCAGCGCATGGTACGGCTACCAGACCTACGAAGAGAGTACCACGGCCGAATACAACCGCTACATGTGGAGTCGTATGCAGCAGACTCTGCTCGAGTACGTGCCCCGGGAAGCGTACGTCACCACCATCGGAACATCGATGTTCATGGAGGCCACCACCCCCTGGCACGTGTGGCCCTACGAGAGCCGCAAATATACGCTCGGTTGGCTCACCTGGTGCCCGTTCAATAAACCCGTCGGACACAGTTATCGCGCCCTCCTGCGCGAGGATATGTATATCTTCACCGACCTCAACTACACCCGCGAACATACTGCCCTGCAGCGCGTTTGCGAACAGATAGACAAACACTACGGCGTCCCGACCGAGATCGTATGGAAAGTCCGCAACGGCCGCTATGCCATCGTCCAACTCAAAATCAAAAATCAAAAATCAAAAATCTAAAATGTCTCAGACATTAGCCATCATAGGAGCCGGTTACTTGCAGCTTCCGGTAGTGGAGCGCGCCAAGCAGATGGGGCTGAGAACAATCTGTTTCTCCTGGCCTCAGGGCGCCGTATGCAAGGATGTATGCGATGTCTTTTATCCCGTGTCCATCACGGAGAAAGACGAGATCCTGCGTCTCTGCCGCGAAGAGCATATCGACGGCATCTGCACGATCGCCAGCGATGTAGCCGCACCCACCGTGGCCTACGTGGCCGAACAGATGGGACTGCCCGGCAATCCCTACGAGGCCGCTGTGAAGGCACATGACAAACAACTCATGCACCGCATCCTCACCGCCGCCGGCGTCGATTGCCCCTTGTCCAATATCCAATATCCAATATCCAATCTCCAATATCCGTTGATTGTCAAACCAACGGATCGTAGCGGCAGTCTGGGCGTGCAGAAAGTGGAGCGTCCCGAAGATCTCGAGGCGGCTATCACCCAAGCCAAAGCGCTCTCACTGAACGGCGAGGCGATCGTGGAGGAGTTTATCGAAGGACGGGAGATAAGTGTGGAGATGATATCGCAGAACGGCGTCCATCATGCGCTCCAGATAACGGATAAGACCACCACCGGTGCACCGCATTTTGTGGAACTGGCGCACCATCAGCCCTCGACCCTGCCGGCGGACATGCAAACGCGTATCTTCGCCATCACCCGCCGTGCACTCGATGCACTCGGCCTGACGAACGGTGCGTCGCACTCAGAGTACAGGATCACCAAAGAGGGCAGGGTAGTCGTCATGGAGATTGCCGGACGGATGGGCGGCGACTTTATCGGTTCCGATCTCGTCCAACTCAGCACCGGATACGACTTCCTCAAGGGCGTCATCGAGGTGGCGTTAGGACTGCCTATCGAGGTCAAAACCAAAGCACTCGCACGCAGCAGTGTCGTCTTTGATGCCCCGCACGAACTGACCTGCAGTGCCGACAGAACAGGATACACGATTTATCGTGACGATCAAATCATAAATCAAAAATCATAAATCAAAAATCATAAATCAAAAATCATAAATCATAAATGTATAAACAAAGTTTATCCATAGTAGTACCGATTTATAACGACCAAGAGGTCATAGCGGAGTTGCTCCGTCGCTTAACGGCCGTGATCGAGGACATCGCCAAGGACTACGAGATCATCCTCGTCGATGACGGTAGTCGCGATCACTCGTGGGAGGTGATGAACGAAGCGCGGGCGCAGTACAATCACCTGCGTATCGCACGTCTCAGCCGTAACTTCGGCCAGCAGAACGCGATCGCTGCCGGACTATCGCTCACCACCAAAGACCTGATCGTCCTCATGGACTCTGACCTGCAGGATCGTCCCGAAGATATACCCGTGCTGATCGATGCCCTGCTCGCTGAACCGGAAGCCACGATGGCGATCGCGCAGTGGGAAGAACGCAAAGACAGCCGCATGAAGATTGCCGTCTCGCGACTCTTCCAGCGCGTGTCCAACTCCATCACCGATATCCACACCATGCCGCGACTTGGTATCTTCCGCGTGATGAAAAAGAGCGTGGTCGAGGAGCTGCGTCGTTTTCCGGAGAAGACCGCAACAGCTGTCAGTCTGCTCTATTTCATTGGCAGTAAGTACGTGGCGGTTCCGCTCAAACGCGATGCACGATTCGCCGGCAAGAGCGGTTATAACCTCTCCAAGATGCTCGCCCTCACTTTCGCCCGCATCTTCTCCTTCTCGATGTTCCCCATCCGCATGGTGACGTACATGGGCGCGTTCCTCTGCATCGGCAGTATGATCGCCGCCGTCGCACTCATCATCTACAAACTCATGGGCAACGTCCTCACCGGTTGGACATCTATGATGGTGCTGATGCTCTTCCTCTTCGGACTCAACTTCGCCTTCCTCGGTATCTTGGGTGAGTACATCGGCCGCATCTTCCTCGAAACCAAACAACGTCCTAACTTCATCATCGAGCAAGTGTTATGAGTCGTAAAGTAGCGATATTAGGTGGTCAAGGCAACGCTGTCGTCATTGCGGCAGCCATCGAGCATGCCGCACGGTTGGGTGCCACCGATCTCGAGGTGGCGGGACTGCTCAATGACCGTACACCCGTGGGCGAATGCATCGACCGCTATCCCGTTATCGGGCGGGTCGAAGATGCCAAACGCCTGCTCAACGAAGGCTATTGGTTCATCAATGCCATCCTGCGTATAGATGGCAATCAGGAACGCATACAGCTATTCGAAGATCTGCATATCCCCGATGACCGACTGGCCTCGTTCGTCCACCCCATGGCGTACGTAGCCCCGTCTGTCCAGTTAGGAGCCGGCACTGTCATCATGCCCCAGGTAGCCATGTCGCCGGGAACCAAACTCGGCAAAGGATCGATCATGATGGTGGGTGCCACGATGGGACATGACAACGAGGTAGGGGAGTTCTGTCATATAGCCGCACAGGCCTGCGTCGGCAGTTACCTCAAGATAGGACGCGGCGTACATATAGGCTTTAACGCTACCATCCGGGAAAACCTCACCATTGGTGACTATGCCACACTCGGCATGGGAGCTGTACTAACAAAAAACATAGGAGATCGAGAGATATGGGTAGGCAATCCCGCCAAGTTCTTACGGTTAGCGCGCTGATAGGAATCAACCTGCTGTACGCTTGTACCGGCATCTGCACGAAGATGGCGGCGCGGGAGGCGTTCCTCTCGCCGCTATACCTGTTGTGGTTCATCGCCGCCGTAGGCGTCATCGCCCTCTATGCGATCCTCTGGCAACAAGTGCTCAAGCGCATCGAACTAAGCACCGCCTATCTCTTCAAGGGCACGACCCTCATCTTCACTATGCTCTTCGCCGCGCTCCTTTTCGGCGAAGCCATCACGATACCCAACATCATCGGCTCGGTCATCATCATTGCCGGTATAACCCTCTTGGCTAAAGCATGAGATACGCCCTGATCGCCATAGTAGTCGTCTTCGTTTCTGCCTGCGCACAGATGCTGCTCAAGCAAGGAGCACGTCAGGCCTACACGCCTTGGTGGCGACAATACATCAACCCCTGGGTCATCAGCGGCTATACCATTCTATTCGCCGCCATGGTCGCGAACATCTGGTGCATGCATCAGGGGCTCCAACTCAAAGAACTGTCCATCATCGAGAGCATGGCATACCTCTTTGTACCTGCCCTCAGTTGGCTCTTCTTCAGGGAGACCATCACCCGCCGCAAAGCACTCGCCATCGGCCTAATAATCATCGGAGTAATAGTATTTTTTCTATGATAAACTTTAATCAACCTCATTTGACGGGCAAGGAAGCCCATTACATGTACGAAGCCGTTTATACCTGCAAACTATCCGGTAACGGTACCTTCACCAAGCGTTGTCAGGCTTGGTTCGAACAGCGCTATGGTTTTCGTAAGACCCTGCTCACCTCGTCCGGTACAGATGCACTCGAGATGTGCGCCATGCTCTGTAACCTCCAACCGGGGGACGAGGTCATCGTGCCTTCTTATACCTTTGTCTCCACCGCACTCGCTTTCCTGCGTGAAGGAGCAAAGGTCGTTTTTGCCGACTCGATGAAGCGCAATCCTAATATCGATGCCGAGACACTCGAAGCACTCATCACCCCGCGTACACGCGTCATCGTGCCCGTTCATTACGCCGGCATCGCCTGTGACATGGACGCCATCATGGCCGTTGCCAAGAAGCATAACCTGCTTGTCGTCGAGGATGCCGCCCAAGCCATCGATAGCTACTACAAATCACCAATCACAAATCAAAAATCACAAATCCCTCAGCCATTAGGCAGCATCGGCCACCTGGCCGCTTTCTCCTTCCATGAGACGAAGAACATCACCGCCGGAGGCGAAGGAGGACTGCTCGTAGTCAACGATGAGCGTTTTGTGCGCCGCGCAGAGATCATATGGGAGAAAGGCACCAACCGCGCGGAGTTCTTCCGTGGCGAAGTGAATAAATACGGTTGGGTTGATCTGGGTTCCTCGTTCCTGCCATCCGAAGTGAATGCCGCCTTCCTTTGGGCACAACTCGAGAACCTCGACGCCATCCAGTCTAAACGTAAGTACCTCTGGGATACGTACTATAAACGTCTTAAACCGCTTGCGGATAAACACTTCTTCTCGCTCCCCGACATCCCCGACTATGCCACCAACAATGCGCATATGTTCTACCTCGTCTTGCCGTCACTCGAAGAGCGAACAGCCTTCATCAAGTACCTCAAGGACAACGGGGTAGGGGCGGTCTTCCATTATCTGAGCCTGCATTCGAGCGAGTACTATAAGTCACGCCACGATGGTCGTGAACTGCCTAACTGCGACCGCTATGCCGATTGTCTCGTGCGGTTGCCGCTCTTTTATGATCTGACTATCGAACAAGTACATTTGATTTGCGACCTCATTCACGCATATTATCAATAAGCCTCTTGGTCGCCGCGTTGGCGTACACCCTCTGGTTTGTGGTGGCTGGTTTTGGAAACCACCAAGACCCGCTCTATTGGCTCTATAAGTACGAGCATTTAGAGGGCGGTTGGATGGCTGTCGGAACCCTCCTCACCGGAGGTGCCATCGTCCGTCTCTTCGGTGCACAACTCCTGCCATTACGCCTCTTCGGTTGGTTATGTACGGTCGCAGCGATCGCTTTGCCCTACGTGTTCCTACTCGACAAAGAGCAACGACGCACTAACCTCCATTGGCTCGCACTCGCCTTCGTCTTCATGGGTTACGGTGCCTTCCAGGAATTCAGTCCCGGCACCTTATCGGTCTTGCTGCTGTCTGTCTTATGGGTCTGTGCAACCAAAAGTTCATCTATCATCTATCATCTATCATCTATCATTCTGGGTTTGGCAGTTGCCGCAAGATTTCCGAACATTTTAGCATTATTAGTGCTTCTTCCTCTTTGGCGCAAGCGCTCCCTTTATTACATCCCTATCGCAGCCGCGACTGCCGGCATCGTTTATCTGCTCGGTTACGCCTTCATCACCCCTTCTCCGATGGACGCAGCCATGACGAGTCATGACTTCCTTCCCATGCTCACCAAACTATGGACCAACGCCGGCAAACTGATCCTCTACGCCTTCATGGCCATTGCTGTCGTAGCCCTGGGAAAAGCGACGATCAAAAAAGGTTCATCTATCATCTATTATCTATCATCTATCCTGTGCGGCTTGTTCCTCGTAGCTCTCGTCTTCTATTATATCAAACCCCATCAGTGGTATAACACAGATCTGACCTATCTGATCTCCGCCTTCGTGCTTGTAATAGCCTTAGGAAATTATAAATCACAAATCACCAATCACCAATCACAAATCCTAATCGGCGCAGCTATCCTGATAGTTGCGACATTAGGAACTGATACCGCTTGGCTCAAACTCTTCCCCGCGGTACTTTGTTTGCTTCCTATTGCTGCGATCTCCTACGAAGCCTCCATGCGTCGCTATCTCTTTATCGTGCTCGCTATCTTCAGTACCATCGTCGTCTATCGCATGACCACCAACAGCATCGGTAATAACGATCTCACTAAAACGCAGACCATCTCCTCTGTCGCTCCTTATACCGGCATCGCCATCCGCCAAGCCGAACAATCCCGCCTGCTCCAATACAAAACCGATAAGGATAGTCTATCTATCATCTATCATCAATCATCTATCCTGTCCGTAGGACAGGAGAATCACCTCCTCCGCTCCGTAACCGGCTGCGAAGCTGCACGATTCAATGAGTTCTGGTCGAATATATACGACTCTGTCTATACCGCCAAATACCGCGAGATCATCGCCGCCGAGCACCCCATCGTGTTCTGCTCCTTCTCGCCGCAGTTCAAGACCAAACCCGAGTACCGGGATACCCACAGTTGTTTCGAAAACATGCTGCTGGACGAAGGCTACCAACCCCTCGACCGCTCCAAATACAAATACATGATATACATTCATACATCCATACATTCATACATTCACCCATGGTAACGAAGTTCCCTGACATAATGTCCGCCTTGAAGGCCGGTAAATACGCACCCATCTACGTCCTCTGCGGAGAAGAACCCTATTACATCGACCGCGTGTACGAGTTCATCGCCGACAACGCCCTCGATGAGATGGCGCGTGAGTTCGACCAACAGATACTCTACGGTCGTGACCTGCCGGGAGCCGATATAGCACCCGTCATCTCCGCCGCACGCGGTTACGCCATGATGGGCGGACGTAAGGTCGTTATCGTACGCGAAGCGCAGACCGTCAAGAAATGGGAAGCACTCGAGTCATACCTCCATGCCATCATGGAGCAAACCGTTCTCGTGCTCTGTTACAACGGCAAACCCGATAAACGGCAGAACATCTGGAAAACCGTCCAAGACCACCCGCAGGTCGTCTGGCTCCAGTCGGATAAACTCCGTGACTACGAAGTAGAGAAATGGATCAACGCTTACATAGCGGACTTCAAGAAAGATCATCCGGAACTGCAGATAGACCCGAAGATAGCGCCGCTATTAGCTGATCATATAGGAACAGATTTATCGGCAATAGTGGGAGCCCTCGACAAACTCATTGCCGGCAGACCCGAAGGCGTCAACACCATCGATGCTGCACTCGTCGAGCGTAACATCGGTATATCCAAGGACTACAACATCATGGAACTGCAGGCCGCACTCATCCGCGGCGATATAGCCAAAGCCAACCGCATCACGCAGTATTTCGCGTCCTCCAAAGACCACCCCATGATCCGGGAGATGGCGCCGCTTTTCACCTTCTTCTCCAACCTCCTCATGTATCACTACATGCCGGTCAAAGCACCCGCCGTCGTGGCGAAGGAACTGGGAATCAACCCCTACTTCGTAAAAGATTATGAGATGGCGGCAAGACGATATCCTGCCGGAAAAACCTTCTTAATCGTGGGCTACCTCCGAGACACCGACGCCCGTCTCAAGGGTATCAACAACCCCACCGCCCGAGATCCGGAGCTGTGGAAAGAACTCATCTATAAAATCATGCACTGACGTGTCCGGTGGCAGAGTGAGCGGGTTCCAACTGTTCACGTATCCGTGTGCTGCCACCCAGAGGACGCTGTCCATCTCCCGCCGCGTGAACACCGGCAGGGAGTCTCCCGTAACCTGTAACCCTTCATCCGTAACCGCTACCTCCGCATACTCCGGATGCAGTGCCAGGAACGCTTCGCGTTCTTTATCCAATTCTTTCAGCACCTTCGGGTAGATCTTATCGAACAGCTGCGGATGCGCCGTGTACCACGCCAGGCACGAGTCAAACTGCGCCTGCGTCACACCATGCGCCGCCAGCACCTGCGCGTAGTAGATCGCTTTCGTCTCGTTGCTGCACGTGTTGCATTTCGTCTGCAGCAACGCATCCGTCTTATGCAGATCAACCAGCAGATCCCGCATCTCCCATGAGTGCAGGATCCCTTTCGGACGACAACCCACTAACGTTAACGCAAGTAACGTAAGTAGAACAGCAATATAACGCCTACTGCGCATGTGATACAACTGTCTGCAAAATTAAACACCGGACGGAAGAAAATCACCTCGCCGGCACTGTTATGAATGAGCGGGAAATAGAACATATCGACTACCCGGCCGAAGAACCAACCCGCGTAACCGAACAACTTACCGTAGAAAACGCAGTCGATGATGTTGCCTAACGCACCCGCGATGATGAACGCGATGCAGGCGATATAGCCGTCCGATACCTCCGGTTTCTTCACCAGCGTACTTACGTACCAACCCAGCAGTCCCACCGCCAGCAGACGGAACAGCGTCAATGCTAACTTCGAAAACCACTCGATGCCGAACGCCATGCCGTTGTTCTCTACGTAGCAGATCCAGAACCATGAGGTCACCTCATGGCTCTCGCCTAACGCCATATTGCGCACCACCAGCAGCTTGATCACCTGATCCAGCACCACGGCGGAGAACACGATGGAGATTACAGCCCAAAGGCGTTTTTGACTTCTGTCAATCGATTTAATTTCTCCCATGTAAATAATTCTACTTCGCGGCTGAACGTATTCCCTTCCGCGTCGATAAACGTCTTCGTTACTACCTCGTTCGTCCGGCCTACATGACCGTACTTAGCCGTCTCTTCGTACATCGGCTGTGTCAACTTCAGATCCCTTATGATAGCCGCCGGACGCAGATCAAACAACTCACCTACTTTCTGTGCGATCTCTGCATCGCTCATCGCAATCCTCGCCGTGCCATACGTGTTCACATACAGCGACACCGGCTTAGCTACACCGATTGCATAGCTCACCTGTACTAACGCCTCATGCGCTACGCCCGCTGCTACCAGATGCTTCGCGATCCAGCGAGCCGCATAAGCTGCCGAACGATCCACCTTCGACGGATCCTTTCCGCTGAACGCACCGCCGCCGTGAGCACCGCGACCGCCATATGTATCTACGATGATCTTGCGTCCCGTCAGACCCGTGTCGCCGTGAGGACCACCGATCACGAACTTACCCGTCGGGTTAACCAGCAACTTCGCGTTCTTGTCCTCCAGGAATGCGTGCAGCAGATGAGCATATCGGCTATCCCGCGTCGCCACCCGCGGCAACAGGATATCGATGATGTCCTTCTTGATCATCTCCGGCGTCACCATTAACCATTCACCATTCACCATTACCTCCTCATCATGCTGTGTACTCAGCACGATCGTATCGATCCGAACGGGGCGGTTCTGCTCGTCATACTCGATCGTCACCTGACTCTTGCTATCCGGACGCAGATACGTCATCTGCTTGCCTTCCTTACGAATACGCGCGAGCGTATACACTAAGGTGTGCGCCAGATCCAGCGTCAACGGCATGTAGTTATCCGTCTCGTCCGTCGCGTAACCGAACATCATGCCCTGATCACCGGCTCCCTGCTCCTCGGCGTTCGCACGACTCACACCCTGGTTGATATCCTGACTCTGCGCGTGCAATGCCGCCAAGATGCCGCAACTCTCTGCCTCGAACTTATACGCAGCCTTCGTATATCCGATCTCTGCAATCGTCTTACGGGCTACCAACTGCAGATCAACCCAACCCTTACAACTCACCTCACCGGCGATCACTACCTGACCGGTCGTGCACAGCGTCTCGCATGCCACATGCGCACCCGCATCCTGTGCCAACATATTATCCAAGATAGCGTCCGAAATCTGATCCGCTACCTTATCCGGGTGTCCTTCCGACACCGATTCTGATGTAAATAAATAATGCACTGTTACTATTCCTTTTATCAAAAAATAACCACAAGCGACTGTTTAAGCTTGCGGCACAAGTTTTAGCATTTTTTCACGAGGTTGCAAGCAGTCAAATCCATCCTCCAATCGAAATCGGGTGCAAAGGTACTGCTTTTTTTTGATATATGCAAATAAAAACGAAAAAAAAGAAGCGCCGAAGCGCTCCTTTCTTACAGGCCGCAGGCCGGTCTTACAGCGTAGCGGTCTTTCAACGCAGTGGTCTTACAGCGTAGCGGTCAGGCGTAGCCTATTAGCCGTTGTGCTCTTGGTCGTACTCCTGGCCACAGATGTACCAGAGGTACGATTTCATGGTCTTTTTGCCACCGGCGGTGTCCTTCTGCTCGAGGAAGGCTTGGCGGTCGGCTGCGATCTTCGAGAGGTCTTTGACGCGCTCGTTGACAGCTGCCTGAACCTCGGAGAAGCGAGTGCGCGCTGCGAGGCTGCGCTGCGACTTGCTGACGTTCACACCGTAGGTGTTAGCCTTGCGGATGTAGAGACGCGTGCAGTCGGGGTTGGTGGTGGCTGCGGTGCGGTGCGTACCGATCAGGTAATCACCGTGGCTGTGACCATCTTGCTTTTTCGGTTTTGCCAGGGAGCCCTGTACGAACTCAATACCCGGCGAATAAGTAACTTTTCCCAT
>CACWNR010000022.1 GCA_902762355.1 uncultured Bacteroidales bacterium
CGTTATTATTCCTTGTAAAAACCGCGCACGCACGATCGCGGACGCTGTGCATAGCGCGCTCGCGCAGAAAGTGCGGGACGGCTATAGCTTCAACGTCATTGTGGTGGACGATAACTCGACGGATGGAACGGCGGAGAAGATTTCAGAAATCAGAAGTCAGAATTCAGACCTTATTGTTATTCATCAGGATAAGACGTGGCACGCGATTGGTGGCAACTGGAACGTAGCCATCCACGACCCGCGTTGTGGTAAGTACGCCATTCAGTTGGACTCCGACGATACCTATTTCGATGAGACGACCGTGCAGCGTTTCATAGATTGTTTTGCCGGTTTAGAACCGGAGCAAGATAGCCATGCGGCTCCTCGTTACGGCATGGTCATCGGCACGTACCAACTGACGAATATGGCGGGTGAGACACTGCCGCCGGGTGTGATCGATCACCGCGAATGGACAGACGATAACGGTCGTAATAATGCCCTCCGCATCAACGGTCTGGGTGCACCGCGTGGGTTCTATGTGCCGCTGCTGCGCACCATCAACTACCCCACCACCAAGTACGGTGAGGACTATGCGGTTGGATTGCGGATCAGTCGCGACTACCCGATCGGTCGTATCTATGACGTGGTGTATAACTGCCGCCGGTGGGAGGACAACTCGGACGCTAACTGCGACATCGTCGCTATGAACCGCAATAACTGGTACAAAGACAGACTTAGAACTTTTGAACTCTTGGCAAGACTTCAAAGTTCTAAGATTTAAGATTTAAGATTTGAATATCCGTGTAGGGATATTAACGGCTCCGCATATCGAGTTCGAGCAAGGGGAAAAGACGTTCATTCTAAAGAATGTCCGTATCGGTATTGGTTTTCATTGGGATCGCCATGAAGACCAAGAATTCGCCGGCACGTTGGAGATACGCCATAATGCGGATGGCACCCAGACGGCCATCAACACCATCGATTTGGAGGATTACCTGTGCTCCGTTATCTCCTCCGAGATGAACGCTAATAGTCCGATGGAACTGCTCAAAGCGCACGCGGTCATCAGTCGCAGTTGGGCTATTCGGGCGATGGAGCACCCCAACCACGAAGGATTTCACGTCTGTGCCGACGACCATTGTCAGCGTTACGAGGGTTTGCGCCGAATGAATGAACGCGCCGTAGAAGCCGTGCGAGCCACAAGGGGTCAGGTACTACTATTCGGCGACGAAATCTGCGACTGCCGGTACTACAAGTGTTGCGGCGGTAAGACGGAGATCTGGCGTACCTGCTGGGAAGATATCGATGTGCCGTATATTCAGTCGGTGCGTTGCGATTGGTGCAAGTCTCCTTCGCCGAAAATACTGCGGTTGGTGCTCAATGACTATGATCAGGAGACCAAGGATTTTCGGGATTGGAAGGTCATCTATCCGGACGAAGAGTTAGATGCCATCATCGCCGAGAAATCCGGTATCGATTTCGGGCATATTGTCGCTTTAGAACCGATTCATCGCGGTGCAAGTGGACGAATTGACAACCTTAAGATAGTGGGCACCAAGCACACGGAGATCATCGGCAAGGAGTTGAAGATCCGCTATTGGTTGAGCAAGACTTGTCTCTATAGTTCGTGGTTCGAGGTAAGCCATGCCAACGGCGTTTGGACGCTGAACGGTCACGGTTGGGGACACGGCGCAGGACTGTGTCAGATTGGTGCGGCCGTCATGGCAAGTGAGGGACACAAATACGAAGAAATACTTTCGTATTACTATCGTAATACTCAATTGGAGATTGTAGATTGCAGATTGTAGATTTAGCGTTACAACGCAGCAAATACAAGCACCTGACGGACGACGAATGGCGGTGGTTTCTCCAGCAAGTCGAGGGTCGTGAACGGACAGCGGAAAAGCTGCCCACGTTTGCGGCAATCGAAGATTGGTGGTATCCGGTGCGGTTGAGTTGTGAACAATGTTCGTCGGAATTGACAGCACGGTACAAAGCGAGTCTTGTGAGCGGCGAAACGATGGTCGATCTGACAGGTGGGTACGGCGTAGATACGTATTTCCTGAGCGAACAGTTTGCGCACACGGACTACGTCGAGCAAAATGCAGAATTATGCCGAATTGCCGCGCATAATTTCGCCGATAAGCCTATCGCTATTCATCATACCTCCGCCGAGGAATTTTTAGCCTCAGCCGGTGAGTATGACCTTATTTTTGTCGATCCTGCACGACGCGACAGTCATGGTGGTAAGGTCTTTCGGTTAGAAGACTGTACACCGAATGTGGTGGACTTGCTACCTACCCTGTTGGCTCACGGCAAACGAGTCATGATTAAGTTGTCCCCTATGCTCGACCTCACGCAAGCGGTCAAAGAGTTGTCAGCATTCAGTACTCAGTGGTCAGTTTATGTGGTGGCTATCAAGAACGAGGTCAAAGAGTTGCTGTTATTAAGCGGCGGCTCAGGCCGGATCACGGCCATCGATTTAGCAAAAAAGGAGCAAGTATTCGTCTTCAGCAAAGAGGAGGAGCAGAAAGCGCAAAGCGCTATTGGTCATTTGTCATTGGAAATTGGTAATTTTATATACGAACCTTCAGCGGCTATCCTCAAAGCGGGTGCGTATAAGTTGGTGGCAGAACGATTCGGACTGCATAAACTGGACATCAATACGCATTTATATGCATCTGATACCCTTGTTCCCGACTTCCCCGGCAGAATTTGGAAGATAGCCGAGAGCCAAGAGCCAAAAGCCAAGAGACAAGCGAACGTGCTCGTTCGTAACTATCCTTTGACACCGGAACAGTTAAAGAAAAAACTGCACCTCCGGGATGGGGGTACAGCTTATGTGATCGGTTGCCGCGTGGCGGGCAAACCTACGTTATTCTTCGCCGAGCGGATGGATGATATCCATTGAGAAAGCAGACGTGAAAGCGTTTGTTTTTTTTAGGTTCTCCGCAGTGTCCAATTGTATTCCATTATTCGGCGTCATCAGCAATATCCGATCGCTGAGAGCAAGCGCCAGATCCAATTCGTGGGTAGAGATTAAAATCGTTTTGCCTTGCTCGTGCGCCAGTTGCCGCAAGAGACGTAGAATCAGTATTCGATGCGGAAGATCGAGGTGGGCGGTCGGTTCATCGAGCAAGATGATCGGTGTCTGCTGCGCGAGGGCTTTGGCAATGAGAATACGTTGTTTCTCACCATCGGAATGGGCGTTAAAGAAAGTCCGGGCGATAGAGGTATCAGCAAAGCCTACTTGTTTTAACGAATCTTCAATGATCATCTCGTCTTCGGCTTTGAGTCCATCCAGGAACGACGAATACGGATAACGACCAAGCGCCACAACATCATGAACGGTGGTGTTATCCATGGAAAGTCTCTCAGTTAGCACCAGCGCAATGTTTTTGGCATCGCTATGCGTATATTCGCCGCCAAGGGCGGGTTGAAGACCGGCGAGGGTGCGCAACAAAGTGGATTTACCGCAACCATTAGGACCGAGCATACAAACCATCTCGCCGGCGTTCAGCGAGAAAGTGAGGTCACGTTGGATAACGGTTGTGCCGTAACCAATCGTCAGTTTATTCGTAGAAATAGATACGTTGGACACGGCGAGAAACGGATGTTAGGATTTCGTAGGTTATCGTACCAAGTTTATCGGCGAGTTCCTGAAGCGGCATGTGCTCTCCGAACACTTCGGCGATATCGCCCGGACGGGCATCGGCACCGGTGACGTCGATCATGGCCTGATCCATGCAGACATTGCCCACAACAGGACAACGTTTGCCACGCACCCATACCTCACCGCCGTAGTTAGAGAACCGACGATCGAAGCCATCGGCATAGCCGATAGGAATGACGGCAATCGTGCGATCTTCCTTCAGCGTCGTATGTCGTCCGTAACCGATGGTCTCACCGGCTTTGACGGTCTTGACGGAGAGGATAGTCGTCTCCAGCGTACATACATTACGCAGTTTGGCACCCGCGAACGAGAAGCCGTAGAGACCAATTCCGAGGCGGCACATGTCGAATTGGAATTGGCTGAAACGTTCGATACCGGCGGAGTTGCATATATGCTTGATGATCGGATAATTGAGGCCTGCTTTGAGTTCCTCAGCACAGGAATCGAAGTACTTAATCTGCCCTAATGTAAACTCATCAAACTGCGCCTCGTCGGAGCCCGCGAGATGGGAGAAGACAGACGCTACGCGCACCGCTTTCTGATGGTTCAGACGGTCGATGAGCCAAGGCATGTCTTCTTTGTAGAAACCCAACCGGTGCATACCCGAGTCGATCTTGATATGAATCGGCACATACTCCAAGCCTTTGGCTTGTGCTGCCGCGATGACGGTCTTGAGTGACTGATGACTGTACACATTCGGTTCGAGGTTATTCTCGAGAATGAGATCCATTGCCGCCACCTCCGGATCCATGATGATGATCGGCAATGTGATACCCGCGCGACGCAGTTCAACACCTTCGTCCGCCACCGCCACCGCGAGGTAGTCCACCAATCCTGAAGCCTGTAAGGCTTTGCTCACTTCGACACTACCCGCACCATAGGCAAAAGCTTTCACCATGCACGTCAGTTTGGTGGTTGGTTTGAGCTTGGAGCGGAAATAGCGCACATTATCGACGAGTGCCGATAGGTTGACCTTGAGCACCGTCTCATGGGTCTGCTGCAGGATACGCGAGGCAATGGTCTCTTCGTCGTAACCAAGCGCCCGTAGAACGGCTGCACAAGTGCGCACGTTCTGGTGCGTGGGGTCTTCGATAACGGTATCGGAATGCACAAAGAGTTTCATTTTCTCTTCGCGTTTCTGTTCCAGCGATGCGAAGTTCTCATCATGCTCGTGCCCGATATAGGTGATCACACCGATTGTCGGACGAATGATGCGCTCCAGCTTCTCCATCTCACCGGGTTGCGAGATACCCGCCTCAAAAATAGCCAGTTGTGCTTGACTATCTGCTAATTGCCAAACACTCAAGGGTACACCAATCTGGGAGTTGTAGGACTTGGGTGAACGAACGATGGTATAGTCGTCTTTGAGCAGTTGGTAGAGCCATTCCTTGACGACGGTCTTTCCGTTTGAGCCGGTGATTCCGATGACCGTGCCCTTAAACTGGTCACGCACGTACGCAGCGAGTGCCTGCAAGGCTGCCAGCGCATCACCCGTCACGAAAGCCTTCACGCCCTTCGATTCCAACTCCGGGATATACTTCGCCCCATCGTTCTTGGCCGTTTTGATGGCAAAGAACAAGGTCTTCTCGGGTTCAGCACCCAACTGACGGCTGTCGATGAGCAGATGACGGATGTCCAGATTGTCATCTCCGCAAACCGATGCGATCGAGCCTATGACTTGTTTTATTTCAGCTAATTTCATACCTAAAATCGAATTCTGCGTGCAAAATTACACTTTTTTTTGCACATATCAAAATATTTTTGTACTTTTGTCGCCGATTTTAATTTGCGTATATGTGCGCATATGTGAAAGCAGATGGATTATAAGTACATCAACAGGATTGATTCGCCGGCAGATTTGAAGCAGATTCCCGTGGAGGAATTGCCGGCTGTGTGTGCGGAATTGCGGGATTTTATCATCGAGGCGTTGAGTAAGAACCCCGGCCATTTGGCTTCGTCTTTGGGAGCCATCGAGTTGACGGTGGCGCTGCATTACGTGTTCGACACACCGAACGACAAGCTCGTGTGGGACGTGGGTCATCAGGCTTACGCGCATAAGATTCTTACCGGTCGTCGTGACCGTTTCCATACCAATCGTCAGTTCAAAGGTCTGTCGCCCTTCACGAATCCTGCGGAGAGCGAGTACGATGCGTTCATTGCCGGTCATGCGAGCAATTCGATTTCCGCTGCGCTCGGCATGAATATCGGTGGAGACCGCAATGTGGTGGCTATTATCGGAGATGGTGCGATGACGGGAGGTCTGGCTTTTGAGGGCTTGAACAACACCTCGATGGACAAGAACAACCTGCTCATTGTGCTCAACGACAACCACATGGCCATCGATCCACTGAAGGGTGGTTTCACGCAGTACTTGGTGGACATCACAACGAGTGAGATGTACAATAAATGGCGTTGGCGGATCTACCAGGCGATGGTGAAGTTGCACCTGATGAACGACGAGAAACGTCGTCGTATCTTACGCCGCAACAACAACTGGAAAGCGGCATTGAGCAAGCAGAAGAGCAATATCTTCACGGGTCTGAACATCCGTTATTTCGGTCCAACCGACGGTCATGACGTAGTGGGCTTGGTACGTATCTTAAGTGAGATCAAGAACCACCGCGGGCCGAAAGTGCTGCATATCATCACCAAGAAAGGCAAGGGTTATGCACCCGCAGAGAACGACCAGACTGTTTGGCATGCCCCGGGAGAGTTCAATGTGGCTAACGGCGAACGGCTAACGGCTAATGGCGAAAGTGCTCCCCTCTGGCAGGAGGTATTCGGTGAGACGCTGTTGGACTTGGCGAAACGCAACGAGAAGATCGTAGGAATCACGCCGGCAATGCCGTCGGGTTGCTCGATGAGTATCATGCAGAAAGAGCTGCCGGAACGGGTCTTCGATGTGGGTATCGCCGAAGGACATGCCGTGACCTTCAGTGCCGGTCTGGCCAAAGCGGGCATGGTGCCCTACTGCAATATCTACTCCACTTTCCTGCAACGGGCGTACGACAATATCGTGCATGACGTAGCGTTGCAGAACCTGCATGTCGTGCTCTGTATCGACCGCGCGGGTATCGTAGGCAATGATGGTGCCACCCACCACGGTTTGCTCGATCTGGCATACCTGCGACCGATACCAAACATGCAGATTTGTGCCCCAAGAACAGCCGAGGATCTCAAGCAGATGATGGTTCTCGCAGAAAAACTCGATGGTCCGATAGCGATACGGTATCCGAGAGGACGGGTTACGGGTTATGGGTTACCGGTTACGGATGTCGAATACGGCAAAGGCGTGAAGCTCCGCGATGGAAAAGACTTCGCCGTACTCACTATCGGTTCAATAGGCAACCCGATGAGCGAAGCAATCGAGGCTTCCAAGCGGGACATTGCGCATTACGATATGCGGTGGCTCAAGCCTTTGGACGAAGAGATACTCCACGAAGTGGGAAAGAAATACAAGACCATCGTAACAGCCGAAGATGGCATGATCGCCGGTGGACTCGGCAGTGCCGTCTTGGAGTGGATGGCCGAACACGGTTATACGCCGCACGTGATACGTCTCGGTGTACACGATCAGTTTGTAGAACACGGCTCTACCAAAGAGCTTTATCATATGCTTAAATTAGATACAGAAGGCTTATGCGAATCGTTATTGCAGGTGCCGGTGAAGTAGGCACGCACTTGGCTAAATTGCTGAGTCGCGAAGACATGGAGATCAGTCTGTTGGACGAGTATCAGGATCGCTTGGGTGACCTGAGTGCCAACTACGATATGCTGACCAAGGTCGGTAGTCCGACTTCGATCCGCGATCTGCGTGATATAGGTGTGAAGGACTGCGACCTATTCATCTCCGTTACGCCCCACGAGACGGAGAACATGACGGCATGTCTGATTGCTAACTCCTTGGGCGCGAAACGTACCCTGGCACGTATTGACAACTACGAATACCTGCTGCCCGAGAACCGGAAGTTCTTTGAGAACATGGGTCTGAACCACCTCATCTATCCGGAGGTGTTGGCAGCGAACGAGATCGAAGAGAGTCTCCGCACGAACTGGATGCGCTATCACCTGCATTTGGGTAACGGTGCATTGGAGTTGTGCGTTGTCAAAGTGCGCGACACGGCGAAGATCGTCGGAAAGGCCTTTGCTTCGGGTGTATATAACCACGGCAAGTACCGTATAGTCGCCATCAAGCGTGACCAGGAGACCATCATCCCGCGTGGACATGACACGGTGGAGATAGGTGATATGGTGTACTGCGTGTGTCCGAAGGAGAACATGGAGTACATGCGCGAAGAATTGGGTAAGTCCAAACGCGAGATCAAGAATGTCATCTTCTTCGGCGGCGACCGCATCGCTCGCAAGGCAGCAACCGAGTTGACGAGCGAGATGAACATCAAGATCATCGAGAAAGACCGCGAGTTGTGCAATATACTGAGTGAGAAAGTGCCCGACGCGTTGATCATCAACGACGACGGCACGGACATGGACGTCCTCAAAGAGGAAGGTATCCAGGATGCCGATGCTTTCGTAGCCGTAACGGATAGCAGTGAAGCGAATATCTTCGCTTGCCTCGCCGCCAAACGGTTTGGTGTGCGTAAGACGATTGCCGAGATAGAGAACCTCGATTATATCCCGATGGCCGAAGGTCTGGATATCGGTACCGTGCTCAACAAGAAGACCATTGCCGCTTCGTATATCTACCAGATGCTACTCGACGCGTCCGTTCGCGGCGTACATAACCTGACCAGTGCCGACGCGGAGATCGTCGAGTTCGAGGCCAAGGAAGGCAGTCTGGTGACTAAACACAAGGTCAAAGACCTTGATCTGCCGGATGAAGCCAATATCGGTGGTATTGTTCGTGCCGGCGAAGGAATCTTGGTCAACGGCGACACGCAGATCATTGCCGACGACTTGGTGGTACTCTTCTGCAAGAGTCATGTGATACGTAACTTAGAGCGCTTTTTCAAATGACACGCACATTTAACTGGCGAATAGTCTTCAAGACCTTGGGTGTCTTGATCATGCTGGAGGCGATCTTCATGTTGATACCGACCTTCACGGCTTGGTATTACCACGAGGCGGATTTCGGTGCGTGGATCGTATCGAGTGCCGTGACGTGGCTCAGTTGCTGGTGGATGATCGGTGCAGGGCGCAAAGCCGAGAAACGTGTAGGCGAGCGCGAAGGATACGTAATTGTTGCCGCCGTGTGGGTAGTCTATTCGCTCTTCGGTTTGCTACCCTACTGGCTCAGCGGCACGCTATCGGATGTCACCGACGCCTGGTACGAGACGATGGCGGGTTTCACCACAACGGGTTCAACGGTCTTCACGGACGTAGCGGCACAGACGCATTCGATACTCCTCTGGCGCGCGTTGACGCAATGGATAGGGGGTATGGGTATCATCGTGCTGAGTGTAGCCATCCTTCCGATGTTCGGTCTGGGCGGCATGCAGCTCTATAGCGCTGAAGTGACGGGTGTGAGTTATGAGAAACTCAGCCCGCGTATAGCCGACACCGCCAAGCATATGTGGCTGACCTATATCGCACTGACCATCATAGAGGGCATCCTGTTATGGCTCTGCGGCATGGGACGTTTCGATGCGATCTGTCACTCGATGGCAACCATCTCAACCGGTGGTTTTGCTACGCATAACGACAGTCTGATTGCCTTTAGTCCGGCGATCCAGTGGATCGTGCTGGTGTTTATGCTGCTGTCGGGAATTAACTTCACCCAACTAATCTACCTCTTTAGAGGTAAGAGTGATCGTATCGTCCACGACGAAGAGACGCGTTGGTACGTCAGTGCCTGTCTGGTGGCGGGAATCCTCCTGTCCGCAGGTTTGCTCATTTATACCAACGGCATGTGGTCAAGTATCCGTATTGGTCTGTTCACATCGGTGGCGACGATCACCAGTACAGGTTTTGTGGCAGCGGACTACATGATCTGGCCTCCTGTACTATGGGTGTTGGTCTTCTTCCTGATGTTCACCGGCGGTGCATCGGGTTCCACTTCAGGAGGTATGAAATGGGTGCGTCTGGCTATCTTTGCCAAAGCCGCTCATGCCGAGATCAAACGCCGTATTCACCCCAACGCGGTCATTCCCGTTCGGTTCAACGGACATACCTTGCGCGAACAAACGACCTCGAATGTGGTGGCGTTCATGTTTTTCTATATCCTGATCATCGTGCTGGCAACGCTGTGGTTCTGCGGTTGCGGAATCGGTTTCGACGAGTCACTCGGAATCGCCACTTCGATGATTGGTAACGTAGGTGTTTCGATTGGTCAGTGGGGTTCAAGCGGTTGTTATGCCGCCCTGCCTGCCGCCGCCAAATGGGTAGCGACCTTCGTCATGCTCATCGGTCGTCTGGAGATATTCACCGTCTTGTTGTTGTTCAGCAGCGCGCTCTGGAAAAAATAAACTATGCGGCCGTACAAAGTTCTGTTGTTCATTGCCGTCACGATGGCTGTCTTGGGAGCACTCTATTGGGCGTTTCCGGAAGGCAAGTTGTTGAAAACGAGCCTCTTTGCGGATAACGAGCCGAGTACGGACATCGATACCATCGCCGAGTTCCCCGTCTTTGCCGAAGAAGATACGATCGTCCCCGAGACACCAAAACCGATCATCCCCAAGGTAGTCGTTGATTCGACAACTGACAGCCGCGTGTTCTTGCAGGCTTTCTATGCCTCGTTGGCGCAGAGCAGCGAGCGGAAGATTCGTGTGATCCATTACGGGGACAGCCAGATCGAAGAAGACCGAATGACGCAACAGATACGCGAAACTTTGCAGGCACGTTACGGCGGCAAAGGTGTCGGTCTGATGCCCTTGGCACAGACCATCCCTACCCTCACCGTTAAACAGGAACTGCGAATGAGCGGTCGTTTTACGATGCCCGCCAACGGGCCAAGACGCTATCTTGTCTATGGTCCCAAACCGACGCAACGCACCGACGGGCTATACGGCGTGATGGGACAAGTAGCCGTGATGAACGACAGTTTGGTATCGGGCAGCGAGGACGTCACCGCAATATGCAAACCCATCGTCAAAACCGCACTCTACGAGCGTTGGCAAGTCTTTGCCGACAGCTCAGTGCATTATACCTTCGCCGGCGACACGGTACAACTGAGTGGCAAGGGTTCGGTCTATGGTCTCTCACAAGAGAGCAAAACCGGTATCATCGTCGATAACGTCCCCATGCGTGGATGCCTCGGAATCGTCTTCACCAAGATCGACAGCGAGCAGTTACGGACTTTCTACGAAAAGGAAAATGTGCGCCTGATCATCATGCAATTTGGCGGCAATGCGATTCCTTCCAATCAAAATCCGGGTACGATCAGTGCCATCGTCAAAGGCCTGCGCGAACAGGTGCAGTACTTGCGTGCTTGTGCACCGGAAGCATCGATCCTCTTTATCGGGCCGAGCGACATGCTCACGCAAATAGATGGCGAATGGCAGACCTATCCGATGGTGCCGTACATGGACAAACTGCTCCGTAAGATGGCGATGGAAGAGAATATCGCCTACTTCAGTCTCTATCGCTGGATGGGTGGCGCAGGGAGTATGATGCGTTGGCAGGAAGTGGGATTAGCCGGCTCGGACGGCGTTCATTTCACACGTAGCGGTGCCCGCAAAGCCGGCAATGCCGTGGTTAATTGGATGTTGGAAGGCATGGAAGAATGAGCGATATCTTGCATTACATATTTGCCTTCAACGCCGAGAGTCCGCTGCTGTTCACGCAGTTCTATTTCTGGGCTTTCTTTGCACTGGTATATGCACTCTTTGCACTCATCATGGATCGCGTGCCCGATTCGTTGGGCAACAAAAAACTCCACCTGCGCAATGTCTATCTGATGTTCGTCAGTTGGTTCTTTTATTACAAAACCAGCGGTCTCTTCCTCCTCATTCTGCTCTTCGTCACCCTCTCCGATTGGTTGATCGCGCAGCAGATTCACAAGTCAAAAATCAAAAATCTAAAATCAAAAATCGCGACAGCGTGGCTATGCTTGTCTGTCGCCATAGATTTAGGCTTCCTCGCTTACTTCAAATACGCGTATTTCTTTACGGACGCGTTCAATGACCTGTTCGGAACGAGTTATACGATCGTGGACAAGATCATCTTGCCGGTCGGAATCTCGTTCTATATTTTCCAAGTCATCTCCTACACCGCCGACGTCTATCGCGGACGTATTCAACCGGTCAAGAACATACTCGATTTCGGCTTCTACGTAAGCTTTTTCCCACAACTCGTGGCTGGGCCTATCGTTCGCGCAGAGGAGTTTATACCGCAGTTATACAAACCTTTCCGACTCAGCCGAAGAGCTTTCGGCATAGCGGTTTTCTGGATCATCAACGGTCTGGCCAAGAAGATCATCATGTCGGATTTTCTGGCTGTGAACCTCATCGACCGTGTGTTTGACAACCCATTACTCTTTTCGGGCTTCGAGAACCTCTTCGCACTCTTCGCCTACTCGCTGCAAGTTTATGCCGATTTCTCGGGTTATACGGATATCGCCATCGGCGTAGCAATGCTGATGGGTTTCTATCTGCCGATGAACTTCAACTCGCCGTATAAGTCGCAGAATCCGCAGGAGTTCTGGCGGCGTTGGCACATGTCCTTGGGGCGTTGGCTCAAGACCTATCTCTATATCCCTTTAGGTGGTAATCGCAGCATCGGTTTCGGCACCTATTTCTGGGTCACGGTCATCGCACTGGTATCGGCATCCCTCACCGGTTGGTGGCTCGGCATCATGATCCCCTACGCCGTATTGATAGCCAGTATGATCCTGGTGCCACGACTGCTGAAGGACACGAATCACCTCAAACTCTTCTACTCCAACCTCAACTCGTTCATCACGCAGGTCTTGGGTGGTTTATGGCACGGCGCGAGTTGGAACTTCATCATCTGGGGCGGCATCAACGGCATCGGAATGATTGTGGAGAAGATCTGGCGTCCGATGAACTGGCACGTTCGGTTTGTGCTGACGACCTTGCTGACCTTCGGACTCTGTGCAGCGGATTACACCACCAACCTCCCCGTCTGGCGACTCTTTGCCGTATGGATGGCGATCATCTGGGTCGGCACCTCGATACGCTACATCTATTGGCTCTGCACACAAGATCAACAAATCAAAAATCAAAAATCAAAAATCACAAATAAGATTGCCCAAGCATGGGCGATCCTCCAGACTTTTGTCTTTATCACCTTCACCCGTCTCTTCTTCCGTTCCAGTAGTAACCTCGACCCGGCAACCGCCAATGAGGTGGCATGGGCAACGGCAAAGAATATGGTCAACCAGATAGGCGGTGCGTGGTCGAATGCCATCATCCCCGATTTCCTCTGGAGCTATCGTTGGGTCGTAGCGATGTTCGTGGCCGGTATGGTCATTCACTGGCTTCCAACTAATTGGAAACGCCGTTACCGCTTATGGTTCAGCGCTATGCCGATCTGGGCGATTGTGATTGCCGTTTGTATTGCGATCGCGGTCATCTACCAATTCGTCACCGCCGATGTTCAACCCTTCATTTATTTCCAGTTCTAAAATGATTATTGGTATCACAGGAGGCATAGGAAGCGGCAAATCTACGATCGCTCATGAACTCGCCAAGCGCGGGTACACAGTCTATGACTGCGACCAAGAAGCCAAACGTATCATCGCCGAGAATCCCGATGTGCAGCAAGAGATCATTGACCTATTAGGCGAAGAAGCGTTTATCTATCATCTATCATCTATCATCTATAATACGCAGTATGTCGCCAAGCGTGTCTTCGCGGATCCGCATTTATTAGAAGCACTCAACGCCATTGTTCACCCCGCAGTAGGCCTGGACATCATGAAGCGCCAACCCGATTTTGTAGAATCGGCTATCCTCTATGAGTCCGGTTTGGACATCCTCTGCGACCGCGTTATTGTCATCGACGCCCCCGAAGACATCCGCATTGCCCGCACTATCGCTCGCGACTACCACGGTGACGCCTCTCCCGCCAACATAGACAAGGTTCGTGCCCGCATACACGCGCAAACCATCCCCACCGGCGACCTGACGCTCATTAACGACGGCCACATCCCCATCCCTGAATTAGTGGACGAGATTTTGGCTGTTTATTAGTGTCCTGTTACCGCCGGTATTCCGACGTCCTTTGCCCATTAGCCCGGCATTGCATGCCGCGTGTTCGTTCCTTGCCGGCGGATTCTATCCGCCCTTTTAGTTCGTTTCTTTCTCCGCGTGATAGCGCGGAGTTTTTCTTTCTTCTATTACAGGGCAATCCGATTGCCCGCTCTTGTTGGTCTCTTGTGGGCTCTATGTCAATTACGCGGGATACTATCCCGCATGTTGATTCTTTTTGGGGCGATTAGAGGGTACCTTCGGTGACTTTTTTCATTATTTATTTGCATATATCATTTTTTTATTGTAATTTTGCACCCGAAAATCAAATCGCTGCCACCGACAGCGTAAAAACCCCTCGTCGCTTCCCGACGTTAAACAGGAATAAACATCCAGGCGCAAGCGTGCGCCGAGAAATAGCGTAATAAGCCGAAAAGCTTGATTCTTCAGAACTTCGACACTTCAAAAAGAATCCGACCGCAAGGTCACTATTTATCCAAGTACGGTTTATGCACGCTCACGTAATAGCGTGAGTTTTCCGTGCGTAGATTTTGGATAAATAGGGTAGTCGAAGACCTTGAAGAATCAAATGAAGCGAACGCAAAGCGCACGCTTTCTTTGTATGTATAATCCACAGAAAAACAACAATTACCCTAATAATAAACAAACGTATGAAACAAATTCTAATGCTCGCCTTGGCACTTCTGTCATTCATGACGATGCAGGCACAGACGTACTGGAATGGTACAAGTAACAAAGTGTTCGGCGGAAGCGGAACGCAGGCTGATCCGTATCTAATCAACACGCCAGAACAGTTAGCCGGTTTGGCGGAACGAGTGAACGGACATGAGGATTTCGCAGGTCAATATATCAAGCTGACAGCAGACATTTATCTCACGGACTTTAACAACCTTGATACTACCAATTGGAAACAATGGGAACCAATTGGTCATATCGCACGAATAGCCGGAGAAGATACCGACACTTGCGTTTTTAAAGGTCATTTTGACGGAAACAACCATTCCATCTTTAACTTGTATTATGGCGATGGTCTCGGTTGGGGCGATGATTGGGATCCCAACGATCCTGATTTTGACATAGATGCTTATTTGGCGCAATTGGATTACTCTTCGTGGTATCGTGCATTGTTTGGTGTCATTGGAGGTAGTGTCGAGAATCTGACGCTGAACAATACCCATTTATGTGGTGTAACTATCTCTCCTTTGGCCATAGAAATCACACCTGATGGAATTGTCCGTAATTGCCACGCTGTCAATACAGAGTTGCAATCCACTACCGGATCGCTTGCGGGATTAGTGACGAACAACTATGGTCTCATCGAAAACAGTAGCGTCACACTTTCCCTTTCCTCAAAGCGTTTAGCGTTAGGCGGCTTGGTGCATGAGAATAAAGAGACGGGTATTATCCGTAACTGCTCAGCAACCGGCACACTTAGTCTGCAAGGCGTTAGCGGTGCTGCCGGGTTGGCATATGCCAACGAAGGTCTGATTGAGCAATGTACCGCGGCGGTGGATATCACTACCATGTATTTGTGGTTCAAGACGAACCAAGGTAACCATATGGCATCCGGCTTTGTGCAAGTTAATAGACCGACAGGTATCATCCGCGAGTGCGTCGCCTCCGGCAACCTGCAAGGAGACGGTTTTAGTCAAATGGCCTATATTGCCGGCTTCTGCTATCAGAATCTTGGTCTTATCGAATCGTGCTACGCTACTGGAAACTTAACAGACCTTGGTACAAGCGAAGACTCCGGTAGTCATATATCCATGGCGCAGTTCGTGTATAAGAATGGCGTGCCAAGCAATTGTGCCACGTGTGTACCGGAACCCGGATTTATCTCAAACTGTTTTGCGACAGGAATTGTTACGCTCACGGATGTCAGCACAGGAAACATGATGGCTTGCGCCAATTCTTTTGTGGCAGAATATTATGGCGGAGGATGGGAGATACGCGTGCCGAGCCGACAGATCAACTGCTATTGGAATACGAACGGTTTGCCTTCATCCTCTGTCAAGAACCAACTCGGATGGACAGGATATCCTGTAACCATTTCGTATATGCAAAGTCAGGCCTTTGTGGATACGCTCAATACGGTTGCCTCTTTCTTGGGTACCAGCCAATGGGAATACCGTGCAGGTCAGTTACCGCGTGCTACCGGTGTAAGAACAACCGATAAGACCGTCCTATTTGCCAGTGGTCAAGGAACCAAAGAAGACCCTTATCAAGTGGCAACCAAAGAGCAATTAAGAAATGTATCTTGGCTTACCAATCACGGCTACGATTTCCGTAATGAGTATATTCTGCAAACAGCGGATATCGCGTTAAACGCACCACAAAGCGAGTGGGGCGAGGTTGCACCTGTTAAATGGCAGGCCATCGGTACAGAGCACTCTCATTCCTTCTATTCACATGCGACGCAAGACTATTTTAGAGGCACGTATGACGGCGGTTTCCATGAGGTGCAGAATATGTATTTGAGCAATACACTGACCAAGCAAGGTTTCTTCGGACAGATAGATGAAGCCTATGATGATATTGTATTCACTTCTATTCGCAATTTGGCCATTACGGACGCTTATGTACGGGCCAAAGGAGCTGTCGGCATCTTAGCAGGTGATGTTCCTGACGGTTATATCCTTATTCAATGCCGCACATCGGGTGATGTGCGTGTCAACGGAGCAAATGCCGCAGATGCCGGTGCTTTCATCGGAGCCGGCAGAGGATGGCACGGACGCTTGCTCAACTGTTCTTCTTCGGCGTATGTGGATGGTAACAGTGCCGGTACACACTATACAGGAGCTGTCTATGGAGCTAACGACTCTTGGCAAAGAGACACTTGCGTTAATTATCTATTTACCGGTAATATGCCGGTAAACAACCAATATGCCATTGTTAATCACGCGTATGAATATAAGGTCAATTATTTCTTCAACGGAGAAGAATTCGTTGATCCGAATGCTTTGCAGAATTATGCAACATCACGAACCACAGCGTGGTTGCAGTCAAAAGAGTGCGTGAACCAATACAACGAAGCCGTGACTCAATGGAATCGTACGCACGGCGAAGATTTGCGTTTGAACTATTGGGAATGGCGCGAGAATGACTATCCGCGTGTTAACCCGGATGCATCCTTCACCCCCGGTGCAGTAATCACATACCATTCAAACGGAGGTACAGAGATTCTGCCTGCTTCGTTCTATGTCGGCAGTCTGGCTATCCCGCCTACTCGCCCTCATAAAGATGGTTACATTTTCGCAGGTTGGTACAAAGATGCCGAATTGACCCAATTCTACGATTTTACCCAAGATACCATCCTTACCGATTTAGATTTGTATGCGAAATGGCTTACAGACGATCGCAATATATATGACTTGACTCCGTTCCAAAATGAATTTGCTACGACGTATCACATCAAGACTGCTGCTCAATTGCGAGGTTTTGCCGTCATGCAAAACGGCTTGTGGGAATGGAACTATGCGGAGTCATGCGGAGGATACACTAATCCAACTCAAACGGTGGCTCCAATGAGTTTTGCTGGCAAAACGGTTGTGCTGGATAATGATATTTTCATAAATGACACGACAAACTGGCAGAACTGGGGCAAGAACGCTTATGCAGTACCTTGGAAGCCAATAGGACAACCAAGTGCAGATGAGGACGGAACGGATTTTCTCGGCACATTTGATGGAAACGGACACATCATTTATGGTCTGTACTGTGAGTTAAACGCAGCTCCGGCGGATGTTTACGGAGGTAAATATGGTTGGGGCTTGTTCGGAAGTGTGGGTGCAGGAGCGATTATTCGTAATCTGGGAATCAAGGCTTCTGTGATAGACGGACGTAATCATCCGGGAGAATGGCTCTTTACCAAATGTAACGCAGCCACGCAAAACGCCTCTCACGTAGGTATGATAGCCGGTCGAATCAATGGCTGTAGCATAGAGACTTGTTTCGCGGAAGGTCAGATTATTGCTTTTGATAATGAAGCCGGCACAAGTGCTTGGTATGACGGATACGCGGGCGGATTAGCCGGAGCAAGGTTGAATACGCTGACCATGACCAATTGTTACTCACGTGTGAATATTGCACAATACCCGTCTGCTAAGTACCCCTATGCCCTCAAAGGTGGCGGTTTGGTTGGTTCAGACAACAGCAACAATACGATCACGCTCACCAACTGCTACAGTGCTTCAAATACGCGTGTAGGTAAAGCAGCAAGCACTTGCTATTACGACAAAGAATTGGTAGCGGAACCGGGAACGGACACTTCTGCTAAGAGTTCTTTCTCCATGCGTACCATGAGCAACTATGCCGGTTGGGACTTTGAGACTGTATGGGCACGGAACGACGATTACAACGACGGCTATCCCGTTCTTCGCATTTTCCATCCGGGTATAGAGAATAGTCCTGAGCCTGTAACGGTAACGGGAATCACGCTGCAAGAGACAAGCGTAAATATTATGATTGGCGATAGTATTCAATTGCATGCTTCCGTTGTACCGGAAGATGCAGCCAATCAGAATATTACTTGGTCCAGCAACAAACCGACTATTGCGCCGGTAGATGAAAACGGCTTTGTGCGCGTGGGTATTATCAGCTATACCACTACGGTTGTTATTACTGCGACTACCGAAGATGGCAACTATGCCAAGAAATGCACATTGAATATCAAAATACCGAACATAAATAATTACTATCCGGCAGTCCTCAAATCTCGTCGAATAGGAGATGCGGAATGGCAAGAAGGAAAGGACGCAAATGCCAAATATACCCTTAACTGGGAATATATCGTGGGCGCATATACAACCCAACCTCTTTCCTATGCGCCGTTTGCATGGCAGAGTAGCGATGAGTCGGTGTTGACAGTCGCATCCTACAAGGACGATACCACGCTTGTCTATTCCGGTAATACGTATCGCGCATCGCTGGCTGTCGTACAATGTGTGGGAGAAGGAACTGCCACGGTCACCGTTACCAATCCCAAATACAACGGTAAATCCGCGCAACGCACATATACGGTGCTGCGCTATGATCCGACAGGTATCACCGCTTCGGTTGCTTCTACGACGCTGGGGGTAGGGGAAAGCGGCATGGTCAATGTACAAGCGATTCCGGCTGCTACTTCGTATCCGGTAGACTTGTTGGAGTGTACTTTCGCCAGTTCCGACCCTGCCGTTCTGAGCGTAGATGCAACAGGACGGTTTACTGCACTTGCGGAAGGATCGGCGTATATCACCGTCACGTATGGTACGCTAAGTACTACCACTGAGACAATTACCGTTTCTGCCGTTGAACCCACAAGTATTGTGATCAATGAGGACGAAGGAGAGAACATCGATCTCTACGAGGGTGAGATCTTCCAATTGACAGCTACCGTCCTGCCGGAGAATGCCACCGACAAGACCGTTACATGGGAATCCTCTCATACGGCTATAGCAACCGTTGATGCGAATGGTCTCGTGACAGCCGTTTCGGGTACAAAGTCTGGTCGCTTGGTTCGTATTACTGCCAAAACGGTAAATGATATAGAGACCCATATAAGCTTCAAGATTAAAACGGCTCCTGCGGAACCGATTTATTACACTGTCACCTTCAAAGACTGGGACGAAACCGTGCTCAAAGAAGAGCAAGTGCTACGCGGTCAAGCCGCTACACCGCCTGCTGACCCGGTACGCGACGGATACATATTCACCGGTTGGGATACTGATTTCAGTTATGTCATGAAGGACTTGATCGTTACGGCTTTGTATAAACTGTATGATCCTACCGATATTGAAGACATCGATGCTTCTTCCGCTCCGCGTAAAGTCCTCATCAATAACGTTATCTACATCCTCCGCGGCGATCGCACCTACACCCTCACCGGCCAGGAACTGAAATAAGCTTCGTCTATTCCGTCCAAATAATATTTGGACATCACCTAAAATCCAAGGAGCGGCCTTCATAGCTTGCTCCTTTTTTTGAATTCTTCGTCCTTTTCCCGCAATTTTATGCGGGTCGTCTTATATTTTGCATAAATATTTGCATATGTCAAAGAAAAGCAGTACCTTTGCCTCCGATTTAGGTATGTTGAACGACGGTCAAGCGACGGTGAAGCGACAGTCAAAGCCAACGTGAAGCCAATGTCGACCCGACAAAACCCCAAAAATTACGAACAATACTATATTATATATTTATATATAATATACTTTTTAAACCCCTCTTTTTTATGGCAAGAATATAATGTGGAAAAATTGACGGAATTTGCACAATTATTCAAAAAGAATGGCATATGCTTGCATATGTCATTTATTTTTTGTACCTTTGCGCCCGTTTACGTTAAGGCTCGTGTGAGTCGCTACCCCGTAGCTCCTATAACACTCCGCCTTACGCTACACTCTCCCCATAGCAAACAGCCTGTGGCTGGTTTACTCTGGGGACCCCAATTAAATAATAAAGATGAAGATAGCACTAATCGGATACGGGAAGATGGGGCATATGATCGAGGAGATTGCCCTGGAGCGCGGACACGAGATCGTGGCGCGTATTGATGCCGGCGACGCCTTTGCGTTGAACGGCGCGGAGGTGGCGATCGAGTTCACTACCCCGGCTACCGCCAAGGATAATATTTTACGCGCGTGGGCGCAGAACGTGCCTGTGGTATGCGGTACAACCGGTTGGGATGTCGCAGCGCTCATGGAGGAAGACAAGCGATTGCACACCAAACCTATGCTTATTTGGAAAAGCAATTTCTCCGTGGGCGTGAATATCTTCTTTGAGCTCAATAAAGAATTAGCCGCAGCGATGAAGGCGCAACCGCAGTACACGCCTTCTATCACCGAGACTCACCACATTCACAAACTCGACAAGCCGAGTGGAACCGCCAAAACGCTCGCAGAACAGATTGGCACGAATGTTGCTATAGAATCGATTCGGGAAGGAGAAGTGCCGGGCACGCATGTGGTTACATGGGACAGCGAGGAAGATACGATTGTCATCACGCATATAGCCAAAGGCCGTCGTGGATTTGCCTTAGGCGCTGTATTAGCAGCAGAAAGTTTAGTATGAAAGCATTTCAAGATAGATTAGCAGAAGTGACGCGCGGGGGATGGATCCGCGCAGGGATTTGGAGCGCGTTGTATATCGCGTTCGTGATTTGGGTTGCATGGGGCGATTGGAAGAGTTTGGGCTGGCTCGTTCT
>CACWNR010000023.1 GCA_902762355.1 uncultured Bacteroidales bacterium
TATCTTCGGCGAGGATAAGGTGCTTGCAAAACGTCCGTACGCACCCGGACAACACGGCGTTAACCGTCGTAAGAAAAACTCTGAGTATGGTACTCAGCTCGCTGAGAAGCAGAAAGCTAAATACACCTATGGTGTACTCGAGCGTCAGTTCCGTCTTCTCTTCGCAAAAGCTGCTCGTACCAAAGGTATTACCGGTGAGATCCTGATCCAGCTTCTCGAGTGCCGCCTCGACAATATCGTTTATCGTCTTGGTATGGCTCCTACTCGTGCTGCTGCTCGTCAACTCGTTAGCCACCGTCACATCACTGTGGACGGCAAAGTAGTGAACATCCCTTCCTTCGAGGTGAAACCCGGAATGGTTGTTGCTGTTCGCGAAAAAGCGAAATCGCTTGAGGTCATCAATGAGTCCCTTCAGGGCTTCAACCACGCTAAGTACGGTTGGCTCGAATGGAACGAGGCCGACAAGGCTGGTAAGCTGCTCAATGTTCCCGCTCGCGCTGAGATTCCGGAGAACATCAAGGAGCAATTAATCGTTGAGTTGTACTCTAAATAATCATTAAATTCATGGCAATATTAAATTTCATCAAACCTGACAAGGTGATAATGTTGGATTCGAGTGCGAACAAAGGTATCTTTGAGTTTCGCCCACTCGAGCCGGGGTATGGAATCACGATAGGCAACGCGATTCGTCGTGTACTGCTCGGTAGCCTCGAAGGCTACGCTATCTGCTCTATCAAGATCAGTGGTATTGATCATGAATTTGCTACGATCCCCGGTGTAATCACTGACGTTACTAACCTCATCCTCAACCTCAAGCAGGTTCGCCTGATCCGTAAGGAGGGTATCGAAGAGGAAGGAGAAACCGTTAAACTCCATGTGCGCAAACAACGTACGTTTATAGCAGGTGAGTTGAATACCGTTCTCCAGAACTTCGAGGTGCTTAATCCTGATCTGCGTCTGGCAGAACTCGATGACAGCGCTGACTTTGAGATTGAGATCACCATCAACAAGGGACGCGGATACGTGCCCGGTGATGAGAACCGCCATAAGAACGATCCGATCGGAACGCTCGCTATCGATTCCATCTATACCCCGATCCGCAACGTCATGATTTCGGTTGACCAGTATCGTGTCGAGCAACGTACCGACTACGAGAAACTCACCCTTGAGATTACAACAGATGGCTCTATCACGCCGCAACAGGCGCTGACCGAAGCCGCTAAGATCCTTATCTACCACTTTATGCTCTTCTCCGATGAGCGTATCGTACTCGAAGAGGAGACCAAGAAGAACAGCAACGCACTCGATGAGGAGATCCTCCGCATGCGTCAGTTGCTCAACCAGAAACTCCAGGATATGGACCTCTCCGTTCGTGCTCTCAACTGCTTGAAACAAGCAGAGGTGGATACACTCGGCGACCTCGTACGCTACCACCGCGCTGACCTACTCAAGTTCCGTAACTTCGGTAAGAAATCCCTCACCGAACTCGACGAACTGCTCGAGCGTAATGGTCTCGCCTTCGGTATGGACATCTCACGCTATCACGTGAACGATTAATTAACAATTTTAACGATTAAATTATTATGAGACATAATAAAAAATTCAACCACCTTAGCCGTAAGGCCAACCATCGCGCAGCGATGTTGTCCAACATGGCTTGCTCGCTGATTATGCACAAGCGTATCAGCACAACCCTCGCTAAGGCTAAAGCGCTCCGTATCTACGTAGAGCCGATCCTCACGCGTGCCAAAGAGGATAACATGAACAACCGTCGTTTGGCTTTCTCCCTGCTCAAACAGAAAGAGGTCGTTACCGAACTCTTCCAGAATGTAGGCGAGAAGATTGCTAACCGTCCGGGTGGTTACACTCGTATCCTCCGCACAGGGTTCCGTCTGGGCGATGCTGCTGAGATGTGTATCATCGAGCTTGTTGACTACAATGAGAACATGCTCAAGGAGACCAAGAAAGCTGCTAAGAAAGCTACCCGCCGTGCCGGCAAGAAAGCCGTTAAGGAAGAGGTTGCTGAGGCAGTAGCAGAGGCACCCGCCGCTGAGGCTCCCGCAGCAGAGGAAGCAAAAGCAGAGTAATTATGTTTTTGGATGCTACCAAACATAACGAAAACGTTACAGATCTCGCCAACTGCAAGGTTGGCGAATCTGTTTCCGTTTCCGGTATGATCCATAACGTCCGCGTCACCAAGTGGGGCGGTTTCATCGTTCTCCGCAAATCCCGCGGCTTGTTGCAGGCGGTGGTTAGCAATGAGACTTCCAAGTTCTTCGACGAGAAGGGCGCAGAGATAGCCATGAACGATTTATGCCGCGAGATGGCCATCACCCTCACCGGTACCGTCAACGAGGCGAAGATTAAAGACCCCGCAGCGTTCTACAACACGATTGAGATCGCTGTAGCCGAGGTTCGCGTATTGAGCCGCCCGACCACCGCCGAGGTAGTGGACATGAACGCCCTTAAGTTCGGCGACGAAGAGACACTCCTGCGCTATAAGTTCGACAACCGTCAGGTCACCCTCCGCAACCCGCGGGACATGGCGATCCTCAAGGTGCAATCGACTATCGCACGTGCCTTCGGTGAGTTCCTCAGCACCAACGGCTTCACCCAGATCTTCACCCCGAAGATCGTTTCCGAAGGAGCAGAAGGAGGCGCTAACGTCTTCAAGATGGATTACTTCGGCAAGCAGGTGTACCTCGCGCAGAGTCCGCAGTTCTACAAACAGATCGGCGTCGGCGTGTACGAGCGCGTCTTCGAGATTGCTCCCGCTTACCGCGCAGAGAAACATGCCACCTCCCGTCACCTCAATGAGTACATCTCCCTCGATGTCGAGATGGGTTTCATCAAAGGACAGGAAGATGTCATGACTCTTGAGGCTGCACTCCTCCGCCATATCATCGCTGTCGTAGAACGCGATTGTGCGCACGAGCTCCAGCTCTTGAACGCCGTTAATCCGGTGCTCCCTGAGCAAGTTCCTGCATGGAAACTAAGCGAAGTACATGAGATCCTCTTTGAGAATAACTTGTGTGAGGCGGATCACCGTGGTGAAGACGACCTCGCGCCGGAAGAGGAACGCGCTATCTGTAAGTACGCGAAAGAGAAGTTCGATTCCGACTTCGTCTTCGTGACGCATTTCCCGTCCGAGCACCGTGCTTTCTATGCGATGGACGACCCCGAGGATCCGAGTCTGACACTCAGCTTCGACCTCCTCATGAGAGGCCTCGAGATCACCTCCGGCGGACAGCGTATCCATAAAGAAGCCGACTACCGCGAGAAAATGCTTCGTCGTGGCATGAACCCCGACGCGTTCCATTTCTATCTCGACACCTTCAAGAACGGCATGCCCCCTCACGGTGGCTTCGCCATCGGCTTGGAGCGCATCACGGCTTGTTTCCTCGGCATCGCTAACGTCAAAGAATGTTCGATGTTCCCGCGAGACATCAACCGCGTGGCACCATAATAAGAAAATCGCTCTTCGGGGCGATTTTTTTATTCTCAATAAGAACGAAGATAACGGATACAATCATCCTTGTGCCCGTCGAAATCGGACATCAACCATTGGCCGTTCACACGTTCCATGTACAATAAATGTTCCTTGATGCCGCTCTCCGGATCAAACGAACCGTTTTTCCATACTTGACGCACAGCGATCGTGGCAACGGCACGGTCTTTATCCGTTTGCTCCACCTTAGCCACCTCATAATTAGGAATGGTTCCTCCGTTTCCGGTGACGAAATAGTAGAGCCAGTCATGATCCATTGCATCTTCGGCCGGAAGATGATGGAACATCGTGTCGAGCACCGCATAAAAATCCGGCGTCATGTAGTCGCGTGAAGTCTCAAGCAATTCATGATCAGGGATGTATGCGCATAACTCCAAGGCTCGTTCTTCTAGCGTCTGAGATTTCTGACATGCCGCAAGTGTTACGGCTAATACGATATAAAATAGGATTCGTTTCATATTCAAATTTTTTGCAAAGGTACGAATAAATTTGCATATATCAAAAAAAATCTGTAATTTTGCAGCGCAAAATTGTAATGATCGATTAGAAACTATTACAGATATATGAAAAATGAGATTAATGCCTTGATCATGGAGGCGATGAAAAACCATGATGCGGTGCGCACAGAGACGCTGCGCGCGATCAAGAGTGCGTTCCTTAATTGGGCAACCAGCAAGGAGAATGCCGGTAAAGAAATGACCGAAGCGGACGAAATTCAGATCATCAAAAAGATGGTCAAACAACGTCAGGAGTCGGTGGAGCAATACATCGCAGCTAAACGTCAGGAGTTAGCGGACGCCGAGAACGCACAGATCGCAGTGCTGGAGACCTTCCTGCCGAAGGCCGCTTCGGAAGACGACATCGTACGTGCTTTCCATGCCACCAAAGAGGCCAACGGTTGGGATGCCGAGAAAAAGAACATGGGGCTTTTTGTGAAGGCCATCAAAGCGGCGTTGCCCAACGCGGACGGCAAGATGGTCGCCCAAGTCGTTCAAAGTCAATTGGCATAAACTCGGGATGCAGACAATAGCGTTCTATACGATTCAAGGCAGCAGTGGGTTGCAGGCAGAGGTGAGTAACCTGGGTGCGAAGATTACGAAATTGCTGGTGGTTAACCGTCAGGGAGAGGTGTATCGACAACAAATGCGCTATCAATTCAGTTAATAAAAACTAAACGATATGAAACCGACATTATTTGTTTTGGCCGCCGGAATGGGCAGCCGTTACGGAGGTCTCAAGCAGTTGGACGGGCTCGGCCCCCACGGCGAGACAATCATGGATTACAGCATCTATGATGCTATTCAAGCAGGATTTGGTAAGGTGGTCTTCGTGATCCGCCGTGTCTTCGAGCAGGACTTCCGCGAGAAGATCGTTTCGAAGTATATCGACCGTATTCCGGTGGAGTTGGTGTTCCAGGAGCTGGACAACCTGCCGGCAGGTTTCCGTGTACCGGAGGGTCGTGAAAAACCGTGGGGAACCAACCATGCTGTGCTGATGGGAAAAGATGTGATCCGTGAGCCGTTTGCAGTCATCAACGCCGATGATTACTACGGCCGTGAGAGTTTCAAGGTACTCGCCGATTACCTGTGTTCGATCGAGGGTACGGAAGGCAAGTATGCGATGGTAGGTTACCGTGTAGCGAACACCTTGTCCGAGTCCGGAACGGTGGCACGCGGCGTGTGCGAAACGGACGATAAGGGCTTCCTGACGAAAGTGACAGAGCGCACGAAGATCCTGCGCGAGGAGGATGGCGTGATCCGTTATATTGAAGAGGACGGCAAGACAGCCGTAGCGGACAACACACCCGTTTCGATGAATATGTGGGCGTTCACGCCGGATTATTTTAAGTATTCGGAGGCGGCTTTTGTAGATTTCCTCAAGGCACATGGGAAGGAACTCAAATCGGAGTACTATATCCCCAAAATGGTGGACGATTTGATCCATGCCGGTAAGGCAACTTGTCGTGTACTCGATACGCCGTCCAAGTGGTTCGGTGTGACCTACGCGACCGACCGTCCGCAGGTAGTAGCCAAGTTCGCAGAACTGGTAGAAAAAGGTATTTACCCATCCCCTTTATTCCATTAAAAACGCGCAAATGGCGTAAAAAAAGAAAAAAAATCAACGAAAAGTGGCATACGCTATTGTGTATGTCATTTTTTTTTCGTATCTTTGTCGCGATTTTCATGCGCGAGTGCGTAGCGCGCGTACACACAAGAGAATATTGAAGAATTAATATATAAAAATGGAAGAACAAAAAGAAAAGTATGATGGATCGAGTATTCAAGTGCTCGAGGGATTAGAGGCGGTGCGTAAGCGCCCGGCGATGTATATCGGTGATATCTCGCTGAAGGGTCTGCATCACCTTGTTTATGAGGTGGTAGATAACTCGATTGATGAGGCGCTGGCGGGATTCTGTAACGAGATCGCGGTGCACATCAACGAGGATAACTCTATTACCGTTCAGGATAACGGTCGTGGTATCCCGGTGGATATGCACCCGAAGGAGCATAAGTCGGCTCTCGAGGTTGTAATGACCGTCCTCCACGCCGGTGGTAAGTTTAATAAGGATAGTTATAAGGTATCCGGTGGTCTGCACGGTGTGGGTGTGAGCTGTGTGAACGCGTTGTCGAAGAAAATGCACGTAGAGGTGTATCGTCAGGGTGCTATCCACAGTCAGGACTACGAGAAGGGCAAACCGCTTGCGCCGGTACATACTATTTCCGAAGAGGAGGCAACCGGTAACTGGGAACAACGTAAGACCGGTACGTTCGTGCAATTCTGGCCGGACGATTCGATCTTCACGGAGACCGTTTACCATTGGGAGATCCTCGCTAACCGAATGCGTGAGCTCGCTTTCCTGAACGCCGGTATCAAGATCGTGCTGAAGGATAAGCGTGTGAAAGTAGAGACCGTGCTGGAAGACGGAACGAAACTCGTTGGCGATAAGAAAGAGGAGTTCTACTCGGAGAAGGGTCTGAGTGAGTTCGTTCGTTATATCGACGGTACCCGTACGCCGCTGATCAGTGAGGTGATTCACCTCAATACGGATAAGTACGGCACGCCGGTAGAGGTAGCGATGATCTACAACACCGACTTCAACGAGAACGTACACTCTTACGTCAACAATATCAATACCATCGAGGGTGGTACCCACGTAGCCGGTTTCCGTGCTGCCTTGACGCGTGTGATGAAGAAATACGCAGAGGACAGCAAGATGCTGGAGAAAGCCAAACTCAAAGATAAGGACGGTAACTCGACCATCGATCCGAACGATTTCCGTGAGGGTCTGACGGCTGTTATCTCTGTCAAGGTGGCTGAGCCGCAGTTCGAGGGTCAGACCAAGACCAAACTTGGTAACTCGGAAGTAGCCGGTATGGTATCGAGTGCAGTAGCTGAGGCGCTGCAGAATTACCTTGAGGAGCACCCGGACGATGCGAAGAAGATCGTAGAGAAAGTGATCTTGGCTGCACAAGCTCGTATAGCTGCCCGTAATGCTCGTCAGTCGGTTCTCCGTAAGAGCCCGTTGAGCGGTGGTGGTCTGCCCGGTAAACTCGCAGACTGTGTATCGAAAGATGCGGCAGAGTGCGAGCTCTTCCTCGTCGAGGGAGATTCGGCAGGTGGTACGGCAAAGACCGGACGTGACCGTGTTCACCAGGCTATCCTTCCGCTCCGCGGTAAGATCCTGAACGTGGAGAAAGCGATGGAGCATAAGGTGTTCGAATCCGAAGAGGTACGTAATATCTTCACCGCCCTCGGTATTACCTTCGGTACCGAAGAAGACCCGAAAGCGCTGAACCTCTCGAAGATTCGCTACCATAAAGTGATCATTATGGCCGATGCCGATGTGGATGGTGCGCATATTGCTACTCTGATTATGACATTGTTCTTCCGTCATATGAAAGAGGTGATTGAGCAAGGCCACCTTTACATCGCTTGTGCGCCGCTCTATAAGTGCTCGAAAGGTAACTACAGCGAGTACTGCTGGAACGATCAGCAACGTCTGGCGTTCATCCAGAACTACGGTGCAGGTGACGAGAAAGCGATCAAGACGCAGCGTTACAAAGGTCTGGGTGAGATGAGTGACGAGCAGCTCTGGGAGACGACCATGGATCCGGAGCGTCGTGTGCTCAAGCAAGTGACCATCGAGAACGCGGCGGAAGCCGATCGTATCATCGCGATGCTGATGGGTGACGATGTGGCTCCGCGTCGTGAGTTCATCGAGGAGAACGCAACTTACGCTAATATCGACGCCTGATGCGCATAGCGGTCTATTGTTCGGCGAAAGATGCGATCCCAGAGGAGTATCTGAGACTCGGTGACGCATTAGGTCAGTGGATTGGTGAGAACGGTCATGCGCTGGTGTATGGCGGTGCAACGGGCGGTCTGATGTCCCGCACGAGTGACGCGGCGAAGCGTGCCGGCGCTCATGTGATAGGAGTCATCCCGCCGCGCATCAAAGCCGCCGGCAGACTGGCAACGAACTGCGACTACCTCATCGAGGTGAACAATATGTCCGAGCGCAAACAGCGCATGCGTGACGAAGCGGATAGTATCGTCTGTCTGCCGGGCAGTTACGGAACACTCGACGAGATGCTGGACGCCACAAGCAGCGCGATCGTAGGAGAACATCATAAACCGGTGTACGTGCTGAACTACAAAGGCTTCTACGAGCCGCTCAAACAGCAGATAGCGTTGATGCAATCCTTGCAGTTCATCCCGCAAGAGGAACACTACAAACCAATCTTCGTCGATACGCTGGAGGATTTATACAGAGAATTAATGAATTAAAGATATGAAATTATTTGAAAAATTATTTGGCAATTTGTTTTCCTCCAAGAAGGAGGCAGGTTGCACATTAGAGGATCGCGAGCGCGTAGTTCGTTACCGCGAAGTAGAGGAATCTCCGGAACTGAAGGAGTATCTGGCACTCGACAAGTTGATAATGAGCGATGAGTTTGTCCTGAAAAGGTACAACCTGAAGCATAAGGATTATAAGATGACGGATACCTACGTCATTGCAAGCCGCTACAAGGAACTGCTGAATGATGAAGAACTGCAGACTTTCCTGGAGTTGGAAGAAAGTACGCGTCTAAAGAACTTCCTCAAGTTCAAAGCTTCGGAAGACTATGCCAAGTTGAAAAACAAGAACGAGGTAGCCAAATCGCTGGATCTGCAGCGGATGTATAATTTCGAGCACTCGGATGAGTATAAGCTCTATCTCGAATATCGTGACTCGGAAGTACCGAAAGAGTACAAGGCACTGGTCAAGAAGATGGAGACGCCGGAGTGGAAGAAGGAATATGCGTTCTGGAGCAATCCTAACCGCTGGAAGACTACCGACGAGTACCAGCAGGAGATCCGCTACAAGCAATTGGCCAAACGGGCGGATATCGTGTTCTATCTCAAGCAAGATCCTGCCGAGATAGCCCGCTTGGAAAAAGAAATGAAGAAATAATTAATAATATAAAAAACAGAGTTTTTTTATGAACCTATTTGCAGCCCGATTAACCGGAAAAATGCTCTCGACGGATGCGTTCGAGAAAACTATTTATGACATGCAGGAGCGTGTTAAACGCTGGCGTGCCATTGAGAAATCGCCCGAGTTGGCAGAGTACCGGAAGCTAAAGGAAGTGGTGGAGAGTTCGGACTTCCAAGAGAAGAAGAACGAGCTGATCAACCGTAAGTACAAAGATACGGACGAGGGCCGTAAGATGACAGCATTCGAGAAACTGAGCTCTTCGCGGAGCATGCGCCGTTATAAGAACGCGGCAGAGAACCCCGTGCTCAAGGAGTTCCTGGTGTTCCGTGAGACGGAGGATTTTGCGAAGATCAAGAGCGTGAAGGCTTGTCTGACGGACTCGCAGATCCGTAAGTTCAACATGCTGTACTATTCGCCGTACTACAAGAACTACACGAAGGTGCTCAACTCGTCGGAGTTGCGTCAGTTGCAGGAGTTGGAGAAAGAGATCGTTACTCCGGACTTCCAGAAGCGTCATGCGCTCTGGGCAGATGCCAAGCGTTGGCAACACTCGGAGGAGTACAAGATCGAGCAGCGTTATAAGGAACTGGCTAACTCGGACGATATCAAGTTCTTCTTCACCTCCCGCGAGGAGAAGATCGACTGGGCTGAGTTGTTCCGTCCTGCTTTCGATGATGATATGTCGAGCAGTAAGAACTGGAAGCCGGGCTTCGGTTACGCTAACAAGGCAATGAAAGACGGTCACTCGCGTACCAGCGAGCGTCAGGCGTATAACGGCGGTAAGAACGCCTTCTTCGTTGAAGGCCGCATGGATATCGAGACCCGCGAGGAGAGCAAGAAAGCTGTGGCATGGGATGAGAAGAAAGGCTTCACGGAGCAAGTGTTCGACTTCACTTCCGATGTGATGAACACCAAAGAGGCGTTCGCACAAGAGTCCGGTATGTTCATGGCTAAAGTGCGTAGCCAGGGCGCAGGTCACCATTTCTTCGGTTTGACCACCGGTAAGCCCAATAGCCCGATCATCTCGCTATATCACTATAACGGTGATCATCATCAGATAGGTCTGGTGAATGGCGCCAAGACGGAGATGGTGGATCTCAATTACATGCCGCGTTCGATGTATCAGATATATACCTTCCGTTGGACGAAGAACGAGTTGATCTGGTACGTCAATAACCTGGAGGTTCTCCGCTTGCCGAATCGTCTGCCCCAAGAGGCGATGTTCTACCTTGCACAGAGCTGGCTGCCGATAGCAGAGAAGGGTGGCGAAGGAAAACTGAAAGTGCAATGGGCGCGCGCTTATAAACCAGTAGAGTGATTCCTGAAAACTGACGACTATGTTCCTGATCGGCGGGCCGTGTGCCATCGAAAATAGAGACTGCGTAATGCAGACAGCAGAGACGCTCCGACGCCTCTGTTACGACCTTGGGATAACGCTGTATTTCAAGTCATCCTTTGACAAAGCGAACCGCACTTCGGCTTCGGCGCGGGGTGTGGGGATGGATGAAGGACTGCGTATCCTCGAAGAGGTGAAGACCTCTTTCGACCTGCCTATCGTGACCGATGTGCATGAGAGTTGGCAGTGTGCGCCGGCGGCGGAAGTGGTGGATGTGTTGCAGATACCCGCTTTCCTCAGCCGTCAGACCGATCTGCTACAGGCCGCTGCGGCAACAGGTCGTATCGTGAATGTCAAGAAAGGGCAGTTCATGGCGCCGTGGGACATGAAAGGGGCGATCGAGAAGATCGAGCAAGTGCAACCGAACGCAGCCCGCGAAGGCAAGGTCTGGCTCACAGAGAGAGGTTCGTCCTTCGGCTACGGCCGACTGGTAGTAGATATGACCTCGCTCGTGGAGATGCGCCGTTTCGGTTGTCCGGTCGTCTTCGATGCTACCCACTCGGTTCAACAGCCCTCGTCGCAGGCTGGTATAACAGGCGGTAACCGCGCGATGGTGCCCTACCTGATGCGTGCAGCACTCGCCGTGGGCGTGGACGGACTCTTCATAGAGACCCATCCCGACCCCGATAAGGCGATATCTGATGCCGCCAATCAAGTCAGACTCGACGATATGAAAGCCCTGTTGCAACAGGCGCTGGAGATAGATGCACTCATTAATCGTTAAACGATAACCCGTAACCCATAAGCCCATATGGAAAAGACCATTACCATTTATTGCAAGAACACCCGCACGTATCATGAAGTGCCCCGTGGCATCTCGCTTATTCAACTCAAAGACCTCATCGGTCTGCAGTTGAAATACCCGATCATCGCGGCACATGTGAACTACAAAGTGGAGAACTTGGACTTCCTGCTCTACAAACCCAAAGATGTGGAGTTCCTCGATGCTTCTTCGCCTTCCGGCATGCGCGTGTATGTGCGCACACTTGGTATGGTCATCGGCGCAGCGGTCAATGAGTTGTATCCTGATATGGACTTGCGCGTGGAGCACCCGATCAGTAAGGGGTATTACTGCACGCTCCAATGGCATCAGGACAAGACCACGGAGATAGGTGAAGAGAAAGAACCGCCTGTGCTGACGCGGGAGATGGTGAAAGCGATCAAAGAGCGGATGCTGCAGATCATCGCCGAGAACCGACCCATCATCGAGGAGGAGAAGCAGACCAAAGAGGTGATTAAGATGTTCGCCGACCGGTATAACAACGAATCGTCGATCTTCGAAGCCCTCGGTAATCCCTACTGCCGTTATTTCCGAATGGGCGAGTACATCGATTATTACACGAATGTGCTATTGCCCAGTTCCGGCTATATCAATGTGTTCGACGTGCGCCTGTTCCAAGACGGATTGCTGCTGCGTATCCCGAACCGTAATAACCCGACCGTCCTCGAGGATGAGGTGGCGCAGGACAAGATGTTCTCCATCTTCCAGGAGTACAACCGTTGGAACAAACTGCTGCGCATCAATAACGTGAGCGATTTCAATGTAGCCTGCAAGCAGAACAAGTCCTTCGGACTGATCAAGTTAGCCGAAGCGTTGCACGAGAAGAAGATCGCCCAGATCGCCGATGCGATTGCCGAGAAACGGCCGAAGATCGTCTTTATCTCTGGTGCATCGTCTTCCGGTAAGACCACGTTCTCCAAGCGTCTCCAGATCCAGTTGCTCGTAAACGGTATCCGTCCCGAAGTGCTGTCTATGGACGATTATTTTGTTAACCGTGTGGACACGCCGAAAGATGAGAACGGACAATATGATTTCGAGGACGTCAATGCCGTCGATCTGCCGTTCTTCCGCCAGCAGATGCACGACCTGATGGAAGGTCAAGAGGTCAATCTGCCGACCTATGACTTCACGAAAGGTGAGCGTGTCTTCCGTGGCAATAAACTGAAACTGCAGAAAGACTCTGTATTGGTCATCGAAGGACTCCATGCCCTCAATCCCTGCATCCTGCCCGATGTGGATAAGAGCCTGACGTATAAAATCTACGTCTCGGCGCTGACGACTATCAATATCGATAACCATAACTGGATCCCAACAACCGATATCCGTTTGCTCCGCCGCGTCGTTCGTGACTATAAGTACCGCGGTTATTCGGCGCGCGAGACGATTGCTCGTTGCCCGTCGGTGATACGCGGCGAGACCAAATGGGTCTATCCGTTCCAAGAGGAAGCGGATGTGATGTTCAACTCGGCGCTGATCTTCGAGTTCGCTGTGCTCAAACGCCATGCCGAACCGATCCTTCAGGAGGTGCCTAAGTTCTGCGAGGAATATACGGAGGCGCACAGGCTGCTCAAGTTCCTGCAGTACTTCATTCCGATCCCCGAGAAAGAGATTCCGCCTACATCGTTCTTGCGTGAGTTCGTCGGTGGTTCGTCCTTCCGGTATTAATGGCACGAAATTTGAAATCAAAAATCAAAAATCAGAGATAGAATGCATATAATTCTCGTCATATTATTGAGTATCTTCGACTCGCTTCCCGGCGTGCAGATCATTCAGGACTCCACGGTGGGCGTCTTGTTGGACGAGGCCATCAACGGCAAGCACGAATTGGTCGAAATAGAAGGATACCGTGTGCAGATATACTCCTCCAACCAGCAGCAGACCGCCAAAACGGAGGCGCTGGAGCTGGAGACGAGACTTAAAGATGCCATCAGTCAGACGGTCTATGTGCAGTATTTGCCGCCGTTCTGGAAAGTGCGCGTGGGTGACTTCCGTACCTACGATGAGGCGCGTGAGTATAAACGGCAATTCGTGGCGCAATACCCTGATCTGATGGGAGATACGTATATTGTGCGCGATAAAATACTGGTAATGCAATAATGGATTTGCAAGAGTTTCATAGTAATCCCGAGGTGACTGCCGCGATTGAGAAAGCGGTGGAGGCAACCTTGCAGCAGATAGGTGAAGACCCGCAGCGTGAAGGCCTGAAGAAGACCCCGCATCGCGTGGGCAAGGCCTTGCAGTTCCTGACCAAAGGGTATAAGGAAGATCCGGAGGCGATACTCCGTTCGGCATTGTTCGAAGAGGACTATCGTCAGATGGTGGTGGTCAAAGATATCGATTTCTATTCGCTCTGCGAGCATCACATGTTGCCATTCTTCGGTAAGGTGCATGTGGCGTATATCCCCAACGGACGTATCACAGGACTGAGTAAGATCGCCCGCGTGGTGGATGTGTTTGCCCGCCGTTTACAAGTGCAAGAACGCCTCACGACCCAGATCAAAGATTGTATTCAGAACACCTTGGATCCGCTGGGTGTGATGGTGGTTATCGAAGCCGAGCACCTCTGTATGCAGATGCGAGGCGTGCAGAAACAGCACGCGATGACTGTTACATCGGACTTCACCGGTGTCTTCCAGCAGGCCAAGACCCGCGAGGAGTTCATGAAACTGATCAAGGGATGAACATGATCTTCACGGCCGTGTGTCCACCCGTGGTGTTGCACAGCGCCGTGTAGATACCCGGAGTAGCACGCTTACCGTACGCATCCTTCCCGTCCCATACTGCCGTGCCGCCGTGGCTACGCGTCTTGCATACCAAATTACCTCCACTATCAATGATTCGTACTTCGGAGTTATCCATCAGACCTGTGATGGTGATCACTCCGCTGTAGCCCGGCCGTACGGGGTTGGGGTAGGCGTAGGCGTTCTCCATCGTCTCTTGCGCTTCGCTCGCGTCGCTGCGGTAAGAGGCTATACCGTTGTCCGTACCGACAAACACTTCGCCTGTCGTCGGATGGATAGTAATGGACTGAATACTATTGGATGGTAGCAGCGAGTTCGTCTCAGTGAAATGCGCTACGGTGATTGTGTCATCTTCTATTAGATAGAGTCCTGAACCTGCCGTACCGATCCACATTCGGTTACCGCCGTCCACCGCCATGCAGTTGATCTGCTCATCGCCCATCAGGTAATCACCTAAGCCCGTACCGTCGTTGCGGGGGATGATGATGCGGTAACATGCATTCGATGTGAAGAAGTCCGTCTCGGCCTTAAGAAGGAATAAGCCTTTTTCTGTTCCGATCCATATACGGTCATTGTGGTCTTGCGCGAAGCACTGGAATGTAGACGGGGCAATCAGTTTGCCGTTTTGATCAATGAACTCACTGCGCTTTACACACCGGTCATCGCCGCTGCTGAACGGTGTACCACCATCATCCAGCAGTATTACTCCCTGCGTGGAACGCTGATCGAACATCCACTTACGTTTCGTGCTTCTGCGATCTACCCATATGCCGCTCGGCGTGGTGAATGTGAGATTCGTGCCGTTGGGGTATAGACGCAATGCGTGCCATTGGCCGTTAGGAGATAGGATATGCAGCGGTTGACCGATATCTGTCGCATTCAAAACCCAAAGATTACCCTGTTCGTCCAGCATAGCTCCGTCTGTACGCGTGTAGTATTCCGGTTTGTCAATCGTCGCATTGACAGGCTTTAGCGTGCTGTTGGTGTAGGTGTAACGTTGTGTGAGTGTATAGTCACGGAACTCCAGTACACCCGTTCCGTAGGTAGCCACGAAGAAATGCCCTGCATCTTGCGGGTCTACGGCGATGCTCACCGGATCCAGTATGCGCAGGTTCGCAATACCGTCCACCACATACTCATCGATACCACGCCATGTCAAACCGTCGTAGATATTCATGCGGAAATCACGGATGTACTCACCTGCCCAACGACCGCCTACTAGAGCGTAGATATGATTAGCGGCGGTATGCATGCAATATCCGGAATTGCTGTTCGGGCCGCTGGGGTGATAGATCTCCTCGCCTGAAGAGTTCACGCGAATCAAACCCCAGTTCTTCTCGCCCAGCCAATACTCACCTTGCGAATAAACGGCATCGTGGATATAATACCGGTCGTATAAACCGATCCGTTGTCCGTCTTCCGTCAACCGATAGAGGATATGTCCCTCCGTGCAGAACAGCAATTGACCGTCTGAAGCATGGATCCAGTCGATAGCCTCCGGTCGAACCAATTCCCATGAACTGCCGTTGCGCATATAAAGCGAGTCATGTTGCAGAGCGTAGAGTTTGTCTTGATAGACTACCGCTTGCTGAATCTTCTCGCACGGCATCGCTTCCGACTTCCAGAACGAGTAATCCACCAGATTGTCGTGTAACGACGCCTTATACAGCGTGTCGAAGGAGAAAGCATATAGCGAGTCACCTATCTCTACCACTTGCTGAATATCCAGCGCTGCGGCGTTCGAACCGATATAATAGGTGTCTGCTACTTCTCCTTTCTTTGTGTTGATGGCCACGATACCGAATGGCATCGCCAGATATGTGTATCGCGAACCCGATGTGATGCTGTTGATAGTCAAAGCGATCGTGCCGGCTTTCAGATTCAAATCCGGTATCTGCGTTACTTTCCCATCTCGGTCGAGCAGGTCGATGCGGCCGTCCGTATAACCGATCACGAGCACATCCTCCTTCTTATCATAAGCGATATGTGCGATAGTCGATCCGTTCAAACCGCTGGCTTTACTCCAGTACTTCAATGTCCCGTCGGCGCGGTCATAAGCGAAGAGCGAACTGTTTCCTACGGCATAGACAACATGCGGAGCAGCAACTACTTCCGTTGCATTCACGTACGAGAGATGTAGCTTCCATTGCATCATAGATCCCATCTCTGATCCGTCTGTTTTCTCTCCATTCTGGCCGTTCAGACCTTCTTCCGAACCGTCCGGGTCGTATTCTACCAAGCCCTCCGCCGTACCGATCCACACCTTGCTTGATTCATCAATAGCCAAGGACAGGATGCCGTTGGAAGGCATAGCCGAGTTATCGGTTGTGTAGTGTGCGAGCACTTCGGTTAAGGCATTGTCCAGAACATATACACCTGCAGTCTTGGTACCCACCCAGATGTGTTGGTCTTCGTCAAAATCGATATCCATGATCTCATGTGCGCTCAGGAGATCATCTCCGTTGTCGTCTGTTATCTCAGGACGGAAACAACGGTCGGAGGTAAAGAAGTCCGTCTCGCTCTCAATGACGGTGATGCCGTTCTCTGTGCCCATTAGAATCCGTCCATCAGCCATCTGGCGAAGGACTCGGAGTGCTCCAAAGCGGAATGTTTGACCATGTTGATCCGTCCATTCACTGCGGATGATAAACTGATCATCGTCTTCTTCCCATGTGCCGTTGTCATCCAGTAGTCCCAAGCCTGGGAGAGCACGCGCCGCACCGATCCATTTACGATGCGGATATCGGTTGTCAAAGACCAAACCGCCCGGAGTATTGAGAGCAAGAGCAGCATTGCCATTGCGAACAGTGATGGCATGCCATACATGGGAGGCATCAACGCATTGCAGCTGCTTCTCACTACCGGCATTCAAGAACCATAGATGACCGTTCGCGTCAAAACGAGCCCAAATCACACGAGTGTACATTTCCGGTTGATTGGCTATGACAGAAACTAACGTGTTGTCTCCACCGGCGATATCGTGACGAACTAGTGTATCATGGTCGAACTCATACAAACCGGTTCCGTAACTGGGTATAAAATAATGATTGATATTCTGCGGATCAACGGCTACATCCATGAAATCTTTTGCCGCCATACCCGTCTTGGCCTGTATCGCGTCGGTGGGAATATTGATCCATTGTGTACCGTCGTAGCGCATTATGATTCCCGGGAAGAGGTCTTGCGCAGCCCAAGCTCCACCGGGAACAACCCATACCTGACCTTGTTTGGCCGTCATTCGGTAGGGCTTGTTTAGCATCGGACCATTCGGCTTATAGGTCAGTCGATCCGTGGCTGTATAGCGCACAATACCTTCTGCTCCGCCCGCGTACCAGTTGTCCGAGCCGTCCTGGTAATGTATACCTTTCTCGGTGTCCGGAGCAATACGACCGCTGCGGATCTCACGATGCCAGTAAGTATAATCCACCAAGTTGTCACTCAGTGCTGCGCTGAACAGACTATCGTCCGTGAAGGCGTATATACTGTCGTTCGTCACCACCACATCCTTCACCGGTGTCTCCTGACCGCCCGGACGCAACCAATAACTATCCACCAGTTTATTATCCCTCAGATTCATCGTCTGCACACCGTAATGCGTGGACAGATAGGCCGTACGACCCTTGAGCGTCACGTTATAGATCGTCTTGCGTTGCGTCATGTCCTTGTCGTACAGCTCGCCGATATACTTCACGCCGTTCGATGACAAGATATCGATCTTACCGTTGCTGTAAGCAATGATCAACTGCTCACCCGTTGCATCGTAATGGATACACGTGATACCCACCTCATGCAGACCGGACTGGCGGTTATACACCTTGATCTGCTCCGATTGTTTATCGACGCTGAACAGACTGCCATCCGAGATGGCGAACACCTTGTCCGATGACATCGCTATCTGCGTGATGTTGTTATACGCAAAGTGTGTACGCCACGCAGCTGCTTGCGACGTGAGACCGATTGTCAATGCAATCCCCAATATGTATTTGCGGAGTTTCATTTCTTTGCGAGTATTTTAACTAATTCTGCAAGTGCTCGCGATCTATGACTGATGCTGTTCTTTATTTCTGCCGGTAACTCACCGAAGGTCTTGTCGTACCCCTCCGGAATGAATACCGGATCGTAACCAAACCCTCCATTGCCGTATTCTTCTTCCGCTATTCGTCCGCGCACGATTCCGCTCACCTGTAGCGTAGCGTCCTGCAGGCGCTCTGCGCCGTCCTTTAACCTTATAAGCGTGATCACCGTCCGGAATTGTGCGGATCGGTCTTCTTTTCCTTTCAATTCCCGCAAAGCCTTTGTGCGATTGGCTTTGAAGATCATTATTTCATCATTGAGCGGCGTAGCCGCGCTCATTCCATCATTGGTTAGGTACCATCGTGCCGTATAGACTCCCGGTTTGCCGCCCAATGCATCAATTTCCAGCCCCGTATCATCCGCAAACACACCGTCTACACCATTTAGCGCAGCGTCACCATTCATCAATCTATCATGGATAAACGCAGCAACCGCCTCTGCTTTTATCTTACTGTTCTCCTCCAGCGTCGTTCCTGTCTCGTCTATCTCTGCCTCGAAACCGATATCGCGCAGACTCAGTACCTCAATGCCTTCCGGCATGATCCTGCGCACTTCCTCTAACTTATGCGCATTATTTGATGCAAAAACTAAAGCCATATTATTCTTTTCTTTTTTTTATAGCGAAGAGTAGCATACTGAGCGCTACTTTACCCACTCTTGATTGCGTCCCAAGAACCCGCGCTTGTCCAGCGAACCGCGCAGCACTAACTTGTCGTCCTTCAGGTATATCTTGCCGTAGTAGAACTTACCGCTCTCCGGATCAAGCACCTTTCCGCCGACTAACTCGCCGTTCTCCGCTTTCATGCCGCGGATGATTACCAGTCCTACGATGGGTTTGTTGTAATCTTCGCCCTTGCATTGATCGCACTTCAGATCCAAGTCGGTGTACATCAGCATCTTACTGATCTTGCCGTAATAGAGCCCGTCTGAACCTTTGTAGATCGTCACTACCGAACGTTTCTCACCTGTCTTGTCATCGACGGTCTTCCAGTCGCCCAAAATCTTATTCACCTGAGCGCTTGTACTCATCGCCACCAATAGGAGCACTATGATTCCAATTTGTCGCATAATTACTCAATTTAGGCTGCAAATTTACAAAAAATAATCCGAATATTCAAAGAAAATGCACTTTTTTTGCATTTTTTTTCAAAAATATTTGGTCATATCAATTTTTTGTAGTACTTTTGCACCCGCTTTCGAGAGAAAAGCAAATTGATCTTACTTTTAGAGTCAAAAAGATTGCGGAAATAGCTCAGTTGGTAGAGCACGACCTTGCCAAGGTCGGGGTCGCGAGTTCGAGTCTCGTTTTCCGCTCTTTTTTTTTGCCCAGATGGCGGAATTGGTAGACGCGTGCGTTTCAGGTGCGCATGCCGCGAGGTGTGCAGGTTCGAGTCCTGTTCTGGGCACAAAAAATTTTAATTTTTGGGAAGAGCGGAGCGCCCGAGTACTTCCTTTGGGAACGAGGTTTCCAAACATGTACGAGGGATGCGAACGCGAGCGCAGGTGGTGAAATTGGTATACACGCTACTTTGAGGGGGTAGTGGTCGCAAGATCGTGTGAGTTCGAGTCTCATCCTGCGCACAAGGGTTGAAAATCAATAAGTTACGCGTGAGACGCGTAAAAATCGACCCAAAATCTGCCCAAATGACTTTCACGGATGTGGAAGTCATTTGTCATTAATAACATTGTTTAACTTTTTTTCTCCCGCCAATCAGAAAAGGTTGGCGGAAGAAAAAAAATTACTATGTTGGTTCAAAATTTTGGAGCCCTAAGGCAATTTGTTCCCGCAGAGCTCAAACACAATTCTAAAGGTTGGTACATCGAGTACTACAAGCTTAACCCTATCGTTCAAGACTTAGAGCGCGTTCGTATTATGATGAACCGCGAGCGCAAGCGCTGCAAAACTCTCACCGAGTTCAAATTGCAGACTAGCGCTATTATTCTTCAAATCAACAATCAACTTGCTGCTGGTTTTATCAATCTTCAACAAAACATTCCTGCATACGGAATCGGTACGCAGGAAAATTATACGGGAGATAATGTTCGCTTTTACACTCCGTTGGAGCAGGTAATTGACCTGTATGAAAAAGATCGATGTGGTGAGTTGAAAGAAACGACTATGCGAAGCTATAGTTGCTTCTGTAAACAATTCAAACAATGGGTGCATAATAACTGTCCATCTATTGCGGCTTCAGTTTTCTCGCAGACACAGGCGAACCAGTACATGGAGTTCGTGCTTCTTGGCAACAACTCGAAAGGCAAGAAGTCTGTCCGCAAGAAAATAAGGGAAGATCGCGTAAGTCCGCGTACGTACAATAATAATATAAAACTCGCGCGTGCGTTGTTTAGTTGGGCGATGGAAAAGAGTTACGCCCGTGTCAATCCGTTTGAACACCTCAAACAAAAGAAAGCGCAAGGTAAGGATCGTACCATTATCCCCAAGGAAGTTCGCGACAGAATTGTTGCATACTTTAGGGAAAAGAATCCTGCATTCATCATCGTCATGCAACTGGTGTATAAATCCTTCCTGCGTCCGGTAGAGATTACACGTGTCAAGGTGGAGCAGCTGAACTTCGAGAAACATTGTATCGAAATGAAAGGCTCGCAGAAGAAAAACGGCAAAGACCATAACTGCCGTATGGATGATAAACTGGAAGCTTTATTACGTGACCATATTCGTGGAGCCAAACCGGATGATTTCGTCTTTGGCGCCGGCACATGGAAACCGAGTCAGACTCCTGCTGCATCACACTCGTTCACTATCATCTGGGATCGAATGAGAGAAGCGTTGAAATTGCCGAGAGAATATCAACTCTATTCTCTTCGTGATAGCGGAATTAACAATCTGCTAAAAGCAGGTGCCACCGACTTGGACGTCGTTCAGATAGTTGGTCACAGCGACCTTAGTATGACTTTCCGCTACGCCAATCACATTGATGAGAGCCTTATTGAACGTATCAATAAGATAGCTCCGGAGTTCTAAATTTGCATAGTTATACCACGCTTTTTAGGACGATTAGACCAAACGAACACGGTGAGCGTTCGTGTAAAATATAGGTCTGACGCCAGAAAAGCGTGGTATAATTGTTTAATACGGTTTCGTATTTCTACAATTTTTCAGAAAAACACTCGTTTTTCGCTATTTCAAAGAACCGAGGAACAACAAGTATTTACAAGGGCTGAGCCTACTTTTTAGTGCTCATTTTGTTCCGGTTTTCGCTATTTGTCCGGTCTATGAAATCGTAAAATACTGTAAATAAGCCAGATAGCGACGAAAGATAGCAAAATCTTTCGTCTTTTCCCTCTGGAGAGCCCCAACCGCCCTGCTATATTGGCTCATTTGAGCGAGTCTTTCAAAGCGGAATATGCAAACGCAAATTTCTAAATTAGGACGCTCTCGCCCTCAAAGCAAAGGTCTCCATTATTTCAAAAGTGCCGAAGTCTGCACGTGTAAACATTTTCAAAAGTCTGCTCGTTGCGCGACCTTACAAGTCTCCCTTTGCTCGTTGACCTTGTGAGTCTCCAATCTCCCCACGAACCTTAAAAGTCCACCTCTGCCCGCACCTCGAAAGTCCGCTTGCGCTCGCGCGCCTTTGAGGTCTTTCATAAACAAAACTACCGCACGTTTCATCACGAAAAGCGCGGTAGCGACGGAAATGGGACACTCAAAAGTGATTTAGATAGTAAACAGCAAACGCCTCACACCTCGTTTGTGTATTATAGTAACATCCGTTCTGCCAGCGGTACGTACCATGTACGGACTTCATCAGCGGTGGGAGTATGGAACGGTTGTAGTGCTCTAAGAAGAGCGGTTCAAAATGCGCTAAGGAATCTTGCTCTCCGAATAATCCCCACACTTGGTCACGGGACTGAGGATTGCAATTGTCGAATTGAGTAGCCTCCAGCGCGGCAAACTCTTTAACCAAAACTTCATCAATAACGAATGATTGCTTGCCATCCTTGCGTGGCGACTTGTATTCGTGCTGCCCTATGCGTTGGTTTAGAAACTCCGACATCTGAAAATGCGGATTACCCAGCAAAGCAGGAATACCTACAACCGGAGCAATCATCTGCGCATAGAAAGACCCACAACTATTCCCTATTAGCAAGTCTGGCTTTTCTCGGTCAATTAGTTCGCGAATGAAGCAGAGCGCGTCCTGCGGATGCATGGGCAAGTCCGGTGTCAGTACATCAGCACGCCCTGCGAATGCTTCGCGTAACGCAATAGCAGGAACACATTGCCCGCTTGCATAAAAGCCATGTAGGAATAGTATCTTTTTCATTTCACTCGCAAGGTTTTTAGCATTGCCTTTTGTTCGTCTGTGATACGGAAACTCTCTATGGCTTTCTGAATAGTTTTGTTATGTGTATCTTTCTCCAAGCGATGTTGCTCGATATAGGGCAACGTAGCATCCCACTGTTTGGCAAGTGCCGTAGCAAAGAACCATGCCTGCATCATGCGGATGTAATACTCATCGCTTTTGATAGATGCAACCCATTTCAAGTACTCCTGTCGGAAAGTATCGTCCAAAAAGTAGCGCATCAGCATCCCTATGCCAAAGCGTTTCGTGTAGGTGTGCTTGCTTCTCATCCACTTGCGGATGTGCGGTAATAGTTCTTGAGTATGCTTCTTAAAGCAACGAGGCGATAGTTGGTCGCAGGTCGCCCAATTATCGACATACGGAAGGAACTGCTCCAATTCCTCCAAACACCTATCGAAATCTTTCTCTTCCGATAGGATAAACGCGTGCAGTTGGTTCTCGTCAAAATAGCGATGTGGCAAACTGTGCAAGAACTCTTGCGCAGCAGGAGTCTTTCTCGCGTTTGACAGTCGGCAGTAACTTGCTTTGGAAGTCAGCATATGCCTGGTCTTGCAAAGCAAAGAGTTTTGATTGTATGTACGCAGATCCGTCCAGCCGCATGATCTTCACCAGACGGTCGTCGCCAAGGTAAAGATGGCTGCATAGATTGAATGCACCTGTATCGCGGAAGCCGCACTTATGCATCACACGTTCGGAGGCAGGATTATCCACAAAGCAGTCACACCATAGCACCTCGAAATGCTGCTCTTGGAAACAATAGTCAATCATCAGCCGCAACGCCTCCGAGCATATTCCTTGGTTCCAATACGGCTTGGCAACCCAATAACCAACCTCTGCATCATGCTCACCGATAGTTATATTGCTCTCTCCATATAGATAATAGCCCATACAACCAATGGCTTCGCCGGTCTGCTTGAGTTCAATCGCCCATGTATGATCATTGCGAAAGATTGTCCGGATTATCTCCAGACTTTCTTCCACGCTCTTGTGCGGAGGCCATCCTGCACGAGGTCCAACATCCGGGTCAGAAGCATATTTGAATAACGCTTCTGCATCACTCTCCTGCCATGGGCGCAATATGATTCTATCGGATTCCATGCTTATATTCTTGTCATGTGATAGCCCATGCGCTTGAGTTGTACAGCTGCGCCAAAGAGGAACAACTGATGCAAGCAAGCGACGTAGGCAAGGAAAGCCTCTTTGGTGCCCGGTTCGATGTCCTGATGCATCAAGGTGTTATGCACTCGTGAGGCACACTCGCTAACGAGCTCTTCAGTCATCGCAAAATCCTTGCCTTTGAGTTTGAGCATGTCTCGGCGGATATACTCGTCCATCGCGTCATAGCCACGTTTGTCACGCAGATAGACATACAGGTCGTCTTTCGCAGCATAGTACTGCCAATCGTCATCCCACATCTTCGCCAACGCCATGCCGATATACATCATCCACCCGAGCGATGCGAGGGGATAGTTTTGAAACTCACGCACTCCGTCAGGGATATACGCATTAGCAATCGTCTCCCATTTACCCTCCACATCCGCGCATTCCGGCAGACGCTCGTCTATTTCGTTCACGCTCAGCAAATACTGATGCAAGTCGTTATGTATCTGTTCTTCAAATTTATCCATTATGGTCTATTCCCTTAGCTGCCTTGATATTTGGTAAAGTTATATTTCTCGCGTAATTGCTTTTGCTGTTCTGCTGAACGGGAGGTAAAGTACGCCTTCCATCCAGGACAGAAATTGATGTGCCATCTCCAGAAACGACCTAACGCAGAGTTAGGTTTTGCATCGTAGTGTGCACGAAACTTACAATTTTCACATGCGTGTGCCATAATACTGAATATTTTATAATGATTCCAATTAGTTTTTCTTATCTAACAATTATCATCGTGTGCGTGCCTTGCACAAGCACGGAGTCTGCGGATAAAGCCGTTACGGCTAACGTGTCATGCAAAGTCTGCGCCAGCAATCGTTCGTTGCGCATCATCTGTTCATTCTCACACCACTTCTCTGTCTGGCACATTCCGTCCTTGATGATGAGTCGCCCATTGGCATATTGGTAATTACCACCCATGCCATTACAACCTGCCGAAGCGGTTATCACTCCGTTCTCCAACAAACTAATCGTCGGGAATGATACGGAGTCTTCTGTAAGCATTATGTTGTCAAAAGCTCGTACCTGCCAAGTGCCTGAGATGTCCGTCACCACATTAGATTGTAGTTCCACACTATTACGTTCGTATTGGCGGTCAACGAAGATGAGCAACATCGGCATTTGAGTCCAAGTGTTTTCTTTGGGAGCGACATCGACGCGATAGGTAAATATCAGCTTCTTTCCGTCATCCGTCAGGCTCGCTGCATATAGTTCGGAGCTATGATTAGTTTCCGGTAGCACAACAGCTATAGCAAACTGCTTCTCAAAATCAATAGGTGTCGGTTGTCCGTTCTTACCCATGAAGGCTGCCATACCGAAATACTGTTCAAACTCGTCCAGCGAAACAATCTTTGCCGGAATAGGTTCGATTGCATCGTTCCGCACGAAATAGTTATGTGCTACCACAAACGGTACTTGCGTATCGTTCGGTTTCTTGACCAAGTGCGCAATCAACATCCATGCGCCGATGATGATCAGCACAAATATCGCCCCAAGGATATGAGGAAATAACTTTTTCATATTCTCGTCTTTTGGTATGCCAGGCGTTGGTCGCCTGAAAGTAAATAAATGATTCCGCAATAGGTAAACCCGTGCTTAAGGATGTTGTGTTGCATGATACGGTTGTCTCGATGGGTATCTACGCGAAGCGTATGTGTCCGTTCAAAAGCCCACTTGAGCACGCAATCCCATATCCCATGCACGTCCGGCCAACTCGCCAAGCGATGGATGACATAGTACGGTTCGTCGTTCAGCCATGCGCCATCGTAGATTTTCTCGTATGTCGGTTCCGGTGCAGGCAGGAAGGCGAAGTATGCCACAATCCGCTCGTCATCTGTGACCACAAAGCCGCCTTCACGAGCGATGTCTGCTTGGATGACCTGCTCTGACGGATAACCGTTTATCCATTGGCTCACGTTATCCGAAGCGTGCATCATTTCCCGCGCCGCATCTATTACCGGCATGATTGCAGGGATGTCGTCATATGTCGCAAGTCGGATGGTACGATGCATACTATATCAAATCACTAATTTCTAATGGTACGTATTTAATTAGGTCTTGCGGAGTGAGACGGAGTTGCATGCCGCGCTGTCCGGCAGAGACATATATCTTCTCATGCAGCAGACAAGTCTCGTCGATGTACGACGGGAATGTTTTCTTCATTCCTATCGGGCAACAACCGCCACGGATGTAACCGGTGAGCGGTAGCAACTCCTTTTGCGGAATCGGTTTGCAGGACTTATTGCCGCTGGCACGCGCCGCTTTTTTCAAGTCCACCTCACACGCACCCGGCACGACACATACAAAATGCTTGGTCTTGTCGCCCTCCAGCACGATGGTCTTGAATACGGCATCCACATCTTCGCCTAACTGTTCCGCCACGTGCGTAGCACTGAGGTCGGACTCATCCACCTCGTACTCAATCAGCTCATATGCGATCCCTGCGGCATCCAGCAGCCGACACACATTCGTTTTCTGTATCTTCTGAGCCATTAGTTAATCTCCTCCAATGCGCCGGTAACGGAGTCGATGATAAAACCGCGGACGGTGATATCCTCGGGAATGAGCGGATGGGTCTGAATGGTCTTGACGGTCTTGCGAACGGATGTCTCTGTATCGCGGAAGCCTTCGAGCCAATGATTGAGGTCAATGCCGCATTCGCGGATGGTATCGAGTGTCTCGTCTTTTATGCCGCGCGCTTTCATGACGTGGTGGAAATGACTGTAACTCATGTGACACGCTCCGCATTGGCTGTGCGCTACTACCATGATTTCCTCCACGCCTAATTCGTAGATGGCCACAATGAGACTGCGCATCGCCGAATCAAAGGGCGTAATGATCAGCCCGCCGGCATTCTTAATAATCTTAGCATCGCCGTTCTTCAATCCAAGTGCCGCCGGAAGCAACTCCGTCAAACGCGTGTCCATGCACGTCAGAACAGCTAATTTCTTGTCGGGATACTTGTCGGTCATATACTTCTCATAGCCCTTCTGCACCACGAAAGTCTTGTTAAAATCAATAATCTGGTCTATCATATCAGTTCTTTTAACTTATCCATTTTATTTTAAAAGTTATATCAAATCTAATCCGGTTGCTGTCCGTCATGGGCATGCCATGCACATTCGGTGATCTTCATGTCCGAGAAAACAGCCGTGAACGATGACTCCTCCGGCGAGCAGGCGTAGATGCCGAAACGTATCTCATCTGCAGCTGCAGGCATGTGGCAGATGCGCATCTGGCTGAAATGTATGCCGTCCGTAGAACTCTCGATGCAATAATCGTCCTCCCGCCGCGAGAAACGGTACCACATCGTCTTGACATCCGCCGGAATAGCAGTCGTTGCCCAGTCCGAATAGCCGCCGTTGGTGACTACGCTACCAAGGTGTTGGAACTGCTCGTTCTCGTATTCGACGGAACCTTTGAGCCAGTTCTCGCTATCGAGGTACATCACAATGCCGCATTGGTCGAAACGCTGATGGCTCTGCGAAAAATCGGTCTTGACAACAAACGAGAAGAAACGCTCGTTCGTCTTCATCTGCAGGACAGGCGCATTGTCATTACGGAAATGGTAATACGTCCGTTGCCAGAGATCCGTGTGCGGTTTGGTGGTGACGGCAACCTTCTCAGGTTTCCGCGTCCACGCCATTTGATTATATATCTGTTCAAAAGTCATATTCATAATCTATAACATGACGCAAATGCGCCCTGCCTCTTTAGTGAAGATGGAAGGATAACGGCAGATGCAGGCATAGACCTGTGCGGATGTCACGGGCTTGCCGTCCTTGCGGATGTGCCAACCATTACGGTTGATAGCGGCAGCTATCTGGTCAGTCGTCTTTCCATGACCATCCGACATGATGGCATATGTTATCGCCTCCTCTAACTTCATCAGTCAATCACAACGGCTGTGCCGCTGATGGAGATCATAATCATGCTATTGGCTTGACCCATCGTCTCATAGCCAAAGCTAACGCCCACGATGGCATTGGCACCCAGTTTCTCGGCGCGCTCACGCATCTCTTTCTGCGCTGTCTCGCGTCCTTCGAGCATAGCCTTTTCGTAACTGTCGGTACGTCCTCCGAAGAAATCACGCAGCGACGCGCCAAAGTCCTTCAGGAAATTCATTCCGAAGATAACCTCTCCGGAAACAAGACCTTTGTACTCCTTAATGGTGTGACCCTCAATAGTGGGTGTGGTAGTAACTATCATAACTTTAATCTTTAATATTCATTACTTTTTTCGCATCTGCCAATATCTTATCATGGTCGAAAGCCAAAGGCGGTAACTCATTCAGCGGCCACCATTTCGCAGCAGCGGCATCATCGGCAGCAGTAGCCACCGGCATGGTAGTCATGGCTGTATAGGCTGCTGTTATGACACGTCCACGCGGATCACGCTCCACATCGGAATAGATACCCACCAACTGCATACCGGTCAACACGATACTGGTCTCTTCCTCCAGTTCACGCTCGGCACAACGAGCTACCGTCTCATCCATCTCAAGGAACCCACCGGGGAATGCCCAGCAACCTTTGTACGGTTCGTTACCTCGTTGGATGAGTAGCACGTACATCTGACCCTCTTTCTCTGCAAATAGCACGGCATCCGCTGTTACCGATGAACGCGGATATTGGTAGGCATACAGCCCGTCTTCTGTTAATTTATAGTCTTTCATACTCTTATAATCTCCTTAAATGCGCAATAGTTGCTATCGTCGTGCGGGCGGCAATAGACCGCAAACTCAATCGTCCGGAAATGGTGGCTGAACTCTGCCAGCACATCGTTGTAAGCACGCGCCACCACTTGCGGGTCGTTCTGGAAGGCTCCGCAACCAAACGCACCCAATATCAGCACGTTCGCTTCGTTCTGCGCAGCCACCGTTAAGATACGACGTGCACGTTGCTTGTGCAGTTGGTACAACTCGTCCTTGCTGATACGTTTGGCATCGCCGTCGCCCGGATTATAGGGATTAGCCGGTTGCTCACGCAGGTTCGGCGCAGCACACGTGATAACATCCACCGCAAACGGATCCATCAATGGCCGGTAGTCATCGTCTTTGAGCACTTGCACGTTGGGCGTGAAGATGATGTCATCGTTATGCAACGGATTGCCGGAATGACGATGCGGCGTGTAGAACCCATCCCACATGGCGCGTGTGTTCAGGCAGTTGTATAAGGTGGAGCAACGGCACAGACATTCCTCTTGCGCAGACGAACCATGCGTCACACCTCCGCCGGGATTAGTTGCCGAAGCGAAGTTCAGCACGCACACATGTCGTCCAATGTGTTGTGCCGCTGCCTCAAAGGAACGGTTCTTCGTCACGATGACCTGTGCCTTCTCCTCGAACCTCGGTGCCGGAATGTCCAACGATTCCTTTTCGAGAATCAGCTTCTGCGCGGCGATGGATTGCTGCTGCGCTTTATGTAATTCAAAGTCACCATTGATACGCTCCAACGTATCGTCAAAAACCGATATAAGATATGCTCTGCGATCCATGTTTCTGTTTGTTTGCGTCGTTTACGGCGCAAAGGTACAAAAAAAATCTGACATACACAAGGATTCCACCCAGAAAAACACCAAGAGAGTTGATTTTCCCACCCAGAAGCCACCCAGAAAATCGGAAAAGTGCGTCAAAACGGATGCAAATTTATAGGAAAAGTGCGAATTAGGGGTGTCAAAATCGTAGGAAAAGTGTGTTTGAAGTACTACAATGCCTTGCTCAATAGAACATTAGTAGCCTTTCATCGGAAGATGGTCCTGTGATGATAAGGAGTAAAGTCTAGGATTACCACGTAATTCATACGAGATGCATAGGTAGTAATGTCGAAATACTCATACAACAAAAAAGCGCGTCCCGTAGAACGCGCTGAGTTATCACTTGTCAGGGATGATGTAATCGGTTTCTTGGTCGAGACGTTGGAAGATTTGAACGAGACGTTTTACTTGACGGTCGGTTAGATTGCCTCTTGATACGCTTATCGCACAGATACGTACGCTATCTCTGTCTGCTCCTGATAAGAGGTTTAAACGCTCCATATCTTTATATACGCGATTAAGGTAATCTGCACCTAAAGTCATGAACTTAGCCCACATATCTGTTGCCATGTTGAAACGTGTTTGACGCTCCTGCGTTTTTGCTTCTTCCTTTTCGAAGGAACTATCAACCGCATCTTTGATGAAATCGTCAGTAAGCGTTAAGGGTGCTTCAAGATATTTCTTCCACGTCTCTTCCTTGATTGCATAGGTACGTTCGTTGCCATGGTTACTTACCTTTTGCAGGAAATCAAACGTTTGCCGAGATACTAACTCAGCTTGCCGTGCCAAAGATGGATATATATCTTGTGTCTTCCAGATACGTTTCCAATCTATTTCCTTGCCTTTAGGAAGCGTAGCAATTATCTTAGCAATTGTGTATGGTACGTACATAGCTTTATAACCACCCGTAGGATACCAATCGGCATTATTGATGATCTTGTCTATCTTATCGTAGATAATCTTTACTGCTACCATTTTCCTGAAGAAATAGCTATTGATTGCGGCAGGATTCGATTTCTTTAATTCAACTATCTTACTTGAGAATAATTCCCAGTTGTTAACCGGACCTTTACAAACGCTATATGGCAACAATTCGACGGTATTGAAATATACGCCCAATTTCTCTTTTGTGATAACTTGGTTCTTTGGGTGCAACTTTAACCATTGGTCTCGTTTGCTCTTGGTCATGTTGAAAGTAGATTGTTCATGACGATGAGCAGAACGCTCATAGAACCAGAATGTACCATTAACCTCACCCGGTTTAGGTGGTGTTTGGTTTTCAACCAATAGCGACAGACGCTCCATATCACGATGGAATGGATCGTTAGAGAAGAAGTCGGCTTCTTTCGTCGGGTTCTGCCAGTTCGAGCTACGTGCTATCTTTTGAACGAGGTCATTATATTCATCTTTTCTTAGCTGAAGCAATTCCGGATCTTCTATCTCATCCAAATTGAAATTGAGCACGGTTAACTTCATCGGCACATATATCTTTTCGAGGTTACCTTCCGGAGCCTCACCTTTGATATAGGCGTTACAAAGGGATACCGTTGTCTGACCACCATTCACGATTTGGAACCCATCAAATGATGTAATATAGTGTCCATCTGGAGAAAGAGTAACAGAGTTTGCTACTACAGCAATACCGTTATTGTACGTAAAGAAGCGTTCTGGCTCTTTACTAATAATGGTGCTTCTAATAGCCTTATTGACCTTTCCTTTTGCGCTCAAGAAGCATCTAATGTTACCCTCTAAGAGTTGGCTTTGGAATTTCTTGAATAGTTTAGCCAACATAAGACCCGGTACAATACCCATGTAGGACTCAAATTGATTGGATTGAGATATGTGTGCCTTTAGGCATTGGATGCCGTCTATACCCCATTCTTTACAATCAATCAGGATGCGCTCACTTTGTGAACTACGGAAATTATCGTAGAAGCGTTCGAGTGTCCAAACTTGCAGGATAGCTGGACGACCGAGCAATAACTCTTGCTCCAGATTTTTTACACGTGTAGAAAGCGTTTTGTTCGTAACGATATAGAAACGGAAAGCCGTAATCTCGGTTGTTTCCATGTTCTTGCCTATCTTGCTACGGAACTCATTTGCAATATCTATGATCTGGTCAGATTCATCACTTGCAGCCCTTGAAATAAGACCCTCTGCTGCATCCTGAATAAAATATTGCATTTTATTGTACAGGACACGAATATCTTCATTCGTTAACGCTCCTGCATCTTGGCTATCGACAAAGTCGGTAATGAGCAATTGGATAGTAGAGTCTGCTTCTCCATATGCATACGCATGGAAGCCTAAATTGCGATTTCTCGACTTTAGGTTACAACGGAACATAACGGGGTCAATCAACACCTCATTCTTCACAAGCAAATCTAACGCTTCTTCTATGAATTGTTCTTGATTGAGATTTCCGTTTATCTGTGCGTTATTCCGCAGTTGCGATAGGAATTCTTCACGATATTCTTCGAGGGTCATAGTGGTAGTTATTTCTTATAGGGTAATATTTCAGCCAATATCAGGTCAAAGCTTGCTTTCGCGATAGCAGCCGGTATGTTGGTACGGCTAATACGAGGGAAACTGTCATCTACGCGGTATTCATCTGTTGCACGTAGTTCATACACAAACTCATCATACTTGGGATGATATGCGTAGTTGTAGTCCTTTAATTTCGACAGAAGGATATCCTTGTCGCTAACGGATTGCACTTTCTTAAGAACGGACGCAACAAGTTTGTTGAGCGAGATACCTTTGTATTCTTCAGCCATGCGCTCTAATTGGAATACGACCAGACTTCCTTCGATGGGGCTATCCAGTTGTTCGATAGAAGATATATGAACGGTATCCTTACCGAAATCAATCGTCTTGACTTCAAACCACTCTTGATCAAACGCAAAATCTTTACGTGTTTTCTCGGCTCCGCTCCATGAACTGATAGCTTTGGTTGTACTCATTCTGGGGAATAGGTGCTCGCTCAAGAATAACAGTTCTCCTATTAAGCCCTTTATTTCTGCTTCAGAGAGGAAGTCAGAACTGGAGCGGAACATTTTCTGCATGATGAAATACACCTCGCAGATGGCGTGGTAGGCATCTTGATTGGAGAGGCTGGATTGAGCGGTTGCATCAATTAGGGAGTTGAGGAAATCACAGAATGGGTGTAGCAGTTTGTTGTCCAATAGCGAGAACTCGATAGATTTTGAGCCATCGGTATTGTTGTAATGAACGATGTCAATAACTACAGAGGAATGTATTTTGCGATTAATCACAAACTTTCCTTTGAACTCAATTGCATTACGTCCTTTCTCGTCCTTGCCGTAATACAAGTCGACAGGGTGCGTGTCACCTACGCGTTTCCACGAGTTTGAGCCCGACGCTAAATTGAAGTCGTATTCAGTAATCATAGCTGTATTATTTTATTCGTCTTCATCAGTATCAAGAAGACCATCATTATTCTGGTACACTACATTTGTATAGTAAGAGCGATTGTCCGATTCGTGACCGAATCCCGGAATGCCTATCGCATAACCCATAATCGGGTCATTTCCTACTTCTTTGATATAATCGCCCAACACGTTCTCAACATCATCACTATTTGATGGGTATACAGGATAGATAAAAAGAACCGGATTGCGATCTACATATTTGAACCATGTACACCGGTTTATCTTTTGTGCAGATATGGGGTTTATTCGTGATTCCTTATCTTTGTAATCCTCTTGCACCTTTTTCGGATTAGCAAGACCGATACTACCATCATTATTACCGCTGACTACACCTTGGTGTGAGAAAGCGAAAGCCTCTCCATCACCACGTATATCTAAACGACGAGTTGATGCCTTTATAGTAATAGTTGAATCAGGGAAAAGACCTCCAATCTCATTTCCTGTACCACCAACGATAGCCACATCCCATTTAGACAATTCTTCCAAGTTGGATGCGATAAATGTTGATATACGTGTTCTATTAAATTTAAGGTTCTTGTCAGAAGTACGAATTCTACCTAAAAAGTCTATGACATACTTAGCTTCTATGTCACGCATTATAAAAGACGCACGTGACTTGACTTTCTCCAGAGAAGCACCTTGTTCGGAAAGCTCTCTAAGCCAGCGTTTTGTTTCATCCAGATTGATAGTATTATCCTGTACAAAAGTACTGAAATATGGAGTTTCAAACACATCCCCCCAATAGGTGGTACGCACTTCACATTTCCCGGCTTTACGCATTTTATTGCGTGCCGTAATTTCAAGGGCTGTATCGTCACGACGAATACGGAGTCCGAATTGTTCCGGAGTAAGTTCCAGCGAGTTCATGTGAGCCAATTCGGATTTGAGTTCATCCGTAGCTTCTGCAATCTCACGATACCAGTTTGCACTTGTGTTAGTTATCCATATACGGCACACTTTATCATAGTGCGGACGATAGCCGAACCAGCGTCCCATCTGCATGAGCACATCGTAAGTGCATGTGTTGCGATAGAAATAGCTGGTCGTTAGTCCTTTGAGTGTAAGACCACGAGATAGCGCCATACCACCAACTGCTATGATGCGCCATGACGGGTTCTTCTTGTAGTTCGGTGTATCTTCACGAGACTCTTTGGAACCGTTCACCACAATCACACGAATACCTTTCGTCTCTTTCTCGGAATCCCATTTAAGGAGAGCCTCTCTTTGTCCGACTTGTTCCCATGTGTAGCCACAATTGGAATAGTGCTTGTCAAAGAGACGACGTAATTCGTCATATAATGGATTACCGACATTACGCGATTGATCCTTGCTGAAGTTAACACGTATCTCTTTATAGTCAGCACCTACCAGTTCAGCTATCTGATTTTTAAGATAGGAATGAACGTTAATAAATTTCGAGATATTGACCAGCATGGTACGAGGCGCATCAAACTGCTTCTCGTCTAAATCGCGAATAGTATTGGCAAGATAAAAACACCTGATTGCTTCTATAAGTGACTTGGGTAGTTTACCGCGCCAATCCCTCTTATGTTTATAGAAGATTGGACCATATATCAGTTGTTCTTCCGTCATTTCGCGAATCTCCATTTGAGATGGTTCTTTGATATCGCGAATATAGGTCTTGTCTATCATATAAGAGCAATTGCCGTATGTCGGGTGCTCTTCTGTAGGCGTGCCGAAGATACGTTGGGCTCCGATATAGGGAGCAGGTGTAGGAAGAACGTATATGAAATCTTTCGGGAAAAGGTCAGCAGCCACCATGTCTTCATCTGTATCCGGGTTGATGAAGATATTTGCATAAGGTGTAGCTGTGAAGCCGACATAGTTAGAGTTCATAAAGATCTCGCATATCTCACGTATCCTTTTGTTAGTAGCCGTAGGATCGATTGTACTATCTTTAGTGTTGATAGATGCGTTATCTGCCTCATCATCAATTAGCAACAACGAGTACGGTAATTTGCCTTCCTCATTCAGTTGTTGGTTTGGTCCTGTCAGCCAATCACGCAAGTGGGTTAAGACCGGAACATTCTTCTTGACTACAAATAGGACAAGTGACTTGTGAGAACCGATAGAGGTCATAGATTTAGCCCTTGAGATATTGAAGTCGTCCTCATAAAGGGTAAAGGTTGTGACTTTATTCTCCCATCCGGACAATTTACCTACTCCCACCTTAGATTGTTGGTTGTTTTTGAAATTATCTGTTCGTATCGTAAGGCCGACAATATCTTCTTCTATACGTTCCTGCGTTTGCTGACGAAGCGTTTCTGTGGTACCTGCTAAGAGGATTACGACTTTCATCCCGGCATCGGCAGCTTTACATATGAGACCGGAATAAGTGCTTGTTTTACCGGATTGTACATCACCCAGCACGAGTCCGTAACGTTTCCGTTGCTTGGTAAGTTCCTCTTGCGGGTTGCCCAAACAATTCATGAGTGCAGGAAGCGTTTTATCTCCGAGTAGGTCTAATGATGCTCGGTCTAGGTCGCCTTTCTCTGCATGATACGCGCTAAATAAATCCCAGAAATATTCCTCTTTGGGTTTGTTCTTTGTGTACCACGTATTGTCAAACGGTTCGTCGCTAATAATAGCATATCCATCATGATCGTGCTGGACGAATATATAGTTCTCTAAGTATTCGACCAGTTCTTGTTTGTCTGCTTCAGTTGGTTCCCACTTCTTTAAGAAGAAAAGTTGGAACTCAACAAACTTAGCCAAATCTTCTTTAGAAATGGATATAGCAGATTTCTGCGATTCGAGTGTTTTACGAAGCGTTTTCTTGGCTTCCTCTAATTCGGCTAACGTCATAATGAATATCTCTTGTTGATTTTCTTTTTCAAATCATCATTATCCTTAAACTGCTCGCAGGACAATACCATTTTAACGGCTTCTGGTAGCGGTGTTCCTTTGATTATCGTCCATTCGATAGCCATAGTCGCTTGCTCGTACAGGTCGTTCAGTTTATCCACACTCTCTTCTGAACGATCAATATGGTTTTCGTCATGGTCGAGGTGAAGTTGGTGTATTGGCAGGTGTGATTCAATCTGCTGTAACATCATTTCAACAGCTGTTTTCTGTTCGTCATTCAACAGGTCTAAAACGCCATGTATGAAGGTGTTGTTACGATTGACCTTGTAGGAATAATAGCCTTCACGTGCTTCGAGACGATCCCATACATACACTTCTTTTTCCTTCGGGTCAGTTACCGCACGTCCTCTAAATTTTGTTTGACGAGTTGATTTCGCGATAAGTTTTCCGATTGTTTTCTCCAGCAGTTTTGCAAGTTCCGTTGGAATCTCTGCATTACGCTTCATGACGTCCACTTTCCAGATGTCATCCATGCAATTGGGGATATCTACTTTTACACGTGCGTATTTGGATACTTCATGACGAGGTGTTCCAAACCATGTGCCGTAGCGAATGAGACGACGACCGCGATAGATGTAGAAACCTTGCATCTTACTCATCTTATCCGCACCACCAATTAAGCTTAGTTCAGCCTCGGACATTTCTGTGACAAACGGCAATTTGTAGGGAGTTATTAAAATGGTATGCTCTTTGCCGTTGGAGTCGGTTAACGGTTGCGGAATGGTTCCCCAGGAGCAATCTGAACGATTTACCAAGAATGGGTCAAGAGGTGCTAATTCCTGATAGTTCACATAGATCTTAAGACCATCTTCCGACATAAAACGATGGTATATGAGCGGGAGGCGATCAAGCAAGTTGTCTCGATTGCGCGTGAGAGCTTCGTAGAGACGTCCTCCGGAGGACTTAAACATTCCGTCAAAGTCTTCCCATAGTACCAGAGTTCCGTGCTCCAATCCTGCTATTTCACTATAGCAATAAAGCTGACTTATTTCATGAGGTTCTAATTCAAGTACAGACCAATCACTCCGTTGTCCTTGGCTTGTTATCTCATCATAATCCCAACGATATGCGCTCATCTTTCCTTCTTTCTTGCTGACAACTGTCATCTTACGACATTGGGAGAGAGAAGCCGATTTCATACCCAATCCGTAGCGACCAAGGTCGTTCTCTTCACGTTCTTTCTCGTTCGCCTGACTACCATAGCACATAGCTCGGAAAAGTTCCTGATTGGACATACCGCAGCCATCATCTAAGATACCTACGTAGATGTTATCCGGATTAGTCGGAAACAGCAACTTGATATACGTACATCCTGCACTAATGCTATTGTCCATTACATCGGCAATAGCATCTGAGAAAGAATAGCCCATGTGGCGCATAGAGCCCATGAGATATTTTGCTTTTGGAGGATTGGGTATTCTTTTCATGGCTATTTGATAAGATTTGGATAGAAAGATGAATACAAAGTTTTGTTTGCCGGAGTAATGATATCAAAGATACCATGCTCAAAGGTGTTCCAGTAGGATTCGAATTCCGTCTCGCCGGTAGGCGGAACTATGTTATCGCAATTTGCGATGAGATCACGAACCAGAGCTGTAGCCAGCGGATTGATGATGTAGTCGTTTCCATCCACGACCACTAATTCGGATGCCACAAGCAAGCCGCGAATATAGCGCATAGAGTCGGAGTTGGACAGAGGGATTGGTGCATATTTCGCAGCAAAGACTTTGTCTAATTCTTCCGTGAATGATGTCTTGTTCATACGACCACGTGTTTGAATTTCATCCAGCACGAATGGTAGGAGTGGTTCGTTATATACGGTTGGTTCGTCTTTGACGTTCGTGGTCTTTATCCATTGTTTGGACAGCATAAGGAAGGCATATTCACGATAGGAAATAGCGCCTAAGGTGACATGCAGAGCCACTTTACTGAGGTGAAGCGTATTGTCAGATGTTTCCAGTAGACCAGACTTGCGGGCGAATGTAACGTCCGCAGGTGACATACGCTCCGGAAAGATTCCGATATAATAAACGGAGTCTTTTACGTTATCTGGAGTGATGTATTTTAATGTGTCCAACTCAAGTGTTTTGAGTTCGGGACCGGTCTGTTTCTTACGCATTCTCTTTCAGGTAAGGAATAAGTGTTAATATTATCTCTTTAAGGACAGGCACTACGATTGAGTTGCCGGATTGGTGGTAAGCCTGATGGTCATCCACCACGATACGGAACTTATCGGAGAAGCCCATTAAGCGCAAGCACTCGCGCGGGGTAAGTTTACGTCCAACGGCATCTACCATGCCTTTTCCATCTTGGAAGTCATATTTACCGATGAAGATACGCGGGTCAGCATAGTGCTCCGGTAGCGGATGCTCTATACGAAAATCTCCAATCCAGTTGTCTTGTTGGTTTGCTGTTTGGCAACCGATTATATCTTGGTTGACACGCGAACGGCGTTTGTGCTTCTCATAGGTGGTAATCCATGTGAATCCACCTTCGCCTAGATAGTATTTAAGAGGTATCGGTCCTTTTTCAAGGAAGTCGGTACTCTTCTTCGTGAGTTTCTTCTTAGCAGGGAATTGGTAATCGGTTGTGCATATATCTGCCCGAATGCCAACGATAAAGACACGGCGACGCAATTGCGGATGATCATAGTCAACTGCGTTCAGGATGTCAGGGAATATGCGGTAACCAAGGGACTCCCAAACAGATAGCATCGTATCCCATGTGTGACCGTTGTCGTTTGATTTGATAGCGGCTACGTTTTCATAGATGAATACCTTTGGCTGGGTCTCTTGAATGATACGAGCATAATCATAGAAAAGCGTACCACGTGCATCTTCTAAACCTTGCTTCTTGCCGTAAGTTGAGAAGCTTTGGCACGGACTTCCACCAACGAGGATATCCACTTGTCCAGCATAATCATCTCCACGCATGAATCGAATGTCGGGATGGAAATCGTTCGGTGCGATATCATAGTTGGCGAGATACGATTCTCTCACGTAGTTCCTGTGTTCACCTTCATATCGAAGATAGAGGTCGTTCACAAATTTGGTTCGTTGTTCCTTCGTGGGAAGATTATAGCAATACTCCCGAATCTCCTCAACACGTTGGTTGATGAGGTTCTTGTAGCGGTTTAACTTTTCTTTCTCGGCTGCGTCTAACTTACGTACACGACGATTGAGGTCGAGATATGCCTTTCTATTGTCTTTATCATCTAACAGAACCAGTTCAATCTCTCCGTTATCGCACGCAAACTTTATTTGATGCGGCACTTTCAATTGCTTCAAGGCTTCTTCGAAAGCACCTATGCCGCTAAATAGCGTTCCCACACGAAGGGGGTATCCCAACTTAAGCGGGTCGGCTTGTTTCGTTGTGGGTTTAAGATATTGACCAAGTTCCCTTCCCGTAAGAAGAAGCGGACTATAATCATATTTCGTTCTTTTGTCTTTTGGTTCGCGCGTTTGAATTAGTTTTCTTATATTGCCACGCGATATCTGGTGCTCATCTCCAAGCATGTATGTGATGTACGAGCCAGAAGGATCTTCGTAGCCCATTTCTTCCATCTCATGCTGAGTCTTCTGCTTGGCTCCAAGGCACTCATAGAGATGCTTCTTTTGGAACGAGCCCTCCTCATAAATCAGTATGTATCTAGGAAGTGGACAATTATCAAATCCACCATGGCGCGACACGAATAGATCTGCGTTGCTGCGCACGTTGTATAGTCTGTTCGCAAAGACCCATTCCATCTGCGCCTTTTGTGGTCTGCAGCCGCCCACAAGAATCAAATCATCTTTATGTTCCTCAAACGAAAACATTATCCTGTGCTCTATTTCTCAAAAAACCGAATAGTGTGAACTATCCGGTTGATCTCTTGAGGAGAAAAAAGCACAGGCCAGTGGGGCAAACAACGGAGTCGGCAAACTCGGCAAGAATACCCCACTAAACCTATGCAACACACGGATAGCGGGGACATATTCTC
>CACWNR010000024.1 GCA_902762355.1 uncultured Bacteroidales bacterium
GCCGGGTATTGAGTTCGTACAGGGCTCCCTGGCAAAACCGAAAAAGCAAGATGGTCACAGTCACGGTGATTACCTGATCGGTACGCACCGCACCGCAGCCACCCAGAACCCCGACTGCACGCGTCTCTACATCCGCAAGGCTAACACCTACGGTCAGAACGTCAGCAAGTCGCAGCTCAGCCTCGCAGCGCGCACTCGCTTCTCCGAGGTACAGGCAGCCGTCAACGAGCGCGTCAAAGACCTCTCGAAGATCGCAGCCGACCGCCAAGCCTTCCTCGAGCAGAAGGACACCGCCGGTGGCAAAAAGACCATGAAAGCTTACCTCTGGAAGGTTTGCGGCGACGCGTACGATGAGCAACACTCGTAAGCAGGCTCCGCAAGGCTCCAAAGGAGCTGCGGCCAGGAGTACGACGCCGAGCACAACGGCTAAAAACGCGAAAAAATCGCGAAAAGAATGGCATACGCTTGCGTATGTCATTTTTTTGTTGTACCTTTGCACAGAATTTGGTATTAGTTCGTGTTTTAGTTCATTGGAATGAAAGAGAAAGTAGAGCAATTTGCTCCTATGTGGGAAGTGAGTCCGATATGGGCGACGCTGACAGAAGAGGAGCGAGCCCGCGTAGCGGAGCAGGTAGAAGTGGTGCACTACGCGAAGAATCAGGTGATCCATAATGACGGCGATGCGTCGCAGTATGTATGGATGTTGCTGAAGGGTAAGGTACGTATCTACAAAGAGGGTACCGGTCAGCGTCAGCAGATCATTCGTTTGCTCAAGCCTTATGATATTTTCGGTTATCGCGCATGTACGGTGAACGAGCCGTATAACTCAAGTGCGAGTGCGTTAGAAGCCTGCACGGTATATCGTATGACGCGTGATTTCTTCAATGAACTGATACGTGAGAACGGCACGTTCTGCTATGAAGTGATGCTGATGATGGCGAAAGACTTGGCGTTCTCGGAGATCCAGACGGTGAACTTGACGCAAAAACATATCCGCGGTCGGTTGGCAGAGAGCCTGCTGCTGTTGCTCAAAAACTACGGTTTTGAGGAAGATGGCGAGACCTTGGCGATGTTACTGCCTCGCGAAGACCTGGCGAACATGAGCAATATGACGACAAGCAATGCGATCCGTACGCTCAGTCAGTTTGCACAAGAAGGACTCGTGGGGATCGACGGAAAGCACGTCAAGATTCTCAATGAGAAAGCATTAGAAAAAATATCGCGACTCGGTTGAGCCGCGATTATTTTTTTTTAATCCATCATATTTCCCATATTATCCGATAGTTGTACCATACGATCGTAGTCCTCGGGACTGAGGTCGTAGAAATAGTAGTTACGCGGGTCGATCGGTCGGCCTTGGTAATGCACCTCATAATGGAGGTGTGGACCCGTTGATTTACCGGTATTACCCACTTTGGCAATGACATCTCCGCGTTTCACTTTCTGCCCTACCCGCACGAGTCGTTTGGAGCAGTGCGCATAGCGCGTTGCGTATCCGAAACCGTGATCGACCTCAACGGTCTCTCCGTATCCCTGGCGCCAACCGGAATAAACGACCGTACCATTACCGGTCGCAAAGATCTCCGTACCGATAGGCGCAGTGAAGTCCATTCCTTCGTGGAAACGACGGATATGATAGACCGGATCAACACGCCATCCGTAACCGGATGCCATGCGCTTGAGGTCTTTGTTCAAGACGGGTTGGATAGCGGGTATATTCTCCATTCTTACCTCTTGGTTCTTCGCCAACTCGAGTATCTCATCGTACGAGCGCGCCTGCACATAGAGTTCTTTCTCGAGTATATCCACCTTGCGCTGCAGATCGGCAGCGAGTTGGGTATTGGTCATACGCGCGAGCGAGTCGTAGTAGGAGATCTGCTGTGCGGCACCCATACGCGCCGTGAGAGGGATGGGCTCAGCACCTAACATCGCGCGATAGAGGTTATCGTCGCGTTGCGAGAGGTCGGCCAAGACAATCTGCATCTGATCCACCTGCGCCTCCAACACTTCCATCTCCGCCGTGAGGTTACGGTTGTACTGCATGAGCGAGGCCTCCCGCGGGGACGGGAAGAAATAGAGGAAGGTATAGAAGAAGATCACTCCCAAACAGATACCTCCGATGATATATCCGCCGGATCGGCGTAACCAATAACGGAAACCATGTTCGATACGCTCTAACTGAAGCGTTTCCGGGTTAATACGATACTTTTTATTTGCCATTTTTATACCAGAAAAAATATTGGTTTTGTTGTTTTTTCTCTTCGGGTGTACGCGCGACATAGATAGGTTCGCGCGTGTAGGGGTTGATACCGGTGTAGAACATCGTGGTCGAGAGCGTCATGGGTGTGGGCGTGAAGTCCTGCACCTGCTCGGGACGGTAATGCATCTTCTTCGTCTCTTCCGCCAGATGCGCCATGTCGCGCTTGGTGCAGCCCGGGTGGGACGAGATGAAATACGGTATGAGTTGTTGGTGAAGCCCCGCCTCTTCGTTGATACGCAAGAAGAGTTTACGGAACTCGAGGTAGTTCGACCAGTTGGGTTTGCGCATGATATGCAGCACGTTATCGGAGCTGTGCTCGGGTGCTACCTTGAGTCGTCCGGACACATGACGCGTGATGAGTTGGCGCGCGTACTCTTCGCTCATCAGGTCATAGCGGATACCCGACCCGACGAACGCATGCTTGATATAAGGCAGTTTATCAACAGTCTTGTATATATCGATCAGCGGCGCAAAATCGCGGTTGAGGTTCTTGCAGATAGCGGGTTGGAGACAGGACGGCCGCGCACATTTCTCGCAGAGCGACATGTCCTTGCCGTGCATCTGATACATGTTCGCCGACGGCCCGCCGAGATCGGATATGATACCGTGGAAATCGGGCAGTTGGCTGAGTCGCTCTATCTGCCGCAGGATGGATGCTTTCGAACGCGAGACAATCTGCTTGCCTTGGTGGGCAGAGATGGTGCAGAACGAACAGCCGCCGAAACAACCGCGGTGCATACAAACCGACCACTTGATCATGTCGTACGCCGGGATCCGTTTGTCTTTGTATTTGGGGTGCGGCGTATAGGTGAAAGGCAGATCGAAGATCGCATCGAGTTGTTCGGTCGTGATAGGCGGGTACGAGGGGTTGACTACCACCCAACGCTTGCCGACCGGCTGCACGAGCGTCTTCTGATGGATCTTATTGGACTCTATCTCGATGAGGCGGAAGTTCTCCGCATGCTTGCGTTTGTCGTGCAACGCTTCTTCGTGGGAAGCGAGCATGATAGCGTCTGCCGGTATGAGTGTCTCATCCTGCGTTAAGAACGCAGTTTGAGGCACGGATTTTAGATTTTTGATTTTAGATTTTTGATTTAACCGGTCTGCTATCTCCGTCATGGCTTGTTCGCCCATACCATAGACAAGCATGTCGGCACCGGAGTCCACGAGGATGGACGGCATCAGTTTGTCCTGCCAGTAGTCGTAATGGGTAAGCCGTCGCATGGACGCCTCGATACCGCCGATGATAACGGGTACGTCGGGGTAGAGCTGCTTGAGGATACGGCAGTAGGTGATGGTGCAGTAGTCCGGTCGCATGCCGGCTCTGCCATCGGGGGTATAAGCATCGTCCGAACGACGTCGCTTGGCAGCCGTGTAATGGTTGACCATCGAGTCCATACTACCTGCCGAGACCGCGAAGTAGAGACGGGGTTTACCGAACTTCTTGAAGTCGCGGAAGTCCCCGTGCCAATCGGGTTGAGGCACGATCGCCACGCGGTAACCGGCTGCCTCGAGCACACGACCCAAGACGGCTGCACCGAACGAAGGATGGTCGATATACGCATCACCGGAGAAGAAGACAATGTCCACTTCATCCCAGCCGCGCAAGTCCGTTTCCTTCTTGGTGGTCGGCAGATATGACAACAAGTCAAATTTCAAATTTTTGATTTTTGATTTAATCTATCTGTAGGTCGAGTGTTTCTTTGAGTTGCGCCAAAGCAGGGTTCTGCTCTGCCATGAGCGCATATTTCTCTTCGGCGGTAAACGCCATTTGTTCCTGGTTAAACTCCTCCTGGATGACGTTGATCTGCAGGTCGGTGTTATGCAGCGCGCTACGCAGTTGGCGCAGCAGTGCCGGCATCGCTTTCTGCAACTCTTTCATCTGCCAGGGATTCGGCATTTTAATCTGAGCTATATGCTCTTCGATCAGTTGCGGCATGTAAGTCTCCATCAACTGTTTGAGACGCAGTTCCTCCGTATGGGTAGCAGCCAGACCAACCCACGCGTCTCTGAGTTGGTCAGCCGTAAAAGGGCGGTTGGACTCCTCCTGGGGAGTTGGATTTTCGATTTTTGATTTTTGATTTTCGATTTCTTCTTTCTTCTTGCCTAAGCCGAGAGAGATCGAAGGAATCTTCGGTATAGAGGGCGCAGCAGCTTTAGGCTGCTCGACGGGCTCCTTCGGAGCATTGGTGATTGGTGATTGGTGATTGGTGATTGGCTCCTTTGGAGCCGGTTTAGCAGGTGCAGGTGCGGTCTGCGGGGCAGCGGTCTGCGGGACGTTCTGCGGGACGTTCTGCGGTACACCGAGTTGGGTCAGTTTGACGAGCGCCAGCTCCACCGTGAGGCGTTTGTTACGCGCCGTGCGATAGTTAATATCGCAGGTATTGAGGATATCGAGTGCCTGGAAGATCCAGACAGGTGCGCAGTGTTGTGCCTGCTCGGCATAGCGTTTACGGATGGCATCCGAGGTCTCGAGCAAGGGCAGTGTCTGCGGATCTTTGGACACGAGTACATCGCGCAGGTGTTGCGCCAAACCCGTCACAAAATGCGATGCATCGAAGCCGTGGTTGAGCACATCATTGAAGAGCAGCAAGGCCGACGTCACGTCATGGCGCAACGCGCTCTCCACCAAGGAGAAGTAATAGTCCGAATTGAGGACATTGAGCACGGCGATTGTCTGCTCGTAGGTGATATTATTGCCGCAGAACGCCACGAGTTGGTCGAAGATCGAGAGTGCGTCACGCAGTCCGCCATCGGCTTTCTGCGCCACCACATTGAGTGCCTCTTCGGCCACTGTGATGCCTTCTTGGGCGGCAATCGACTGCAGATGCGCCACGATATCCTGCACCGTGATGCGGTTGAAGTCATAGACCTGACAACGGCTGAGGATCGTCGGGATGACCTTATGCTTCTCCGTGGTAGCCAAGATGAAGATGGCGTACGAGGGCGGTTCCTCGAGGGTCTTGAGCAACGCATTGAACGCCGCCGTGGAGAGCATGTGCACCTCATCGATGATATAGACGGAGTACTTACCGGCCTGCGGCGGGATACGCACCTGATCGAGGATGGACTTGATGTCCTCCACAGAGTTGTTGGACGCCGCATCGAGTTCGTGGATATTCCACTCCGAGCCGGGCTCGTTGGCGTTGATCGTCTTGGCGAAGATACGGGCGCAGGTGGTCTTACCTACTCCACGCGGGCCACAGAACAAGTACGCATGCGCTAACCTATTCTGGCGAATAGCGTTCTGCAGCGTCTGTGTGAGCGCCTGTTGACCCACCACCGACTCGAAGGTCTGCGGACGGTACTTACGCGCCGATACAATGTAATTTTCCATATGCTATGCTATAAATATATTTCTCTTTTTCTACAGTCTGAATCCTGAAATAATCGTTCCGCCAGGATAAGAATCCTGAATCCTGACTCCTTATTCCTTGCAGTTGTTCAAACGATACAATCCCTACTCCTTGGGCTTTAACGATGGCCTCTTTCTGCGTCCAAAGGCGCGTAAAATCTCGGTTACTATGTATCTGCTTTTGTTCTTCCTCGTTCATCGTGCGAAGAATAAGGTCTTGATCTACATTACGGATAGCTTCAACGTCGATGCCTATCGGTTGGTCGTCAATGGCGACGGCTATTGCTTCTTTGCAGTGACTAATGGAGAAAAAAGGTCCCCCCTCTATATAGGGTTTCCCATGTTCATTATACAAAAACTCCATCTCTCCAATATGCATTGCACTCAGCATCAACCAACTCTTCAAACAGCAGAACTGCCCGAGGGTATGCTTATACTTGAGTGCTTGTTCGCGCCGCTGCGCGGACACCAGCGGAAGCATGCGCTGTACTTCAGCCTCGGTACACTCCTCCATATGATCAAAGATCATGACGCGCATAGGCTTTCCAATAAACGACCGGCAGAACAGTAACCGTCAGCGGTAGTGTGAAGAGTGTTCCGAAACATATGACGACACCCATGGGCATCCATAGGCTGGTAGCAGCAATGATCATCGGCAGCACGCCCAGGGCGGTGGTAGCCGAGGTAAGGAAGACCGGTCGCATACGTCTCAGACCGGCTTGGTATGCCGCCTCACGATAGGTGAGGTGTTTGTATTTGCGCGCCGCTTCCGCGTACTCGTACATCATGATGGCGTTGCGCACGATAATACCTATCAGACTGACGATACCCAGCACGGCGGTGATGGAGATGTCAAGTCCGAAGATCCAGAGGCCGAGCATCGAGCCGAAGAGGCAGAGGACAGCACTGGAGAGGGTCAAGAGTGCGAGGCCTATCTTACCGAAATGATAGAGCAGCAGCACGAGCATGACCGCCAAGGCAGCGACGATGGACCATAGGATCTGCGGGATGATGAGGTTATTGATCTCGGTCAGTCCGCCGTAGACTATCTCGACGCCTTCGGGCAGTTCCGTCAGGTGGGTATCCACCCATTTCTTCACTTTGCGCTCGGCATCGACTTGGCTGGTAGCACCCTTCAGATCAGCGCCCACGGTCATGGTGCGCACGGCATTACGGCGTTCGAGGGATGTATGATGCCACTCGGGTTCAATAGATGCCACTTGTCGCAGGGGCACCCATACACCCGGGATAGCTGTCGGCACTTGGATAGCACCGAGTTCATCGGCGCTGAGGGCATTCGCACCTGCCGTATAAATGACCACCGGCACCGCATACGATCCTTCGTAGAGCGTAGTGAGGGTGGCTCCTTGCGTGGCCTCCCGCAGATAGAGCGAGAGCATGGTCTGGGTAATACCGAGACGAGTAGCCTCATCGGCTTTGAGCACCAGACGCGTAGAGGGCGCGATGTTATTATAATCGCAGTGCACCCACAGCAGTTCCGGTTGGGTCACCATGAAGCGGTATATCGAATCGGCTATCGGTGCCATCACGTTCCAGTCCTCCCCTTTGACACGCACCTCGAGCGGGTTCTTACAGGACTGATAATCCAGTTGTTTGAACCGCGCATAGGCGTTCGGGAAATAGTTCTCATAGCGCGTGCTATAATCCTTGAGCACCTGTGCAGTGGCCTTGGAAGACTTGGTATTAACCACCAACTGCGCGTAGTTAGTCGCCGGCGTCTGCGGGGTATAGGTAGCATGGAAACGCGGGCTGGACTGACCGATGAAAGCCGTCACACTCTGCACACGTTCGTCCGCACGCAGCATACGCGCGAGGCTGTCTGCCACGGTGGCACTCTCTTCGAGCGTCGCGCCGTCCCGCAGGTGTATCTCCACAGCGAAGAACTCACGTTCGGCTTTAGGCAGCAGTTGGAGGTTGCATTGGAAGAGCAGCACGACACCCAACAAGGTCGCACCGCCTAAGAGTATCCACGCAATGATGGGATGATTGAAGCAGGCCGTCAGACCACGTTTATAAGCGTTCTGCAGCCAGGTGAAGAACTTCGTCTGGATACGCTCGACAAGGTTCATCTGTTCGGGTTTGCGCTCGCGTATGAATTGGAACGAGAGGTAGGGCGTCACCCAAGTCGCATAGAAGATACTTGCCACCAGCGCAAAGAGAACTGCCCACGGGAAGAGTTGTACGAACTCGCCCAAGGGACCCTTGATGATACGGGTCATGGGGAAGAACATACCGCATATCGCCATCGTAGCGAGCGACATGGGCACGAAAAGCAGACTGGTGCTCACGTTCGCAGCGTACCAGCGCGAGTGCCGGCGCTCAAGATAATTGGTGTATCCGTCAATGACAATGACCGAGTCATCGACGATCATACCGAGTACGAAGATAAGAGCCGCCAGCGTCACAGTGTTCAGTTCAATACCCGTGACATACATGAGGCCTATACAGATCGCGGTACATACCGGTAGACCGGTGGCTGCCACGAGGGCTGTACGTAAGGGGAAGAGCAGCAGCATTACGGCGATAACCACGAGGATGGAGATAACGATATCGCGCAGGAAAGAGAGCACGGAGTCGTTGACCACTTTCGGTTGGTCGGTGATACGATGGAATTTGATATCCGGCGGTAAGAGTGCCGCGGCAGCCGCTAACTGCTTATCCACTTCATTGCCGAACGCCACGATGTTATGTCCGGGCACCATCTCCATGTTGAGGATGAGACAGGATGCACCGTTGTAGTCCACATATTGCTTGGGCGCCTGATAACGGCGCTCGATGGTCGCAATGTCCTTGAGGCGAATGACAGAAGCGGTAACAGGGTCTGACCACACGATCTGTTCCTGTAACTCGTATTCGCTCTGATACGGGATGACTACTTGTAATGCACCGCTGGCATCGTTCTCGCCGCCTACGGTGCGCAGTCCCTGCATTGCCAGCTGCGACTGCAGCACATACGGGTTGATGCCGTACCGCGAGAGACGTTCGGTATCGATGGTGACGGCTATCTCTTCGGTCTGCTGCCCCATGATACGCAGTTTACCCATCTCGGGGATAGTGCGTAAATGCGAGCATACCTGCTTGGCATACTGCTCCAGTTCACGCGGGCTGCGTTGGTCACTCTCCACGGCGATGAGCAGTGAGGAGGTGTTACCGAAATCATCGACTAATATCGTCTGGAGTACTCCGCCCGGCATCTGGGTCTTCTGTAACAAGGGCATTCCGGCGCGGATCTTATTCCATGCCGTTTGATTGTCTACATCCGTCATGCGCAGCATCACGTACACATACGCGATACCGTCCTTGCTGACGCTGTAGGTCAGTTCTTTATCAACGTCCTCAAAGGAGTTGATATAGTCCTCGAGCGGGATGGTCACTTGCTGCTCCACCTCTTGGGCTGTTGCACCCGGATAGACAGCCACCACGAGTCCCTGCCGGATAGTGAACTGCGGGAACTCGTCCTTGTTCATCTGCGGCAACGACCAAATACCGAAGGCCATGAGCCCCAAAAACAGCGCCATCACCAGTCCGTGATGCCGCATCGCTCCTTCTATGTGTTTACTCGTTTTCAACTGTGCAACCGTTGTAAAGTTTCTGATAACCTGCAATGATCAATTGATCACCTTCTTGCAGTCCTTCTGTGATGCGCACTCCGTCAGCTTGGTAACCGTCCACGGTGACGAGGCGTCGTGCAGCCTTACCGTCTTCTACCACCCAGACCGTGTGTCCCTCGGGTTTGAGCAGAATGCACTTGGCCGGGATGATGATGTCGGTATTGGTGATTTCTGATTTTTGATTTTTGATTTGGACTTTCGCGACCATGCCGGTCATGAGGACGTCTGCACCACCTTCTATACGTGCCACGACGTCGTAGGTGTGCGTAAGGGCATTGGCGACGATACCGGTCTCGGTCAGCGTGATCGGGAACACCTTATCCACCGCGGCGCACTCGACGGTGCCGCGCTTGCCCAAGCTGTTGATCTCGCTCTCCGGCACCGTGAAACGTACACTGAAGCCTGTGACATCCAGCAGTTTGCAGAGGGTGGTACCGGGGAGGATCGTTTGGCCTGTGACGGCCTCGAGTCCGCTGATGACTCCTTCGCAGGGTGCTTTAAGCGTACACTCCGCCAGCTGCTGCTTGGCAGCCGCATAGAGGGACTTGGCTTGCTGTAGTTCACTCTCTATCTCCACCATCTTCTGGTCGGACACGACACCTTTGTCATGCACTTTGCTCACGCGGTCGTAGCCGTCCTGCGCATGGCGGAGAGCTGCCTCCGTGCCCTTCAGGGCATTGAGTGCCTGGGTGTTATCAAGATCGATAATCACCTGTCCGGCTTTGACGCGCTGACCGTTCTTGACGTGCACCGCCACTACTCTACCCGTGGTCTGCATACTGAGCGGTGTCTCTTGTGCGGGTTCAATAGCGCCCACATAACGCGAGGTAGCGGACATCGCTTGAGACGTCACCACCATCGTCTGCACCTTGATAGGTGCCTGCTCATGCTGCGTGCTCTCGCGCTGCGCGCACGAGAAAAAAAGACATGCCACTATGCCTATAACCCATAACCTATAACCCATAACCTTTAATTTTTTTCCATTCCAAAGTTAAATATACGGCTCGTGCGATGAGGTGGGCGAAGTACGCGATGTACAACGCCTGCGCACCCACGAAGCGGTAAGTAGCTGCGTAACCAACCACAAAACAAACGGCTGCCCAGATCATCGAGTTACGTATCTGTTTGCCTGCCGTCGCGCCCACGTAGATACCATCCCACATGAACGCCAAGGTACTGATGAGCGGCATCGCAATGAGCCACCCTATATAACGCGTCGATGCCGTGATAACATCCGCATCGTTCGTCATCATTTCGATATTCGCTCTGCCTGTCAGGGCATAGAAGAGCGTGAAAAACAGTCCTACTCCGAGCGACCAATTGAAGAGCGCGCGGACGACATTCCTAATCCCTAATCCCTCATCCCTAACTCCTTGCCCATAGGCCTTCCCTACGAGTGCTTCGCCGGCATAGGCGAAACCGTCCACGAAGAAGGAGAAGAACATAAAGAGTCTCATTAGTATACTGCTCACAGCCAATTCTATATCACCATGCATGCCGGCGAGATAGGTGTAGCCCACATAGACCACCAGAAAACAGAGCGAACGAATGACGAGGTTGCCGCTCAGCGTCATGAGTCGGCGCATCTGCGGCCAGCGCATGGCTTCCCGCCATTCATCATACGGCAGGCCGAGCATCCCGTTGTAGCGGAAATACATGATCGACAACGCGAGGAGCAGACCGCAGTACTGCGCGATCAGCGTTCCCCATGCCACGCCCACGATACCCAACGGTGTATGGACGGCGAGGAAATAACTCGCGAGCATGTTCACTACATTAACGAGGATATCCACCGCCATCGGACTCTTGGTGTCCTGCATGCCGATGAACCAGCCCTTGAAGGTGAAGAGCATCAGCGTGGCAGGTGCCGCCCATATGCGTACGAAGAAATAGTCTTTCGCCACCGTCTCCACTTCGGCCGAACAGGGCACGATAGCCAAGACCGCCATCACGAAGAACCATTGGATAGCCCAGATGACCGCCGCACCGAGGAGCGCGATCGTCAGGCTCTGCGTCAGGATCTTACGGCACTCATCCGTAACCTGTAACCCATCACCTGTAACCCCTCTTCCATAAGCCTGTGCCGTCAGGCCGGACGTACCAATGCGCAGGAAGCCGAAGTTCCAATACAGCAGGTCAAAGAGCATCGTACCGATGGCGATACCGCCTATCGCCGCCGCATCACTCAGATGCCCGACGATAGCCGTGTCCACGATACCGACCAACGGAATCGTGATGTTCGCCAGAATACTCGGTATGGCGAGACGTAATATTTCCTTGTTAATGTTCGTCACAAGAAGAGGAGTATCATTAGCTGACCGGTTAAAACGCGTAGGAACATCGTCAGCGGATAGACGGTGGAGTACGCGACGGCAGCGCGGTCATTGACCGAGGACTGCGAGGTAGCGTACGCTAATGCCGGCGGGTCAGTGGTTGAGCCGGCAATGAGTCCCATCAGGGTGAAGTAGTCTAACTTGAGTCCCTTACGCGCAATGAAGCCGATGATCAGCAGCGGGATCAAGGTGATGAGTACACCATACCCTATCCATACGTATCCGCCGCCCACGAGCGTCGGGATGAACGATTTACCGGCACCAAAGCCCACCGCCGCGAGGAAGAGCGCGATGCCTATCTCGCGGATCATGAGGTTGGCCGAGGTAGTGGTGTAGGTCACCATATGCCATTTGGTACCGAACGCACCGATGAGGATCGCCACGATGAGTGAACCACCCGCAAGACCGAGTTTGAACGGTTGCGAGAGTCCCGGCAGCATGATCGGTAAAGTACCCAACACGACACCTAACACAATACCGAAGAAGAGCGATGCCAGATTCGGTGCATCGAGTTTCTTGGTTGAGTTACCGAACTTACCGGCCATCTTATCCACCGCTTCCTGCTCACCGACGACCGTCAGACGGTCACCCATCTGCAGCCGCAGCTCAGGAGTAGCTAATAGTTCGATACCGGCGCGGCGCACACGCGTGATGGTGATGGTGAAGGCATCGCGGATCTTGAGATCCATGATACGTTTGCCATTGAACGAAGGCTTGGTGACAATGATATGTTTGCTCACCAGATGCACGTTCTTCTCTAGCGCCTCCCATGCTATCTCTTTCTTCTGTCCCAACAGCAGGATGGTGCGCTCATTGGCCTGATCGCTCACGCAACGCACCTGATCACCCACGTGCAGGATCGTCTCCGCATCGGGCATGAACTCATTACCTTCCTTATCAATGAGACGGCTGACAATGATCGTGATATGCGTCAGCAGCTTGAGATCGCGTACGCGGATACCTTCCACTTGCGGGTTGGTCAACTCGAGGTCATAATGCGCTACTTGCGGCTCTTCGCCTTTCTCCGCTTTGACCTGCTCTTCCTCCTTATCGAGTTGGACACGGAAGAACCAACGCAGCAGCAGCAGCGAGAAGATGATACCTACCACACCCAGGGGATAGGCCATTGCGTAACCCGAAGCGATGTCGGGGTTGGTCATGCCGGTGATGTCCTGGAAAGTCTGTTCGGCCGCACCGAGACCCGGGGTGTTGGTGACAGCGCCGAAGAGTACACCGGTCATGGTAGCGATGTCCACGCCGCTCACGAGATGGATCACGTAGGCCGTGACACAACCCAGCAGCACGATGCTGGCCGCTAACATATTGAGGCTCAGCCCACCCTTCCCGAAAGACGAGAAGAAAGACGGGCCTACCTGCAGACCGATCGAATAGACGAACAGGATCAGGCCGAAGTCCTTGGCGAAGGACTCCACCATCGGGTCGAGCGTCATGCCGAAATGACTGCAAGCGATCGCGCAGAACAGAATCCACGTGATACCGAGCGTGATGCCTTTGAATTTTAGTTTGGCACCGAGTGTGATGCCAACGGTAATGGCAAGGGCAAGCACCACGATCGAGTGTGCTATGCCCGTGCCAAAAAAGAGATTATTTAACCAGTCCATTAGCGAAGTTCAGCTCCGATAATATTATATTCTTTATTGTCGCGAAGAATGATTACTTGTCCGTCGCGGATGATCTTCTGCACCTTTACAGCCTCAGCAGCGGTATTGGAGATGCCTTGCGGTTCTTCGCCGGCTTTCCACCCGAAACCACCGCGAGTATTGGCTTTACGAACAGTATAAGTAACGCCGTCGTAGAGCGCAAAGCGATCCATGAACTCGCTACCACGAATGATAGCCTGGAACTCACCGTTTGCTTCTACCAGATAGATTCCGTTCGGCTCAAACTCTTCCGCCGTCGGCTCACAAACAGCTTGCGTAGCATCTGCAACAGCCGTTGCGCCCCACTCTCCGAGGGTGTAGTCGATGGTATATGTAGCAGCCTCGTCTGCCGTGAGGATGGTCTCCATCGACTTCTCTTCACTGCCGAGCACGAAAGTCACGTTATTGCTTGCCGGTGAAACGACATTGCCTTCTTTGTCCATCGAATTGAACTCACCTAATTTGGCAGGCAGTGCATTCATTGCGCCGAGTGTCCAACGGTTGATCTTGTCTTTCTGCTCCGAAGCGTCCTTGGTCATGATCAACTCGCCGTTCGAGTCGTCGAGCACCGTATTCAGGAAGACACATTTCGGTGCGTTGTTCCAACTACGGCCGAGACTCATCACCGGTTTCGTACCTTCTATGTTCTCTGCATACTTCACGCGGCAGGACTCGAAGACATAACCTTTGTCGCTGGCGTCCGCGTTGCTTGCAGTAAGCGCGTTCGCGCCACCGCCGTTCGCGTTGCGTTGCTCACCTACGAGCACGTTGTGCTTGAAATAGACAGAACCGTCACCACAGATGAAATCGACCGTACCGTGGATCTCGCAGTCCTCGAAATACTTCAGGCCGCCGATCTTATTGCTGTAATAGGTGTCCTGATTCGAGAGCATGCGCACGTTCTTGCATATCGTCTGCGTGCCCTTATCTTGCAAGCACACCGCACGGCCGTTGCCGCTTGCGGCGAGCGCCGCGAAATAATCCATATTATTCCACAAGGTCAAGTCTTGCAGATAGGTATTCGTAGCAGTGATGAGGAACGTAGCCGTTGTTCCGATACCTTCTTTATGGAAGTCCGGCGCGTTCTTGATGATCGTACCTTCCATCGATTCACCGATGATAGAGATGTTATTCTTGCTAATCGGAGTCAGAACTGCCTCGCCCATGTCATACAAACCGTTCGGCAGGAAGATCTTATCGCCGGCTTGCGCTTGATTCAGAACTATCAACAGCGAGTTAGCATCGCCGGCAGGAATCTGATAGTAACCGTTCTGCTTTTGTACCTGTCCGGTCACATTATACACATGAATAGTTTTGAGAATATAGTCCTGACCAAAACTGAGATTAATGGAGGAGTAGTCCGAATACGGTTCCGGTTCCTGACCGTTTACACTAACATACACAAAGGGCGAAACGGTAAGCGTTACAACCGCATTAGCCTCACATTTCCATCCTTTATCCGCTGCACTGTAAGCTGCGCCGGTGATAGAAATACACTCATGGTCGTCCTGATAGAAATACTCATTGGTCAGGTCGTAGATATAACGCGCTGTCGATGTCGGATACTCGATCGCATTCACCAAAGCGTGAACTACCAAGTCACCTTCTAAAGCCTCACCTGCTACTACTCGACGTCCGTTAGCTGTGTACCATCCGCGGTAAGTCATACCATTAGGGATAGCCGGCAGATCCGCTATGCCATATTTGAACGTCCAACTGTCCGCACCTACAGCTATCGAGTCAATGCCTAATTTTGCACCGTTCTGATCATAATAGGTAATGACATTATGAGTAGCAGCCGGAGCATTCGGATCACGCGTTACAAGGAACGAGCGAACGAAAGTGGTGTTACCGTCTTTTCGGTAGAACGACAGCGTACCGTCATCGTTGATATCATCACGCGTCAGCTTGCCCTTTGCTACTACTATTTCACCACCCACACTCTGCGTAGCGGATATCCAAGTGCCTGTTTCACGCACTTTGAGATAGGTACCCAACTCGCGCTTGCTACTATGTCCAAGCACTACAAACACCGAATCACCGGGCTTCACCTGCTCGCCGTTGCTCGGTTTCAGTTTGACATAAGCACTATTACTCGTAAATTTCAGATAATAGATACCGTCAATAACTTGCGAGTTACTTGCATTGTTACCAATACCTGTGTAATCCACCGTACAATTGGTACCCTGAATGTTTTTACCACTGGTGTTATCCAGATACGTTGATTCCGGAAACGCAAAATAAGCAATTGTGTCCATACCACTGCTTTGCGCCATCATAGCAACGCTCATCAGAGCCGCTGCCATCAAAGAAAAGATCTTCCTCATTGTACTTGTTTTTTATTGTTAAATGATTGTATTTTGTTTTTTGCTTCTTTAGCCCACTCGCCGAGGACGTAGTCCATCGTGTAGATTTTCGCCTCCTTGGCTGTGAGGATCGTGTTCATCGGGCGTTCCTGTCCGCGGTAGGTGAAGACGACGTTGTTGGTCTTCGGCGAGATCACTCTCCCCTTCCCATCCATCGTGCGGTACTCACCGAAACAGGTTGGCATGACCGTCATGCCGGGCAACGTCCAGCGCTGCTGATTCTTATTGTCCGATAAACTAAACGCACCTGCGCTCATATCGATCGTCGTGCGCAGGAACACGCACTTGGGTGCGTTGCGCCAACTGCGTCCGAGGCTCACAACCGGGCACTCGCTCTTGATAGTACACGACTCGAAGACATAGCCCTTATCCGTCTCGGCGGCTTTGCTGGCGGTGATATAATCCGCACCGTCGTTACCGCGCCGCTCGCAGTACAGCAGACAGTTCTTGAAATAGACATTGCCGTCTCCGCATATGTAATCGACCGTGCCATGAATCTCGCAGTCCTCGAAGTACTTGAGTCCACCCGGTTGATCGCTGTAGTACGTGTCCTGATGGCTCAGCAGGCGCACGTTCTTGCATATCGTCTTTGTTCCCTGATCCCATAGGCACACCGCGCGGCCGTTGTTGTTAGCATAGTAATCGAGTGCGTTCTCGATGGTGAGGTTCTGCAGATAAGTACCCTCCACGTCATTGGCGATCCGGAGCGTGGCAGTCTTGGAGATCGACTCCAGTTGGTAGTCGGGTGCATTGCGGATGATCGTTCCTTCCATTGACTCGCCGATGATGCTGATGCCATCCGTCTCGATGGCCGTCAGCGTCAGTTCACCTAAGTCATAGAGTCCGTCGGGCAAGTAGATCGTCTTGCTCCCGCCCGCGTTCGCGTCCGCCAGCGCGCGTATAAAAAAACGTGCATTATCCGAGAGGCTGTCTATATTGACCTCCCGAATCAGCCCCTGCTCTTCCCCTTTCGCCTCATCGCAGGGCGTGAGTTCATAGACGGCGCCCTCTATAAACTCGATACGCTGCAGCACGGCTTCCATATTGAGCAGGCGCGTGATGAAGATGTTGTTCTGCTCCGCGGTGAGCGGGATGCATTGCGTGCCTGACTTACGGATCTCGCAGGTCACGCCTATGCGCGTCTCTTCCATCGGTTGTTCCCCGCTCCAGGTATGCACTTGAAGCGAGGCACGGTTCAGCCCGCTGCGAGGGCCGAACGTCAGTTTGAGGACACCGGGTACGGGTGCTTTGGTGAACCAACACCAACCGGAGCTGTTCAGTTTGATGCCCTTCAGGCCGTTCTTGACGCCTTCGGCATCGTTCACTACCCCGCCGAAATGCAAGCCCCTATCCGGATTGGATACGGGAGGGGCGGTGGTGTAGTCCCAGAGCAGGTTATACTCCCCTGCCCTGAGAACCACACTCAGCATCACCACCGCAAGGATGGTATAGAAACGTTCCTTATTCATTATGCGTTCTTACGTTTCTCGAGCTGTCCCTCCAACGCGCTCAGACATGCGTCGATACCCTCCTCGAAGGTGTCTGCGCTTTTCTCGGCAAACAGACCTGCGATGCGCATCTTCACCTCTTTGTTGGCATTCGTCTGCGGCTTGATAACCGACATACGGATCTCCACCTTGTCATCTGCGTTCAAATGACGCTCAAAACGATTCATTTTCTTCTCGATAAACTGCTCGAGTTTCTCCGCCATCTCGAAGTTTACGGCATTAATTGTAAGATTCATAGTACTGTATTTTAAAGGGTTAAACAATCTATTCCCAAAATCTGCTGCAAAGGTAGTAAAAAAAAATGATATATGCAAATTTTTTTTGCATTTTTATATGAACGCTACAATCACGAGCGTGCGCCAGATCGTAGCCCACCACTTGCGCTGGAACAGTTGTTTGAAGTCGATAAGCAGAATAGCAAACAAGATCAACTCCGGCAAAAGGGAGAAGCCCTGTATATGGTCGAACGGCAGTTTGCGGAAACAGATCATCGTCACCATACTCAGCATCTGCATTTGGCAGAGTATGTACGCAATCACCGTCATGATCTCGGCGAAGTTATAGCCCTCCACCATCATGCCGCTATCTACAATCCATTCTCCTTGCCCTATACGCGGACTCTTGCGCCATAGCAGCCACGTGATAAGGCAGATGCCTATCGAGTGAATCACCAAGTCCCACGCGCGATTGTCATCCCTCCAATCGTGGATATTATCCAACCATTGCGCCGTCTTGAGGATATACGTCATCTGATTGACACTGAGATGCTCACTATGCTCATTGATGAACTCAAAGGCCGTGAGCGTCATGTCGCGGTTCTTGGGTAACGGCACATCGAGCGCCCAGGCCAGTTGCACCAGGATAAGCGTCAGCACAAAGAACATAAAGAACGGCTGCAAGTAGCGTTTGCGGCGACCGTTCAGGTAATCGCTCAGCATGTACCCAGGACGCCAGATCAGATGCCACATCGTATAGAAGATATTGCGCGAACCCAGCCCCCAAGTCTCCATGAATGCCAACACGGCCCGCTTGGTCGTGATACGCTCGTGCGACACCTCGCTCTGCTTCTTCTCCACCTCCTGTTGCGCCATGTACCATGCCGACACCCGCTCCCACATCGCCACGCACCATGCCCGTACCGGTTCCCACACCCGCACGAACCATGCCCGTACGCGCTCACCAGTAACCTTTATCTTATCCCAATATTTCCGCCAATCGAAAGCCATGTAAATCCAATTCGGCCACAAAATTACTACAAAAATTGCATATATGCAAGTTTTTGAGCATTTTTTCCTTTTTCTTTGCTGTTGTATGGCTCGGGCATAGGCAGATGCCCACTTGGCGTTTTTTTGTTTAGTGGCTACCTCCTTTAACTTTGCACCCGCTTAGCTAAAGTGTACGATTATTAAGATTTGGACTTGAGAAGAAATGGTAGTTGATGACCTCTTTTGTTGGAAGG
>CACWNR010000025.1 GCA_902762355.1 uncultured Bacteroidales bacterium
GCTACCAAACGGCCATCAGGGGAGTTATGGAAAGTGAAAGTGGAGTAATTGTCCTTGCCGTAGTCAAGCCAATTCATTTGTCCATTTTCACATTTACCATTTTCAACTTTAAACTCCTTGCCGTCCCAATCGCCTATAAAATACTGAGTAGCGGAGCCACCAAATGGTCCACCGGGGTTGATAGAAACGAGGAGAACAAATTTGTCACCCATCTTCAGCAGTTCGGGACACTCCCAGACACCGCCGTGCGCACCAAGGTCTTTGCCGAAGGAGGAGAGGTACTCCCAGTCCTTGAGGTTCGGGGAGGCGTAGAACCGGATCTCCTGCTGGCAAGCGAGCGTCATCAGCCAATGATCGCCATCCCAAGTCACCTTCGGATCTCGGAAATCAGCAATATCACCCATGAGTACGGGGTTGCCTTCGTACTTGGTGAAGGTATAACCGCCGTCGGTGCTATACGCGATAGACTGATGTTGCCCGATACGCTCGGACTGAGTGAAGATAGCTACGATAGCGTTCTCCTCCCAAGTGAGGAGGTCGGTCGAAGTGGCATGTCCCCAGTGCATTGGTCCCCAGGTAGTACCAAAGGGGTTGTGCTGGTAGTAGAGGTGCCAGATGCCGGCAGACTCGTCGTAGAACATACCATTGGGGTCGTTCATCCAGTTCGCCTCCGGCGTATGGTGATAGACCGACCGGAAAGGCTCGTCCGTCGGGTGTGTGGCAGGAGTACGGTGCGTACATCCGGCGGCAAGAAGCAGCATGCCACATACTGTAAGAATGGAGTGTTTCATTGATAGTATTTTTTGATTTGTCAGTACAGGCGGTGATCAGCCGCCTGTACCGTAAGGGGATTAGAGTTCTTAGCCCTAGGCACGATTATAATTGTGCGCCGAGGGCGTTGTACTTAACACCATTCTTGATGATCACGAGTTGTCCGTTCTCAAAGGTCTTGGTGGCCTTGCTCTCTACAGCAGTGTTGCTGAGAGCAGTTGGGGAATTGCCAACAAGTGCAATCTCCGTTACGTTAAACGCAGCTTTGTCATCGCCTCTGTAGAACTGCACGATAAGCTCATAGTCAATAGAAGCCAAGAGGGCACGTCTTGCGTCGGTCAATGGCAACTCTACATAACCCTCACCGGCAGTCATATCACTAATACCGCCGATATGGTCATCATCTGCCCAAGACTTCTTGAAGTTTACTTCAAAATCCGATCGACCAGCCTCGTGATACACACGGATAGCGGAATAGTCGTTCCAATCCACTGCCGATGCGATAGCCGGCCAGAAGAGCATCTCACCCCATCCGTCAGCCCAATAGAGACCTCTCCACATAGTAGTCATGCCTTCGCGACCTTCTACTTCGTTCAGTTCCACTTTTGTTACCGTGAAATTCGCGCCAACGATATCCAGACCGTGTGCCTTAATGGCATCAATAGCGCCCGGAGTGAGGTATAGTTCGTAAGCACCCTCGCCACTGATCCACGCATTCTTACGCGAACCGGCAATGTTGACATCATTTGCCTTGAATTCAATACCATCCGAGGCATTGGTATAGAACACTTTCAGCGCATTACCGGGCTGAGCGTCAGCAAACAGGGATGCCTCTATTTGCAATTCTTGACCCCATGTTACGTATCTGGACCCGGTCCAGAGATCGGTAGCATTTACATTAACTGCTACCAGCGCTGCAAAGAGCGCAACAAGAGAAATCTTTCTCATAATAAATAAATTTTAAAGGGTTAATATTGTTATTTATAATTATTTATAAAGTCATGCCTAACAGGTTGTAGTATTGTCCGTCATGCACGATAAGGATTTGCCCGTTGCGGAGAACTTTCCGTGCGAGTTCAGGCGAGGTATTGATCTTCTCCAGAGCCTGGGTAGCATCTTCCACGAGGACGATATCGGTTACGTTGAAGGGTTTGATTTTCTCCTTATTGAACTGGATTATCCACTTGGGAGCCTCCGCCATCTTGGTACGGAGTTCGTCGGTGAGGAGTAGTTGTTTGAATCCCTCTCCGTCGGTCATGTTGGTTTGGTCAGCAAATTTATCACCGGGTCCCCAGTCCTTGCAGAAATTGAGGACATATTCACCACTCTCAGCCTCCGTGTAGAACCGTATTGCCTGGTATTTGGAGAGGTCGATGAAGGAATAGCTCTCTTTGTAAATCTCGAGGGAAGACCAACTGTCCGCCCAGAAGAAGCCTGTCCATGCCAGCGTACCCTCGTTGCGTAGATATTTACCGAACAGCAGTTCCACCTTGGTGACGGTGAAATCATTACCGATGATTTGCAGTCCGTGTGCTTTGAGGCTATCTACAGCCGGTGCGGTAAGGAATTGCTCCGTGCGACCATTATCCCAGATTCTCAAGGCGTTACGTGAGCCGGCGAGGTGGTCGAAATGCTCGTTCATCACTTTGAACTCGATGACACTGCCTTCATTCTTACCATCCTTCATTTCTTTGGCATCAGTGTATGTAACCACGATCTTGTCGCCCGGCTCGGCATTGGCAAAATTCTCAGGAGCTAAGTTGAGCGGCGTGCCCCACGAAACGGCATGAGGTCCGTAGAAGATATCTTCCGCATTGCTATTTGCTACGACCAGCGCTGTCATGAGCGCCATAAGAAAGAATTTTCTCATATCTGTTGTGTTTAATATTGTTTAACATGAATATCTTTCACCGTCATCGCGCCATCGTAACAGTTGACGGACCAACAGTTACGCTGGATACCATAGATACGGTTGGTATAAGCCACCGTGCCGTTGATATACATCACGAAGACCGAGTTGTCGGTATAGATATCAATCCGGTAGGTTTTATCCTCCGGTGTGGGGAAGGAGTAGCTCTCCGCCCCGGCGATATTATAGATACCGTTCTCCTCCTCGAAATAGATCTGGTGGGTATGCCTGCGCTCGGGTTGGTTGCCCGGGTTGCGGTCCTGGCGCACCATCACGGAGTAATATTTCTCATAGTCTGTGCCACGCGCAAAGGAGATACCGAATCCGTCCTTCTCGTTTTCCGTGGTAACGGTCATGGAAATATGGTTGTGGTAGCCGAGTGTATTGAAGAGGATGGAGCTATACGCCATCATGTGATAGCCGTCAGGGATAGCCGTTATGGTATCTCCTTCTCCGAAACGTTTCATTTCCTTGACCGTCAGTTCTCTGTTATATTTGGTTTTGATAGCCGGCACCTCGACGAGGGAGAGTGTGCCGTCAACGGAGTCCTGTATCACTCGGTGTACCATCATGGATCCCGCCCAATCGGGTTCACCGCCGTCGTTGTTGGCTTTGGTGTTATCCTCTCCGGCACGTGTAGGGCACCATCCCCAGATATAGCGGTAGTTACCGTCGGTAGCCGTCTTGCCGGCATAGAAAGCACGGCTGTCGAGCGCGCCCTCTTTGTATCTGTCCGGCCAATAGCCGACAGGGATATTGGCTTTGAGTTCCTCCATGGTGCGTCCTTTGATGTAATGCACGCGGCGCTCAAAATTACTCATGTCGCTATAGACGATATACCACCAGTCGCCCATCCGGAAGACATCGGGGCACTCCATGAACCGGTCTCCGTCAAAGACCATGCGCGCAAACACCCCTTTGTGGGTCCATGATTGTAGATCGGGCGAGGTGTATTCCGCCAGAACGCCCTTGTTGCCCTCATAAGTGCTGACGATCATATGCCATGTGTCGCCGTCCTTCCAAACACAGGGGTCACGGAAATCATTGCGGCTGTATCCGTTATCCACGCCGCGCAGGCGGAAGATGGGGTTCTTGGTCCATACCTTGAAATCCGGCGAAGTGGCGTACATCACTACCTCCCGGCTATCCGTAGATTTAGCCCTCGGGAAGTTACCGGTATAGAAGATATAGTAGAGCTTATCCGCCTCGTTATAGACCACGCATCCGGTACCGAGAGCGGCGTCCTGCTCATATTTGGAGCCGGTAGGCAACACCTCACCCATGGAGGTGTAGGTAGCTGCATCAGTGGTCGTCACGCCCCAGAAGGGGTGGTATGAATCCGGTGTGTTAGGACGGTACTCCTGCAGATACAGGATCTTGAAATCCCGCTGTAGGGGATCAAAGAACGGCATTACATCTCCTACAAATCCTGCATAGGGGCGATAGTAGGTGGATGAGGTGCGCTCATCGGTAGATTTGAAATAGGAGGTGGTATTCTCCCAATCCTTCTGCTCCGGCTCGTTCGCAGGCGAACATCCGATAAAGAGTGACGCCGCAAATGCCATAAAGGCCATTATATTCGTAGTTCTCATAATGCGTTATTTTGAAAGATAATTAATAGCGTTTTCCGTTATCTTGGGCACGTTGGTATGGAAATTCTCGAGGTAGTCATCGGAGGGCGAATACCAATCGAACGTCCCGGAACCGATACAAACGATGCCTCCTCGTGGAGCCGCCGCGGGGAACTCCCAGAAAGCTACTTCCGTCCCGCCACTGAAGTTCAGTTCTTTCGCTCCGGTTGCAGTACGCCACTCGTCAATGGTGGCATAATTACGGTGTTCTCCTACGAGGAACTGGGTGGTGGTATTGGTGATCTTATAGCCCTGGTCGGTGGTCGGTACTTTGTTCGGGTCGCCGTTGAACTTGACTCCCTGATAAAGCGGGCAAGCGGTATAACCGGCGATATTGAAATCCCACGGGCCTCCGCACACTTCGGCATTGGTCTCGGGATTACCCCAGCAGTTGTCCGGCGCCACTTTATTCTGGCCCATGTAGGCAGGCAGGAAGGTGGCATAGCGCGAGAGCAGGAACGAACCGCCCCTCTGGTAATAGGCTTTGAGCGTGTCCAGCACAGGAGCTTTCATTAACTCTTCCGCCTCATACTCAAACTGCTCAAAGGACTGTACAGGGTTGGTTTTCTCCACATTGAAGTGCCACCAGATGACCTTGCATTTCGCCAGACTGATCTTGCCGGCAGCCAGATCGGCGAAAGAGGCGTAAGCCGACGAATCAACATTACTCAGCATCCATGAGCCGGCTACCTGCTCCTCCATCGTAAGGCGTTGCAGGCGATCCGCCTGACCTACGAAGATGTACTTCGGGTGCGTCATGGCGCGTACCGTTACGGTGAATTGCACGGTATCAGTCTTATAGATTGCCGTAAAGAGGACAGGATTGGTGAAGTCGCAGGCTACCGCATTAGCCGGCGTGCACACGCCCCCTTCCGTCATCGTGACGTTCGGGATAAGGGAGGTGACATCCAGATCACCGGGAACTTGTACAAAGATCGTGTTCAGTTTTTCATTGATGATTCCCTCATACTGACCGTTGATGGAGAAACCGAGGATCTTCACCTCGTCATGTTTGACGGACAGCGTGTAATCCAGGAACACGTCATTATTCGTGACACGGACGCTATGCGCAGTGAGCATATTCAGTTGATCGCCTACCCTCAGCGTGGCTTTGGCTCCCGGCGAGAGGGTGATAGCGGTTACCGTCATCGCCGTCTCGTCATATATCTTAGGTATGCGCACGACAGCCGTGCGGAGCGTGTGGTTGATTACCGCCGTACAGGAATCATTGAGTGTCAGAGTTTCAATCCGACAATCCCCGTCCAGATTCATCTGGTTATCCTTCTTGCTGCATGAGCCTAGGCACAAAAGGCAAGGAACAAAGAGCAAGGATAAACATGTTTTAATGATATATGTTGCTTTCATAATACTTTATTATCAAATGATTAAATGGTACATGGCCAGAAGGCAAATGGTATTACCATCCTCCGATGTTTTGCTTGAAATGGCCGTTGGAAGCGGCTATCTGCTCATGCGGGATAGGCAGGTACTCGTTCTTGTCCTCCGAGAACACGGCTCCCTCGTAGATATTGCATTTCTTAGCCTCTTCATCGTAGTATTTCTGGATAACAGCTTTAGCCTCTCCCCAGCGCACGAGGTCGAAGAAGCGCTCGGACTCCATCGCCATTTCCAGACGGCGCTCCATCTTGACGCGTTTGAGCACCTCGTCCTGACCGGGTACGTCATTGTAGGGGCGCACCTTCATCGAGACTCCGTACTTGAGGTCGTAGTTGCCGAGCATAGCCGTGCTCTGGGATGCGCGGTTACGCAGGTCGTCCACCTGTTTCATCGCGTCCGCGAGATTACTGCCGAGCTGCGCTTCCGCCTCCGCCCTCATCAGCATGACGTCTGCATAACGGAGCACGATACGGTTCATCGGGGAGCCCCACCAGGAACCTTTGATCAGATAACCGCCGTCAGGATCCACGTTATGCTTGAACGATACGTAGTAGCCGTACAGACCGTTGGAACGACTCCAAGTGCTGGTAGTGGACATCATGTATTTGGGGTTGAACATATACGGCAGCCCCGGAATACCGATCGTCAGGAAGAGACGGGTGTCGGCATTCTCGTTCGTCTTGTCATAGTCTTTTGCGTTATAGGAATCCAGATAAGGCAGTCCGGAATCGTTCGTGCGGAACGCATTCACGATATTCTGGGATGGTTTGTAGAAGTCGCAACCACCATCCGTTACGCCCGGTATATTCGGGACAATCAGACCATATGACCAGTTGAGGTTGCCGTACTTGGTACCGTCGTTCATGGAATACTGCATAGCCCAGATACTCTCTATACCGTTCTCATACTGCGGTTCGGGACGGAAGTTGTTGTGGAAATCCGCCTCCAGTCCGTATCCGCCTTCCGAATAGATAGCGGGATCGGTATATTTGATTACCTGCTGCAGATCCTCCGCGTTGATCTCGGTCACCTTGTGGGAACCGGGGTTGTCTTGACGGTAAGCCTTGTAGAGATAGACCTTCGCCAGGAGCGCAGCCGCAGCCGCTTTGGTAGGACGGCCCTTATCTTCCTGACGAACAGGCAGCACGGCATAAGCCTTCTCCAGGTCATTGGCAATCACCTGCCATCCCTCGTTATTCGAATACTCGGTATTGGTGAGAGCGTTGTACTCATCGGGGGTCATATTGCTCTTGACGACGAACGGGATGTTCTTGTAGAGCCGTTTGAGCAGGAAATGGCCGTACGCACGCAGGAAATACATCTCGCCGAGACGTTGCTCCTTGAGTTCGTATTTTGCCTCATCCGTGTTATTCAGCACGTCAATAGCGGTATTGACACGACTCAGGCAGTTGTACAGGCGCACCCACATATCGTTGATATTCCAGTTGGTGGTAAGAATACCCTGACTGATTTCCAATTGGTGGAAGACGTCGCCGTCGGAGGTTCCGTTACCGCCCTTGTATGCATCGTCGGAACGGACATCGAAGTTCCACATCGAGAAGGAGGAGTTAATATCCTCCGCGGAGATAAACACCGCATATGCGGAGATCACCACATTGTCCACATATTGCGGATCGGTGGCCTGCTCCAGACTTAGCGTAGCCTGCGGTTCATTGTAGTTCAGGAAACTATCGCAGGAAGCGAGCAGCAAAGTACAAAGGGACAAAGTACCAAGTACTATTTTATTCATTGTATATTTCATAATTTTTCCCTTTCAATTTAGAATGTTACTTTTGTTCCCAGTGTAACGGTCAGCGGGATAGGATAGCCGTAGTTGGGGTTCTCGGGATCTACGCCGGTGAAGCTCTTGGAATGAATGGTGAATACGTTCTGCGCAGAAACGAAGAAACGCCAATTCTCCATCAACATCTTCTGGCAAGCAGTCTTAGGCAGGTTATAGCCAAGCTGAATGTTACGTAGTTTGAGGAACGAGCCGTCCTCTACCCAGTAGGTGGAGACACGTTTCTCGTTGTTGTTATCCTTGAGCGAGACAGCCGGAATATCGCTATTGGGGTTGGTAGGCGACCAAGCATCCAACAGGCGTGTTCCTTTGTTGAGGAATCCGATATTCAGACCCGCCCATATATCCGTCTCCTTCTTGAGATCCGTGATCACCTGTACGCCTCCGACACCTTGGAAGAAGAGGGTGAGGTCAAATCCTTTGTACTCGAAATAGAAGTTCGCGCCGAACATCACCGCGGGTACAGGAGAGTATATCCAGTCCTGATCCGCCTCGGTGATCTTACCGTCACCATTGAGGTCTTTGTATCGGATACGCCCCAGTCCGGCACCCTCTTGGATAGCATGGTTGTCTATCTCCTCCTGACTCTTGAAGATACCGTCGGCTACATAGCCCACCTGCGATCCCATGGCATGGCCGACTACGGACTTCACGCCGTTACCGCCGAAGGTGCCACGGGCCGCTACCGTCTCCGGCAGTTTGGTCACGGTGTTCTTGTAATGCGAGAGGTTGGCGGTGATGTCATACTTGAAGCCGCCCTTGGTCTGGTTGCGGTAGCCGAGCGTCAACTCCACACCCATATTATCCATCGCGCCGGCGTTGATCCATTTTGAGCCGCCTTCACCCATCGTACTGATACCATCCATGAGAACGAGAATGTCTTTGGTTTGCTTGTAGAACCAGTCGAACGTGCCGTAGAAGGTCTGCTGGAAGAAGGAGAAATCAAGACCTACGTTGGTCTGAGTGGTTGTCTCCCATTTGATATCATCATTACCGATCTGGTCCCGTTTAAAACCGGACTGAAGGGTATGGCCGCCGTTCGTACCTTCGATGTCGTACGAGGTACCATAGCTCTGTCCGCCGGACTCGTTGATACCGTAGTTGCTCACATAGATGAAATAACGGGCTGTAGAGGATATATCCTGGTTACCGGTCTGACCCCACGAAGCACGGATCTTCAGATCGTCCAGCCATGAGGCGGTGTTACGCATGAACTTCTCCTGGCTGATACGCCATCCGGCGGATACCGAGGGGAAGGTAGCGAAACGGTTGTTCTTACCGAAGCGGCTCGATCCGTCGTGACGAAGCGTAAAGGAGATAAGGTAACGGTTGTCATAACTATAGTTGGCTTTCCCGAAGAAAGAGATCAGCGAATAACCTCCGCCGTTACCATATGCCTGCGCCTGGCCTACACCTGCGTCCGGCCACATGTAATTGGTATTGAGCAACAGGAAATCCTCTTTGTAGCCGGAGAAATACTCATCAATCTCGCGGTTCAACTCGGTACCGAGCAGGAAGTCTGCGCGGTGTTTGTTGATATCCAGGTTATAGGTGATGATGGCGTTCCACATCCATTTGAGCCAATGCTCCTGCTTTGCTTCTACGGCGTTCTTGTCGTTCGCCATTGTACCTTCCGTGATGGGATAAGTAAAGATACGTTGTTTCTTCTGGGCATAGTCAATACCCGCCGTGGTGCGGATATTCAGGCCCTTGTAGGGATTGATATTGATGAACGCGTTACCGAAGATACGCCAATAGGTATATCGGTTGTCTTTGTTGCGCTGCAGACGTGCTACCGGGTTCTCACGATCAGGGTAACCGCCTACCGGACCTGCAAACTCACCCTCCGTAGTGTATATAGGCAGCGAGGGGTTGAATTGCAGCACGTTCTGGAGGAAACCGCCGGGAGCCGCTACCTCGGAGGTGCGGTTCATCGTAAAGTTCTCGCCAATCGTCACATAGTCCTTGAGAATCTTATAGTCGCTATTGATACGCGCCGAGAAACGGTTAAAATCCGAAGTCTTGATGACACCGTTGTTCTGATAGTAGCCTAACGAGAAGAAAGAGCTACCTTTCTGACCGCCGTGTGAGACGGATACATTATAATTTTGTATCACGCCTGTGCGCGTAGTCTCGTCAAACCAGTTGGTATTCGCTGCCGGTACAGTGCCGGCTTCGTCCAGATATTTGTTCATGGACATACTATTCAGGACTGGATTACCATTGGCGTCATATCCCCAATCGTAGTGATAACCTAACGCGTTGGTGTTCGGGTTCTCGCGGTCGTTGACATATCCCTGCCACATGACCTGACCGAACTCGGTAGCGTTCAGAACCTTCATCCGGTTGGTGTACGACTGCACCGCTACGCTCGCGTCCAGATCCACGCGGATCTTACCCTCTGCACCGCGTTTGGTGGTGATGATGATCACGCCGTTGGCGGCACGCGATCCGTAGATAGAAGCCGAAGCGGCATCCTTCAATACCTGGATGGACTCGATGTCGTTCGGGTTCAGCTCGTGCATGCCGGATTTGGTAGGCACACCGTCGATGATATAGAGCGGGTCGTTGTCGTTGAGCGTACCGATACCACGGATACGTACCGTAGCGGCACCGGAGGGGTTACCGTCGGCGGAGATGTTCATACCCGGGATCTTACCCTGCAGGGCTTTCATCGGGTTGTTCTCCTGCTGTTTCTCCAAGTCCTTGGCACTGACGGCACTGACAGCGCCCGTCAAATCCGCCTTGCGCTGCGTCGTATAACCGGTTACTACCACTTCCTCCAGCACCTCGCTGTCCTCCGCAAGGGAGACTTTCATATTCGCTTTCGGGGATAACTGCTGGGTCTTATAGCCCACATACGAAATCACTACCATGGCATCCTTGCCAACGGAAAGTGAGAAATTACCATCGAAATCGGTAATCGTACCATTCGATGTGCCTTCCTCCAGAACAGACGCGCCAATGATGGGTTCGCCCGTAGCTGCATCCACCACAACACCCGTCGCAGTCACTTGCGCTTGAGCGAATGCCGTGAAGCATAGCATCCAAAGAAAGGCTAAAAATACACTTTTTGAATTCATGATATGTTAAAATTAAATATAAAAGCTAAGCAACGAAACCGAGTCAAACTCAATTCCGCTGCAAAAGTACATCTATCTATACACATGCGCAAAAAATAATGTTGCAAAATATGCCACTGATGTTTCACTGCAACAAATGGATCATATTTTGCAACAAAATTAGTATTTATAAATGTTTCATTTTAGCGCGCACTGGGCAGGTGCCCGAAGTATTCCTTATAGCATTTAGTAAAATAGCCCGGGCTGGAGAAACATAATTCCAAGGCTACTTGCTGGATAGTCATATCGGTCGTATGTAGCAGTTGGTCCGCACGGATGAGCCGGCGCTCCCGGATATAATCGAGCGGGCCTTTTCCAGTGACGGTCTTGACACGGCGGAAGAGCTGGGTGCGGCTCAACTGGAGCATCGACCCCAGATACTCTACGCTCAGGTTCTGATCCGTCAGATGATCATCCACCGCCTGTTTCAGCCGATCGGCAAACGCCACGTCCCGATGGCTGAGCTGGATCGCCTCCTGCACATCCACCAACTGGGGCAGAATCTCCTGTTTGATTTCCTGTTGGAGTTTGACCTGATTGGCAATAATATAGCCCGCAGCGAGTAGAAAAAGTGCAATCGAGACGATTAGCCATGTAATAAGCAAGGTCTTGTCATAACGCAACTGTCTCCATTTGCTTTCCGTCTGGGTTTGGAAGAGATGGAGAGTCTCCAGATCGCGGGTGATCGCCTCGTCCTGCTTGAGCATAGGTTTCGCTGCTGTGATGTCTACGAGCGCCGTTTCCAACACTGTATCGCGCACGTACGGTTCCTTATGGATTATGCGCGCAGCTGCATCGATTATCATATCGCCGCGGGAAGAGTATGTCGCGGAACATTCAATTTTACCATCTACGATAGCCTGCAAGCCCGGATGGATGCCGTCCACTCCCATAATGGGGACCCCCCCCGCTGCTTCGGCGGCACCGATCGCCATGAGGTCGTTATGCGCCACGATGACATCCGGCAGAGGGTGAGTCTCCAGATAAGCAGAGACAACCTCATAGGCATTCTCCTGGTACCATCTTCCCATCACGCTCTGCACCTCTACTTTAGCCTCTAACCCTTCGCCTTTCGCCTCTTCGATACCTTCTATCATTCCTTTATGGCGAAGCGTAGCAGGAGTTGATCCCGGCAGACCGGCTACCTCCAGGACAACGAAGGGTTTGGAGACAGTGCCTCGTTTTTTCCATTTTTCCATCACCCAATGCGCCATCAGTCGGCCGACTTTGTAGTTGTCGCCGCCGATAAAAGCGGTCCATTCGTCACCGGGGACACGGCGGTCGGCAACAATTACCGGGATGCCTGCCCGATAAGCCCTCGTCACAGCGGGTTGTACCTGCTTCGCCTCATTGGGACTGACAATCAGCAGATCTACGCGCTCTTTGATAAAACTATCGATCTGGGCACACTGCAACTCGTTGCTGCCGTAAGCTATACGGCGCGAGAGCGTCATATCGGGATGAAGCAATAGCTCACGCTCCATCTCATAGTTCATCTTCTGCCGCCAGGCATCATCCAGACACTGACTCACGCCGATGCGATACTGCGGCTGACGCGTACTACAACCCGTTAGAAATAAGAGCAAAACAAAGGTACTGATAATGATGTTTCTCATGGTGCAACATTTTTTTTCGCTGCAAAATTACAACAAAAAAATGATATATGCAAGAAGAAAGAGAAAAAAAACGCCGGCCTCGTTTTGTGAGGTCGGCGTTGATTGAGAGATGGTTGCCGGTTTTAACCGATCAACTCGTAATTGGTTGAACGGCCACCTTCGTCTGTCTTTCGGAGGATATGTTTCTCTATGAGCGATTGGATATCACGCAATGCTGTGTCCTGCGAACAATGGTTGATCTTGGCATACTTCTGCGTAGTCAGTTTGCCTTCAAACCCATCCCACAGACGATTGAGGATCTTGCGCTGACGCTCGTTCATCTCCGTATCCTTATGGCGTGCCCAGAATTCCGTTTTCTGAATCACGCGGTCGGTGGTATGCAAACCATATAAGAGCGCATTACGCAATGCGCCGACGAACCACATCAGCCACGGGGTGATGTTCATCGAACCTTTCTGAGCCTGTTCCAACGCGACATAATAATCCTTCCTCTGATGCATGATTTGAGCAGATAGGCTGTAGAAGCGTTTGGCGGTTTTGTCCGCACGCGCCAGCATCATCTCCGTAATGATACGCGCCATTCGGCCGTTGCCGTCGTCAAAAGGATGGATTGTTACGAACCACAAGTGTGCGATGGCAGCACGGATGATAGGATCAGCTGCGTCATCGGTATTGACCCAATGGATAAACTGCTCCATCATCGCCGGGACAGCATCGCTGGGCGGTGCTTCAAAATGCACTTTCTGCTTCCCCATAGGCCCGCTGACCACTTGCATCGGCTCGTCACCTACGCGCCAATCGGCGACAGTGATCTTATAGCCGTCACTATAGCCCAACGGGAAGAAAGCGGCATGCCAAGCAAACATCCGTTCGTCCGTTAGCGACTCTGTATATGCTTGAGTAGCTTGCATCAGGGCATTCACCACACCTTCTGTATAATGGTCGGTGCGCTCCATTCCTGCGGTCTCTAATCCAAGATGCCGTGCAACACTACTACGCACGCTATCGGCATTGAGCACTACGCCTTCAATCTGCGAAGAACCAAGGATCTCGTTAGTAAGCGCTTCCACCTGCGCTGCCAAGCCTTCAAAGCCAAGTGCCGCCATACGCCCAAGCAATTGTCCTTGCAGGGTGTGCACCTCACCGAGTGGGGCTATCAGTTCATCCGCATCCCACTCAAACTGTGGGAATCGAGCATTCTGCCATAAATAGATCTTTGCCATTTTTTCTTGTCTTTTGCTTGTGTAATGCGGTGATAAAGCCGGTTAATCTCCGCGTTTATGCGGCGAATAACACCGTCTATCTCCGCATAAAATCATCAAAACTGCGTGCAAAGGTACTGCTTTTTTTTGATATATGCAAGAGGAAGGGATAGTTTGCACAAAAAAAACGCCCCGAAGGATTGCTGTCACCCTATTTAACGTCTTGGGCAGGTGACGATATTTTGATTTTGCGCCGCAAAGGTACTGCTTTAAACTCCCAAAACATGGAAGTAAGAAACAAAAGATGTAAAACGGACTAAGGGAGCAGGTATTAATCTTAGTAAAAAAAGTGACCCACAATGTGAGTCACTTCGATAGTTTGTTGATCTGTTGATTAGTTGATTTGCTGATTAGTTTACTTAATCAGTTTTCCTTGGCCATCGTAGACGTGCGAACCGCGGAGAATAAGAATCTGTCCGTTACGGATGATTTTGCGGGCCTTGGGCGCCTCTTCTTTGTTAGAGGGCAGAGCGGTCGCATTGCTTACCATCACATTAAACGTGCGACGGAAAGCGGAGTTGTCATCGAAGAACACCTCCATGCTGAGCGGCAGATTATGTCCAAGGTTCTTAGCCGGCAATTTAGAGAGGTCAAAGTGCAAAGTACCGGTATAATTAAGCGTCTTGGTATGAAGACTGTCGTGCATGACTTTAATCGTGTCCTCGAGCAGCGATTGAACATCTTTTACTATTCCATTTTCCCACACAGTATCCGCGAGTGCTGCAGTAACACGCACGTAAGGATGATGTGCGACCGTGTCTTCCGTATGAATGTAGGGATATCCGCGGTTGAGGGAGAAATTAAGTTCCAATTGTTCGTTATTGGCAAGAACGGTTTTGTTAACGGATGCCTGCACACGCAGCGTATCGTTAACAAGGAGCAGGAGCGTGTCTTTTAGTCTAGCCTGCGCGCTGAGACTCCAGTTTGTTTCGAGGAGTAAACGATACGGTCCAGGCTGCAAACCCGCATGTTCGAAAAAGAGCGTGTCAATAACGGCTCTTTTATTGAGCGGATGGGTTTTTATCGTAAGGTCTTTGCGCACTTTTTTTATCTCATTAAAAGCGGTGTCGGTAAGCGTTGCCTGTCCGTACAAGCCATCTGCATATGAAGCAGGGTTGTAAGGATAACCGGTGTTATAGCGAATCTGCATCTTAACGGGCGTTCCGACCTTGGTGTCTTTCGCCTGATTATAACTGCGGATAGAAGGATAGTCCCGGAAGATGGTATCAAATGTGTGAGAGATGTTTGAATTGGTAAGGTACAGATCCACAGTATATTCCCCGCCTCTCTCCATATCAATCGCCGTAGTGATATCATGCATAGATTGTGGTTGGGACGAGTATTTCATCGAGTTAACCCAACTCATAAGCGACTCTGTTATATGACTAACATGTTCCCGCTCTGTATTACCATCCTTGTCGGTAAAGCGGATTACACGGTCCAGTTTATAGTCCGCAGTATCGCTGATATTCAACGGATTGGGCAGTTCGCTTTTGGTAATAAGGAAAGCGGTTATCCATTGTTGGTGCCCGGCGCGGAATCCTTCTCCTTCATACTTAACGAATTCTCCCTTATCGTTATAAGCGTTTATGGTATAAAAGGTATCCGTATGCAATTTGAGATAAGGATACTTGACTTCAGCAGAAGTCATCAGGGCAAGCAAGGTTGCTGCCATCAAAAGGAATGTTTTTTTCATATTTCGAAAGTTTAAAAAAAATATAGCTTGTTTATTGTTTGAAATATCAGGTGCAAAGGTACTGCTTTTTTTTGATATATGCAAGAGGGATGGTTTTTTTGCACAAAAAAAACGCACCCGAAGTGTAATGAACCCCAAAAGTTGAACACAAAACTTTTGGGGTTTGTTATATGTATAAGAAACATCCTTATGAAGA
>CACWNR010000026.1 GCA_902762355.1 uncultured Bacteroidales bacterium
ATCGTCGTTCTTAGTACCTGAAGCGTACACGCCTGAAATAGTTCTGATGGTTGCTTTATAACGTCCTACGACTTTCTCGCAGGCATCGGAGATCTCGCCCAAGCTTGCTCGCAAGCCAGCCGCCTTTACTGCTAAAGCCAAGAGGTTCTCACCCTTACCGCCGTCAGCCCATTTCTGTACAGACTCAGTGATCTCTGCAAGGGCAGCCTGCACGGCTTTCTCGTCACGGTTGGCACGGAGTTCAGCCAGACGGGCTACCTGCTGCTCACGAACGGCGGTGTTATCAATCTCGAGGATGTCAATCGGGTCTTCGTGCTCCAGACGATACTCGTTGATACCGATGATCTTCTGTTTGCCGGAGTCGATACGCGCCTGTGTACGTGCAGCGGCTTCCTCGATACGCATCTTAGGAATACCGGTCTCGATAGCTGCTGCCATACCGCCGAGTTTCTCGATCTCCTGGATATGTGCCCAGGCTTTCTCCATGAGCTCCTGCGTGAGGGTCTCTACGTAGTAGGAACCGCCCCACGGGTCAATCTCCTTGCAGACCTTGGTCTCTTCCTGGATGTAGATCTGGGTGTTGCGTGCGATACGAGCGGAGAAGTCCGTCGGCAGCGCGATGGCCTCGTCGAGTGCGTTGGTGTGGAGCGACTGGGTGTGACCGAGCGCAGCTCCCATCGCCTCGATACAGGTACGACCGACGTTGTTGAACGGGTCCTGCTCGGTGAGCGACCAACCGGAGGTCTGGCAGTGCGTACGGAGCGCCATGGATTTCGGGTTCTTGGCGCCGAAAGACTTGACGATCTTCGCCCAGAGCATACGTCCTGCACGCATCTTGGCAATCTCCATAAAATGGTTCATACCGATCGCCCAGAAGAAGGACAGACGCGGAGCGAACGTATCCACATCCATGCCGGCGTTGACACCTGCGCGAAGGTACTCCATACCGTCGGCAAGCGTGTAAGCCAACTCGATATCTGCCGTTGCACCGGCCTCCTGCATGTGGTAACCGGAGATGGAGATAGAGTTGAACTTAGGCATGTTCTGCGAGGTATATTCGAAGATGTCGGCGATGATCTTCATGGAGAACTTAGGCGGATAGATATAGGTGTTACGCACCATGAACTCCTTGAGGATATCGTTCTGGATGGTACCTGCCATCTCCTCGAGTTTGGCACCCTGCTCGAGTCCGGCGTTGATATAGAACGCGAGGATCGGCAGCACGGCGCCGTTCATGGTCATGGAGACGGACATCTTGTTCAAGGGGATGCCTGCGAAGAGGACCTTCATGTCTTCCAGCGAGCAGATACTTACGCCTGCCTTTCCGACGTCACCTACGACACGCATGTTATCGGCGTTATAGCCACGGTGGGTCGGGAGGTCGAAGGCCACGGACAGACCTTTCTGACCGGACGCGAGGTTTCTTCTATAGAACGCATTCGATTCCTCGGCGGTGGAGAATCCGGCGTACTGACGGATGGTCCAAGGACGCAGCGGATACATGGCGCTGTACGGGCCACGGAGGAACGGCGGGATACCGGAGACGTAGTCGAGGTGCTCCATGCCTTTGAGGTCCTCTTTGGTATAAATAGGCTTGACGTCGATGAGTTCGGGCGTCTGCCAGTCGGCGTTGTTCGGGCCAACAACCTTGCTGGCCGAAACTTGCTTAATATCAATTTGTTTGAAATCTGGTTTCATAAGTCATCAATGTTTTTATCAGTTGAAAGAAAAATGCGTGGCTTTGTCCGCTTGCTTTGCTTCGCGGCCTCGTGTAACTGTCTTTTATTCGTTTGATGAGCAAGCTCTTCACCGTCTAAAATCCATTTCCACTTGTTGAGACTTTAGGCTCTCAACAGCCACTTACAAAAATTCGCTTCGCTCTCAAAAATGTCAAAAATGATTTTCGGTATTTTCGGATATTTTTGGAAGGCGGGCGCGCGATTTATTGAAATCGGTCGTAATGGTTAGCGGGTATTGGGCGCTGGGAGCTCGCTCACGAGAGACCAATAGACGATAAACATTAGGCTACTTCAGTAGGCGTACCGCCGCATTTTTCTTTACTTTACTTTTTCAGTAACTGCGCGTTAAACGATTTCAATGTCTCGAGGACGTTGCAACGGACGTGGATGAAGTTGGTGATGCCGAGCTTCTGGAGGTCCTCCATGCATGCCGGCGCACCGGCAACGATGAAGAGCTCTTTCTTGCCCTGCAGCTTCTTCCATGCCTTCGGCGCGAGGTCGGCGTACTCGTCGTCGGACGAACAGAGGACGATGATGTCCGCTTTCGCCTTGCGTGCCGCCTTGATACCCTCGGCGATGGTAGCAAAACCGTTGTTGTCGATCACCTTGTATCCTGCGCACGCGAGGAAGTTACAACTGAACTGCGCACGCGCAATACGCATAGCGAGGTTACCGATGGTCAGCATGAAGGCAACCGGCTGTTTTTTAGCAGCTTCCGTTTCGAGTCGGAGGGACTCGAACTCCTCTGCCGCTCTGGCGAGCGGGAGAGTCGGAATCTGCTGACCGGCTTCGCCTGTATGACCGCAAGCGCAGCTTGCTGTAGGACCGCCTTTGGCTGTAAGACCGTTGCACTGTACGACTTTTATCTTCTTGCCGGCCTTCTCGGTGAAGTTCGGGAACTGGTTGGAACCAAGGAGTACCTCTTTGCGTTTAGCGACGTCAGCGAGACGTGCTTTGAGGTTAGCCGCCATGTGCTCTTGTACCTTGCCTTCGGAAACGAGCTGGTACATACCGCCGCGCTCCTGGATGTCGAGGAACTGCTTCCATGCCTCGGCAGCGATAGAAGCGGTCAGGTTCTCGAGGTAGTACGAACCCGCTGCAGGGTCAACGACCTTATCGAAATGCGCCTCTTCCTTGAGCAAGAGCTGCTGGTTGCGGGCGATACGCTCGGAGAAATCCGTCGGCTCTTCGTAGGTCACGTCAAACGGCGTCACGGTGATCTCGTCCACACCTGCCAGAGCCGCCGACATCGTCTCCGTCTGGCTGCGCAACAGGTTCACATACGCGTCGAAGACGGTCATGTTGAAACGGCTGGTCTCGGCGGAGACGTTCATCTTAGCGGCGTTGCGGAGAGCGGTCGTGAAGATCGGGTCTTTGTATGCCTCAACGATCTTTGCCCACAGCAGACGACCCGCACGGAACTTAGCGATCTCCATGAAATAATTGCCGCCGATACCCATATTGAAACGGATAGCGTTAGCGGCGCGGTAGTTCGGGATTCCTGCCTCGGTCATCATCGTCATGTACTCGGCACCCCAAGCGAGAGCGTACGCGAGCTCCTGAGCCGCGTAAGCACCCGAGTTGTTCAATATCACGCTGTTCACGCCTACTACGCGGTAACCCGGCAGCGACTTGGCGGCCTTGACGGTCTCAGCAATCTTCTGAGATACCTGCTCGCGGGTCAGGGCTTTGCCCTTGAGGAGCATGTTCTTAATCGGGTCCACATTGATTGAACCGATGAGACCCTTCGTGTCGTAACCCATGCGACCGTAGTAACGCACCAGGATGTTCGCCAGCTTCGGCGCTGCGCAAGCGCAGATGCTGAAGTTGATTGCTACCGCCGGAGCGTAGATACCGTTCAGCAGCGTCTTGATGAAATGGTAGGTTAGTTTCTCTTTGTCTAAGCAGAATCCTAACGACGTGATACCTTTGTTCAGCACCTCCAGTGCCTTCGCGTTCGCCTTACGCGCGTTCTTGCAAGCGCAGATGTTCTGACGGATTGCCCACTCGTTGTTCGAACGGGTGCCGCGTACGTAGGGGAACTGCCCGGGAGCGGAGACGGTGGTCTTCAGGCCTTTGAGGTCCTCGCGGCGGTAGAAAGGCTGGACGCTAAAGCCTTCCGGCGTGCGCCATACCAATTTCTTATCGAAATCGGCACCTTTGAGGTCGGCAATGATTTTGTCCTTCCACTGCTGAGCGGATACCGGCGCAAAATCGGCCAACAGATTTAATTTTTCATTGTCTGCCATAAAAATTTTTGATTTTATATTTTTGATTTTTGATTTCTCATGGGTGTTTTTTCGGCTTTCGCAATCATGCGAGCCAAAAATCGCACAAAGTTACAAAGAATTTGGGATATATGCAAATATTTTTTTATTTTTTCACGAAAAAGGGTCTGCGAAGCACTTGAAAGGGTGGTTTTCCTTCAAAATGTCGTTCGTGTGCCCTGCGCCTGCTATGCGTGTGTAAAATGCGGTGTGCAAAATTATAAATAATTTGCATATGTCAGAAAAAAGCAGTACCTTTGCACCCGCTTTGATCGAGAGATGAATTCTCGAGAAAAAATCGCTTATTAGCGCTTTTGAGAAAAATATTAATTTTACGAAAATGAATAAATTTGACGTTAAAAAACATGTCTTGGCGCCTCTGACGTTGTTGGCGGTGCTATTTTTGTGGTTTGCGCCGGCGTCTTTCTTCGGAATTGAAGGACTGACGGTAGTGCAGCAACGCACGATTGCGATCTTCGCTTATGCGGCGTTGTTGTGGATGTTCGAGATCATCCCGGCATGGGCTACTTCGGTGAGCACGATCGTGCTGCTGTTGCTGACCATTTCGAACAAAGGATTCACGAAGCCTGAGATGGGCGAATTAGTGAGTTTCAAGGAGATCATGGCGGCTTTTGCTGACCCGATCATCATGCTTTTCTTGGGTGGTTTCGTATTGGCTATTGCAGCCAGCAAGGTAGGCCTCGACGTCTATCTGGCGCGTATTCTGCTCAAGCCCTTCGGTACGAAGCCTAAGTTCGTGCTGTTAGGCTTTTTGGTGCTAATCAGCGTGATGTCGATGTTCATGAGTAACACGGCCACAGCGGCTATGATGCTGGCCTTCCTCGCACCGGTCTTGAAGACCCTTCCGGAGAATGGCGGCGGTCGTGTATGTCTGGCGTTGTCCATTCCTATCGCAGCCAATATCGGCGGTCTGGGAACGCCTATCGGTACGCCTCCGAACGCTATTGCGATCGGTCAGTTGGCATCGAACGGCATCGAGATCGGTTTCGGCTCCTGGATGTTGCGTTTCGTGCCGGTGGTAGCAATCATGATCCTGTTTTCCTGGTGGTTGCTTCAGGTGCTCTTCCCTTTCAAAGCCGATAAGATCGAGATCGTTATTGACGGCGAGAGCAAGAAAGACTGGAAGTTCTGGACGGTAACCGTTACCTTCCTGGGCACGATTCTGCTCTGGATGACGGGCGAGTTGACCAAACTGAACTCGAACGTGGTGGCATTGATTCCGTTTGCTGTTTTTGCGGTAACGGGTATCTTCACGCGTGACGATTTTGCGAAGATCGATTGGCATGTGCTCTGGATGGTTGCCGGTGGCTTTGCGCTGGGTACGGCGCTCAACAAAACGGGCTTGGCATCTGCGCTCGTAGAGGCTATTCCGTTCGGCAGTTGGTCGGCTATTGCAGTACTGGTTATCGCCGGTCTGCTCGGCTGGTTGCTCTCTAACTTCATCGCTAACTCGTCGGCAGCTAACCTGCTCGTGCCGATCTTGGCAGTAGTCGGAACGGCGATGGCGGATAACCTCGCAGGTATGGGTGGTCTGACGACGCTGCTCGTTTGCGTAGCGGCTTCGACCTCGTTCGCTATGTTGTTCCCGATCTCCACGCCTCCGAACGCTATTGCGTCTTCGACGGGTATGATCAAGACCCACGACATGACCGTAGTCGGCCTGATTGTCGGTCTGCTCGGTATCGGTGTTTCCTATGCTGTTATGCTTTTATTCCCGTTCTAATAAAGGTTAAAGGTTATGGGTTATAGGTTAAAGGTTATAGTTTTTGCTCTTTGCGGGTTGTTCATGATGCCTACGTTCGCGCAGGAAGTGGATAAAGCGGCAAAGAAAGCAGAGAAGAAAGAGGCGGTTAAGTCGCACCTCAAGCAGCATTTCAAACCCTACGGGTTTATCCGTAACTACTTCACGTACGACAGCCGCGAGTCCATGTCCGGAACGGGTGACTTGTATAACTACCAGCCCTACGACAATGCATGGAATATTACCGAAGCTGAAGCCGCAGGAACCGGTCTTCTCCGCGAGGATCTGAATGCCCGCAGCACGTTCCGCTTCTTGAGTCTGACAACCCGCGTGGGACTGGACATTGTGGGCTACCAATGGCGCAATACGCAGTTCAGCGCGAAGATTGAAGCGGATTTCTATGCGGGCTTAAGTACGAAAGTCTCTCACTCGGTTACCGGCGTGGCGCAGTTCCGTTTACGCCAAGCATATGTGGCGCTCGCCTGGGATAGTCTGCCGATGCTCGGAGGAAAAGATTACGCCCGTGTTAACCTCACCATCGGTCAGACTTGGCATCCGATGGCAGCAGATCTCTGCGACGTCATTGCCCTGGCTTCCGGTGCACCCTTCGGTCCGTTCAACCGCTCTCCGCAAGTGAAGATGGATGCTCGTCTGGGCAAGTATGTCACCCTCACGGGTTCTCTGTTATGGCAGATGCAGTACTGCTCCGTCGGTCCGAACGCCTCCGGTGTAGGTGTTCAAGCCGCGGATTTTATCATGTACAGCAAGACCCCCGAGGCTTATCTGGGCTTGAGTGTACATCATAAAGGTTTTCTCATGCGCGCCGGTGCGGACGTGCTGAGTATCAAACCGCGACAGATAGGAACGGTTAACGTAGCCGGGAAAACCGTTTCCGTCAGTGTCAAAGACCGTATCACCACCGCTTCGCCTTTCCTCTACCTTCAGTATAAGCAAGGCGAGTTCTCTATCAAAGCCAAGACCATTCTTTCCGAGGCGGGCGAACATATGAACCTCAACAGTGGATACGGTGTGAAAGCCAAGAACTCCGACGGCTCTTGGGAATATACGCCGATACGCACTACCTCTTCATGGCTCAGTCTCGTCTATGGCGGCAAAGTAGGCAAGCAGGAAGACAAACACCCGCAGAAACTGCAAGGAATTCTTTTTGCCGGATATATTCAGAATCTCGGCACGAAAGAATTACTTTTCGATGCAAACAACGACGGTCATCCGGATGACCTATATACGCCTCGCGCCAACAATATGGTTCGCATGTGGCGTCTCTCGCCGACGTTGCTCTATACGGTAGGCAAGTTCCAAGTAGGCTTGGAGTACGAAATCACTTCGGTGCACTATGGCATGGCTGGTTCCACCAACCTCCGCGGCATCGCCGATACGGACCTCCATTGGGTGACTAACCACCGCGTGCAGCTCATGACGAAGTATAATTTCTGAGATTAACGAACGCGTTGTCCGGTGACCGTGAACTCTTGGTCGCCGACGCGGATAATCAGTTGACCGTTGCGAATGAGTTTCTCGTTCGTGACGGTTGCTTTTTGCTGGTCGAGACCGGTAGATATCTGGCGAACGTACTGGTAGATAGGCGTGTCGTTCTTGCTGTCACTCGTGGTGTAGAAGGTGGAGTTATCGAGCCATGCCAGCGATTCGCCCTGATCTTCCTCTTGGTAGGCTTTGACCTGCATGGGAAGACGGGTTGCCGTGGTCGCCAGACTCTCGCTGCCTTGGCGCTCCCAGAGCAGCACGTATTTCTTGCTCTTGATGGCCATCCATTTGCCGTCAGGCGTGATGTCGCCGCCGGTGAGGAAATTGAACTTCGTACCGTTACCCAGCGCGCACACTTCCGTCAGACGTTGCAGGCTCGTGTCGTAGCTTGTGCTGAACGGCAGTTTGTACAGATGGCACACGCCGTCCTTGACCTTGTCAGCGATGTAGAAAATATGCTCGACGTTGTCGTACATCAGCGTCTCGGTGTTGTGCGCTTGGTTGTCCGGATAACCGAATTTGATATAATTGACCGTCACGGTCTGGGTACCGCTGGTGATGGCCGGTTCCGCAAAGTAATAGATGTAATACTGGTCGTTGAACCCCTTGTCGTTGTCGCCGAACGCGCCGATGAAGATATAATTGGTGCCGTTGAGCGAACCGGTAGCGATATCCTCCCAATCGTCACGTCCCGGGTCACCGCTGATCTTAACCGTCATGGCGAGGGTGCCCGAAGGACTGATAGCTACGATCTTCTTGTTGCTGCCGGTGTTCTCATCGCCGTGTGCCCAGAGATAACCGGGCGTGACGCGCGAGCAGGCCAAACCGCTCACTTCCGGCATGGTGCTCTTGTACGCCGTACCGCATTGACTGCGCGTGAACTCCTCGTTATACGTCAGATTCGTTCCGTTGTAATTGATTGGACTTGCCGACCATACCGTTGCCGCCATCATCAGGCCGACAACCACCAAGAAAATGTGCTTTTTCATAATACGTTTACAATTTTGCACTGCAAAGGTACAATGTTTTGAAGAAACAAGCAAATAAAATACAAAATTTCCACAAAAAAGAACAAAAAAGCCACCTCGCTTGAGGTGACTTTCCCGATTAGCCGTTGTGCTCGGCGTCGTACTCCTGACCGCAGATGTACCATAAATAGGACTTCATGGTCTTTTTGCCACCGGCGGGAATATAATCGCCAATAAAACTTGCAAACAGTTCATCTCTCCGTATTTGGTTTAATTTATTCTATCGGATAAAATGCATAGCCTGGCGCGCCTCGTATTCGGGTTTCGGCTTGTTTTCTGTGGCCTTGAGCAAATAGGCCATATTCTTGGCCAGCGACCGCATAGTCTGCATGCCTTCGGCATCGAGCGCCGCTTCGCCTTCCGTCCGACCATAAACGATGTTCCAGTACTGCGAGGTTACAATGGGCATATTGAGCAACTGAAACGGCATATTAAGCGTCTGTAGCGCTGCTGTTGCGCCGCCTCTCCGACATACGGCCACACCTGCTGCAGGCTTGCCGTTGAAAGCCGCTCCATTCGAGTACAACATTCGCTGCACTAACGATATGACTGTTCCATTCGGCTGACCGTAATAGACCGGCGAACCTACGATCAGTCCATCGCACGCTGCCATCTTAGCACTTACCTCGTTGCATATATCGTCGTCGAACACGCAGCGGTTGTTCGCCTTCGTCTTGCATGTTGAGCAGGCTATACACCCGCGTACGGGTTTGGTTCCGACACCTACAATCTCGGTCTCGATACCGTTCTTCTCCAACTCCTGCGCCGCTTCTTTCAGCGCCAAATACGTGTTTCCGCCCTTGTGCGGCGAACCATTAATCAATAGTACTTTCATCTTGTATTCGTTATTGCTACACGAAATGATAAATAAGGTACGCACGCGAGTGCGCACGTACCTTATTGTGAAGAGGGATTAGCCTCCGAAGTTATCGAATCGGATATCGGCATCGTCCACACCGAGGGAGTGGAGCAGATCCAATACCGTTTTTGCCATCATAGGAGGACCGCAGAGGTAGTACTCGACATCCTCGGGAGCATCATGCTGCTTGAGGTAGGTGTCGCCCATAACCGGAGCGATGAAGCCCGGGGTGTACTTGATACCGAGTTGGTCTGCCTTCGGGTCCGGACGATCGAGCGCGAGGTGGAAATGGAAGTTGGGGAACTCCTTCTCCAGCGCGAGGAAATCGTCGAGGAAGAAGACTTCGTCGATAGCACGTGCACCGTAGAAATAGTGCATCTCGCGGTCGCGGCAGTTGCGGGTCTTCAACATGTGCATGATCTGCGCACGCAGCGGAGCCATACCGGCACCACCACCGACCCAGATCATCTCCTTCTTGCTGTCATAGACAGGGCGGAACTCACCGTAAGGACCGCTCATGCGCACCTTATCGCCCGGTTTGAGCGAGAAGATATACGTAGAAGCGATACCACAGGGTACGTCCATGAACTCAGGACCATTCGGGCACTGCTCTTTGGGCTTGAACGGCGGCGTGGCGATACGGACGGTGAGGGTGATGATATCGCCCTCGTCCGGGTAGTTAGCCATCGAGTACGCACGTACGGTTGCCTGGGTGTTCTTCTGTTTGAGTTTGAACAGGCCGAACTTCTGCCAAGCGGGCAGGTAGAGGTCGCCGATGAGCGACTTATCCATGTCGCGGTCGTAGTCGATATCGTACTCAGGGATGATGATCTGTGCGTACGAACCTGGTTCGAAGTTCATGTGCTCGCCCGGAGGCAGCTGTACCTTGAACTCCTTGATGAAGGTAGCGACGTTCTTGTTCGAGATGACTTCGCACTCCCATTCCTTGACGCCGAGCACGGCTTCGTCCATCTTGAGGACGAGGTCGTTCTTGACCTTCACCTGGCAACCGAGGCGCCAGTGGTCTTTCTGCTGTTTACGCGAGAAATGGACGGTCTCGGTAGGCAGGATCTCTCCGCCGCCTTCGAGTACCTGGCACTTACACTGGCCGCAGGAACCCTTACCGCCGCAAGCAGAGGGCAGGTGAACACCCGCTTCGCCCATGGCGTTGAGGAGGCTGCCGCCGGCAGGGATCTCATACTCTTTGTCTCCATTAATGACAACTTTTACATTGCCCGAAGATACCAAGTATCTTTTCGCAACCAGAAGTATAGCTACCAGCAAAAGGATAACTACCAAGAAAACTGCAACTGATATTAAAATCGTTTGAATCATAATAGCCTCCTTTCTTTAGATCTCGAGTCCGCTGAAGCACATGAAGGCAAGAGCCATGAGACCAACGGTGATGAAGGTGATACCCAGGCCTTGGAGCGGCTTCGGAACGTCGTTATACTCCATTTTCTCACGAATACCTGCGAGGCAGACGATAGCGAGGAACCATCCGATACCCGAACCGAGCGCGTACATAAACGCGTCGAGCAGGCTGGTGATGGCCTTGGGATCCACTGCGGGCAGGCCGATACGCTGCTGCATGAAGAGCGAACCACCCATGATGGCGCAGTTCACAGCAATCAGCGGTAAGAAGATACCCAGACTCGCGTAGAGCGACGGGCTGTATTTCTCCACAATCATCTCGACAAGCTGCACGATGGCGGCAATGACGGCGATGAAGAGGATGAAGCTCAGGTAACTCAAGTGCAGGGGTTCGAGAACGAGGGTCTGCAGCAGGTAGTTAACCGGCAGGGTGACGATGAGCACGAAAGTAACGGCTACGCCCAGACCGGCTGAGGTCTTCACATTCTTCGATACTGCCAGGTATGAACACATACCGAGGAAGTAAGCGAAAATCATGTTATCCGCAAAAATCGAGCGGACAAATAAACTTAAAGCGTGTTCCATTACTTAGCCTCCTTATCATTAATTGAACGATGTACCCAGATGACACAGCCGACGAGGATGAGGGCCATGGCAGGCATGAGCATCATACCGCAGTTTTCGTAGCCGGCGTCGTAGAACGATTGCGGGATGATCTGGAAGCCCAGCAGTTGTCCCGAGCCGAACAACTCGCGCACGAAAGCTACGATGACCAGAATGATGGCATAGCCCAGACCGTTGCCCAGACCGTCGAGGAGCGAATCCCACGCGTTATTGGTCATGGCGAACGCCTCGAGGCGACCCATGAGGATACAGTTGGTGATGATCAAACCGAGATAGACGGATAGCTGCATCGCCACGTCGTACGCAAACGCTTTGAGGATCTCGCTGACGAGTGTCACGAGCGCCGCTACGACCACGAGTTGCACGATGATACGTACACGCATCGGGATGGTGTTGCGGATAAGCGACACGATGACGTTTGCCATAGCGACGATGATCGTCACAGCGATACCCATGACGAGGGCAGGCTTCAGCTGCACCGTTACGGCGAGAGCCGAACAGATACCGAGGATCTGCACAACGACAGGGTTATTGGCGTTAAGAGGACCTAACAATGTGTCCTTAGTCTTCTGACTCAACATTTGCGACCTCCTTTTCTTCGTTAAGTTCTACATTGGCAGGTTCATTCAAAAACGCTGCATAGTTATTCACGAGTTCCTCGTTGAGCATCGTGCTGACGCCGGTCGAGGTGATCGTAGCGCCGGAGATGGCATCTACCTGCTCCTGACCTTCAGCACGCGTACCGGCCTTGAGGACCGCCACGGAAACGACTTGTCCTTCTGCGTTGCGGATATGCTTGCCCTCAAACTGAGCGCGGAAAGGCATGTCCACGATCTTAGCGCCCAGACCCGGTGTCTCGGACTCGTGGTTGAAGTTAACACCATGAATGGTGTTCTTGTCCTCGTCGAGCGCCAGATAACCACCGATACCGCCCCAGAGACCTTTACCGCTGAGCGGCAAAACGTACTTGACAGCACCGTTGAGGTTAGCGACATAGACCTCGGCGTTCTCGTACTTGAGCGTGTCCTGCACGAGGGTATAATACACCTCTGCGGGATCAGCCTGCGAGAAATCGACCTTGAGTGCACCGAGGATCTGTTTCTGCTTGTCGAGCAGGATGTTAGCGTCCTGACGCGGCTTGAGCGCCTGGTTAGCGAGCGCCAACAGGACCGCTACGATAATCACCACAATCGTCATATAGACGAAGGTGTACACATTCGAATTCGTATTCAGTTTCATAGCGGACCTCCTTACTTAATGACGCGTTTTGCGCGACGGTTAATATTTGCTTGCACGACACACCAGTCGATGAGCGGAGCGAAGGCGTTCATCAGCAGGATAGCCAGCATCATTCCCTCCGGATAACCCGGGTTGAGAACGCGCACGAGCACTGCCACGAGACCGATCAGGAAACCGTAGATCCACTTGCCGCACTCGGTACGAGCCGAGGTGACAGGGTCGGTAGCCATGAACACCGCACCGAAAGCGAAACCGCCCGATACGAGGTGCATGTACCACGGATACTGCGCGGCGAGGTTCGCCTCGTTGCCGCCGATGTTAAAGAGCCAAGCGGTCAGACCGCCGCCGACGAAGATCGCCAGCATCGTCTTCCAGCTGGCTACGCCCGTAGCGATCAGCAGGATAGCGCCGAGTGCGATAGCCCAGATGCAGGTCTCACCTACCGATCCCGGTACAAGGCCGTTGACCATGTCCCAGAACGATTCGGTCACAGGAGTGCCGGTAGCCATCTGCGTGAGCGGCGTGGCACCCGAGAAACCGTCAACCAGCGCGTGACCGCCATCCCAGCCCCAGGTACCTTCCGTGCGGATGAACGGCTTGTCACCGGTCATCGAACTCGGGTACGCAAAGAACAAGAACGCACGCGTGATAAGCGCTACGTTGAAGATGTTATAACCCGTACCGCCGAACACTTCCTTCGCGAAGACAACCGCGAAAGCCACGGCGATAGCTACTTGCCACAGCGGCGTGTTGATCGGCACAATCAGCGGAATGATGAATCCCGTTACGAGGAAGCCTTCCGCCACCTCTTCGTGCTTGATCTGCGCTACGATGAACTCTATTCCCAGACCTACTGCATAAGCAACGATGATATATGGCAGCACAGCCAGCAGACCGAAACCGAAGGCTTTCCACCAGAGGGCGCAGGTCATGCCTGCTGCCAACTGACCGGTAGCCAACAGGTGCTGGTAGCCGACGTTGAACATACCAAACAGCATCGCCGGAACAAGCGCCATGACCACGAGGATCATCGTACGTTTGCTGTCGCTGCCGTCGTGGATATGCGTACCGTTGCGTTTAGCGGTCGTCTGCGGCGTAAACAGGAAGGTGTCAAAAGCGTCATAGAACGAGCTCAACCAACTCAGCTTACCGCCTTCTTCGAAGTTCTTTCCGAACTTCTTCCATATCTGATAAAGCTTTTCCATTACTCAATCTCCTTCTTTAAATTGTCCAACGCCTCGCGTACGATGGCCTGCAGCGGCATTTTCGACGTGCAGACATACTCGCACAGCGCAAAATCTTCGGGTGCCACCTCGTACGCGCCGAGTGCCTCCATGCGGTCGATATTTCCCGCGATCATAGCCTTGATCAGGTACTCGGGGTAGATATCCATCGGGAAGACGCGGTCGTACTCGTTGCTGACGATGATCGCACGGCGACCACCCTTTAGACGGGCATCCCACTGGTACTTCTTCGGTCCGAACAGCCAACGTGTGAACCCGTTGTCGAGCATCTTCGCGGGGTCTGTGCAACCTGCGTTGAAGGCTTTGAACCGCGGCAGAAGCCAGCCCATGAACTCATGGTTCTCGCTGCCCTCGTCGAGCACGGTCAGTTGGTTGTCGTAAATCGAAATCATGTCATCGAGCGTGATCTGACGGCCACTCAGGACGTTGCCTGCGATGTAACGGCAGGGCACTTCCGTGTGTACGTTGCTCGTCAGCACAGCGCTCACCGGCATTCCCGGCAGCACGTTGTAATACTGACGTCCGTACGCGAGCGGACCGGTCAACGCCACCTTCTTCTGCATATCGACGATGCCCTTCTGGAAGAGCCGACCGATAAGCGCAAGGTCCTGGATGTTGAGCGTGAAGACCGTCTCACCTTTCGCCAGCGGCGCGAGGTTGTTCAGCTGCACACCGACATTGCCGGCAGGGTGCGGACCAAACACCTCATACAAGGTGCAATCCTTGAGCTCACGGAATTCCGTTGCACGTGCGCCACCCTGGATACCGATGAACACCGGTGCCAGCTTGCCAAGAGCCGTTACGGCTGCCTGCAAAGTGGGCAACTGTCCCTTCAGCACCCACTCGTAGTTCGGGGCACAAGGCGCACTGTCAAAACTCGAAATAAAAATAGCGCGTGGTTGCTTGTTCGGCATCGCGATGCAATCGTACGGACGTTGCTTCATCAATGCCCAGAGGCCGCTCCTCAGCAGCAGCTCCTTCACGTCACCTGCGGTGTCAAATTTCTCGTACGCTATCACGGGGTCAGCCGCGATATCGATGGAGAGGATCTTACGACGGTCTCCACGTACGATCTCTTTGACTTCGCCGCTCACCGGCGAGGTAAAGAACAAGCTCTCAAACGCCTTGTCGTGAAA
>CACWNR010000027.1 GCA_902762355.1 uncultured Bacteroidales bacterium
CTCTTTACGCTTGAACGCACCACCCTGGTTATTGAACGCATCCATGATCTCTGCAGCCAGCTTCTCAGCCATCGAGTGGCCACCGCGCTTGCGTGCGAAGGCGATCATGTTCTTCATTGCGATGGACTCCTTGCGGTCAGCACGGATCTCGGTCGGAACCTGGAAGGTTGCACCACCGATACGCTTCGATTTAACCTCTACCAACGGGGTGATGTTGTCGAGAGCCTGCTTCCAGATATCCAGAGCAGCTTTCTCCTCACCCTTCATTTTGTTCTCTACTACGCCCAGTGCGCTATAGAATACACCATAAGCGGTGTTTTTCTTACCATCGAGCATCAGGTGGTTCACAAATTTTGCCACCATTACCTCACCGTACACCGGATCCGGCAGAATAACTCGTTTTTGCGGTACCGGATCCGGCAGAATAACTCGTTTTTGCGGTTTTGCTTTTCTCATTGTCTTAAATAATTTTAATTTGGTTGTCGATTTCTTCAGCGCCTAACCCGTAGGCCCTTACTCAACCCTCAACCCATGTTTTCGTCCCAAATATGGAACATTTAGTTAATAAAATTCAGAGCTTTACTGATTTGTTGTCGATCAAAGAAAATTATTTTTGGTATTTTTGCTGATTATTGATTTTTAACTCGAAGAGTTTGGAAGATTTGTTCGAGTGAGTCATGTCAAATTTATTTGTAAATGAGTCAGTAGAACAAAGATTCAATTTTTAAATAAAATCAATAATCAGTATTTTTTATGTATTTTTCTTTAATCTTAATTAGCGTGGCTTACTTTTTAGCTTTGGGGCGTTTCGCACCATACTTCGAACGGCGCTGCAAACGGTTAGCTACACCGGCGGTATCAAGCGAACCACGTACGATGTGATAACGTACACCCGGCAGGTCTTTTACACGACCGCCACGTACCATTACGATGCTGTGCTCTTGCAAGTTGTGTCCCTCACCGGGGATGTAAGCGTTCACCTCCTTGGTGTTCGTCAGGCGCACACGGGCAACCTTACGCATCGCGGAGTTAGGTTTCTTCGGGGTCGTTGTGTAAACACGTTTCTAACTAATTGTTGAATTGTAGGCATTTTGTTGTTTTGTTTAATTGATTTTTGTTAATAAATGTTCCTGCTTTTTCTATTACGTACACGTGCGCTCAAGCACCGTTCACGTGAAAAAGCCTGCAAAATTACTACTTTTTTTTGAATTGACCAAATATTTTCTAAAGAAAATGCATTTTTTCTTCATTTTTTTTGATTTTGACATGTTCGGGTTGCAAAAACTATTGCCTATATCGTAAAAAAGAAGTACCTTTGCAGCCGCAAAGATAAATCATCTATACAACATGAAAAAGTTTTTTCTTTTAGTAATAGCCGTAGTTACTTTATTCGGGTGCTCGCAGGGTGCCGGAGGGCAAAAAAGTTCAGGGTATGAGAAACTCGACGAGTGGACGCAAATCTGGAAGACGGGTCAGCAGACCTGTTTCGGTTATCCGGCGAACCAAGAGTCAGCCTTGCAGGATTTCTACGAGTGGTACGTAAGTACGGGTATGGACAGGGTGAACCTGAACAATGCCGGAGACCCCATGACGGACGATCCGTGGAGCATGTCCACGCAGGCGTTTGAGAAAGAAGTGATCGAGTTCTTTACTCCGCTGTACGGTTTTGACCAAAACGACGTGTGGGGTATCGTGACACATAGCGGTACGGACGGTAATAACCACGGTATCTATTTCGGCGCGAAATACCTGTACAACAAGACGGGTACGTTGCCGATCGTCTATGTGAGCGATGAGGCTCATTATTCGAATCTGCGTCTATGCGACCTGCAGAATCTGGAGGTGAAGTTGATTAAGAGTGATCCGATGGGAAGGATGATTCCGGAAGAGTTGGAGAAAGCCTTAGACCCGGAGCGTCCGGCGTTGATGGTATATGCGATGGGCTCGACGTTCAAGGGTGCCATCGACGATATGGAGGCTTTGAATGCAGTATTGGCAAAGCATCCCGAGATGGCAGTATATCGTCACGTTGATGCGGCGCTGTTCGGCGGTTACCTGCCGTTCACGGAGCACCAGAAGATGGTCAGCCGCAAGGATCAGCATTTTGAGTCGATTGCCATCAGCGGACATAAGTTCTTCGGAATCGATTCCCCCTCAGGACTATTCCTCTGTACACACAAGGTATATGATAATCAGAATAATTACAACGTGACCTACCTGAACGGCAACATGAAGATGATCAATTGCTCGCGCGATGCTGTGCAACCGCTTAAGTTCTGGTGGCTGATCCAGAAAGTGGGTTATGCCAAGTGGTCGGAACAGGCAAACGCGATGATGGATTGTACGGAGTATCTCGCGCAGGAGTTAGAGAAGATCAGTTGGCCATGCTGGCGAAACGAGTACAGCAACACCGTGTTCTTCAAACGTCCGGCGAAAGAGATATGCAGCAAGTACAACTTGGCGTTAGGTTATGACGAGAACTTCGGCGGCGAATTGGCACACATCGTGGTGATGCAGCACGTGACAAAAGCGAAGATCGACGGATTTATCAAGGAGTTAAAATAATTAGGGATATGTCAAAAAAAAGCAGTAACTTTGCCGCGCAAAACTAACAAGCATACTTATGGAACAGTCCAAGAACTCGGGTTTTAATTCCAAATGGGGTGTTATCTTAGCCGCTGCAGGCAGTGCTATCGGTTTGGGAAACATCTGGAAATTTCCTTATGAGGCAGGTCAGAACGGTGGTGGTGCCTTTTTGTTAGTGTACCTCTTATGCGTCATACTTTTCGGCATGCCGCTCTTGATGACGGAGATCCTGATCGGTCGCAAGGCAGGCAAATCGACGTTCTCTGCTTTCCGCGCTATCAGTGGCAATAACCGCTGGCAGTGGTTAGGGTGGTGGTCGGCTCTGACGGTACTGATCCTCACGGGGTTCTATTTCGTAGTGACGGGCTGGTGCGTGAACTACCTCTACGAGGCGGTCGTTAACTCGTACGCAGGCATGGGCACGGACGAGTTGCTCACGCATTTTAACGCCAATATGTCGAATGCGCCGAAGATGATCCTCTGCGCTATCATTCCGGTGTTGTGTACCGCCGCTATCCTGTGGTTCGGTGTCAGCAGCGGTATAGAGCGGCTGAGTAAGATCCTGATGCCGCTTCTGCTGCTGATGATGATTTTGATGACCATCCGCGTGCTGCTGTTAGAGGGCAGCGGAGAAGGACTCAAGTTCTTCTTCCATCCGGATTTCTCGCATATCACACCTTCGGTCTTTATGGAAGCCGCCGGTCAGTGCTTCTTCAGCCTCTCGGTGGGTCTCGGTCTGATGATTACCTATGGCGCCTATATGCCGAAGGAACAGGATGTGACCAAGACGTCATTCCAAGTCATCCTCCTCGATACCTTGGTAGCCGTCCTGGCAGGTGCGATCATCTTCCCGGCGGTGTTTGCGTTTGGTTTTGACCCGGCGGAAGGTCCGCAGTTAGTCTTCGTCGTCCTGCCGGCAGTCTTGCAGCATATGTCTTTCGCATGGCTCAGCGGCGTGGTCTTCTTTACGCTGCTGTTCATCGCTGCGCTCACCTCGACGATATCCTTGATGGAGGTGATTGTAACGAGCATTATGGAGATGAGCCGCGGCAAGCTCAACAGGCATCATAGCGTGCTGATCGCTACTGCGGTAATCTGCGTTTTTGTGGCGATTTATGTGCTCTCGATGACCGGCGCATGGAGCGGTCTGCAGATATGCGGACATAACCTCTTTGACCTAAGTGATACTCTCGTGACGAACTACATGATGCCGTTTAGCGCATTAGCTATGTCGCTGTTCATCGGCTGGTTCATGCCGTTCCAGGACAATGACCTGGTGCCGCATAGCCAGAAACGATACAAGCAGTGGCTTCGTCCGGCATTCGTCTTCGCACTCCGATGGCTTGTACCCATCGCTATCGTGCTCATCTTCCTGAACGGTATAGGTGTCTTTAACTTATGAAACGATTTACGTCCGTACATATATTAGCGGCTCTCTTCCTCCTGTTAGGCATGGGAGTGCAGACGTACGTGTCCTATAGTAGGGCGCGGTTCCGTTTTCAGGAGAAGACGGAACTCGAGATGCAGATCGCCCAAGAGAAACTGCGTTTTGAACTGTACGACGCGCTGGATGCCAACGCTCAGCTGATAGAAGAGGTAAAGAGGAACCTGACGCACCCGGAGAATTTGTACAGTAAGACCAACGAACTCCTCAAGCGGTATCCGAATTTTTATTCCTGCTATGTAGTTTTCCCACCGTATTATTATCCGAAAAAAGGGGAGTGGTTTGGCTTGACTTCCTATCGTACGAAGGATTCGATAGTCTCCTGCCATTTTGGGGATGCCGAGCATGATTATTTTGAACGCGAGTGGTATAAAGGAGCCGTGCAAAACAACGCAGGCTATTGGAGCACCCCGTATATAGATGAAGATTTTGACGAACCGATCTATACCTATTCGAATGACGTGCTGGACGAGAAGGGCGATCTGATTTGCGTCATAGGTATTGATTTCAGTTTGAAATGGATACACAATATGCTGGACCATTTCCGGCCATTCGAGGAGGCGGAGTGTATGCTCTATAGTTCCAACGGAACGCTCCTTGCCGCCAGTGACGGAGCGCCGAAAGATGGAGAGTTGGATGATGGCTCATGGATCGTTTCCCGCAAGACTCTTCAACCGATAAATATCCGAATGGTCACTGCCGTTCCGCGTAGCCATGTTATCAAGAGTCTTCGTTTGGGCACCTTGTTGCCTTTGGGCGTGTTCGTGTTAGGTATCCTCGTGGTGGGCCTGTTGATCCGTCGTATTACACGGGATGAACAAGAGAACGCCCGTCTGGAGACGGAACAGGAAGTGATGTCGCACGAACTGCAGATAGCCCATGACATTCAGATGGGAATCCTGAAAGACGACAAGGAACGGATCAAAGCCCAAGCGAACGGAGATATTGAACTCCATACCTTCCTTGTCCCGATGCGCGAAGTGGGAGGCGACTTTTTTGACTTCCATCGCAAAGGAGACTTCCTCTGGTTCATCATCGGAGATGTGAGCGGCAAGGGCGTTCCGGCCGCTATGTTCATGAGTGCTGCAGTGAACCTCTTCCGTGCAGCTGGTGTGAGAGCAACCTCACCCAAACAGATCATGGAAGAAATCAATACCGTCCTTAGCGAGAACAACCCCTCCCTTACTTTCGTGACGGCTTTTGTGGGACGTCTGTGTATCCCTACAGGCGAACTGCTCTTCTGCAATGCCGGACACTGCGCGCCGCTTATCTACTCCCCCGTAACCGGCAACCCATCACCCTTAACTCCTAACCCGAATATCCCGTTGGGATATGACGGCCGGTATTCGTTTGTGGAGCAAGGCTGCATGATTGGCGAAGGAGAGAAAATCGTTCTTTACACTGATGGCGTGACCGAAGCGCGGAAGGGCAGGCCGAACCAACGGATGATATCACCCTCATGACGATTCAAAAGACAAGCCCCGTCCAGCCTGTGACGCTGCGCGTGCCTTGCCACGAAGACCAATGGCCTGTCCTGCGAAAGGCAATCCATACCTTTGGATTATGCAACGGTATAGACAAGAAAGGACTCAAAAAACTCGAAGTGGCAGCCGAAGAAGCCATCGTGAATATTCTTCATTATTCGCAAGCTTCTGAGATAGAATTAAAAATGAAAAATGAAAAATTAAAAATTATTCTCACCCTCACGGATAACGGAATCGCTTTTGATCCCACCGAGCATGTGCCCAACGAGAAAGCAACCAACGAACGTCAGGTAGGAGGGCTGGGAATCCATCTCATCCGACAAATCGTTGATGAACTGCACTACGAGCGGAAGGAGAATAAAAACATCCTGCGAATGGTTAAATCGTTAAATTGTTAAATTTTTAAATCGTTAATAAAACTTTTTTACCAATATGAAAATCAACATTATTCCCAATGAGAAAGAGACTCGTGTTTGCCTGATCGGCGAACTCGACACGACAGTTACCACAACCCAAGTAGAGGACTTGAACCAAGTGTTGGCGCTTGCCGACAAAGCGCTGGAGATCGATTGTGAGGAGCTGGAGTATATCTCTTCTGCCGGCTTGCGATTCTTCATGCAACTCAAACGCGAGTCCGAGGCCAAAGGCGGTTCCATCCGCATTACCCACCTCAACGAGGACGTGAATGATATCTTCCGCATGAGCGGTTTTCATAATCTTTTTACAATAGAATAATATGGCACACTTAATCGAATACTTCAAAAAACACGTAGCCGAGCGACCGAATGATATCTTCTGCATCGCCGGTGACAAACGTATCACGTTCGCAGAGGCGGATCGTTTGACGGAGACTCTCGATCCTCAATACGTCACCCGTTGCGGCGACAAAGTGGCAGCGTTTATCGTGCCTCGTAATGAACTGATGGTACTCGTACCTCTCGCTATCGCCAAGGCAGGCCTGACCGCTATGCCGCTCGATGGCTCTTATCCCGAAGAGCGACTGAACTACATGCGGGAAGATGCCGCCAAGTACGATGGCGACGAGGCTTTTGTGCTGCTCTATACCTCCGGTACAACCGGCATCCCCAAGGGCGTCATGCTCAGCGAAGCGAACATCTTGGCATTCATGGATTTTCATGTGCAGGCCATCGGCTTGACTCCGCAAAGCAAGTACGCCACCTACGCCGGTTACGGCTTCGATGCCTTCCAGATGGACCTGTGGTGCTGCGTCAAAGCAGGTGCGACCATCTGCATCGTAGGCGACGAGATCCGTTTTGACCTGGAGGGGCTCAACCAATATATCCAAGACGAGCACATTACCCACTGCTTTATGACCACCCAGATGGCAACGCAGCTCGTGCTCAATTATCCGGACATCCCGGGCTTGCAGTGGCTCGGTACGGGCGGCGAGAAACTTATCAGCCTCGATCCGCCTTCGTATAAGTTGATGAACTGCTACGGCCCGACAGAGTGTACCGTCTATGTCAGCAGTTTTTTCGTGACCCAAAACGAACCCAATATACCTATCGGCAAAGCCAATACGAACGGTACGCGACTCATCGTCGTGGGGCAGGACGGAAAAGAAGTACCGACCGGCACGGACGGCGAGCTCTATGTAGCCGGACCGCAGGTGTCGCTCGGTTACCTCAACCAGCCCGAGAAGACCGCAGAGGTGTTTGTGGAATGGAACGGCTTGCGTTGCTACAAAACCGGCGACATCGTTCACTACCGCGAGGACGGAAACATCGAGTTCGTCGGCAGACGCGACGGACAGGTGAAGATCCGTGGTTTCCGTATCGAACTCAAAGAGGTCGAAGCCATCATTCGCGAGTTCCCCGGCATCAAGGATGCTACCGTACAGGCCTTCGATTACCCGGATGGCGGTAAGTTCATCGCTGCCTATGTCGTCAGCGACGAGAAGATCAATATCGACGAACTCAACGCCTTTATCGGCGATAGCAAACCGCCTTATATGGTGCCTGCGGTAACGATGCAGATTGACGCTATACCGCTCAACCCGAATCAGAAAGTCGATAAACGGGCGTTACCTAAACCCGAGGCACCGAAACCTGAAGTAGAGGAGGCTGTGGCTGCGGCTCCGCTGAATGTCTTGGAGCAGGAACTGCATGACATCATCGCGAAGATCGTCAATATGGAGGAGTTCGGCATCACGACCGACCTGCGTTATATGGGTCTCTCCTCTATCGCTGCCATCAAGTTAGCAACCCAGATCTTCAAGCGTTTCGGCGTCCAACTCGATGCCAAACAGATGACCAAAGGCATCACGTTGCAGGCCATCGAGAATGAGATTCTTGCTGCGATGTTAGGCGAGAATCGATATACCGAAAATGAAAAATCTCAAATTTCCATACCTTCAGATCGTGCCCTTGGGCAAAGAAATGTCCAATCTCAAATGAGCGAAGCTCCTCTAAGCTTTGCTCAACTCGGTGTCTATTTCGAGTGCATGAAGAACCCGACATCGACTCTCTATAACGTGCCGATCTGTACTCAGATGCCTTTGGAGGTAGAGACGGAGGCGTTGCGGCAAGCGGTCCGCAAGGCGGTGCTTAACCACTCTGAGCTCTTTGTGCATTTCGCTACCCAAGAAGCTAATGTCATCCAGACCATCGACGAACAGATGATGAACGAGGCGCATATCGACGTGCCCGAGAAGGAACTCGAAGAAGCACAGATGGATGCGTTCAAGCATGAGTTCGTGCAACCGTTCAACCTGCAGAAAGACCTGCTTTTCCGTTTCGTCATCGTGCGCACGGAGAAGAACCTGTATCTGTTGAGCGACATTCACCACCTCGTTTGTGACGGTGCATCGTACGACCTCCTCATCCATGAGATCTGCGACTTGCTGGAAGGCAAAGAGATAGAACCCGAGATGTGCTCGTATCCGCAGTTCGTGGCGGAGCAGAAAGCCGCTGAAAATGGCGAGTCCTTCAAAGCCGCTAAGGATTTCTTCGCCGAGCGTCTCACCGGCATCGAGAGCGTCACCGAGATCCAACCGGATCTCACCAACGCCCTGCCGCAAGGCGAGAACGGACGCGTGTGCGTACCTTTTGATATGCAGACAGCGGAGAAATACGCTGCGCAATTAGGCGTGACGCCGGCAGCTGTGCTCCTTAGTGCCGTCTATTATTCCTTGGCACGTTTTGCAGGAACAGATGATGTCTGCATCACCACCATCTCCAACGGACGAAGCAACCTGCGGGTGAACAACACCATGGGAATGTTCGTCAACACCCTTGCGCTGACCACCAAGATAGCGAACCAGACGGTTGAGGAGTTCGTCCGCGAGAACGCGCAGTCCTTCGAGCAAACGCTCGCACACGAGGATTATCCCTTTGCACGCGTTGCGGCGGATTATGACCTGAAGGCGGAGATCATGTTCGCTTACCAGATGGGCGTGCTGAGCAACTATAGCGTCTTCGGCAAACCCGTTTTTGCCGACGAGACCATGGAGCAGAACGTGCCGAAATTCAAGATCGCGTTCTATATCATGCCGATGGACGGCGTGCCGTCTATCGCCGTTGAGTACGACAACGGATGGTACAGCGAAGCGCTGATTACGAACCTCGCGCAGTCGGTAGCAAATGCCGTGCTGGCTTTTGCGGCAAACACTAACGCATCTCTGCGTGCCATCTCGCTTCTTAATAAAGCGCAGACAGCGGTGCTCGACTCGTTCAACCAGACCGAGGTGCCTTATGACGACACCCAGACCATCGTCTCGCTCTTCCATAAGCAAGCGGCTGAGACGCCCGATAACCTTGCCGTCGTTTATCACGACGTCCGTCTGACCTACAAAGAGGTGGATGAGCAGACGGACGCCATCGCTGCACGGATCATAGAGGTCATTGGCAACGATACGAAAGAGAAAGTTGTTTCTATCCTCATCAACCGTTCCGAATGGATGGTAGTCGCTTCGTTGGCGGCCCTCAAAGCCGGTTGTGCGTACCAGCCGCTCGATCCGTCTTATCCGGCAGAGCGTCTGAACTTTATGATGAAGGATGCCAACGCAGCCCTTCTCATCGCCGATACCGACCTCCGTCCCATCGTCAACGAATACTCCGGACCGGTTCTGCTGACGAAAGAGTTAGAGAAATCACAAATTACAAATCATAAATCACAAATCACAAATATAAATCCACAGGATTTATTCATCCTCCTTTATACTTCCGGTTCTACCGGTGTGCCCAAAGGCTGCCAACTCGAGCACCGCAACCTTGTGGCTTTCTGTCATTGGTACCATCGCTACTATGACCTCCATGCAGGAGACAAAGTGGCGGCGTACGCTTCGTATGGTTTCGACGCGAACATGATGGATATGTACCCGGCATTGACGTGCGGTGCTGCCGTCTATATCATCGGCGAAGATATTCGTCTGAACCTGCCCGACCTCAATCATTATTTCGAAGAGGAAGGCATCACCCATTCGTTCATGACGACCCAGGTGGGCTATCAGTTCGCGCAGAACTGCGACAATCATTCCTTAAAGCACTTGTCTGTGGGAGGAGAAAAACTCGCGACTATCGCGCCGCCGGCTAACTATCTGCTTCATAACGCGTACGGTCCGACCGAGTGTACCATCTTCACCACGACCTATCCGATACACGAGCAGGAGAAGAATATCCCTATCGGCAAACCGCTGGATAACTTCCGGCTATTCATCGTTGATAAGGACCTGCACCGTGTGCCTGTGGGTGCTACAGGCGAGCTGCTTGTCTCCGGTCCGCAAGTCAGCCGTGGCTACCTCAACCGTCCGGACAAGACCGCCGAGACTTATATCGACTGGAATGGTCTTCGCTGCTACCGCACCGGCGACGTCGTGCGTTACCTGGAGGACGGAAATATTCAGTTTGTCGGAAGGCAGGACGGTCAGGTGAAGATCCGCGGTTTCCGTATCGAACTCAAAGAGGTCGAGGCGGTCATCCGTGAGTTCCCGGGCATCAACGATGCCACCGTACAGGCCTTTGATTACCCCAACGGAGGTAAGTTCATCGCGGCATATATCGTCAGCGACAGCAAGATTGACATCCAGGCACTCAATGCCTTCATCCGTGATTGCAAACCGCCGTATATGGTACCGGCTTCGACCATGCAGATCGACGTCATTCCGCTGAACCAGAACCAGAAAGTGAACAAACGTGCCCTTCCGGCTCCGCAGCTCACCGACACCGACCGCGACTACGTGGCGCCGGCTAACGACAACGAACGCCTCTTCTGCGACATCTTCGCATCGATCCTCAATCAGGATAAGATAGGTGCTACGGATAACTTCTTTGAACTCGGCGGTACGTCGCTCATGGTTACGCGTGTTATCATCGAAGCGGACAAAACCGGAAAGCATGTCGCTTACGGTGATATCTTCACCCATCCGACGCCGCGTCTCTTGGCGCAGTTCCTGTCCGGTGACACGGATGAACAAACGGCCAATGACCAAGAGGAAGCTGGCTTCGATTATACCGGCATTGATGCCATTCTCCAGCGCAATAACCTCAATACCTTCCTGCGCGGAGAGCGTCAGGAGTTAGGCAATGTGCTGCTCACCGGTGCTACCGGTTATCTCGGCATCCATGTACTGCGCGAACTGATTGATTCGGACGCCAAGACCATCACTTGTCTTGTTCGCGGAAAAGACCAGCACGATGCGCAACGACGTCTGCGTAACTTGCTCTTCTACTATTTCGACCGGCGTTTTGATGAACTCTTCGGCACCCGCCTCTTCGTCGTCAACGGCGATGTGACAAACGATTTCAGTAATCAGTTATCAGATATCAGTATTCAGACCGTCTTCAACTGTGCAGCGAACGTCAAGCACTTCTCCAAGACCGACGACATCGAACAGGTGAACATCGGCGGCGCGGAGCGTTGTGTGGAGTTCTGTCTGAAGACCGGCGCACGGCTTGTACATATCTCCACCACTTCGGTCGGAGAGATATGGGTTGATCGCGGTGACGGCAAGGCAGTACCCGAACTGTCGGAACGCTTGTTGTACTTCGGTCAGTTCCTTGATAACCGCTATATGCGGTCGAAGTTCCTCGCTGAGCGTGTCATTCTCGAAGCGGTAGCTCGTCACGGGCTGAACGCTAAGGTCATGCGTGTCGGAAACCTCGCGGCGCGTAGCTATGATGGTGAGTTCCAGGCGAACTTCCAGACGAACAGCTACATGGGACGACTCAAAGTGTTCTCCACGCTCGGCTGCTGTCCGATAGACGAATACGACTCACCGGCGGAGTTCTCACCGGTGAACGAGACCGCCAAAGCGGTTGTAAACCATACCGACCTCTTGGGCGATATCCTCGCTGGCTTTGAGAAGATTGGCAAGTCCATCCGTTACGTGGAGGAAGACGAGTTCCAGCAAGCGATTCTCGAGGCCAGCAAAGACCCGAAGAAAGCCAGCCTCATGTCCGCTCTCTTGGCATACCAAGACATGACGCATGGACAGAAGGCGGTGACTATCGAGCGTGATAACCGCTATACCTCCGCAGTCCTGCTCCGTTTGGGATTCCATTGGTCTGCACCGGATAGCGCGTATGTCAATCGTATGCTAACCGCAATTAGGATTCTTTGATGTGTAAATGGCAAATGAACAAATGTTTAACGAAAAAATCGCTCTTCGGGGCGATTTTTTTTGTTTTTTTTGCATATGTCATAAAAAAGCAGTAATTTTGCAGCCGATATTTTAAAAATATCAAATTTTATGAAAAAACTCATTCTACCGGCAGTCCTTGTACTGCTAGCAATTTTTACTTCTCACTTGTCTCCGCTTATGGCGGCAGAGGCGAATGTGGACTTCGAAAACGAGAACAACTACGATGCCTATGCTGCCGGCAACGGAAAGATTCACGTGAAGGTGCTGCTCTTCAGCGAGCGCGGGTACGACCACAATGCGGGTCGTGGTAATAACCAGAGTCTGGGTAACGATCCTGCTCCAACGTGTCAGGCTACGGGTAGTCGTTTGCATACGAAACGTGTGAGCGGCGGCGAAGAGGCCATTTATCTCCACTACTGGGCAGACAACTACTACAACAATCCCAAAGCGAAGAGTCAGCATCAGTGGCCAAATGACAAGTGTTGCGTATGGGTGCAGCTCTGGGGCGGCGTGATCGAGTGTGCGAACACGTATGACGGCACCAAGCGCACGATCGTACCCGATGGCACCGTCGTGCAAGTAGAACTGAAACGTAAGAAAGAGGGAAATTGGCTCACCTGGTTTGAGTTCGACTGGTATCCGCCTGAGGAGATGAACGAAGAGGAGTTTAGACTATACGTGACCTCCAATCACCATAAATGGAATGAAGCCGGCTTTGGGACGAAGACGCATGACTTAGGCTTGTTCTCCGGTGCAGATTCGGAGCAGGCACCAATTATCTCCGACCCGTTCTTCTATGCGGCTAACGACAAAGGAGCAGCCGGATACGGCAAGTTAGCGTACGTCTATTCCTTAACTACGGACGTGCAGCAGTACTTCACTACGCAAGACGTCAATCCCCATATTCTCATGGAGCGTTCGGATATGCTGTTCGTAGATCCCGCCGATTCCGTGCAACACGGTTTCCGTACGTGCTTCTATGCTTTACGTGACGTCGATCAAGCAACATGGCGATGGGTTTGGTCGAACAAAATAGATATCCCCGCTTACCACAAGATACATAATTTCGAAGTCAAGCCATGGATCTATCATCGTGAGGATATTGACAAATGGTATGAGAACAGCCGCTATAAAAACCTCACCTGGCAAATACACTACCCGCAGGAAGAGGATGTGATGGAAGGCGATTACATCGAGATACAACGGGCATACAATGCCGACTTTTCGGATGCACAGACCATCGACCTCGTGCAGATTTACTACGACTCTACGGCTACAGTCAACGATATCCAGACCTATTCCTACGTGGATTCCACAGAGGCTGCTTGGTGGAACCCCGTAGAGAAAAGCTATAACATCTATTATCGTGTGCGGCGTACTTCCTCCTCTATCTGGGACTGGGAAGTTAATCCCTATTCGGCTGCAGACACTTGCACCGTGGAGCATAAATATAGCGTCAATGGATTCTTTAAGGTCGGTATCAATCCTAACCCCGTGACCTACACACTCGACCCCGACTTTAGCAACAACAGAGCGGTGCATTTTGAAATTGATTTAGGCGCATTGTTACAGAATGCGGAACGTACCCAAGATAAACCTGGATACTCGTTCTATTATTGGGATGATAACCAAAAACTCATCATCCGCAAGATAATGGTGGAGCAGCAGGATACCTTCCTCATTCAGATACCTAACGATAGCATCAAAGCGGCGATTAGCAAACAGTTCTATTCTCCTAATGATGATACGTATAAGAAATTGGATTATCAGGTGTACTTGACCGACTATGCCAGCACTCCTTGTACACACTACAAATACGAAGCGTATATTGATACGACCGGAGTGATTGTTAAGGATTTGAATAATTATGAATTCCTCATCCTTCCGATTGTAGAAGCCGCAGGCCCGGAGATCTACTATACTTCCGCTGCCAATATCAGTACTTTTGCCGGCACAGACAAAGAGTTTTCTGAATATGTCTTACTCACCTGGGATGCTACAGAGGGAGATGTCGGCACCTACTCGGTCGAGGCTCGCCCTGATAGCGAAAGCGGTTGGACGAAGCTCACCGAGGGCCTCAAACAGAACTGGTATCAGGATACATACGCCAACCCCTTGGATGCAGACCCATGGCAATACCGATTGACCATGTCCTATGAGTGCAACGGAAACGTGCTCACACGTAGTGTGGAAACCACCGGACGACGTAACCCTTACGGCAAAATCAGCGGACGAATCACCTATGCGGATGGCACAGGGTGCCCAAATATCGAAGTCAATGCTTCACGCGTTTCCGACGGAGTAGTGCTACAGCGCGTGATGACGGACGAAGGCGGTTATTACCTCGTTGACAGCGTGCCCTATAGCGGCGATGCCCAGTATGCGATCACCCCGGTTAGTCAGACCGCTGAGTTCCGGTACAACAACACCTCCGCCACCTTCGCATCCGTTACATTGTCCTTAGACCACTGCGTCGCTACCGGAATAGACTTTGAGAATATCTCCTCCGTACGAGTGAGCGGACGTCTGCTCTATGAGAACAGTACGATTCCGGTTCGTGATGCGAACTTCCTCGTCAACGGACAGTTAGTGCGCGTAGGAGGGCATATCTACAAATCGAACGCTTCGGGTAACTTCGAGTTTATGGCGCCGAAAAACGCAGCCTTCACATTACAGGCGGTGAAAGAAGGGCACCGGTTCGCCGGAGACGGATTCGTACGCATAGAGGGCGACAGCCTGCTGACGCTGACTAAGGCGCTCGACGGTATCCGTATCTATGACCAAACGAAAGTGCGCCTTATCGGCCGTCTCGCCGGTGGTGATATACAAGGCTCCAAACCGCTCGGTCATGGGTTGAGTACCAACTACCTGGGCGAGGACCTCAAAATGGTCTTCGAATTAGAGGGAGATAACATCTCGCAGATAGTGCATGTGCAGTCCGATCTGGATAAAGATACGATACAGCAATATGTGGACTCTACCTATACGCTCTTTGAGAAGAAGCGCATCACGATTATGCCGAACGTTACCACGGGTGAATACGCGGTGGATTTATACCCTGTACGCTATAAGATCACCCAAGCGACGGCACGCGGTTATGCCAGCCTCTTCACAGACGGCAAAACCAGCGAGACACTCGACCTGAGCGATGCCGCCAAGCAGCATAAAGAGTCTATCTATAACAACGATACCGTGCGCTACAACGAATCCTTCTCGATCACATACCATAGCCCGATACAAATCACCTGCAAGCAGTTGATTTATTCACGCGAGCTTGATTACTTCGGCGAGAAAGAGATGACGCGCAAAAACCTCAAAAACGAAACGGTGAACGTACCCTTGGCTACTAAGCGGAACGATGGTACATACGAATATCTATTCGGAGCGCCCGTCTTCGCTACAAAAGATTATTCGTTCCGAGTCACAGCACATGAGGACTATTACTACAACAACGATGAGATGTCCATCAAGCACGAAGAAGTGCGTATCCATGGCGGCAAACTCAAAGTCTATAACGGTCTGCATGACGACCGTAATACACAAGTCACTACCCACCAGTTGGACGAAAACGGTCAAGCTGAGATAACGATACCCGTGGACTATGCCTCCTTCCTGAAAACAGACGAATCGGCACTGCGCGTACTGGACCTGAGTGTCGAATACCAAGGTGCCTATGTGGAGAAACAAGCTGTGAGCGCGTACGTCACGGGTAATAAAGTGAAAGGACGCGACTTCGTTACGTCAACACACGGAGATATCGTCATCCTTGACATCTTGCGCGACCCGCCCGGATCACAGAGTTATGCCTTCGTTGAAGAGGGAACGACCTATAACTACAGCTATACCTATAACGTGGATATAGAGTTCGGTATGGTCCTCAACCTCGGTTACGGTGCTGAAGCAACTATGACGATGGGTACGGTAATGGGAGGATTAGGCGCAGGTATGTACGCAGGATATGTGGTGAACTATAGTAATATCATAACTGCCCCTATTCCTATCTCCAGTAATTACCATTACCGAAAAGGCGGCACTTACACCTTCAAAACCAACCAGCGTATTCAGACCGATAACGAACGCTATTTCGTGGACCAGACCGGTAACGGTAAGTATTTCGTAGGGCAGGATGCCGATGTCTATATCGGTGCCATACAAAACCTCTATTTCGGTATAACGGACGCGGTTAAACCGATTGACTCGCTGACGTATGTTACTCTGGCTCCGCAATTCACTACCGGAACTATGCGACTTATCTCTTCCGGACGCGATGCACAAGGGAGACCCTGGTACCTCGTTATCGGTGAAGAGACAGAAATAGGCGAATATATCAACTCCACCTTCGTTTATACCCACGATTACATCGAGAACACATTGCTCCCGCAACTCGTACAAGACCGAAAAGACCTGCTCCTCACCTGCGACAGTACTACCGCACGTGCCATCGCGGAGGCTAAAGGTAAACCGGTCTATTGGAGCCGTGTACAACCGACGGACAGCACCTTTGCTTCCGACTCAAGCTATGTGATGATGATCCCTACCGGAGCCGTTAAAAAACAATATATTGACGAAGTAGATGCTATCAACCGGCAGATCATCAACTGGGTTAGCAAAGCGTTTATCGCCAACGAAACCGAGAAGATAGAAGCGATCCATGGGCCTAACAAACAGAAAATCGGTACATGGACTGTTAGCGGTGGAACACAAGTATCACACACCGAGGAGTATGACTACAGCGCAACCTATATGAAACGGATTGACTATCCGGGATTCTCGATTAGTACCAACAAAGGCCTTGGACGCGACCTCGCACAATCCTTCGGAAGTGCTGTCCAGGATAAACTGACCAAGCTATTCAGCAATAACAGACCCGGATTAAATGTTCCGATGGAAATCACCTCGCAAACACCTGCCGCTAAAATCAGATATGACTTCAAACCCATCTTGGACTTTGATTTCAACTACGACCCGAACCACACCACTACCCATACGAAGAAAACCGGTTTCTATCTGGAGCCTGATAACTTCGGACATGAGGCTGTCAGTGTCTATCGCGTCGTGAAAAAGAAAGAAGGCTTTAATGCTGCTTCGGAAGATATTCGCGAATTCATTACGACGAACAGCAACGTCGGTAATCAATCCAACAACACGCCGGATAGTCTGTATGGCTCGTTTGTGTACTTCCTCGAGGGCGGTGCTTCGCGATGCCCGTACGAACCGGCTTATAGCACGAGATGGTACACTCCGGAATTACCGCTCTCTGCAGGAACATTGAACCTCGAGAACCAGAAACTGGATATCAACGTGCACGAGCGCGGTAACGTTCCCGCAGACCAACCGGCTGTCTTTACCCTTACCCTGACCAACGAGAGCGAAGGAGACTTCGGTGGTGCTGCGGCTCCTATCACCTTCTACCTCAAACAGAAAGAAGGTTCTAACCCCCACGGCGCACGGCTTATCATTGACGGTATGCCGCTCACGGGAGATGGACGAGCTATTAAGATAGCCCATAACGAAATCATCAAAAAAACGCTGCAGGTGTACGCAGGTGAAGGCTATGACTACGAGAATATCGTACTCGAACTGGCCTCACCGTGCGACCCGTACAACAAAGTGGCTTGTACGTTCTCCGTACACTACCTGCCTGTTTCTTGCCCGGTAAATATTACTACGCCGCACGACAAATGGGTACAAAACACGCTCTCGTCACAAGATTCCGTCGGCTATTACTTGCCCGTAAATATCGACGGATTTGATGTCAACTACAACGGATTTGACCATATCGAGTTCCAATACAAACTCGCTACTCAGTCCGATGACGCTTGGGTTAACCAGTGCAGCTATTACTACGATGACTCGCTCTATAACGCTGCTTCCGGCAATAAAGTGATGATCACTTCCGGCCGTATTGAGAACATCCGTTTCTACGGCGAACGTGACCCGATGGAGCAGCAGTACGACCTGCGGGCCGTCTCCTTCTGCCGCTACGGCAACGGATTTATCAGCAGATCATCAACGGTATTGACCGGTATCAAGGACACCCGTCCGCCGCGTGTCTTCGGTCAACCTGAACCCGCCAACTCGATACTCGGAGTAGGGGATAACTTAGTCCTGCGATTCAATGAACCGATTGCCGGTAACTACCTTGATGAGGATAATAACTTCCAACTCACCGGCATCACCAATGAGACAGGTATCACAACCGGGACCTCGCTTGTCTTCGATTATTTCACGGGAACCTATGCCGAGACGAAAGTCAACCGTAGCCTCTCGGAGTCCTTCTCTATCGACCTGCTTGTCAAGCCGACCGAGAAAGACCAAGACGAAGTCTTCTTCATGCATGGCGACGGAAAAGACCTCTTGCTCTTCGGTAAGACCGGCGATAATAAACTCTGGCTCTCCGTAGGCAACGACGTTCTCGTCAAGTCCCGTAAGCTGGACGCCCTGATGACCGCCTTCACCCGCGTCATCGTCACCTACGACCACGAGACCGGACTCGTCCGTTTCTATGCGGGAACCCAGGAGGTGACCGATCCTGCGCGCAACACACCGATCTTCTTCGAGCATCCTATTTCTGCTCCGCTGAACTTCGGTTACGGATTTGTAGGCGGCATGCTGGAGGCACGTATCTGGACAAAAGCCCTCACTCCCGCAGAGATAGCGAACACCCATCTCAAGTACCTCACCGGCTTTGAGCGCGAGCTGCTCGCTTACTATCCGATGAACGACGGCGACGGCGAGGCGCTTACCGACAAGGCCAACGGCGCTACGCTCTTCCTGCATGGCGCTACGTGGAACTTCGAGAAGGGTATCTCCCTCCATATCCCCGCTACCGACTCTGTCGAGCTGGCAGGAGACCTCCTCGCTCGTTCGTCTATCCAGGATGAGACGCTCATGTTCTGGTTCAAGACCAACTCCCAGTCCGGCAACCTCTTTACCGCTGCTTCCGGCTTCCGTCTTGCTCTCGAGAACGGCAACCTCGTCCTCTATGACGGAAATTACCAATCACAAATCACAAATCACCAATGTGCCGAAGGCGCTTGGCATCACCTCGTCCTGACCATCAACCGAGTGTATAATAACGTTTCCCTCTTCTTGGATGAACAGATGGTACTCACGGTTCCTGCGGCTACCTTCGGTAGTATCAGCGGAAGGATGGTTCTTGGCGGCGGCGGATTCGAGGGTAACATCGACGAACTGGCTGTCTTCGAGCAAGCGCTGCCTAAGTCCTTTGTGGAGAACTACAGCCACATTTCGCCTTATGGCGATGAGATGGGTCTGATGGCGTACCTGCCGTTCCAGGAGGCGAAGGAGAATGAGTCCGGCATCATCGAACTGGTCTTCTCCGTCAACGACCAGCGTCAGTTCAAGACCTCCGATGGTAAGATCCTCCATAAGGAAGTGCCGCTCATACCCGTAACCGGTAACCCCTCGCCCATCTCCTCTCTTGCCGACAAGGCCAACTCCGCTCCTGTCCGGACGCAGGGCTTGCTGACCAAACTCAATTTCGATTGGTCGTTCAACAACGACGAGCTGCTCATCAACCTCAATATGCAGGATAAGGAGATCAACAAACAGACGATTTACGTGACCGTCCGCGATGTCGAGGACCTCAACGGTAACCCCATGGCATCGCCGGTTATGTGGACCGCTTTCGTCGATCATAACAGTCTCAAGTGGGAGGACGACGACCTCGATCTGCATGTCCTCTACGGTCAGGAGACGGCACATACGGCTTACCGCGACTTCCAGATCATCAATAACTCCGGCAAGCGCCATCAATATACCATTGAGTCCCTGCCGGATTGGCTCTCTGTCGATAACGCTTACGGCTCAATCGAACCGATGCAGGATAAGGCCATCCGCTTCTATTACAACACCGAGATGCCCGTCGGTCAATACATGGATATCGTCTATCTGACCGATGAGAACGGTCTCTCGGAACCGCTCGAAGTGGAATATACCGTCGAGGCAATACCGCCGTACGACGAGATCAACAAAGGTCTCTACCCGCTTACCATGTCTGTCTGCGGACAAGTACGACTGACGCAACAGGGCGGAAGTACCGTCGTGGATTCAGACCCTGACGACCGCGTCTATGTCCTCTATCGTCATGAGTGTGTAGGAATGGCGAATATCGAGTATGACAACCTCTCCAACTCCTCTGCCCTCTTCCTCACTATCTACGGCAACGAGGCGATGACAGGCAAGCCGCTCACCTTCCAACTCTGGCAGGCTTCGACCGGCAAGACACTCATCCTCTCCCCGGATCGTGACATTGTCTTCCGCTCCGGCGATGTGATTGGATGCAGCAACGAAGAACCTGTCATGCTCGTCACCTCCGGTTCGGAGACCCAGAATATCAACCTGCAGAAAGGATGGACCTGGATCTCTACCAACCTCCGCCTCAATCCTGTCTCCGCTCCGCTGAATAAAGTGATGACGGTAGCCGAACCGTGGAAAGAAGGTGACCTCATCAAGAACCCCGAGAGCCGGCAGTTTAGTACCTATTCCGAGGTGATGGATATCTTCATGGGAACCCTCTCAGCGTGGGATTATACCCAGACCTATATGGTCTATTCCGCGCAAGATAATATCCTTCGTCTCAATGGAGAAAACCTCCTGGAGTATGAGATGAAACTGACCTTCCGCGGAAGTTCTGACGGTTCCGGTCAGTGGAGTCCGCTTCCGTTCTTGCTCAACCGCAACACCTCAGTCGCAGAGACCATGGCGGGCTATTATGAGTACGCTACTCCGGGAGATATCATCAAGAGCCATGACGCTTTTGCAACCTTCTCTGCGGACCGTAAATGGATAGGTAACCTCAAGACCATGCGTCCCGGTGAGGGCTATTTCCTCCGCCGTCTCGCGCCTACGGATGTCACCGTTCCGTTCTATAACCAGCCCGCAAGCGCAGGCGCACCGAAACGGTCTGTCATGCCGGATGCCCCGGAAGGCTTCCATACGTCCTCTGCGACCAACATGACGATGATTGCCAAGGTGTCATACAGCGCAAGCGGTCTTACAGCAGAGCGGTCTTACAGTGATAACGGTCCTACAGCCGAAGGCGGTCAGACGCTGCGCGTCTTCGCTCTACTTCCTGACGATCCAAAGCGATAAGGTAGGTGAACTCCGCTTCGAGACCGAGGACGGTACTACGCTTGCGAGCCCGATGCCGATACGCTACGAGGCAGATGCTCATCATGGCTCATTACAGACACCTGTTATCCTCAAGCCCGGTGAGAACACACTTCCGTACAAGATCCTCGAAGACGACCATGTAGTAATTATTCGCAACAATGAGAAATATGATGTTACAGGTAAGAAATTATAAAAAACTCCTGCTTGCTGCCCTGCTTATCGGGGTAGCAAGTACCGCTTCCGCTTGGACGGATTGCGGCACTAACCTCCAATACGAGATAGACGGCAGTGGAGTGCTTCGATTCCTGTCGCCCGACCCGGAGCAACCGGCGACGATTTATTCGCAGGCGTTCATTAATCGTACAGACATCGCAGACATCGTCTTCCCGGAAAACCTTACGGATATTAGTTCCGAGGCTTTTCGTGGCTGTACATCCATCACGGATATCGTTCTCCCACCGGCGCTTACATCTATCGGTGTGGAGGCCTTTTACGGGTGTTCTTCGCTTGCCTATGTACTTTGCCGCCCCTATACGGCGCCTACTCTGGGAAATGACGGCTTTACGAATTGTGCTACTGACTTAGAGATCTGCGTGCCTAATCTCGGTTCGTACAAAGCTACAGACTTTTGGTGGGACTACGAAACTAATTTATCATTTTGTTCGTTCCTTGACGAATACGATGAACAGGCTACTACCGCAGCCAAAATAAGGATGTTCCGGGATCTTTACCCCGGAACCGAGATCGACCTCTTCCGTACGTTGCGGAAAGCAGGCTGCTTTAATACGCTGACTTTGCCTTTCAGCGTGTCCCTCAGCGGTTCGCCCTTGGATGAGGACAATGTAGAGGTCTATAAGTTTGCCGGCGCAACGGTCGTGGACGGAGCGCTGCAGTTGGACATCACGCCGCTCACAGGAAACACCCTCTCTGCCGGAACACCCTATCTCATCCAATGGACCAATACCGGCGAAGTGATGACGCGTATGCATTTCTCCGGCATCACCTGGGATACCGATCAGACCGCCGAGGATGCCGGAACAGGCGAGGTGACCTACCATGGTTTCTACGGCAAGACGCACATCAATGACTCTACCGAAAATGGAGTGAATACCAATGGTACCAATCACCTCAACCTCTTCTTGGGCGGCGGCAACCAGCTCTTCTGGCCTAACGACGGCGATGTTGCAAATGCCAAGATGCTCGGTTTCCGTGCGTGGTTCCGGATCAACGGTTCGTCCGTCAGCGGAGCACCTGTCCGTCGAGGCATGCCCGCTACGCTCCGCATCGTCGCTACGCATACGGCTATCAATGAAACGGCTGCTGATCCCTCTTCCCTTCAGGGAGGAGAAGGAGGTAGGCTCGTTCTCCGCAACGGACAATTAGTAATCATCAGGAACGGTCAGACGTTCTCTTTAAACGGACAGAGACTATGAGAAGAATCCCCTATACCCAACCGCGTACAGAGATAGTCCCTGTACAAACACCCTCCGCACTCCTCTCCACCAGCGGCGGTCGTACTACGCCTATCGTCGGTGGAGAGAGTCAGACTAAAGCTTGGTAAATAATTAAATACAATATCGTTATGAAGAAATCTTTTATTTTCGCCCTCTGCTCATTGAGCATGGTAATGTTACTCCTCTTTTCGGGTTGTAAGAAGGACAACGAGCAAGCCCCTGAGACCTTTGTTTCCGACAAAGCACGTCCCGTTTGGACGGCTCCTGAGAAGTCGGATATGACCTCCTCGATGGTGGCAATAGTCAAAGTCGATCTCAAGGCGCAATACCCGAATATAGCTGCTGACTTCGCCCTTAACGAGAATGACCTGCTCGGAGCTTTCTCGGGAGAACAATGTCTGGGCGTAGCCCAACTGCAAGAAGGCTACTTCTTTATCTACATCAACAGTCCGGCAGAAAGCTCGTCGCAAGTCTCGCTACGCTATTATTCGGCATTCTACAAGAACCTCTTCGAGGCAAAAGATGCTTTCCCGTTCAAGAATGACGATATTCTTGGTACCATCGCCAATCCTTATATCCCTGCGCTGGTTGTCGTTAAGTAACTCTACTCTCTCATGGGCGCAGACATTGATCGAGAAGAATGGCAAGATCTATAACGCACAAGGCGCGTTGGTCAAATAACAAATGAACGTTTAAAGTTTAAGGTTTAACGAAAAAATCGCTCTTCGGGGCGATTTTTTTTGTTTTTTTTGCATATGTCAGAAAAAAACCGTAACTTTGCCGCGCAAAGTTTGTGAAACGAATAAAACAATAACAATATGAAAAAATTTTGGTATTTGACCGTGGTGCTGCTGATGGCGGCGATGAGCGTGCCCGTGCAGGCAAATGACTACCTCGAGCAAGAGGAGCATTACACGGTGATGAACATGGGTAACGGCGTGTACCGGTTCTATATCCCCATCTGGGTATATGGACGCGTGAACAACTACTACCTGGACAGTTGGAATGCGCGTAACAACAGTTACGATTCGTACATCTGGTACTCGCTCAAGCCGAACCAGGATCGCGGCTCCGCCGATGTGCATCGTATCGCGACGGTGGCTGCTCGGCGTGGCGGTGACAACGTGAATAACGACTACAAGGGTTCGGGAGAAGGCTTCATCTACATGCATGCCGGTACTGCGGTCATTCAGAATATGAAAGACGGCACACGGGTGACGCTTGAGAAGGACGATGATACGTATTGGAACCAGTGGACCAAGTCGCTCAAACTCAAGCGTAAGAACGATGACGGACATGAGGATATCACGTATATCGAGTTCGATTGGTATCCGCCGCAGGAGTTGGCCGGCAAGGACTTCTACTGGGGTGTCAGTGCGAATATATACAAGTATTCAAGCGGAGAGAGCACGTACACCAAATGGTGGAAGAAGAGTGAGCGTTTGAATGTGGCTGATCCGCAGACGCCGGAGTTGTTCAAGCCCTATCTGTACGCTATGGACGATGACGGTGTGACGGGTTACGGCAATGCGGCGATCCAGTATGTGACGTATCAGTCGGCGGTTAGTTACCATACCTCGCTGAACTCGAAAGAGACCAATACCTCGGATAACTCGGGTACGATCATCATTCCTACGACCGACTCGGTACAGCGTCAGTTCAACGCGACTTTCCGCGTGAACATGAGCAATGATCCGGATAAGCCGCAGATTTTCTCGCTCAAGACGAACTCGGTCAATGTCCCGGCATACCACCGTATCTATGACTTCAAGGCGGAGGAGATCCTGGACGCGCAGAAAAGCGTGACGGGTAAGGTGAAGTTGAGTTGGGGTATTCATTTCCCGGGAGCGGAAGACCTGGTGGACGGCGATGTGTTCCAAGTGGAGCGTGCGCTGAAGGAGGATTTCTCGGACGCGGAGCAGGTGAGCGTGCAGAGTTTCTATAAGGACTCGGCTACATACACGTTTGAGGACGACCCGACAAGTATGTTGGTGGACGCAGAGACGGGCAATACTGCGAACGGAGGGTACGTGAGTGAGAAAGGCGTATATGCCGCCCTGGACGCAGAGGGCAATGAGCGTGTGATCTATAACGTGGAACTGGCCAGTACGCAGATCTATGAACCCGGCAAGCCGGTTTACTACCGCGTTCGCCGCGGTTCGTCCGCCGTATGGGGATGGCATGAAGGGTTTGCACGCACTACGGTGCTGACCAAGAATAACTACCAGGCTCCATTGGCTCAACAGCAAGCGGACTACACCAAGGATGCCGATTATGACAAGAACCGACTCGTCCATTTCCAAATCCATATCGAAAACAAAGCGATTCAGATTCAGCCCGAGGCGGAGAATCTATGTCAGTTGACGAGTTCGGTGAGTCAGATCAAGGGTAAGATGCCTATACGTTTGACGCTGAGCGGAAGGGACGGTGTCAACCCGGCGAACTATACGTATAAGATGTACTATCTGCCGCCCGAGGGCAGTTTGCAGCAGACGATGTTGCCGCTCACGAACAACATGCTGGAGACAGAGGTAGAGATAGGCAGCAAGGTGCAGATACATGTGATGAACAGCGACGGCTATTCGGTGAATACGCTGAACCTGATCGGTGAAATGGATGATAAGGCGGCCTATATAGCCGGTTGGGAGTTATATCCAAGCAACAACGGCAACAACCTCTATGGGCATCTGGAGGAAGACGAGGTGGCTATCAATGCCGTACGCGACTCGTTGATAGCGCAGTATCCGCTGCCCGACACAGCCCGCCATGCGCTCTATACAAAATTGTCGCAGAAAGTAGCGGGCTTTAGTTCCAATAGCTCCCGTTGCAATTGGGACCGCAATGCGATCCTCTACCTGCGGCGAATCTCGGTAGAGACCAATGATACGCTTGAGTTCCCCGTTCCGGCAGACAGCATCAAGCGCCAGGCGGACGGCTCATGGATGGCGCATATGACCAATGTGGCTGATCGGAGTTGTACGCACTACCGCTATGAGGTACGCGTCGACCAATCGAGTTCGGTACTCAAAGTGCTGAACCCTGCCGAGTTGGAACCGATCCAACTGAATGGCCCGGATCTGTATTACAACGACGTGGCGCATATATCTCGTTTTGAGGCATCTCAGGGCACGGATCGGTACGGCATCATCCTGACATGGGAAGCGACACCGGGAGGTTTGGACTACTATGAGTTGTCCCGCCGCGAGGCAGGCAGTACAGAGGAGTTTAAGTTCGTCAAGCAAACGGAAGGAAATAGCTACCGCGATGACAGCATTGCTCCGGGGACGGTGTATGAGTATCAACTCAAGGCATCGTTTACATGCAACAACAAGACGACTATCCATTGTGATACCACGACCGGTTTCCGCTCGCCGTACGGCCTTATCAGCGGACGTATCCATTATGCGGACGGTACGGGGTGCCCGAATGTAAACGTAAGTTTAACGAGCGAAGGAATGAACGAGTTAAAGACCGTCACGGATGAATCCGGACGGTATGCGTTTGACAGTCTGCTCTACGGCGAAGGCAAGGACTACAGCATCGTTCCGACCAGCTCTTATGCTGAGTTCCGATTCAATAACACGTCCATGACGACGGCATCAATAGGACTGAACGCTAAGAACCCCGTAGCTGAAGGAGTGGAGTTTGATAATATCTCTGCGGTACGATTCAGCGGTCGTGTGCTCTATTCGAAATCGTCTATCCCGGTTCGCGATGCGAATATTTTGCTGGATAGCAATATGGTTTATATCGCCGGAGGTCCGCTGCGTACCGATGCGTCCGGTAACTTCGAACTGCTTGTGCCCAAGAACCATCCGTTCACGCTGCAAGTGGTCAAAGAAGGACACACGTTCGAAGGTAACGGTTTCGTGCGCATGAATAACGACAGTGTCCTGGTATTGGACAAACCGCTGGACGGCGTACGCGTATGGGATGCTACAAAAGTGCGTCTTGCCGGTCGTATCGTCGGCGGTAAGAAACAAGCCATGAAGCTATTGGGCTTTGGATACAGTACGAACAACCTGGGCGATGACCTGCAGTTGGTCCTCGAGCTGGAAGGCGATAATATCTCGCATATCGTACGGGATGAGAACGACCTGACGCGCGACACCTTCGAATACACCGTGCCGCATGAGGTACATCACTTGAACGACGGCAGTATAGACACGATTGCTTACACGAAGATGCACTATCAAAAGAAACGCATCATCATCAACACCGATCCTCTGACGGGTGAGTACTGCGCAGACCTGTTCCCGGTGCGTTACAAAGTGATGCAAGCAACGGCGAGAGGTTACGCTACGCTCTTTGCGGAAGGCAAGACGAGTGAGGTGATCGACCTGAGTAACGTAGCTACGCATCATTCGGGTAATCTGGACGGAGACAGAGCGGCGGAGTGGAACGAGAAATACAGTATCACCTACCGTTCGCCGATCGAAATCAGCTGTATCCAGATGAAGTACGGTTTGGAGATGCCCTATTATGGCGAATTGTACATGTCGCGGAAGGATGTGCTCAATAAGGAAGTGAACATTCCATTGGTGGAGAGAGACTCGGCCCGAAATGTTCATTATACCTTCGGTTATCCCGTATTCGCATCCGCTACCTACGCGTTCCGTATCACGGCGCATGAGGATTATTACTATAACAACGATAAGACCTCACCCAAGCACGAAGAGGTACGTATCAACGGCGGTAAGATGAAGGTGTATAACGGCCTCCATGCTTCCGAAGATACACAGACCTTCTCCGGTCTCTTCCCGAAATGGGAACAAGCGACGCAGTACATGCTCGGCGATAATAAAACCACAGATGATGAGGGTCAGATCGACATCTCCATCCCTGTGGACTATGTATCGTTCAACAAAACGGGTGAGCAATCGCTGCGCGTGCTCAATGTGTCGGTAGAGTCGGACGGACGGTATATCGAGAAAGAGGTGATCAAGGCCTATGTCACCGGTAACCGCTCCAAAGGTAGCGATTACATGACGCAAGTGACAGCCGGACCGGTGCTGTTAGACGTCCTTCGTGACCCGCCCGGAGCCAAGAGTTATGCTTATATCGAGTCCGGTACATCGTTCAACTACAGCTATGCGTTTAACCTCGACGTGAAGTTCGGCGTGAACCTCGCTTTCGAATACGGAACGGCTAAAACAATGGTGTTCGGTACCTATCTCGGTACCGCTCCGGGTACACCGTCTCCTTATACCGGAACCGTAGCGAGTGCATCCGCGACCATACCCTATACCATTCCTATCACGTCGGGCTTCCATTATAAGACAGGCGGCAGTTATACGTTCACGACCAACGAGCGTATCGAGACGGGCAGCGACAACTGGTTCGTGGGTTCGCGCGGCGATGTCTATATCGGTACGACGCAGAACGTGCTGCTCCAGATGACGGATGCCGTCAAGCCGCTTGACTCACTCAGTTACGCGACCTTAGCCGCCAGCCTGACGGAGAACGTAGGTGTGACCGGTAAGCGCACAACGGTTGCCGAAGGACGTAGTCTGGATAGCACTAAATACTACCTCGCTATCGGTGAAGAGATAGCCGCGTCGTCCTCTGTTAACGGTTCGTTCATCTATTCACAGGATTACATCCTGACGGTCGTATTACCGCAGTTACTGAAAGAGCGTAACGGGTTGCTCGTGACCGGTGACAGCGCGACGGTTCAGGCGATTGCCGATGCAAGGAAGGAACCGGTCTATTGGTCGCATGTCATACCGACCGATACTACTTACGCACTTGCTAACTACACGAAAGTGATCCCTACCGGTCAAAATCAGCAGATGTGGGTGAATATAGATCGCGTGGCGGAATATAACAATACGATCGTTAAATGGATTGACCTGATCAAACAGAACGAGAAAGAGAAACTGAATGTGCTGATTGGTTCCGACGTGGATCATGTAGGCAACTACTCCGTGAGCAACGGCGTGAAGATGAGCCATTCGGAGAGCTATAATGCCACTACGTCCAGTGTATTCTACATGAAAGGTTTGGATGTAGGCGGTAATGTCACGGCAACGAATCACCTCTTCTCCACGATGAAAGAACTTGGTGAAGCAGCATTGTCCCAACAGATAGCTCAACTGACGCAGTTCTGGGGGGAGAATGGTGATCCTACCGAAATCTCTACCGCCATGCCGGGTGCGACGACTAAATTTAAATTCACTCCGGTTCTCGATATCGATATCGCCCCCCATCCGGATCAGTCGAAATCCAATACGCGTACAGCCGGCTTTGTACTCGAACCGGATGAATACAGTTATATGAACGTAGATGTATTCCGTCGTATAGAGAAGAATAATCATTTCAACGACTCGACGGCGGATGGCCGCGGTATGGCAGATGCGGTCGGTACCGACTACAAGAAAAATACCCATTTGTACGGCTCGTATGTCTATCGGCTCAACGGCGGTGCAACGAAGTGTCCGTGGGAAGGACCGGAAAATTCGTACTTCTACACCAGCGGAGGTAACCCGATACCGCTATCTGCCGGTACGCTCCAGTTGGAGAATCCGACGATTGATATCTTGAATCACGAGGTAAGCGATGTGCCGCATGACCAACCGGCGATCATCCATATACGTCTGAGTAACGAGACGCAGCAGACCTTCGAGAGCTACGTAGTATTCAAACTCGTGCTCGTCGATGCATCTAACCCGAATGGCGCTAAAATAATGATGGACGGCTTCCCGCTGACGGGTGACGCGCGAGCGATCAAATTGAACCCGGGTCAGACGATTGATAAGACGCTTGAGGTATATGCCGGACAGGGCTATGACTACGAGAACATCACGCTCATGCTCGCTTCGCAATGCGATATCTTGAATTTCACCAAGGCGTCCTTCAGCGTGCATTTCCAACCGACGAGTTGCGATGTTAATATCTCGACGCCGCATGACAAATGGGTGATGAATACCTTGTCGCCCAAAGACTCGACGGGATGGTACCTGCCGGTAGTGATTGACGGATACGACATCCAACATCCGAACTTCGACCATATCGAGTTCCAATATAAGCTCTCCAAGCAATCCGACGACGGATGGGTGAACCTCTGTTCGTTCTACGCGGACAGCACGTATTACAAAGAGGCATCCGGAAGCAAAGCGATGATGAAAGCGGGACGTATCGAGAACATCGCTTTCTATGGCGAGCGTGATCCGATGGAGCAGGAGTATGACCTGCGCGCCGTATCGTTCTGCCGCTACGGTACGTCCTATCTGACGAAGTCCTCGAAAGTGCTGACCGGTATCAAGGATACGCGTGTGCCGGTTGTCTTCGGTGAACCCGAACCGGCAAATAGCATCCTCGGTGTGGGCGATCATCTCAAGCTGCGCTTCAACGAACCGATTGCCGGTAACTACCTCGACGAGGATAATAACTTCCAGATCACCGGCATCACCAATTCAACAGGTCTCTCTGCTTCGACGGCATTGCATTTCGATGGAAATGCGTCGGCAGCGACCAAGGCCAAACGCGACCTCACAGAGAGAGACTTCACCATCGATATGATGATCAAACCGACCGTGGCTAACAACCGCGCAAACGACATGATCCTCTTCGAGACCGGCGATGCACAAGTGAACAAACAGCTCATCCTGACCAAAGACAATATACTGCGTCTGGTTAAAACAAACGGCAAGAACTTCCTGGCTAGTTCGTCCAAGAAACTCGACGACCTCCGTGCTTTCACGCGCGTAGTATGTGTTTCAGAGAAAACAGGTAGAACTCGGTTCTTTGTAGGTACAGAAGAAGTGACATCCGCTAATCTCGGCAGCTCCACGAATACAGATGAGGCTACGGAACGCAGTGCTTACTTCCAATTTGGTACTACCTACGACGGCGATATGCTCGAGGCGCGTGTTTGGACGAAAGCCCTGACGCTCGAAGAGATCAGCGCCACCGCCAACCGTACGCTCACAGGCTACGAGCGTGAGTTGCTTGCATACTACCAGATGAACGAAGGTAAGGGCGAGACCGTCACCGACCAGGCGCACGGCGCAACGCTCTATCTGGACGGCTGCAGTTGGAACAAACAGAAAGGTTATTCGCTCAAACTGGATGGCGAACCCGTCCAACTGAACGGTAACCTACTCGGCCGCTCGAAAATATATGACCTGACGATGATGCTGTGGTTCAAGGCTGAGAAAGGCGGTACACTCTTCCACTCGAACGACCTCCAACTGAACGTGCCGGACGGCTATGCAGACGGCAACTGGCACCATATGGTGCTCACCGTCAGCCGTACCTATAACAACGCCGCACTCTTCCTCGACGGCAAGATGGTTCAGACCTACGATGCGACCCAAGTAGGCGGGCTCGTTGGTACGATGTACCTCGGCGGAAACGGCTTCAAGGGTAATATCGATGAGTTCGTTATCTTCGAGCAGGCATTGCCGAAGTCACTCGTTGAGTTGTATGAGAACAACGCCCTCACGGGCGATGAGATGGGTCTGTTCGCGTACCTGCCCTTCGAGGAACAGTACACCAACCCGAACGGTATCATCGAGCAGCGCTTCTCCATCAATGACCGACGTACGTTCAAGGATGCGAACGGCAATGTGGTGAACAAGATCGTGCCGCTGGTAATGACCAATGACCAATCACCAATGACCACTTTGGCTGATGCCGTCAATAACGCCCCGATCAAGTCCAAAGGTGTGCTCAATAAACTCTATTTCAACTGGGCGTTCAACAACGATGAGTTGCTAATCAACATCCTCAATAAAGACGCAGAGGTGAACAAACAGTCCATCTACGTGACGGTACGTGACGTAGAAGACCTGAACGGTAACCCGATGAGTTCGCCCGTAACCTGGACGGCGTTCGTGGATCGTAATAGTCTCAAGTGGTCCACCAAGAAGCTGACTATCAAGATAGAGGATCATGCCGATGCAGACTTGACGACGAATGTAGACATCATCAACACAGGCGGTAAGCGCCATACGTATACGATTGAGTCCCTGCCGTCGTGGTTGAGCGTGAGCACGACCTACGGCGCCATCGACCCGATGGAGGAAAAGACCGTTCGTCTAACGTTCAACAGCCAGATAGCCGTAGGCGAGTACAGCGATATGATCTATCTCACCGACGAGAACGGACTGAGCGAACCCCTTCAGGTCGAGTATATCATCGAGGCTATACCGCCGTACGACGATCTGGACGAAGGTAAGTATCCGTATAACATGTCTGTCTGCGCGAAAGTGGAGATCAATAGTGACGGCAATGTCCTCTATGATAACGACGAGCGCGATATCGTCTATGCGATGTATCATAACGAATGCGTAGGTATGGCGCATCTGACGGTTAACACGATCAGCAATACATCCGATGTCTATCTGACTATCTTCGGCAACGATGCCATGAACCGCAAACAGATATCCTTCCAACTCTGGCAGGCATCGACCGGTAAGACGTATGGCCTAACGCCTAATCAGAACGTGCTCTTCGCGCATGGTTACGTCTATGGATGCGGCAATAATGAACCGCTGATTCTTTCGATGAACGGAAGCGAACGGCAGCAGATTGAACTGCAGGCAGGATGGAACTGGGTTTCTACGCATCTCGATCTCACGGCTACGCAGGGAGATGTAAATACCTGTATGTCCGCGGCCAAGCCTTGGACCGAAGGGGACCTGATCAAGAACCCGAACACGCGTCAGTTCAGCACCTACAACGAGACCAACGATGTCTTTATCGGAACGCTCACCAACCTCCATCATTCGCAGATCTACATGGTCTATGCAGCGAATGCCAATACAATGCGTATCACCGGCGATATCCTGCCGGAAGACTCGATGAAGGTAACCGTTCGCGGTGACGGTCAATGGAGTCCGATGCCGTGTATGTTCGACCAACGCATAACCATCACCGAAGCCTTCGCGGACTACTACCAGAACGCTACGCCGGGTGACCTCATCAAGGGACATAACCGCTTTGCTACCTTCTCTTCCGACAAACGTTGGGTAGGTGACCTGACGGCTCTCCAACCGGGTGAAGGTTACCTCTTCCGCCGCATGGCGCCGAGTACCGTCACGATCGCCTTCCATAAACCGGAGGTAACGGCGATGCAGAAACGGAGTACGGGTTACGGGTTACAGGTTACGGAGGATTCCTTCTCCAACCCGAACGCCGCAACGAACATGACCATGATTGCCAAGGTGTCATACAGCGCAAGCGGTCTTACAGCAGAGCGGTCTTACAGTGATAACGGTCCTACAGCCGAAGGCGGTCAGACGCTGCGCGTCACCGATGGATTCGCTGTATTTCCTGACCATCCAGAGCGATCAAGTCGGCGAGTTGCGCTTCGAGATCGATGGCGAGTCTCTCGTTCCGGAGAGCGGCACGATCAACTACACCGCCGACGCGCACCACGGCTCGCTCCAAGCCCCGATCATGCTCAAGCAAGCCGAGGAGGTAGGCGTTTACAAACTCATTGAGAACGATCACGTCGTCATCATTCGCAACAACGAGAAATACGATGTGACAGGTAAAAAACTCTAACACCCACGCGTATGCGTAATTAAATATGAAAAAGATTATAACCATTATGATGACCGCTCTCAGTGTAGCGGTCTCGGCGCAGACGGACACGACGGCTGTGCCCAAAGACACCACCGAAGGATTTCGTTTCACGACCATCGATAGCGTAGCTATCAGTCCGGTCAAAGACCAGAACCGCAGTTCGACCTGCTGGGCGTTCTCCACGCTCGGCTTCCTCGAGTCCGAAGTGTTGCGCACCAAAGGTAAACTGGTCGATTTCAGTCGTATGTTCGTAGTGAGCAAGACGATGATCGACCGCGCGACCTACTGCGTGCGTCTATATAACGAGCCGAAGTTCGCGCCCGGCGGGTCTGCCTATGACGTGATCTACTGCATGGAGCACTACGGTCTCGTTCCGCAAGAAGCGATGCCCGGTATCCGATACGGCTGGACAGCGAACGATACCCTACCCGTGCATTCCGAACTCGACAAAGTGGCAGCCGGTTACCTCAAGGGCCTCAGCGGACTCAAACGTATCAGTCCTGTGTGGCGCGAAGGACTGCAGGCTATCTACGATACCTATCTGGGCAAGTGCCCGGAGTCGTTTGAGTACGAAGGCAAGACCTACACCCCGCAATCATGGGTGAAGAGTCTCGGGCTCAACGCCGATGACTACGTGTCCATCACCAGCTACACCCACCATCCTTTCTACGAGCGTTTTGCACTCGAGGTGCCGGATAACTGGCGCATGGATCAGATGTACAACGTACCTCTTGACGAGATGATGCGTATCATCGATAACGCCCTTGCTAACGGCTATACGCTCGCATGGGGCGCAGACGTGAGTGAGATCGGTTTTACCCACAAGGGTATCGGTGTCGTGCCCGATGATGACCACGGTGCTGACATCACCGGCAGCGATATGGCCAAATGGGTAGGTATGTCCAACGACAAGAAGAAAGAGGAACTGACCAAGAAACCGCTGCCGGAGAAGACCATCACGCAGCAGATGAGGCAGGATGCGTTCGACAACTGGGAGAACACCGACGACCACGGCATGCAGATCTTCGGTATCGCACACGACCAGAACGGCAAGCGTTATTACATGGTCAAGAACTCCTGGGGCACCATGCGTTCGGACTACAAAGGTATATGGTACGTGAGTGAGGCATTCATGCGATACAAGACCAACGATATCCTCGTTCACAAGAACGCCATTCCGAAAGATATACGCAAAAAACTTAACAATTTGTAAAAATTTGCATTTTTATTTGCATATCTCGGAAAAAAGGTGTAACTTTGCGGCCGGATATAAAAAGAAAGGGAAATAGTATGGAGGCAACAATGAGAACTTTACAGGTTACTTTACCGGCATCTGATGCTGTTTTTCTGCGTCGTTTATCAGGTAATATGGGATGGCAGATCACTCCCAAACGGGCAACAAAACGTCGCCAACCTCTCCATGCAGACTACTACCAAAGTGAGCAGTTCTATCGTGATATAGAAACTGCAGAGCAAGATATCGCCAACGGCAAAGGTCTGCGTGTTGGCAGTAAACAAGAATTAGACGCTCTTTTCGCATGAGATACACCCTGACTTTTGCGCCCCGTGCCTTGGCGGACTTAGAAAAAATCAAGAAGTCCGGTGATCAGGCTCGCATAAAGAAACTCCGTACCATCTTGGAGGAGTTGACTGAGCATCCATTAACAGGTATCGGAAATCCTGAACGCCTTAAATACAAGGAGAATACGTATTCCCGTCGTTTATCGGGCAAAGACAGAGTCGTTTATTCTGTATACGAATCTATCGTTCAGGTAAACATACTCCAAATGTTAGGCCATTACGGCGATAAATAGCAAACAATAATATTAACTAAAACTTAACACTCATGCCATATGCCAGAAATCGGTCGTTTTTATGAGATTATTAGCATTAAACCGCTTGACTAATATGGAACTTGTTTGGATTACAAATGCCCAGTATTTAGGTGAGTATCGTTTGGAACTTACGTTTTCGAACGGAAAGGTAAAGGTGTTCGATGCAAAGGATTATATTGCATCCCATCCGCTTTTTGCGGCATTGAAAGACCAAAAGGTTTTCAGCAAGTTTGAACTGGATGGCTGGACAGTCAGTTGGCTGAATGGTAAGTTAGATATCTCTCCTGAGTATCTGCTGCAAGCATAAATGCGAATGATTCATAATAAAATATTCAATTTTACCCCCCCCCCGCACAGAAGAATGTTGTATATGGCGGATTAAGGGAAATAGATGGTAAATAGCAACGCTAAGGCGGTGCGTGGTTTTTATACCATGCGCTGCCTTTTCATATATATAACAAACATTATTAACTAAAATTCAAACACAATGAGAAAATTTACTTACTTGCTTGCCCTATTGATGCTATCAGTTAGCTCTTGGGCAACGCAAATCACGTGGAATCAGGCCGCCGTTCAAAGTGTCGGTATTTCCCAGTATCATGGAAATGGCGAGCCAATGTCCATTACAATTAATGGCATTACAGCCACAGCCACCGCTCCCGGAGGTGAGGATTATAGTGGTTTCTATTATAGCACTTATGATAATAATGACCATTATTCCTATATCTCTCTTGATAATAGCGGTACGATGACTTTTGCTACTTCTTTGGGAGTGCTGTCGAGTATTGTAATCCACTTGGATGAAACACAAGGATCTGCATATGGATTTGGTGAAGGTTGGAGTGAAAATACTACATCACATACTTTATCATGGACAGGTAATGCCGCTTCTGTGGTTTTAGGTAACGACGGAGGAGAATATGGAGCCAATATTAGCCATATTACTTCTATCGACTTTACCGTTGTTTCTCTGCCTGCTTCTACTTCTTGGAACCTGTCAGACCTTGCAAGTATCGGTATTTCCCAGTATCATGGACAAGGCGAGCCAATGTCCCAGACGGTTAATGGCATTACCGCCACAGCAACTGCCCTCGGAAATGAAGATTATAGTAGTTTCTCTTATGATATTAATTACAATAATGGCAATATCTATCTTGAAGTTGACGGAACGTTCACATTCTCCTCTCCTTTTGGCAATTTGGCAAGCATTGTTATTCACACCACTAATGAATATGGTATATATACAAATGGCTGGAGTTGGGGCGAAACAGAACATACATTGTCATGGACAGGAAATGCTGCTTCTGTTGTTCTGACTGCTTCTGTAAGCGATATAACATCCATTGACTTTACTTTTGTAACAGAAGAGCCGGAGCCTGATGTACCGACTCATTTGGTTTCTACGATTACATGGAATACAGATGACCTCGCAACGGTCAATGTTCCTATGAACGGTTTTCAAACAATTAACACAATCAGAGTAACGAATAGTTGTCCGGATCCTGTCAATGATAATTGTTATTTCCGCTATCAAGATGCTCCCTATAACTACTGCGGTTTCTCCATGAATAATGGCGGATCGCTCATTTTTACTCCCGAATCAGGTAGATTAACGCGCATTGTCATTAACTGGAATTATGAAGGTCCCGATCCGGATCTTGTGCCGGGATCCGGATGGAGCTTTACGAATAGTCAACTCACATGGACAAGTGATGATGAAGATGGTGCAGAGTCCGTAGTGTTGAAGTCCAACAGTGATGCATATCTCGCTTCCGGACCGATTTATTCTATCGTGTTTACTCTTGCGGCAGATCCGGATGCTCAAGCGGATGTTAAGTGGGATAAATCAGAACTTGAATATGAAAATCTGCAACTGTTAGCGTATGACGGAACTGGTTCGGGACAAAATCAGACGATTGATGGCATCACAGCCACTGCTACAGCTTCGGCGGACGGTGATTATTGTCATTTCCTCTACAATAGTGAAAATGATAAAGTTACTATGACCGTCAGCGGAAATGGAACACTTACTTTTGCTCCCGAAACGGGTAGATTGACGCGTATTGTTATAGCCGGTATAGTTGACTCAGACAATACGAATCTACCGGTTGAGTCCGGTTGGACTGCTACTGCCACCAAACTTATTTGGACAGGTGACGCTTCTTTCTCTGTTGATTTGGCGAATGCATCTGTTGATCACATCACATACATTGCATTTACAATAGATGATTCCGATCCAAACGACACAAGAGAGGTTCCTGAACTGAAATTCTTAAATGGAAGCGATGAACTGACAGAAGCAACCATCGTAAAAGATAAGTATGGTGAGTTGTTTAAACCGGGAACTTATTATTATCCAAGTACCGAATATTTTCTCTATGTGAATAATGGGGTCAAGTATTTTCAAGGTCAACCTTTTATAGATTGGGCTACTCCAACAGCAAAAGGTCTTACGATGACGTACTCCGTTCCCAATAATGACGTTATTACCCTTACCAAAACTTCAGGTAATAGTTTCGAATTTACTGTGAACGGTATTGGAGATGCAGTCGTTACGGCTTCTACCGAAGGCAATGAGACATACAAACCTGCAAGTATAACGTTTACCATCCATGTGGTATTCGGTAAAGCTGCAACTAAAGAATGTGTATTGGCCTTTACCTCAGGTCCTGATGCCGGTCAATTAGTGCCGGAAGACTATCAATTTGAACTGGAAACCGGTCAAGAGGTGCCTTGGATGGAATTACGTGAGAAGAGCGACCCGACGGTCGGCTATGCTCCGAGTTTCTCTATCTGGGGTTCGCGTAAACATTATGTAGCCAGCTTCCAGGCGGAGACGAAACTTCGCGCACTGACCGCAGGTGATGATGTATTTAGAGTGCGTTATGCACGCTATCAAGATGGAGATATGAATGGAGAATACAAAGAAATCGAGATTCCTGTTCACATCAAGCCGACTGCCATTGCTTTGGCTACTTCTGTGGACTTTACTTCTGACCCATCGACAAATAGCTCTATTGCTAACAATGCCACGTATGATGAAGTGAATCATCAAGTACAGATAGGACAAGTAATATCCGATGCAATGGTGCAAGCCGCTTTGGATTGCTACGCTTTCGGCCATCCGGGATGGAACGAAAACCTTCATAACACCATTAGTTTCGAACTTCCGCAAGGTAATGGAAGTCTCACAGTTAACGGTAATGTACAAGAGGGCTGCGTACTCAAAGTGAAGATCAGAAGCGAAAATGGAGTTCACAGTTTCACTCCGGCTCAGGTAGCTGCCGGAGAGGCGATTGTTAACTACGATGTACCCAACCAGACAGCTGTAGTTATCTACATAAGTAATAATGGAAGTTCTCCTGCTCCTAAACGTGCACCTGCGGCCGTGAAGGACGAGCCTAAGGCTGCTCTGACTGCTCTTAGCCTAGCTCCGACGTATCCTGTTACCGCGAAAGTCGATCCGGATCATGCAGGTGTATATTACAGCACCCATTACAACGAAACGCAGAAATATCGTCTCCCTGTTGGAACAGAGGCATACGTGGCTACTATCAGTGGTAGTGGAGACTTGAACATGACCAAAGTGGCAGACGGCGGACAAGTTATTCCTGCCAACACTGCACTCATCCTCAAGTCGAATTCTGCATCGGTAGTTCTCACTCCGACGGACGCAGATGCTGTTACGATTAGTGCTTCCAACCAACTGAAGGGAACCGATTCTGAAACAATGGCTGCTCCGGCTAACTGCTACGTACTGAGTGGTCACTCGACAACCTATTCCGTAACGGGTGTTGGCTTCTATGCGTACACCGGCACGTTGGCTGCGCACAAGGCATACATCATCTATGGTGGTGCTTCGTCGCCCGCACACCGTATGCGCTTCATTTTCAACAGCCCAACAGGACTGGAGAACAGCCAAGAGCAGCAGATGAAGAGCGAGAAGTTGCTCGAGAACGGACAACTCATCATTATTAAGAATGGCGTACGTTACAATGCGCAAGGTCAGATTGTTAAATGATTAATTTGGAGGACACAACTATGACAAAGAAAGTTTATAATCTACCCGCAGTAGAAGTAACGCATATCGCATTGGAATCGATCGTTTTAGCAGGAAGCCCTGCACCGGCAGGTGATATGGAAATCCACACCGGCATCGAGACCAACGACCAATGGTAATTCATAGCCATTAGGCGAATATAGGAGAAAGTGCTCTTCGGGGCACTTTTTTTTGTTCACATAAAACACTGAAAATAAAGCAGTTAATTTTTAATTGTAAAATGGGATTTAGCAAAATAATTTTTTTCTGCAAAACATTTGCATAGATCAAAAATTTGTATTATCTTTGCGCACTTTTTTCCCCCTTAACGGAAAAGTCATGAATAACCAAATGCCACATACAACCTCGTCAGACCCCGCAACAGATGCGGGTGTGATGAACATGCTGGAGGGTATGGGGCAGTTTGTGAATGGCGTGAAACTGATGTACGGACGTAGCGTGGAGGAGAAAGAGCAGCTTCGTCAACAAGTCGAATCGAAGCAGATCGAGCCCACGAATATCGTGGCGGATGGAAAGCAAAATGAGTTGATTGCGGTGCTCAATGCCTTGTATGAATATGGTATGTTTATCGGTAGCAAGAAAGAGTTCATGGAGCGCATGGCAGGTGCGTTGGGCTGTCCCGGGATAGCTGACTATAGCGCACAACTCTACAAGATCAAACAGACCTATAAATATTCCGAGATCTTTGACCGTCTAAAAGACACGGCCATAAAGGATAGAGACAAAGACAACTGATCGGTTGTCTTTTTTTTTGCATTTTTTTCAAAAAAAAGAGGATAGTAGGCGCATACTATCCAATCTGTGTGCGTTAAAAGCAGTACTTTTGCAGCGGATTTCCAATTAAGGCCAAAAACAAGGCTACCGGTAGCCATAATTTTTAACATTTTAACAATTAATTATTATGGCAAAGAAAATCAATTATGAGGTCATTGACCAGATGTTCAGCGCAGTGCTGAGTGCAAACGAGAGTGAAGCAACGATCAAGGCGTTACGTCCGCAGGTAGAAGAGGCGGTACAGGCGCTGATCGAGGAGCGAGGACTCCCCAAGAACTACACGGGTACAATCGAGTATCACGGCTTCAAGATCCGTGTGCAACGACCGAAGAGTTACACCTGGGAGAAGAACAACAACATCCAAGATCCGAACCTCGACTTCTACAAGCAGCTACACGGCTATTACGAGCAGTTGCAGGACAACGTCAAGGAAGCCCGTGCGGATCTCAAACGTGCGGCAGAAAAGCTCGAGAAAGCCCATCCCGATTCCGAGTCCATCAAGTACGGGTTCACCATCGCGCTGATGAACTAAAAGCATACGGCGAAGCAGATCGTTTCGTTAGAAAAAGAAAAGTTTGACAAAAGAAAAATTATTCATTGTTAAGTCCCTGTATCTGTAGTCCCCCCTTACCCCCCTAAGGACTGGAACAGACTACAGGTACGGGACAAGACATTAAAATTTATTTCTATGGACTTTAACATCTATTGGACTTTAATAGGCGGCGACATGCATTTTGCCGACCGCAAGGAAGCAGCCAAACGAGTATGGGACGCCCATCCTGAGAAACATTTTGCCATCATTACTTGGCTGCGGGCACATGGCAAGTATCCCGATCGAAACCCGTATTTCTTCATTCTGGACTTCCAGAACAAGCGCACCCGGACAATGACGTTTGAGCAGTACTATGCCAAGTTCGGCACGACGGAGGAACGGGACGGATGGAAGATGGAGAATCCGACAGGAAACAAAGTAATTTACGTGAAGTTATGAGCGCATATCCTTTATACGACGTACCGTACCTGGTGCGACCATCGAACGGCACCTATATGTCGAAGAAACGGCATGAGATCGAAGAGCAAAACCAAGCGATCGTAGATGCCTATTTCATCGAA
>CACWNR010000028.1 GCA_902762355.1 uncultured Bacteroidales bacterium
GCTACGTCTTGGATCTTGAGGTCGGGCTGCTCGGTCATGAGGCGTTTGGCTTCTTCGATACGCAGGCCGTTGACCCATTGGTAGAACGAACAGCCGTACTCGGAGTTGATAAGCCGACTTAGGTAGGTGCGGTTGAGCGGTATCGTCTGGCGCAGATCCATCAACTGGAAATCCGGATTGAGATAGGGTTTCTCTTGCTCAATCCACTTTTCGAGCATAGCCCGATAGAGCGCATTGGCCGACTCTTCTTCTTCTTCTTCTTCTTCTTCTTCTTCTTCTTCTGTGCTACGTACTCTTGTCCACGGGTCAGGGCGATATAACACGCGCTCGGTGGTGTATGCCAAGACAAACATCAGGAACCATTGCTGCGTGAATGCGCGCGCAGGCTGATTGGATATGCAGAGCCACCAGAACACCAAGCCCGACAACGTCACCATCATCACATACCGTACGATCCATTGTACATCGATATCGTCCAGCGTGGAGAAGTTATCCTCGCACCAGAGACGGTATTTGTGTATATGCTGAAAGAGCAGCACCATCAGCCCGATCGGATAGAGGGCGATCAACCATCGCAGATCCGCCGGTACATAGTAATCCAACACCCCTAATGCCACCAACGGCGCTAATTGAAGGCAGGTGCGTTTCCAATTGAGCCATCTCGGCCGAAGAACCTCCGTGGGGTAGATGAACAGCAGCCACGCGAAGAAACATGCCACCACCATCGTGGTACCGGACATCGTATCTGTTCCTACTCGCATGATCGACGGATTAACAGATAAATACAGAATAACCATCGTGAGCTCCAATATGCCCCAAGCAATCAGCATAGTTGCCCATATTTTGCGGACGCGGATGCCGTTGTTGTGCTTTATACAGAGCGCTGCGCCAAAGAAACATATCGCAGCGAAAGCAACACTCAGCGCAGGGTTGATGAAGCGGTCAAAAATCCCTTCCGGAATGAGATGTGACAACCACGCACTCGCTACAAGCATAGCGGACAGCACCAAACCGAAAATGACTTCCGATTTGTAGGTATACCACAGATTTTGAATAGCCTTTTTCATAAATCGCCTGCAAAGTTATATAAAAAATACGAAATATGCAAATTTTTCTTGCATAAATAAATTTTTTTTTGTAATTTTGCACCGCAAAATAAAACATCATGAAGAATATTCGCAGAATTTGGCACAATTACAAGGGAGAATTTATCTTCGCGGTAGTTTTAGTAATCGGCGTTGTATTGAGTTATGGCTTAGCACCGCTTATTCCCGTATCTTTTTATGATCAGTCATTATCTCCGATTTTGAACGGATGTATTGCGATGACGTGTATCTACGGCGCGTTTCTGATTTTCCGTCACCATGAGGGAGTCCATGTACGTATATTATGGGGGTGTGTGCTATTGGTATGGGCGGCCTTGACGACGATGTTACTGTTGCGCGTGATGGCGTACAACATTCCTATTAACTCGGAAGACACCATCAGTCTGCGGGGTAGAGAGATGATCATCGGAAACCTCTATGCCTGGCTTTTGTTGCACTATCCGACAGCGGTTCTTCGTCCGGGTTTTTTGAATCCCGTGCGTGCGCTTAAGCCGCTTATTCCCGTTGCTGTTATTGCGGTGGCAGATTATTTCCTGCCATTTGACTTGAACTGGTTGTTGGCTATTTATCCGGTTGCCTTAGGCTGTTTGCTGATGTACTATCACGTACGGGCATATCGCAAATGGTGTGAGGAGAATTTCTCCTCGATGGAGCACATTGATGTACAGTGGATTTGGCGCTACATGACGATGTATTTTCTTCTTGGCATTACGTACGTGCACATGTGTTTCCGTTATGATAGTGCGCACGCGTTTACGCAGCAATGGTTGCTGCTATTTACGTTAGCGTACAGCACGGAGCAGGTTTTATACCGTCAGGATCCATGGAATATGCTTCGTCGCGCTGTGAAGACAAAATCCTTTACGTCCGAGATTGAGGTGGAAGAGCCGGAAGAAGGTAGTCCGGATTTGACGAATGCGGAGTATCGCGCTACGCTTGAGCAATGGATGGAGACGGAAAAACCGTATCGGAATCCGGAGTTCCGCTTGTTGGATCTACAGCAGATATTGCCGATCAACCGTACCTACTTGTCGCAGTTGATCAACACGGAGTATGGATGTAATTTCTATCAGTTCGTAACCAATTACCGTATTGAAGATGCGAAACGTCTGATGACGGAGCACCCGGAATGGAAACTGCAGGACATCGCGGAGCAATGCGGTTTTTCTTCGCCGGTTGTCTTCTCTCGAACCTTCACTCGTGAGACAGGTATGACGCCTAGCGAATGGAATATAAGAAATGACAATTCGTAAAAATTGCATAACAATTCGTAAACAGAAGAAACAATTCGTAAAAAAATACGCAAAATTCTTAATTCTAGGTCAATAAGTAAAGTCAACTCTTGCACACGCGAATAAAAACGCGTAACTTTGCAGAGTTGATTTTATTTTTATGCGTAAAAAATTCTGTTTTTTAGTGTTATTGGTATCCTGCCTTGCGTACGGCGCAGAGGTGGAAGAATCGTCGGATAAGGTCGAGGTGGTAGCACTGAAGAATAATCTGCTATACGATGCAGCTGCGACACCGAACTTGCAACTGGAGATTCGTTTGTCGCCGAAATGGAGTATGGAACTCGGAGCGGGTTTCAATCCTTTCCCGTTGAAAGATACGTCCTTCCCGAAGTGGCGCCATGTCTCGGCATGGATTGCGCCGCGTTATTGGTTCTGTCATGTTTTTAACCGTGGTTTCTTCTCCTTCAATGCGGCATATGCTCATTACAATGTAGCGGGCAATGCCTATCCGATCAGTTGGATGTACAAGGAGACGAAGGACAACCGTTATCAGGGCGATGCTGTGATGGCGGGTATCAGTTTCGGATGGCATTTCGCGATCAGTCCGCATTTCGGTATTGAGTTGGAGGGCGGTGCGGACGCCGGCTATAGTTGGTATGACCAGTTCGAGTGCAAGCATTGCGGTCTCAAACGCAACAGCGGCGGCAGCTGGTTCGTGCTGCCGAAAGTAGGCGTGAACGTGTCTATCCCGTTGGGCGGTGACGAACTGAGTTTTGCCAAGCGGTGTGACTGCGAGCAGTTAGAAGAACCTGCCGAAGTCATTGAGCAACCTGCAGAGGACACGGTAGTGGTCGAGCCGGAGGAACCGATGGAACCGTTCCTGAAGGCAACTCGTCTGTATCCGCCGCGGATGATGCCTGAGCGACGTATCGCTTTCGTACCGTATTTCGAGCCGAAGGTGGATCAGATGCAGAAGTTGCGCAGCCGTCTGTTGCGTAGTGAAGATGAGTACGAGCCGTATGATAGTTCAATGGCGCTGAGTGCCGATCCGCGTAATGTGTTCATCTATTTTGAGGTGAACGTGACGAAGATGGATCGCTCGTTTATCCAGAACGATATGCTCATGGACAGTATCATGCATATCTTGGGTTCCGTACAAGAAGACAGTACGATTCGTATCTCGCATATCCGGATTGTGGGTTATGCATCGTTCGACGGACGCAAGGCGTATAATGAGCGCTTGGCGGGCAGCCGCGCACAGACTATTAAGGAGTACATGCAATCCGTCTATCCGCTGCCGGATGATGTGTTTGAGGTCTGCAACGGCGGTGAGAGTTGGGCAGAACTGCGTTATGGTCTGTCGCAAGTGGAATTCGAGGGTAGGGATGAAGTGCTGCAGATCATAGACACCGAGCCGGATGCCGATCAACGCGAGATACTGATCAAAAAACTGCATGGCGGCGCTACGTACCGCTACATGCGTGACGAATTGAAACACATACTTCGCAACCTTGGTTGCATTACCATATACTGCGAAAATGTTGAATAATCAATATAAACAATTAACTTAATTTATTAACCCTCAAAATGTTCAAAACAATGAAAAATGTTAAAACATTAGCTTATCTGATGGCGATCGCCATGGTAAGCACGTTTGCAATGACGTCCTGTAAGGACAAAACGGAGCCTGTTCTGCAAGAAGGGCAAGGTTCCTACAGCGGCGATGAGGTGAAGACGCAGTTCTCCATCGCTTTGCCGAACCAACTCAATGGACCTGCACGTATGCCGGGTGCTACGGTACAGAATGCAGGTGTTTCGGATTTCCAGGGAATGAATAACATCATCCTTATCCCGTTTGCTAAAGAAGGTGGTAAGATTGATCCGAGTGTGGATTCGCGTCTGGGTGCGAATATTACGACGGCAAAGGGAGCAGATATGACGATTTCTTCTTCTGATTTTAGCGGAGACTACAGAGCAAAACGTTTTGAAGATGTATCTATTCCTCTGAGCACTGCTTCGTTCTTGTTCTATGCCAAGTCGGCGGCTTCCGGTGATAAATTCAGCGTTGGTTCGCTTATAGCAAGCGATATGACGGCCAATCCGTCTACCTTCTCCTTTAGCCTGGAGCAAATCAAGGCGGATGCAGTTATTACGGGAAGTTCGAAAGGTCAAGACTTGTTGGACTATCTGACATCTATTGCGAATGCTGATGATGGTGCAACACCGACTCCCAAGAAGTGGTGTGACTATATAGCAACTGATAACGCGTCCATGGCGGCTATGTTTGCTACGTTCAGCTCGATTCACGGTCTCTCTTCGTTTGAGATTGCACGTGTGTTGACTGACCTCAACCAATCTCTTGCTCCGCTGGTAAGCTCGAATACGCTTGCAGCCAATATTGCTGCTGCTATTGCAGCCGGTTCTACCTATGTTAGTGTCAATGGTACTACGCATGCGGTAACGATGAAGACGGGCTATGACAACTTCCCGGGAGAGTATAATTTGCCGGATGGTTCGATTGACATCAGATGGGATGCTACCACCGACCCCTTGGATAAGAAGTTTGTGGAAGGTATCTATTCGAACATGGCGAATCCGACCACTTATACCTATCCTGCACAGTTGTGGTATTATGTGAACTCGACCATTCAAACATCGAATAAGTCGCAGCAAACCGCATACGATGGTACCAGTTCTTGGGCAACTATCTTAGGCAAGCACACAGACGCAACTGCAGTGAACTCGCTCACGCGTGCCGTAGCTATCGTGGATCCGATTCAATACGCTGTAGCTCGTTTGGATGTACAAGTTCGCGTAAAAGAAGTTGCTGGTGGCAAACTGGAGGATAACAGTTTCACAGTAGAGGGTGCTCGTAAAGATGTAGCTGTTAACGCCGCAGGATTCCCGATTTCGGCTGTGCTCGTCGGTGGTCAGCGTCCGGTTAATTATGACTTTACCGCTAAGACTTCCGGTACAGAATATACCATCTATGATAAGACGATGGCAAGTGGTTCTATGGCTGCCAAGATGGGTGAAGCTTATTCGGCATGGAATCACACACTGGTACTGGAGAACGGAACAAGCGATGTCATGATTGCTGTGGAGATGACCAATAACACGGGCGTTGATTTCTATGGCGCAGGTGGTCAATTGATCCCGAATGATGGTAAGTTCTACGTAGTAGCTAAGTTGGATGCTTCAAAAGCTGATGAGACCGATGACCACGTGTTCAAACAAGACTTCGTAACCAAAGCTAAGTTGACGTTGCCTGACCTGAAGAAGGCTTACAACACGATTCCTGACCTTCGTACACCGCAAATGGAACTTGGTTTCTCGGTTAACCTGGAGTGGCAGAATGGTCACGAGTACACCATCGAGTTCACAGAATAATCGCTTCAATACGGTTTGAAATTCAAACGAACCATATTGCTTTTAATGGCTGTCGTATCGGCAGGTTGTCATCTTATTGATGATGACCTGTCGGTATGCGGCGTTGATTATGTCATCAATTATCAGATGAATCTCGTCACGGAGATCCAGATGGAGATTGATGAGCAATTATCGTCGGTAGCAGAGAAACCCCTCGCCGATGCCTTGAAAATCTGGACAAGTCCCATTTTCTCAGGCGAGGCCCATGATTTGGAGATGGATTTCTATTCCTTGGATGGATCCGACGAACTAAAACATCACTTTGCAGAGGTGATTGACGCCAAGCAGAAATCATATACTTTGACAATTCCTCGTGAGGACTATCGTCATCTGGCGGTGGTTAACATTGCGGACAACCCGAGTGTCAACCTGGCGGGTACAGCGTACAGCTCGTCCATGTGCCTGGCTCAGGTCTATGCTGACACGGTGGAATCGCATGCTACGGCTGTCTATTCAGCGCGTTTGACGATGCACATGCAGCAGGAGGGTGATCTCCAATTTAATGTGCATCTGTACATGACGAACTGTGCGGTAGCCCTGGCCGTGATCGATTCGACGCATTCTACCACGCCGGTCATCAAACAGGTACTGCTTTCCGGCACCGCTACGAATTTCAGTGTCAATGATAGCGTCTATACCTTTGGTAAATCAAGTGTGATACGCGCGGAGAAGGTTACTAACTGGTGCTACGCGGCTGTAGCCTTCCCCTCGCGCGACGAAGTAGTGACACCGAGCCCGCAGCGTGGCGTGTGCCGTCAGGCTACGGCAGACGATTCCCTATGGGCGCTGGATGCCTACGTCGGGCTGCCGAACGGAACCATCACAAAGACCCATCTGACAGTCCATGACCCGCTCAAAGCGAGCACCCTGCGGATCATACGGGTGTATATGCAGGATGACGGATCGCTGGTTCCGGTGCAGAAGACAGAAGTAGGAGCTACGGTGACGCTGGACTGGAATGAAGGAACAACGCAAGAACTTATTACCGGATAATGCGAGATAGAAAGGCTTACATAGTAGTATTGCTCCTGGCGTTTGTATTGGCAGGCTGCAAAACAGATGAACCTTCCCAGAAGGTAGGTATACCTATCTCTATCTGTTTGCCGGCAAATGAGGTGCATTCGGCGAATAAGGCTCCGCGTCGTGAGATAGGTGACCCGGGTACGACGGAGAAATTCCTCTTCCCGCAACATCTGTATTTTATTGTTATGCGAAAAACGGGTGAAACAACATGGTCCTTGTGGGCACAGGAACACCGGACGCTGAAGAATGAAGATTGGATCCCTGAGCGGTATGAATGGAATCTGCCTACGCAAGGAGATAGCATTTATCGCTATAATGCAGAAATAATAATGCCTCTTGCTTCGTCTGATAAGTTTGTCGGCCATGTGTATGCTATTGCGTCGGCTGAGGAATTGACGTTTAATAAGTCGCTCGCTGCAATAACCGATTTGAACGATTTGCTTGATTTGACGTTCGATGCGTCAAGTGATGCAATTCAGGCGAACCTGCAGCATATCTATTCTTCGCCCTATAACTTGAAGGTCGATGGAGCGTACTACGGTTCGTTCAATAGTAATCACCAGAAAGTGCCACATATCGATTTTTTGCTCTACCACGTAGCGGCGAAGGTGGATATCCAGTGGAATGTGGTAGATACGATGCGCATTAATAAAGCGGATCCCTCTAAGGCAGTGCGGTTGACCTATATGGAGGCGCGGAATCTGTTTAATGGCAATGCTTATTGTTTTAGGCCGATGCGTAACGAATTGGCTGCGCTGCCGTCAACCGGATATACCCGAGCGAATATCGTGCGTCCGACCGACGAAGGATTATGGTGGGAAGGAAGATCGTATTTCTATACCATCCCCTATACCGTCACCGGAGCCCCTGATTATTTCCCGCTCCAGATGCGCCTGTGCACGAACGGCACGGCAGTGGAGCATGCCTATCGCCCTACGCTCAAGATGCAGGTGGACACACCAGCGGTATTTGTCCCCTGGATGCGCGTGCGGTTTAAGTTTACCAAGCCGCTGGAGGATAAAGCGGAAACGAAAATAATAGATTATTAACGCAATTTGAAGCGACGTATATACATATTATTATTGAGCGTGTGCGCATGTGCGCTCGCGTACGCGCAGACGGATACGATTCGGTATGTCAAGCCGGACGGTGCGTATAACAACGACGGCCGTTCCTGGGCGACTGCCAAGAACCGTGTGCAGGACGCAATCAACGACCTGCATGAATACCTGGAGAATAATCACCTCACTTCGGGTTCGGTCTATATCGCGGCAGGCACCTATGTCCCAACGGAGTCCACGGAAGCGACCGGCGGTTCGATGCTCAATACGTCGTTTAAGATATACGCCGGTATCCACGTTTATGGAGGATTCAATGCAGGCGCTCCCGAGAGCAGGCCGGGCTTGCGTATCATGTCAAACGGCAAAACCTGTGAGGCGAACTGGGCAGACCAGTCCGGTATCGGTACCGTCTCTGGTACGGAGATTGCTTCGCAATGGGATTTTCGATACAAGACCATCCTCACCGGAAACCACTCCTCAACGCCTCCTACCTTTACCTTCGACTCCATCCGCGGTAAATATACGACCGCGTATGCTGCGAACTCGTACCACGTAGTATGGTTTGCTACCAACGGCATCTGGCCGGCCACCGATGATCTGTTAAAGAACCACTATAAGCCGTTACAATATCCGGCATCGATAGACGGCTGCGTTATCTCGTCGGGTAATGCCTCCAGCCGTAATATCAACCTCCGTGAGCATACGGGTTACGGCGGCGGCGTATATATGGTAGGTAAATCCAGCATGCGCGGCTGTATTGTAGAGCGCTGCTCGGCGAACATGCGGGGCGGCGGTATCTACGCCGACGGCGGTGGTGAGATAGAGTTCTGTTTGATTCAGTCCTGTCAGTCCGCAGGTATCGGTGTCTATCAAGGCTACGGTGGTGGTGTATGTATCGACCATGAGGGTTCGATCGGGCATAGCCAGATCACTTCCTGCGCATCGCGATGCGGTGGCGGTATCTTTATCAGCCATGTGCCGGAGGACTATCCTACTACCGGTGTCCCGGCTATCGATAATATTAGCAATTATTCCCCGTACGCAACGGCTTGCGTAGTCAATAATAATACGACCAACGCCGAAGGTGCCGGTATCTACCTGGCGGAAGGCGGAACGGTCAACCACTGTACCGTCACGGCGAATAACTGTATGGGTCCGGATGTGACTTATTACGGTCGTCGTCATGGCCGTACCGGCGGTATCTATGTCCGTAACTGCGGTCAGATCTTCAACTCCGTTGTATGGGGAAACCGCTGCGACGTCAACAACGATATCCAGTTTGCCTCCGTACGTCAGAAAACCGGTATCAGCGGCTATGAGACCTACGTCTATCATACCGCCTTCATGAACCACGATATCACGGACTGGACGGGTGTGCGCAAGGAGGCGGTTTATTCGCTGGATAAGCGTAACATGCCGGTAGAGGGCGGATCGGATAACTTCCCTTGTTTCTTCAGTCCTACGGTCGTGCCTCTGAACTGGGATTCGGTTAATACGTCGGCAGGAATCTACGGCGCCGGTGTGTTCAAACACCTCTATCCGGTGCAGTATCCCGGTCCGCGTATCTGGCACTTGACTTCGCACTCTTATCTGGATCAGAAGGGCGTGCAATGGTCTTCGGCGATGGTGGATCCTCCGACATGGCTGATTCATGCGCATACGGACTATGGCGTTGTTTCCAACCCGTACGAGCCTGCGTCCACCTTAGGCGCTTTGGTGCGCAAGCCCGATAATATGCGTCATGCGCTGCAGCCCCAGCAGGGTCTGGAGGGCAGAAAGGATCCGGCAACCTTGATTCCTACGGTCTTCGTCGATCTGCACCACGAAGGTGACTACGACGGGGAAGGTCATTTCGTTACGCCGCCTCATTCCGGCGATAGCTGGGATGCTCCGCTGCACTCCATCGGCGATGCGCTCATGTACTATCGTACCTATCTGGTGGAGACACCGGGTAGCGCGATAGGTAGTCGTGCGCACTATCATCTGCCTTCGGCATGGGATCCGGAGACCGGCAATCCGACGGAATATACCGACTACGACTATGTTCAGTTGCTCGTCAAGGAAGGCGAGCAGAGTACCGCCGGACCGAATAACTACCTCGGCAAAGACATGCGTACCGCCTCTATCCGTACGTTGTCTCACATGCGTCTCTACGGCGGCTATCCCGAGACCCTGAGCGGTACGGATACGGAAGGACGCGACCCGCTGAATCATCCTACTATCATTACAGCCAATATTGCGGACGAGAAAGGTGTAGTCGCTTATGCGAACAATTCCGCGCACGTGCTGACCTACGTAAATACCGAATATACCATCGTCGATGGATTCCAGCTCCTCAACGGTAATGCGCATAATTTAACGGGATCAGCCGTTATGGCAGGTGGTGGCGTGCTTGTCAGCAATGACCAAAATGTAATAACTGTTCGTTCCAAGCGCATTGATATGGTGGGTAATGAGTTGCGTAACTGTCGCATTGCAAATAACTCTGCCCCTAAGGGTGCCGCGATTTATGTTACAGGTGATAGTCGAAATATGGTCAATGGCTTATGTTATGCCGAATTGAAGGTGGTGAACTGTATTATCCGCAATAACACAGCGGATTACGCATCGGGGAACAACGGTGTCATCACCGCAAACGGCCGTGCATTCATTGATATTGACCATTGCGATATTGTCAACAATGTCGGCTATCCGCTTCAATCGGATAATAAATGGTGGAGATATGGAAATACACTGGAATATAATGGCAATATCCGCATAGATAACTCGCTTATCTATTGCAATGGTACGGAAGTATTGAACGACCGCTCCGCGTTGGCTGCAAATACCCCGCTTTCTGTAGATGCGGCAACTCAGAACTATGTGTTCGGTACGTATAATATGTTCGATGCCGATATTCAGCTCCATACCGCCGATGAGACTCAGCCGCATGGCTTCTTCAAGAGCGATTTTACCGTTGATAAAGCAGGTGTATTACCGACAGGAATACCTGATGCAGCGAATCATCCTTTGAATTTGGTAATGCCGGCGGAGAAATATAACCAATGTAAGCTCACGCGTACCGACCGCAATGCGGAGACATACCCTGTTTTTGTCAATCCGTCGCGTAATATCGGTCACTCGGTAGAGGGAGATAGACCTTTGTACGGCGGTAAGGTATCGTTCATTCCGCTGAATAACAACCCCTGCGTCAACGCAGCATCCGTTTCGGCATACGGAGCTAATAATGTAGAGAGAGAGGATGCAGAAGATTTCGATTTGACGGATTATACCCGCCGTAACTACGGTGGCGAACCGGATATAGGTGCGCTCGAAGACACCGACCTGCCGATCAGCGGTTCGGTCATCTATGTCACGCCGAATGGCGCCGGTAAACGCGATGGTTCCTCTTGGGCAAACGCCATCGCCGGTAATACCGTGTATGTACTGAATGATATAGACGGTCCTGCTCTGGCGGACGGAGACCAGATTGACCCGGAGCTTACTTGCGACCGTGTCCTCGATAGCGAAGGTAATCCTATCCTCACCACCAATGAGAAATACAACGGCGGTTGGGGTAAAGTATGGATGAATACGCATACGATTTATTCTACTACCCATGATGCTACTGTACACGATCATATTACCTATACCCATGATGCTACTGTACACGATCATATTACCTATAAGAGTATCTATTATGGTGGTGACGGAGACGGAGAAGGACGTGAAGTTGTAGATAGTTTACGGGAGAGTAGCCAAGAACTTCCTGATGGAGAAGGTGTTATCAGTACACCAGAAGGTTTTGTCCCCGGAACTTATGATGACCCGCGCTATCCGTATGGAGAGATTTCCGGTGCGTCGCGTACGTTCTGGCGTGCGAACCCGTATGCGGGAAAAGCAAGCGATTACAATCTCAATTCTTTTATTACGGCTTGTAACGCAAATGGTTGGATAAAAAACACCCGTGCCGAGCGATATGTGGGCGGTCTGCAGTATGCCGTAGAGAAAGCGTCTGAGGCGAACAAAACGTATCATAGCGACTCCGTACAGGTATGGGTTGGTGCCGGCACGTATAACGACTATAAGGGATTCATTATGCGTGATTCGGTCACGGTATTGGGCGGTTTTCCGGCTACCAAATATAAATCCCCGGGTATTACGGAACGTCAGGCATTGATGTCGGATGTGATAAGTATTCCAAAATCCAAACCGGCAGAGAAACTCAATGCGGTGGACTATGAGTCGATTCTGCAGGTTTCGGATGTCGATCCTAAGAGAGATAATACGCACTTGGAGACAAATGCTGTCAAGTATTGGGACGATGATATTAATTTCGTGGAAAATACCACAATAACCGGAGAAGTAGAAGCAGACCGGGTTGTTACTCGTATATATACATGGCAAACAAGCGATAGTGAGGAGGATGTAACCGCCATATACTATCAGAATTCCAACTTCCACGATGAGGATACTACAAATAATCAAACGGTAGGTGATTTGCATTCCTTTGACTTCGGTACACCTACATCGGAAAAAGACTGTTGGCATCTCTCCTATACCGGAAACGCAAGTACAGGTGGCAACAATGGAGTCATTGGTTTATACGAACCACAGCAGATGAGTACTGCTACCAGTAATTTCGGAAAAAACATATATGAAAATGGAGTCATTGTTGGTACAACGTCAAAAAATGCCATGTTTATTCGTAACGGATCCTTATCCGGCGTCAAGGTATGGCAAACGATGAAAAATGTGCCGGCGGGTAGTTATAAGATAGTAGTCGATTTGAACGCATATTATCGTCAGGATAAAAACCTCAAGACAAGCAATTTGCCCACAGGTGTGAACTTTATAGTTATTGGCGCTAACAGAGATACACTGGTCAACAAGCAGCCTATTAATGCTAAAGGCAAGGTGGGAACTACTGGTTCGAAAGATTTAAATCGTGCCGAGTTAAATCGATATACGTTTAATTTCACCCAACCTGCAGCCGGCTCATTGAAAGTAAGTATAGAGATAGACGACTTGAACCCTTCGAAAGGAAATAACCGCGAGGTATTGATGGAGAATTTCAACTTAATCCATGTAATACCGGGAAATACATATGCCCAAACGGATTATTCGGATGTAAGAACGCAACATCCCGGCTCAACGGGTAGTTCATCCTCTACTTATTCTTCCACTGCTGCCACCCATCGTACTACGCTCCGTAAACGCGTATTGACCATGCCGGATGTGTGCGTACCTACGTATGGCGGTGGTGGTATTGGTGATCCTGTTGTGATGGGACAGGCATTTGGTAATGATGCCCTACCGCACACCGACCGTGTCTGGGGAGACTCTAAGGATAAGCGTACAGCAGCTACTCTTACCAAACAGGAGGATCGGCATTACGTGGAGTATAATGAAGCTACTTGGGATGGCTTTACCATTCGTCACGGATTCCTTTACAACGAAGCTATGGCGCATGGCGGTGGTGCCGGTGTGAATATGTATGAAGGCGCCCATCTGCGGAATTGTATCGTCATTAATAATGTTTCTGCCTGCCAGCGCGTTAAAGGAGCGGGAATGTTCTGCGATGGTGCCACATCGACTGCGATGGTGCCACATCGACTATTGAAGGTTGCTTTGTACTCAATAATACCTCAACTCGAGGAAGTGCTTCGGCCCTTTTGGATAATCAGATATTTGCCGGCGGTATGTTTATGTACGAGGGAACGTGCTTCAACTCCCTATTTGCTAATAACTATTCGCAAGGCTCCGCCGGTGGTTTGGGTTTCTGTGTGGGACGATTCTTCAATAATACCATCGCTTATAATACCGCTACTTTGGTAGAAGCTGGAAGTAGCAGTATCAGCGGTGGTGCTATTTCGTTAGCAACCTCATCCAATCCGAACCTCTTTGTGGCAAACACCATCATCTTTGGTAATAACGGTATAGCCATCCGTGACCGTAATACCGCAGTTGGCAATGTAAACCCCTTCCTCTATTGCTATATTCAGTCCGCAGCCTCACAGCCGTATAACGCGACCAAGCAAAATGTTACTAACTGGACCGAATCCGCAACCGGCAACTACGGAACAGGTAATACTTTCCTGAATGGTGTCGCTCCTTCAGCGGCCAATACGCCTTTCGCGGCGGACTTTGATGAGAGCGGTAACTATGTAGCCGGTCGTGCCGCTTCGCTCAACGACTTCCGTCTGCGCGACGGTATAGGTTGCGTCAACCATGGTACTGAGGAATTCGCCGGAGAATTCTTTACGGCACTGCGTCATAAAGGTCAGTCTGAAAACGCTATCCGTAACTCCTTCATTTACAAGAGTGTGGAGGCGGCGCAACTGCCGGATAACGATGTGGCATTTGCCAAACGTGTGCAGGACTGCCAGATTGATATGGGTGCGTACGAGTTCAACGCGGC
>CACWNR010000029.1 GCA_902762355.1 uncultured Bacteroidales bacterium
AATTCTGGAAGCCATCTGGCTTTTTCTTCTTGGCAGTTGCCGGCGTTTGGCAAACGCCGTTCCTTCTCCGTCTATTTCGTCGGGATTTGATCCCGACATCGGCTCTGCCGACATCTGTCCTCGGTGTCCCGTGCCCGCGAGTTTCGCGAGCGGGAGGATTACATCTCTTACGCAGAGCATGAGCCCCGCTATTTTGTCCTTTAGGTCGGATGTTCTCTGACTCGACGAGGTCGGGCTTTGCAGGGGTTCACAAGTTCCGCATTGTTACACAATACCGTAGCCCGTCCAATCCCTAACGCGGACGAAAAAATCAAGATTTTTTCTATTTTTGTTTCAAAATTATGATTTCTAATAGAATATCAGCAAAAAACTTGTGTATGTCAGATTTTTTTCGTACCTTTGCGCCGCAAACGACGCACATAAACAGAAACATGGATCACAGAGCATATCTTATATCGGTTTTTGCGCGCACGTATTAGCGTATTAAAAGAACAGCAGAAATAAAAACACAACCAAAATATGAGAAACAAACTGTTTTTACTTATCCTTCTTTTGTGCTCCTTGTTCATTGGTGTGAACAGAGCCGAGGCAAATGATTTTTTGGAGTTAGAAAAGCACTACTCGGCGTATACAGCCGGAGCGAACAAAGTGCATTTCAAGTTACCTATTTACTCGCGTGGTGCATACGACTACTATGTATCCACCAACGACCAGGGCGAGTCGTATGTGTACTACAAGCTGAACGGCTCGGAGTACAAGATTTTCTCCTATAGTAGCGAACGCGCCAGCGACGGCCCGAGTGCGGACGACAACAAAGCGTACGGTCGCGCGTGGGTGAGAGCCTACAGCGGCAGAGGTATCGTGGAGATCACGAACATCCACGACGGCCAACGCAAGGTGGTGCCGAATGACAATCAGGAGCACGCGTACGACGTGAAGAAAGTGGCGGAGCCGGACAACGACAAGGACAATGTGACTTGGGTGGAGATAGACTGGTATCCGCAGGAGGCGCTGGACGGAGAGACCTTCAACATCGGTACGGAGGTGAAGATCAGTAAGCGTATGACGGGTAATATCAACTACACGAAGAGCTGGATCCTGGCTACTGATATCAAAGGAAATAGCAATATGATTCAGGCGCAGTTGTACGACCCGTATTTCTATACGGTCAACAATGCCGGCGTGACGGGATACGGTAACGCGGCGGTGCCGTATATGGTGTTCTATGACCCGAAGAGTTATCATACCTCGTTGGATGCAACGGAGTTTCAAGCCGCGGACCGATCGGGTAATATCTTTGTGCCAACGACCGATACGGTGCAGGAGAATTTCTATGCCACCTTCCAGATATACCGAATGAAGACACCTCAGGAGGTGATGAGTACGCAGATGACCACCAAGGTGGATATCCCGCCTTACCACCGTATCTATAATTTCGAAGCGGAGGAGGAGAAGGATGCTACCGGTACCTACACGGGTAACAATGTGCTGCATTGGACGATTAAGAACCCTCGGCTGGTGGACCTGGTTGATGGGGATTATTTCGAGATCCAGCGCGCGTTGAAGGAGGATTTCTCGGACGCCCAACAGTTAGGTATCCAGCGGATGATGCGCGATTCTATCGGTTATTATACCTTCCAGGACAACAGCCGTGAGATATGGACCGGCAATGCGGCGGTTCGGACCGATACGGTGGATGCACAATGGAAAACAACCCTAAAACATTACTATATCTATGATGATAACGGCACGTTGCTCCTTGATGTGTCGGCTACGCTCACGTGCAACAAAGGCCATATGGCAGCTGTGCCTGTTTATTACCGTATCCGCCGTGCGACCTCTTCTGTATGGGGATGGGTGGACGGTTTCTCGCGACAGGTGACGCTCTACAAGCATAACTTCCTGGCGCCTCTGGCGAATCAGCAAGAGAACTATATCAAGGATGCGGAGTGGGAGAAGAACCATAAGGTGCATTTTCAATTCAAGATTGACAACTCCGAGATTCAAGTGCTCCCGCTGAGTAAGGAAGACTGCTCGCTGAATTATACTATCAACAGCGCTTATACGGAAGGAACCACCTCCTTTACTATCGCCTATGAGAAATATGCCTATTATACGGTCAATCCCAAAGACTATTTGACGTTCCGCGTGCTGAATGCGGAGAAGAGTGTCATCCGAGACTGGCAACGTATGGACGCCGGTACGTATGACATCCCGATGGGAGGTATGGTACAGGTGAATGTGGATAAAGGTGTACGCAGTTCGCATAAGTCATATGAGTTCACGGTGTGGGGAAATAGTACCATCAAGTGTAAGTCCACATACTTGATGGCGGAAGATTTTATCGACATCGGGTTTGATGGTCCTTCCTCGCCTGACTTTAGTGTATACGAGCCGGTTATCAAAGACAGTTTGTTCAAAAAGTTGCAAACCGAATATGCGAAAGGCTACGGTCGTTGTATGTGGGATCGAACCGCACGTCTCATCCTCCGGCGAACGATCCAAGAGACCGGAGAGTTTTCGGAGTTTATCATTCCGCAAGATAGTATCAAGCGTCAGGATGACGGTTCATGGATAGCGACCTATTCTGATGTGGCGGACAAAGCCTGCACGCATTATTCGTATTCCGTGCGTATTGACCAGTCCAAGTCCGACCTGCATGTACAAGACTCCACACAGTTGCAGCCAAAGGCCATAAGTGGTCCGAGTCTCTATTTCGACGAAGCGGCTACCATCACCTCCTTTACGGCGAGTGAGGGAGATGCTGTGGGACATCATAAACGCGGAGTCAAGCTGGAGTGGATGGCGTCCTCTACGGCGGTAGATCAATATGTGCTGCGCCGTGTAGCGAAGAATAGTGATGCAGCGCCGGACACGATTTACATCGGTTTGGACAATAATTTCTTTGACGAGACAGCTGTGCCGAACCAACGATATACTTATTCGATCACGGCGGTATATGACTGCAACGGCAAGTCTTCACGCAACAGTGCCGAGGCGGTAGGTTGGCGTAGTCCGTACGGTGAGATTAGCGGTAGTGTCCTGATGCCGGATAACAGTGGTATGGCAGGCGTTACCGTAACAATTACGGGTGATGGGTTACCGGTTACTGGTTTACAGTGCGTCACCGATCCTACCGGCACCTTTAAATTCGACAGCTTGACATACAATATAGCCACAGGCTCTAATTATTCGATTATCCCGACGCATTCGTATGCGGTGTTCAGTTTCAATAATACCACAGCTCCGACGGCTTCTATCGGCCTATCGACGGATAATGCGGTGGTGGAAGGCCTCAATTTTGCGAACACTTCTACTGTGCGTCTGACGGGACGGGCATTGTATAAGTACTCGACCATTCCGGTAGCCGGAGCTATGTTCACGCTCAACGGCGACACCGTTCGTCGCAACGGAGCACCGGTGAAGACCGGCACGGATGGTAATTTCGAATTGACGCTGTCCAAACGTCAACCGTATGTCTTGCGTATCGTCAAACACCGTCATACCTTCGAGGGCGACGGTATCTTGCGTTTAGAGCAGGGTAAGGATACCTTCACGCTGGATGCTCCGGAAGACGGTGTGCGGTTCTACGATATGACCACAGTGCGCCTTGTCGGTCGCGTAGCCGGTGGTATCGACCAGCGCGACCTGCCCGAAGCCTTCGGTTTGGGAACGAACAACTTAGGTGATGACCTGCAACTGGTGCTCCAGCTGGAGGGTGATAACATCGCGCAGATAGTGCATGACCCCAATGACCAGACGCGCGACACCGTACAACAACGCGTTCAGTATGCATCCGTCAAGGGGGACAAATCTGCGGTTGTCACCAATACGCTCTTTGAGAAGAAGCGTATCACGATTCAGCCGGATCCGAAGACGGGAGAGTATGCCGTGGATTTATTCCCTGTCAAGTACAAAGTGGTACAGGCTACCGCCAAAGGTTACGCTACGCTTTTTGCCGCAGGGCAGGGCAGTGAGGTCATCGACCTGACGAATGCGCCGCTGGATGTGACGAAGAACTATTATAATCAGGATAGCGCGATATACAATGCCGTGTATGACCGCATCTACCGTTCGCCTGTCAAAGTGCATCTCAAGCAACTCCTATATGGTATGGAGCAAGACGGATACGGCGAACCCTCTATCTCGGTCAGCGGATTCGACCTGTCCCGGAAAGAGAAAGTACAACTGTACACCAAAAACAGTGACGGCACCGTCACTTATACCTTGGGTCACCCTCTCTTCCAGTACAACCGCCGCTATCAGTTTGAAGCGGAGGCATTCGAAGATTATTATTACAACAATGACGAGACAGCCAAACTGGACCGTGTTCCGCAACGAGGAGGCAAGGTAATCGTCCATAACGGTATGCATAGCGCTACGGAGCAACTGCCGTACGAGCTCGACCGCTTGGGTAAAAACAGCAATGTATGGCTGTTGGTAGATCATATCCAGACCCAGACCTACGGTGAAGATGCACTCAGTACGGTCAGCATCGCCCTGGAGCAAGAAGGCAACACGGTGGAGACAGACGCCTTCCAAGCCTTTGTGATAGGAGATGTCATTCAGGCGAACGAACTGACCACTGCCGATGCGGATATTACGCTGCTCGACATCATCCGTGACCCGGGAGGAAACGGTAGCTCCGCATGGGTGGAGAACGGTACCACGTATAACTACGGCTATACCGAGAGTTATGACTGGAAAGGCGGTATCAACCTTACTCCGAAATACGGACTGAACATATCGAATGATATCGGTATTGTCACAGCGCCGTCCGGTGCCGGTTCGTATATCGGTAGCAATTATACGTCCAGCAAGCAGTTGTCCTTCACTATTCCTATCACGCACGAATGGGCATGGGGCTATAAATATTCTTATACCTTCACCACCACCGATAAAATCTCCACATCGTCCAGCCATGCCAAAGCCGGCGTAGGTTCGAATGCGGATGTGTTCGTCGGCGTGATGAACAGTCAATTGACCGGTAAAGCGAAGTCTATCGCCGTCATCAATGATACCATCTTCCAGGCGCGTCAGCCGGCTATTCAGGCAGGCACGATGCATGTGCTCGCCAGCGGTACCGGCGCAGACAACAAGCCGTATTACCTCGTGACGGGTGAAAAGGTCGTCATGGGTTCCGGTATCACGAATAGCTTCGCCTATTCGCAGTATTATATTATGGAGAGCGTGCTCCCGCAGCTGGCGATGCAGCGTCAGAACCTGCTAACAATCTTCCCGGACTCGGCTTCCGCGCAAGCGGCTGCGAATGCATCGGATGACGTCGTATATTGGTATATCGATTCGTTGACGAGCGTCAGTCTGCATGACACGCTGGCGAAAGACTCGTATCGGATGATATTGCCGACTAATAGCACGAAGGCATATCCGAACCGCGTGGCTGCAATCGATAATATCATCCAGAAATGGTGTACTATCCTTATCTATAACGAGGCGGAGAAAGTAGCGGCGCGTCAGTCCGGTCAACATGTAGGTACCTATTCCGTCAATGCCGGAACAACCCTCTCGCACTCCGACAGTTATTCGGCTACTGCCAACTACAACGAACTGCCGCAAGGAATGGGATTAATCGGTAAGGACGCCGCTTCGGCTGCTACCTCCAATGCCCAAAATCTTCTCAAGGATGCTATCAAAAACTTCAGCGCCTTCTGGGGTAGTGATAGTAAGAAACGCTTCGGAACCACCATCACGGATGCTATCTCGGCCATGTTCAAGGACGAGAAGAACCCGAACGGAAGCGGCCATAAGACACAGTCGCAGTTAGGTACGGTGACGAACACGTCCAAATGGACGATGAGTTTCGATCCCGTGCTGGATTTCAATTCCGATGCGCGTACGTCGAATGAAAAGACCGTCAAGAAATCCTGCGGTTTCACCATCGTGCCGGATGCGCAGGGCGATATCACCGTTTCGGTCTATCGGGCAGAGGTGGATAGCCTGTGGAAGGCCACGACCGGTACTATCGTCAGCAAAGTGGGCGAGTCCAACAACGACGATATACTTTACGGTTCGTACGTCTTCTTCACGCAAGCGGGCGCTACCTATTGCGTACACGAAAAAGAGGAGAAGACGCAGTTCTACAACAAAGGTACGGTCATCAACAACGGGACGATGGCTTTGGCTCTGCCTGAACTGAGCATCGACCGCCATGAGGTAAGCAGTGTGCCGGCGGATCAGCGCGCCGTCTTCCATATCGAACTCAAGAACGAAGGACAAGTGCAATACGGTCTGGCGAACACCGGAACGACCTTCTCGCTCTCCCTCACGGGTGACAGCAACCCTCACGGCGCGAAGGTCTATATCAACGGTGCACCGCTCGTGCAAGGACTCGACTATTTCCTCACGCCGGGACAATCCATCACGCAAGTGCTGGAGGTGGAACGAGGCGAAGTGGATGACTACGACAACCTGACCCTCTATTTCAGACTTGCCGACTGCCCGAAGACCTATGCGATGCTGCAGTTCTCGGCGCACTTCATGCCGGAATCCAGTCCGGTCAGCATCGAGATGCCGCGTCAGAACTGGGTGATGAATACCCTCTCGCCGCACGATTCTATCGGATACTACCTGCCGGTGGACATCGGCGGATTCAATATCCATCATAAGAACTTCGACCATATCGAGTTCCAATATAAACTCTCCACGGAGAGCGAGGAGAAATGGGTGAACCAATGTTCGTTCTACGCCAGCGACAGCCTCTATGCACTCGCTACAGGCAATAAAGCGATGATTGAGAACGGACGTATTCCGCAGGTCCGTTTCTACGGTGAGCGGGACCCGATGGAGCAGCAATATGAACTGCGCGCCGTCTGCTTCTGCCGCTACGGTTCGGGATTTGTAACGAAGGCTTCTCCTGTTATCCGTGGAACGAAAGACACCCGTCCTCCGCGTGTGTTCGGCGATCCCGAACCGGCGAATGCCATCCTCGGTGTAGGCGACCATCTGTTGCTGCGGTTCAATGAACCGATAGCCGGTAATTACCTCGATGAGGATAATAACTTCCAACTCCTCGGCATCACCAACCATACCGGTATCTCCGCCTCGACGGCAATCCTGTTCAGAGGAACGGCTGATTCGTATGCCGCCTCCTCCGTGGAGCGTAGTCTGACCGACAAATCCTTCACGGTGGAGATGATGGTGAAGCCGACGTCTCCGTACAATGATGAAGTATTCTTCACCCACGGTGACAAAGGCAAAGGATTGATCTTCGGTAAAACATCAGACAATCGTCTCTATGCGCAGATCGGTAATTCCACGCCGTACAAATCCAAGAAACTGGCGGACCCGATGCTGGACTTCACCCGTGTGGCTGTCACCTATTCCAAAGAGAATGGTTTCAGCTTCTATGTAGGTACGGTAGATATGACCGAACCGTCAGCACTGCCTTCGAAAAACATCGAATACTCCCTCTCTGCACCGCTCATCTTCGGTCAGGGCTATGCGGGTCAGATGCTGGAGGCACGCGTATGGACCAAGGCATTGACGCTCGAAGAGATAGCCGCCACTTATGACCATTACCTGACGGGATACGAACAAGAGTTATTGGCTTACTATCGCATGAGCGAAGGTAAGGGTGAATTGGTGAAAGACCATGCACACGGTGCTACGCTCTCGTTGCACGGTTGCACATGGAATAAACTGCAAGGCTTCTCGGTTCAACTGGCTAAAGAGCAGCGTGTCGAGTTGATAGGCGACCTCTTCGGACGCTCCAAAGTGTATGATGCTACCCTTATGTTCTGGTTCCGTACCACGGACAATGCTGCCGAGCGTGCGAACCTCTTCAGTGCCGGACGTACGGACGATAAACACGGCGCGCTCATCGCGCTGGAGAACGGTAACATTGTACTGTGCTCCGACTCGCTCACCTGGATCGGTTCTGTCAACTATGCCGACGGCGAATGGCATCATGTCGTGCTGTCTATCAACCGCACGTATAACAACGCCGCCCTGTTTGTGGACGGCAGTCTGATTCAGACTTTCCCCGCAACCGTTGCAGCCGGTGCGCAAGGCGATATGTACTTGGGAGGTAACTTCGCCGGTAACATCGATGAGTTCGCTGTGTTCGAGCAAGCACTGCCGAAATCGCTTGTGGAGGCGTATGACAACATCGCTCTCGTGGGAGACGAGATGGGTCTGATCGCTTACCTGCCGTTCGAAGAGCAGTTCCTCAACCCCAACGGCAAACTCGAACAACGCTTCTCTATCAACGACCGTCGTCAGTTCAAAGATCCGGCTACCGGCAAGGTGATAGACAAAATACTGCCACTCGTAGATGGCGACATCACGGCACTGGCAGATAAGACGCAGAACGCACCTGTCACCAGTCACGGGGCATTGACCAAACTGAACTTCGACTGGTCGTTCAACGGCGATGAACTGATGATTAACCTCAATATGCTTGACCGCGAGATTAACAAGCAGTCTATCTATGTCACTGTGCGCGATGTGGAGGACCTCAACGGCAACCCGATGCGTTCGCCTATCACTTGGACCGCTTTTGTGGATCATAACAGTCTCAAATGGGCAGACAAACAACTGACTATATGGGGTCGATACGGCATGGAAGATTCGAATAACTACATCGTCACACAGATCATCAACATGAGCGGTAAGCGCCATACGTATAAGATTGAGTCGTTGCCCGACTGGCTTACTGTGGATCAAACTTACGGTACGATAGAGCCATTAGGCGAGTTGTCTATCAAACTGGTATATAAGCAGCCTATGCCGGTAGGTACGTATGGCGACCTTATCTACGTCGTGGACGAAGATGGTTTGGCGGAACCGCTGCAAATCGAATACATGGTAGAAGCCTTCCCGCCATACAACGATGTGGACGAATCCAAATACCCGCTGAACATGTCCATTTGCGGTCAGGTGAAGATAAACAATATCTACGACTCCGACGAGAACGATATCATCTATGCGATTTATCGCAACGAGTGTATCGGCAAAGCCAACGTGGACTACGATAACACCGCTAATACCTCCAATGTCTATCTCACGATCTTCGGTAACGAAGCGATGACGGGTAAGACGGTGAATTTCATCCTATGGCAGGCATCCACCGGGCGTACATATAACCTGATTGTCGATCGGGATGTACAGTTCCGTGCAGGTGATGTCCATGGTTGCGGAAACGAAGCACAGGTACTCTTCACCACCGGTGGTAGTGAGACACAGAATATCGACATCTATTCCGGTTGGAACTGGATATCGTTCAATCTGAACCTCAATGAAACCACAGGTATAATTCGTAATATGCTGACGGCGAACGAACCGTGGAAAGAAGGCGACCTCATCAAGAACCCCTCCACCCAGCAGTTCGTCACTTATTCGGAGACCATGGATGCCTTCCTCGGTACTATCAAGTCCTTGAACTACCGCGATATGTATATGATGTATGCCGCCGGAGGCAATACGATGCATATCAGTGGTGATCCGCTGCCGGAAGACAAGATGGAGATCACGGTTAAGGGTGGTGGCGAATGGAGTCCGATGCCGTGCTTGTTACAACAAGCAACGACCATCACCGAAGCCTTCGCCGGCTATTATGACAATGCCACTCCGGGTGATATGGTGAAGGCACATAATCGCTTCGCCGTCTTCTCGCCCGACCGCAAATGGGTAGGTGACCTCACTGCTTTCCGTCCGGGCGAAGGATACTTCTTCAAGCGCCTTGCTGAATCAGATGTAACGATCAAGTTCTACAGCAAGGCCGCTAACGCGCCGCAACGCGCTCCGAAGTTCAACGGCAAAGCCGCTACGAACATGACGATGATCTGTAAGGTTGAAGGAGTGAATGAATTAATGAATGAGGGAGTTAAGGCGTTCAGCGGTGATGAACTCGTAGGTATCGCAACGCCGATTGAACTGAACAACGAAACGCTCTACTTCTTAACGGTTTCGTCTGACTTTGCTGACGAACTTCGCTTTGAAACAGAAGATGGGACCCCGCTTCGTGCTGAGCAGCCTATTCGATACACCTCTGATGCCCATCACGGTTCGTTAAAGGCTCCTATTATCCTGAAACCCGGCGAGACCAGCCGTCCGTATAAGATCATCGAAGATCAACATTTACTGCCTTGCTCATCGGGGCAGTAGGCACCGCCTCGGCGGGTACTCCTTGCGGTACAAACTTGGAGTACGAACTGGACGGCACTACGCTTGTCCTCACTTCACCCGACCCCACGCAAGCGGCAACGATTAATTCGCAGGCGTTTATGGGGCGTATGGATTTCACGGATGTCGTCATACCTGATAACGTGACTGAGATAAACACGAGAGCCTTTAAGAATTGTACTGCCCTTACAAGTGTAGTCATTCCGCCTTCTGTTACTTTAGTCGGTGAGCAAGCTTTCTATGATTGTTCCGCACTTGTAAGTGTACTCTGTCGTCCTACCAGCGCCCCTACGTTAGTAGCAGATGCTTTCACGGGCTGTCATGCAAGTCTGCAGATATGTGTGCCTAAGTTAGGAGGTACGGATGGGTATAACTCTTCGGATTGGAACACCAGTTATGGAGAAAAACTAAATCTCTGTTTTCTCGACGAACGTGACGATGAGGAGACTACCGCCGGTCAGATATCGACCTTTCGAACGCAATCTACACCCGCTGTCTTTCTCTTCCGTACGCTTCGCAAGGCAGGTTGTTTTAATACCCTCACGCTTCCGTTCAATGTGCCGAATATCGCCACTTCCCCGCTCGCAGGAGCAGAGGTGTATGAGTTCGTTGGCGCAACCGTTGTGGATAATGCCCTCCAACTCGACATCACGCTGCTCGCAGGTTCGTCTCTTACTGCTGGCACACCGTATCTTATCCAATGGCCGAACACAGGCGAGGTGCTCAATGCAATGCTTTTTATGGACATCTCATGGGACGTTGACCAAATGGCTGATGATGCCGGTGCAGGACAAGTGACGTACCATGGTTTTTACGGTAGGACGCACATTGTCGATGCTACCAACGGCACGCAGCACCTCAACCTCTTCCTTGGCGGAAACAACACCCTCTATTGGCCTACCGACGGAGATATCGCATCCGCTAAAATGCTTGGTTTCCGCGCATGGTTTCAGGTAAGTACAGTGGCTTCATTCGCTCCCGTTCATCGAAACATGCCCGCCTCCTTCCGCATCGTTTCTACCCCTACAGACATGGATCAAATTACTAATGACCAGTTACCAAAGACCAATAAGATTATCGAAGATGGCCATTTAATCATTATTAGAAACGGAGAGAAATACTCCATAAACGGACAGAAACTATGATGCAGAAACACTATATCGCTCCGCGTACAGAAATAGTTTTTGTACTGCAAACAGCCTCCCTCCTCAGTTCCAGCGGAGAACGCACCACTCCTATTGGGATCTGTTTAATCTGATAAATCTGTGAAAAAATGAAAAAATATCTGTATTATGTAATCTGTATTTTGTCAGTGCTAACGGTCTTTTTCGCAGGGTGCAAGGATAAGAACGCTCCCGAATCGTTCAATGGCAACGTAGCACGTCCTACATGGACCGCTCCCGGAGTGAGTGACATTACCTCCTCCATGACCGCGGTCATCAAGGTGGATCTCAAGGCGCAGTACCCGGAAACGGCTGCCGACTGGCAACCTAGCGTCAACGATCTCCTTGCCGCTTTCTCCGGCGAGACTTGCCTTGGCGTGGCTCAACCGCAAGACGGCTTGTTCTTCTTGTATATAGCGGCTCCCGTAACCGGTAACCCATCATCGGTGACCCTTCGCTACTACTGCGCGCATTACAAGAACCTCTTCGAAGCCAAGGACGCTTTCCGCTTCATCAACGATGACCACCTTGGCACCATTGCCGAACCGTTCATCCCTGCCTTTGTCTGCGCTCCGTAACTCGTAACCCCTAACCCCAATCAGGCTCACTTCATGGTGGGCCTTTTTTTACGGTCTACCTCTTTCTGTCACGTTTGTTCGCCCTGGACTAAACAGCGGCGTCCTTCACTCTACCTGCCGGTGGCTGCAACTACCTCCGGTGGGTGACTACAGCCCTTTGCTGTACCGGCTGCACATACACCCTGCGAGCGTCCGGCTTGACCACCCCATAAAGCTGCTGCAGGCTTCCCTCTCCCTGGTCATTCGTTCTCCACGGCAAGGCTTTGGTCGTTAAGTCTCGCGGTCAGACCTCCAAGTGTTCAGTTCTGACCGTTCGCCTTGGTCACTCCCTCCGCTTTGCTGTTCCATCCTTCTCTCCCTCTTCCGCGCCCATTATGCAGGCATGTGCCCCAGTAGTTGGGTTTTCGTTTACTGGGCGACCAGACGCGAAGCCGGTTGAGAATGGCGGCAGACTTCCAAGTGTTCAGTTCTGACCGCAATTCTTAACCTACCCAGTACCGGCGCAACTGTACGCCTCTTGCAATACGAGCGCTCTCCTCCCATGCCTGCTGCAGCACAGTCTGCTATCACTCTCCCGCGCACAGTCGCTAAACCTCCACGGCTGGGCTACGGCTCAACGTGTTTTCGGGCAGACCTCCAAGTGTTCAGTTCTGCTATCCTCAACATGCCTCGCCGCCGCCCGGCTGTTACGTCTCCGCTCCTTCCCGGCATACCCGTTATGCAGGCGCTGCGCCTGTAGAAGGCGTATTGGCATAGATTGACATTTATGCTAATACCGGCACGAAAATGGCGGCAGACCTCCAAGTATTCAGTTCTGACTCGCAATTTTCCCGCCTGCCTGCTACAGTCGCAACTACGCCATTGCGATACGAGCATAGCCGCCACCCATTCGTGATGGCAGCCTTCTCCCTCCCATGTTTTTTCTTTTTCTTTATGCTTGTCATTTGAGGGCTTGGTTTTTCGTCCTCGATACCGAAACTGTCTGCTATGCCAAGTATATGTTTCTATACGAATACATTTGTACGCAGCAGATCCGCGTTTATCTGATACAAGCCTTTCCGGTGCAAAGTTAGTTACCGCTACGTTGATTTGAAAGGTCGGAGCACGTTTCGCCGCTACTTTGGGCGCTAAAAAAATCTCCACACATTATTCCGGCGCAAGACCTCCCTACGGTCAGTTCTTGCACCGATGGTAGTATTTTGTTACGAAAACCTTGCAAACACTCCCACGGAACACTTGTAAAGCACCGTAAAGGTTATATCAAACGCTAACTGCTTTATACGCAAATGTTAAATTCTAAAACA
>CACWNR010000030.1 GCA_902762355.1 uncultured Bacteroidales bacterium
ACCTCCACCTCGATGAGTAGCGGTTCGGACAATCCCTGATCATCGGTCAGATAGACGACATGGTTGTGGATACCGGGTTTGAGCACTTCCGTTACGGTGAAGGTAACCGTTTTCTCGTCCTCTGCTTCGAGCGTTCCCTGTGCGGGCGAAACGGAGAGCCATTTCGGCAAGTGGTCAATCGTGTATTGACGTGTCATACCGGTTTGGTTAACAATCGTGATAGAGCTACGCATTGCGGAAGACTGCTCATAATCCATCACTATCCGCAAAGAGCGCTCGCTCCAGACGATGCTGTTGAGGTTCGCATAGACGGTCCACATAACCGGCGAGGGCAGGCGGTTGCCGTTGAGGTCTTCTACATCGCGCACAGTGAGATACATCGTGCGTTTGTTGATCTCGCGCGGCTGCGCTTTGATATTAATGAGCAGGTCGGATTCCTGATAAGTCCAGTTGAACGGCAGGTTCGTGAGCAGTCCCCTGTCGCGTACAGGCGCATAATTGCTCTTGTCGGCCTGCGTAGTGAGATCGTCGATGAGCAGCGGTTGTATCTTCTCCACTACGTTGCCGTTGGCATCGCGGAAGACGCGTTGGTTATCGGGGCTGAAGACTTGCTCCATCACACCCGAGGAATTGCGCTTAACGCGCGAGAAAGTAAGGAGGTTGATCAGACCCATCTCCTCGCCGTTAGGCGTCTGTTTGCCGTACTCGGCGATGAGTTCCGCGGGCAGCGCCTGCTCGAAGAGACATACATCATCGATGTTACCCTCCAGTCCGTCGGCAATCCAAACGGACGTGCCGGCGAGTGCGCCGATACCGATGGTGGGGAACATGAGGATGAGCCGGTTATCGATATAAAGCGTACCGCTGTTGTAGGTCTTGCTGATGACGAGTACGCAGTGGTGCCACTTGCCGTCGGTCAGATCCGCCGAAGCGAACTGATCCACATCGCCTGCCGTAAAGCGGATAGCCCCGTCGCTGAGCGCGAGTTGCATCGTGACGGAGTCGCCCATTGCGGTGCCGAAGAGCGAGACCTCATCGTACGAAGAGTTATCGCTCCGGAACCAGCACATGAAGGTGTAGTCCTCGGCCTCGGTGCGCGAGAAGAGCGTCGGCTGCAGGCGCACCTTGTTACCGTTGGTAGCAAGCGATATGCCTTGCGGATTGGTCCACGAGAGTCCCTTGGCGGTAAGTGTAGCACCGGAGGCGAGATCGTCCATCGTGTTACCCTTGCTCTCCGAGAGCGGATAGTAGGCCAGCAGTCCGTGCTCATAGCCGGTGAGGCGACGCAGGTGAGTGTTGGCTATCTCGGCGGGGCTGAGGGCATTCGTCCACACACGTACCTCCATCATGTTACCGTGGAAGGGATTCTCGCCCTTCAGTCCGGCGCCGAAACGCAGCGGAGCAGCTTCGTCCTGCAGTACCCAACCGATGAAGTCATTGTCGGTGACATCCTTCGTTCCGGCATAGAAATGGATTTCATTCTCGAATAGTTCGTAGGTCATAATCACCCGTGTGAAGTCATTGGCGGATAATTCTTCCATTTGCTTGGAGAGGTACTCTTTGTGCTTACCGTCGGACTCGGTAGAGAGTTTGAGTCGGTTGTCAGCCGTGAGGCTGAACGTGAAGGACTCCTCCTCGTTACCATGTGCAAAGAGGATCATCTCGCGGTTCTTTTCCGCGGGTTTGATGAGCATGTCGATGGTAAGATCGGTGATGGCCAGCTCACGCGAAGCCTGGCTGACCGCGTAGTGGTCGGCCTGACCGTCGAAATAGAGCGAGGTGGTCTGCGTGATACCGGTGGCATTGGTCACGCCGAGTATCTGGAAGTTGTTATCCTCATCGAGCCAGTTGCCTGCAATGGGTTCGCTGAACCGCAGTTTGATATCCCCGTCAAGTTTGAGGATGCCGTTAGCGGGCAGCGGTTTGCCGAAGAGCACCGGCGGACGGGTATCTTTGATACCACTGATGACGGGCGAGGACTTGGTGACGAAGCCCGATCCGTAGCGGCAGAAGGAAACGGCACGCAGGTCGTAGTTGAGTTCTTTCGGATCACGCTCTCCGTAGAAGCGGAAGGGAGTGATTCGTCCGTTCTCTATCTTCGCTTTGTTACCCGTAGCGAGGGCGTAGAGACTGTCGTTGGCGAAGAACGAGCAGGCATTGACCCACGCATCGTTGTTCTCCGTCGATAGTTTGTACTGGAACTCAATATGGTCGAAGTTCTTATGATGGACATTAAAGCCATCAATGGTAATAGGCAGATAATAGCCGATAGAATCCCGCGCAGAGAGGGTATTCATCACCCATTTATCCCGCGGATAGGAAATGCTGACGGGCGAAGACTCCGGCATGAAATGAACGGAGAACTTCGCGAGCGTACCGATAGACGCACAGGTAGTGGAAGCCAGTTTGATCGTCAGATCCTCATAGTCGTCCACGATGCCGCGCTTCACCTGCATGGTCTTGACGATAGGTACGCCCGGTTCGCAGAAGAAGGTGAGCGTCGAAGCCGAGGTAAGCGGCTCGCCGTCCATGAGGATGATGGCTCCGTCGGGGTTCGTCTGCGGCTCTACGGACAACGATAGATATTGCCCTTTGGCGGGACGGCCGTCGGTATTGAGGTTATCGTTGACGAGCGTAACGCGGAACACAGCCGCTTGGTCTGCAGGCACATTGCTGATAGAGTGCTGGTCAAGCGTGATCTTCGGGTTCTCCATCGGCAGCGTTGCGTTGCCCAAGACGAACATACCCGGTTTGTACCACTTGGTGCGCACCTCGCCTTCGTATGGACAGTGACTCGAACCGCCTTCCTGGAAGAAGATGAAACTGCCGTATTTATAGTCCGTGGCGTTGGAGTACATATTCATATATTGCTTCCAACTGCCAATCTGCGAGAGGAAGATACTGTCTGCCGGCGCACGATAGACGCTGACTGTGGTATAGCCGTAGGAGTCAGGCACGATGTTGAAGCTTATCTTACGCGATACCGACTCGCTTCCGCTGTGGTCGGACCACGGGATATCGGTGTCGATATTGAATACCGGCGTCACTTCGGTTTTCCACTGTGCGCCGACAGCTACGCCGTTGATATCGATAGCGGCGGCATTGTCTCCTCCCTTGATGCGTTCAGTGATCAGATTCACCAACGCGTTGTATAACGGCGTGGAGCCTGTCAACGCGCTTCCGTCGCCCGCTTGTTTGAACAGCGTACCGAAATCCGGTGTACCATATGACATATTTCCGCCCATCGACCAGTCTGCTGAGTAGCTCTCGCTATAGTCATGGTTGGTACCGCCGCTGACGCTGTAGGTTCCTACATGCTTGCCGGACTGGCGTGCTACCACTTTATCCCGTTCGTTGGTCGCAAGGATACTTACCCATTTGACGATGACATTATTGATAGCTTTCACTTTATCGGCTTCAATGAAGTCCGGTACATTCGTCGGTTTGATAATTTTATAGGTCGTAGTGTCCAAACCTATCTTCGATTCATCGGTAGCGATATTCCAATAGACGGCCTTCTTTTGCGCATTCGCTATCGCTTGTGCCGCTGCAGAGTCTGCCACATTGGTGAGCAGCGCGTTACGCTGGGCAACCAGATTCGGAAGGATCTTGTTTGCGATATGTCCCTGCGTATAGGCGAAATCCGTTCCTACGCGGCTACCGAGCACCGTCTCTTTGGCGATCACGAAATGGTACTTCGCACCGTCCTCCGTTTGGGCAGACGCAATCTCCTTGATATATCCTGCATCGATAGCCGGCTTACGCAGCTGATAGGTGGTATCATCGATGATACGCACGGCGCGCACTGTACCGTAGAGCACTTCCGTCGTATGACCGACGAACACATCCGCATCCGCGCCCACAAACGACGGGGACGAACCGGTAGAGATCTTCTCGCTGTTGCTATAGGTATAGGAGTAGGACGAATTATACTTGATTGATGCCACCAGCGGCAACGTGAATGCGTTGGTCTTGCCGGCCGAAACGCTCACGCCGCTATACGACACCGTGCTCACCACTCCGACGGACTGGTTGTACGCCGTACCTATCTTGAAATTGAGGTTGATACCGGCCTTAAGGGTGATGGCAAACGGGTTAACCGATTTATAGCTGGCGCCTTTCTCCAGTGAGCAGCTACTTCCGCTTCCCGGCGGGTCGCGCAGCACATCCAACACCTTGATGTCAGCTGTGACAGCGCGGATATCGCCGTTCTCGACATAGTTACCCGTCACAAATCCGCGCAGCGCCTGATAGTCAAGCGAACCGCCTTCACGCTCTATGGAGAGGTCGAGCGTGCGGAGCGCGTTCGTGCCCGTAGCCAGCAGGCTGAGGTTATCTACCTCTACCTGTATGTTCGCCTCGCCGGCTTCGTTGAGCGGATAGGTCGCCGTAGCGGTGTTCTCGCCCGATTTGAATCCGTTGTAGATTTTCAGTTGGCCGCCGTTCAGACGAACGCGGTCGGCGCCGGAGGAGAAGGGGTCGTTGTTGTAATAATAATCCTCATAGACCGAGACGCGGAACTGGTAGGTGCGACCCTGCTGGAAAATAGGATACTCAAGCAGGTAGTTCACCCTGCCTAAACTATCGACCGTATAGGCGTCCACCGACTTGCTGAGGTTCAGCAGGTTCGATACCGGCAACGTCTTCTCGCCGTAGCCTTCCTGCGGCATTCCGGCTTGGAGTTGCACGATGCCTACTTCCATCGGACTGCGGTAGATACAGTCATACACGGCGTTGTAGGTAGCATGCAAATCGCCGCTGTCGGAACGCAGCGTCTGCAGCGGAGCGTTAATCAGGTCAAGGGTCGGAGCACCTGCTGCGATATTGAGCAGCGTCGCATAACCATTGGCTGTCGCTTGTACCACTTTGTACTTAACCGGGAACAAGTCCGTCGCATACTCACCGGTCTTGCTATCCGGGCGGATGATGATGCGCTTGAGCTCGTATATGGTCTGCGTGTTATCCACTGCAAAATGGAGAGAATCTTGCGTCAGGTCGTCGGGGTTATGCACCACATGAGCGGTATTGTCACCCTCGAGCATCAGCACCAGTTGAAGGTCATCGCCCAAGTTATTCTTACCCAACCCCAAAGCAGGCGGCAGTTTCTGCTGGTCGATACCTCCGGCTACACGTCCGACGAGACGTACCTTCGTCCGGTCATACAGCCGAACGCCGTCCAGCGGTTTGACTAACGAGAAGGTCGTATCGCCCTCCGTCACGAAGAGCCATCCGTCGTTCTTGAACGTATGTCCGGCTTTCGCTACCTGCAGACGGCAAGGCATCGATTTCGGTACCGTCAGTTCAAACGAACCGTCTATGCCGGTGAGATAGGCCTTTCCGTTGCGGCGGATCGTATCGCCGTTCAGCAGGAAATACGCGTCGGCTACCGGTATCGTACTCATGTCATAGAGCACGCGTCCCGTGAGGCGGACGCAATTGGTATTGACGAAATGGATAGCCTCCGCGATAGGGTGACTCGCGTCCAGTGCCACGGATGCTACGCCCGAAGAGGTGTTGTTATAGCTGAATATACCGTACTGCGAGGTAGGCGTTATCGTATAGATCGCTCCGGTAGTCACATCATACGGCAGGCTGTCAAAGACGAACGCACCGCTGGCGCCCGTGACCATGCTGCGCGTGATGCCGTTGCCGCTCAGGCTGACCGTCACGCCCGACATGCCCGAGTTGTCGGTCTGCGTGACTACACCGCGTATCTCGCCGAACTCGGTACGCCATCCTATCGCCGTAGCATTGTTGTCGGTTCGCCGGCCGTTGCACTCATAGCGCGCTACGATGGTATACTCATAGTGTTGACCCGGCACGGCGGTTTGGTCAAACCATGTAACCTCTGCGCCTCGATAAATCGTATCCGGCGTACTGCTGCTGCCTTGCGGGATACGAAGCAATATAAACTCATCCACAGAAGGCGCGGAAGCCGTCCAACGCAACTGCACGCCGCGTTTGTTCTCTCCGTCCGTCAGTCCCTGCGAAGCGGTAAAGGAAGTTATCGTAGCTGCCTCATCGAAATAGAGCGACGGGCCGTTAATCGTTACCGGCGCTTCGAAATTCGGGTTCTGGAAGCGCAACTCGGCGTCCGACGGATCAATTTGTGCGGTGTAGGTATAGTGCGTACATGCCATGTTCGCTATATCCGTGAAGTGCGCTGTCCAACTGCCGTCCTCGTTGCGGCGAATGCTGTCTTGCGGAACGATGAACTCTATCTCGCTTCCCGACTCTACGGATGTGCGCGTAAGCACCAGTTTCGCGCCGCGGTCCCATGTACAGCGGCCGTAGGCCGTCGTGCGGTACTTCTCCGTCAGTTTCTCGAACATCATCTGTTTCACCGTATCCTTCACCTCGTTCCAGCGATCGGTTACGACGGCAGGTATCACTTTCGTTCCTTGGTTGGGGGTAAATTCCGCATGGCCCTCATATACCCATCCGAAACTATAACGATCTCGGCTATCAAGGATGAACGTATATAGACCGCCGTCCATCTCAACCATCTTCTGCTCAGTCAGTCTGATAATTTCCAAGACAAAATCATTGCCGCATTCGTTAAACAAATAGGTATTGTACCATCTACCTTTTATTTCAATCCGTAAGGACCCGGAACGACAGTACGGCAGCTTGATGGTTTGCATGCCTTCATTCCACACATTAACTTCGTGTCGGTCGTCGACTTGGAACTTGATGTAGCTAACTGCCTCATGGAATGCCGGTTGAACATTTACATTGAGCGTAATCGAATCGATCGGCATCTTATTCTCCACGAACTCAGGAGTAAGCTCGCAGTCTGCGGGTACAATAGGCGCATCGGTTATCTCCGCATTGTCAATTTTGATATTGAAATGTACCTTACGGTTGTTCTCAAAATCAGGGTCAAGCGTGTAGTTCGGCTGCGTGAGTGCCAACGGCGCAAGATAGCTGTGCTGCTGCAATGTCGTCTGCTGGGCGAAAGGATGATTCCAGTCCCATGCCGAGGCGGAAGCACGACGTACGCGGTAGTAAATAGGCTGCGCCGGTTGAGTCTTCGTCTTCGCTACCAATTGCAGATTCATCGAATAGAGCGGTTCGCCTTCTTCAGACTTGAGCACATAGTTTTTATAGTCTATATTGTAGTATCGTTGGAGTGAGTCTTCTGTCACAGCTGTTCCTGCCGGTACGGTCGTCTCGTCTACGTAGGTGTATGTACTGCTATCCGGAGTCATGGGCAGCAATTGAATCGTTTGCGCATCCGAATAATCTTCTTTCTGCGCACGCTGTATCTCGAAATAGTCGGTACTCATCAGATCCTCCGCCTGCGGATTGCGTATCGTCCAGCTCAGCGTCTTGGCGCCCGTGTAACTGCCCTGCGCATCCTTGCCCTCTTTCACCGCGAAATCATAGATACGGTGATAGGCAGGGATATCGATGGCGTTTGTCGAACGCTCCACCGTAGTCGATACATCCGAGTTGGGCTGCACCGTAAACGTAGCCTTGAAGTTGCGCTGGATAGTGTCGGCGGTAGGTACGATGATCGAACCGGCGCGATTGCTTACCGTCACAGACTGCGAGTTGAACGTCGTCGTATAGGACTTCGGGGTCTGATATACCACGTATGGAATCGCCGCCTTGCCTTCGCGTACCGGATTGCCTTCTTCGTCCATGAAATACAGATAGGGAGACTGCAACTCCGGTGCTATCAGATCATCCGCGCCGTCCAACCTGTCCGGGAAACAATACCATATATTCATTTCCTGTAATTCCGATTTATCATTCGCATCATATTTGTAGATTAACCCGTCTACGCCGGCATAGAAAGTCGTAGTCGTCAGTTCTTGGGGCACATACCAGTCAAATTCGAGGAACACGACGCGTTGGTAACTGCCGTCCATCGATTTCTGAGCCGGGAGTTCCACGCGCTGATAGTCCGTACCCGAATCTATCTGCTTCGTGCCGCCGTCCGCCGTCTTGGTCACTTTCACGGTTCCCTTGCTCACTCTGATCTCCGCCGTACTGTTCTTATCGGGGTCAGAGGTGTTCTGCGTGTCCGTACTGCGGATATACACGAAATGGGTTACGCCTGACGTCGGGATCTTGTTGTATGTACCCGAGTACCAGAGCGACGTTCCGTAGCCCAGACGATAGTTGTTCACGCGGCCATACGCCCAGATAGGAATCTTGAAATGCACTACGCCGTTGCCTTTGGGCGTGACGCTGTAGTTCTGGGTTTCTTCCAGGAAACTGTTCGTAGCGAAAGCGCTTCCTACGAAAATAGCGAGCAGTCCTATGATGACTGTCAAACGGTTAAAAATGTGTTTCATATGTGTTAGTTATGTATTTGCTTGGGTTTATTCATTCGTGTCCCCTTCATCGCCGATCGGCGGGTTGTTGTTATATTGCAAGTATGCGAGGTAATCAGCCTCGCATACCCAGTTCAAACAATAATGATTATTTGAAAGTAAAGCTTGCGCACTCGCTCGGAGTATCGTTTCCGACACTGTGTTTCAGGATAACCTTGAAGCCCTTCATGATCGAATTGTCACCGGCTTTCTGCTGCGCTTTTTCTCCGGCTTTGTTAAATGCCGCTGTGGCTGTTTTGACAGCGGAACTCTTCGTACCGTCAATCACAAACGTGGTTCCGGCCTCCGTAACAGGTTTAGCCACTGCGCTCAGCTCCTGGATGAAGATCTCGCGATAATTCAGCTGATAAGCTATGATTTCGGCCTGACCACCGGTGGTCTCATCATAGGTGAGGTCAAAAATCTGTGATTCACTCTTCTCACATGCCGTGAAAGCAAACGTAGCCACGAGGGCCATCATTACAAATAAAAACTTTTTCATTTTGTCAAATGTTCTTAGAGCTTTACTTTATCGATCACTTCCCATTTGTTGGTGTCATTATTCAGCGCTTTGAGCACCACAACAAGGTCTTTGTACGAACCGATACCACCTTCACGCAGTTTGGCAATGCCTGCTGCAAACGCGTCTTTGGCACGCTTGTCCGCATTCTTTTTCGTGTCCTTGAAGATAACCGAGTTATCACCCGATTGGTCTGCGGTCTTTTTCATCTCCCCCATGATTACAGGCAGCGCGTTCAGCTCGAACTGCATGCTCATGTTCGGATCCTGCTCGATCGAGTCGTCCAGGCCGACGATGTACTGATAACTGCTCTTTTGACCTGCATCACACGAGATGAACAATGCGGCTACTACCGCGAGGCAGCATACGGCTGCCAATACAAATACTTTTTTCATAATTTTACTCTATTGTAAGTTTAACCGTTTTCTTGTCTCCTGTTTTTACACCTACCGTTACGATACCGTTACGTGTTCCTTCTGCATCGTAGGTGCAGAAGAAGAAAGTAGCCTGATCCTTGTTCTCTACGCCTGCTACATCGCTCGGATCCAGATCATCCGGAGATTTGAGCTCGAAACGGGCTACACCGCCACCATCGGTCGTCTCGTTACCGGTTGCATTGCTCTTATATTGCGTTAAACCTTCACCACCCAGACCGTTGTCTTTGAATTTGTACACTACAACACCGGCTGCCGGTTTACCTGCTTTGGTTACCTCTACATCCACCGTTGCTTCGGTTTTGAATTTGACACATGATGTCATGGCTACAGCTACGAGAGCCGCCAAAATTAAGTTAATCTTTTTCATTTTTGTTTTGATGTTTTAAAAAAAATATGCATAACGGGGGCAAAGGTACGAAAAAAATCTCATATACGCAAAAAAAAATGCAAAAATTTACGAATTAGTGCTTTTTTTTTACGAATTGTTACATAATATGAACAAAAAAGAAGCGCCGAAGGACATCAATCGGTAAAATAAGATCTACTTTCATGATGATAATTTTTTAATAGGTTATTAATAGACTTAGGACGGTGCGTAGTGGTAACGGAGTGGTATTGCAAATACCAGGCAAATAGAAGGCAAATACCAGGTAATTAACCCGTGACTGACAAATGGACGGCTGCCACCCTACTCTATAAACCTCACACACGCGTGTGTGGGTATTTGATAAATAGGGTGTCAGCCTGTCAGCCCGTCAGTTTTTTTAACATTGTAAGTACCCCGGAAGGCGGGATTTCTCAGGGACGACGTGTCCAAGAGTGTGCCTCCGGCAAACTTACGAAAAAAAGCGACCCGCTTCAAAAAACGGATCGCCTTGAAAAGGTATGTACCAGATTCAAAAAGTAGACATATCCATACTTCTTGATTTACGGTGCAAAGATAATACTTTTTTTCCACTTATACAAGTGTATGATATTTTTTCTACCTCAAGTGTCTACTTTTTCGATAGCATCATAAGTCAAAAATTGCCAAAAATGTTCCAAAAAATTTGAATTATGCAATAAAATGACGCAAAAAATCGCCCAAAATCTTGCATATATCCCAAAAAAGCAGTACCTTTGCAGCTGATTACTGACGAAATTTGTAAAAACAAGTGATTTTCGTCAGTAGAAATGATTGGCACTATGATAAATCGAGAATCCTATCTGTCGCAACTCATTAAATTGCGTGATCAAGACCTGATAAAGGTTGTAACCGGTATCCGTCGTTGCGGAAAATCCACATTGCTGATGGCATTCAGACAGTATTTGTATGCTAATGGTGTACAGAATAATGCAGTGTTGTCTCTCAATTTTGAGGAACGTGAGAGTGCCCGTTTTGCAACATGGGAAGAAGTATATGATTACATCATAGCTCACTTGCCGAACATTCCAAAGCAATATGTGTTTTTGGATGAAGTGCAAATCTTACCACATTTCGAGAAACTGGTGGACGCGCTTTATGTCAAGAAAGATGTGGATTTATATATCACTGGTTCGAATGCTTATATGCTCTCCAGCGATTTGAGTACCTTGCTTTCCGGACGGTATATCAATATTCATTTGCATCCGTTCTCTTTTGCTGAATACGTTGCCTCTTTTCCCGATGAGCATGATTCCGGCAGGATGTTCCGCCAGTATATGAATACCTCCTGCTTTCCGGAAGCAGTCAATTTGTCCCGCACAGCTCCGGAAATGGTTAATGCTTACCTGCAATCAGTGTATGATACGGTCGTGGTCAAAGATATTGTGCAAAGGAAAAAACTGCGGAAGTTTGATACTTTGCAACGTGTGATTAATTTCCTCTATGATAGTATTGGCAGTGTGGTGTCGCCGAACAACATCGCAGATACGCTGAACCGCAATTCAGGACAACAGATGTCGCACAATACCGTGCTGAAATATCTTCGTTACTTTACGGAATCGTATCTGATTTATCCTGTCCGTCTGTACAATATCAAGGGCAAACGGTTGTTGGCAAGCAATTACAAGTATTATGCAGTGGATCTCGGTTTCCGCAATCTCCTACAAACGAATGCTCCGACCATTGATTTAGGGCATAAGTTAGAGAATGTGGTGTATTTTGAACTACTGAGACGAGGAGGAGAGGTCTATGCTGGCAGAACAGATGCAGGTGAAGTGGATTTTGTGGTTATGAAACACAACGGAGAGCGTGAGTATTATCAAGTAGCATACACCGTTAATGACGAAAAAACACTAAATCGTGAACTTTCGTCATTAAGAAAGATTAAGGACACTTATCCTAAATATCTTTTGACAACTGACTTTGATAGCGCAAACATTGACGGTATACGTAAAATCAATGTGATAGATTGGCTGTTAGGAAAAGAATAGATAAAACGGCAACTCACAACCGTGGAGCGATAGCATCAGAAAGGCGGGAATGCTCCATGGCAACGTGCCACGGAGTGTGCCTCCGGCAAACTTACGAAAAAAAGCGACCCGCTTCAAAAAACGGATCGCCTTGAAAAGGTATTATGAAATCGGATTATTTCTTCAGTTCATCCGGCAATTCCGGCATGGCGCCGTTTTGGGTGCAGACGAAGGCCGAGACAGCCACGGCTTTCTCATGCGCCTCTCGGATGGTCTTGCCGAGGAGGAGTTGGGCTACGAACGTAGCGGTGAAAGAATCTCCGGCACCGACGGTGTCAGCCACCTGTACTTTGGGCGTAGCGACATAGCTCTCTTTGGAAGCCGTGAAGACATAAGAGCCGATGGCACCACAGGTGAGGATGAGCATATCCAGCTCGTAACGCGCGATGAGTTCGCGGCAGATACGGCGGGTCTTCTCAGGGTCCTCGGCGATGAGTTTGCCGGGAACGGTAGGTTCGCCGAGAAGCATGGTCGCTACGACATCGAGTTCCTCGTCATTGATCTTGAAGATATTCGCCCGCTGAAGGGATTCTGCAATCACTTCGGCGGTGTACCAAGACTGACGGAGGTTGATGTCAAAAACCTTGAGTGCATCTTCCGGCATAGCGTCCAGGAAAGCCTGGATGGTCTCCCGGCTGGTTTGGGAACGCTGCGCGAGCGAACCAAAACACGCCGCCTGCGCCTGATGCGCCACCTCTAACATGCTGTTAGTGAGGGGGATATTATCCCAGGCAACGCCGAGACAGATCTCGTACTGCGGTACACCTTTCTCGTCGAGCGTGACCTTGACGGTGCCGGTAGGTTGTTCGACAACGGGCAAGATATGATCGAGGTGCACTTTCTCGAAAGTATCTACAATCTCATCGCCGAGTTCGTCAGCGCCGATAGCGGAGATAGCACATCCGTTGAGTCCGAACTGCGAGACATGATAAGCGAAGTTTGCGGGCGCGCCACCGAGTTTGCGTCCCTCCGGGAGGCAGTCAAAGAGCGCCTCGCCGATACCAATAACGTATTTTTTCATTATGCTCTGATTTTAATTGTCAAATAGGAGAGATAGAGAGCTCCGACAGCCATGACGAGGACGGCGCCGAGAGAGCCCATGATATCGGACATAACACCCATACAAAGCGGGAAGATGGTTCCTCCGAAAAGACCCATGATCATCAGACCGGAGATCTCGTTCTTGTGCTCGGGGTCGTGGTTGAGCGCCTGGGCGAAGCAAATAGAGAAGATATTGGAGTTACCGAATCCCACGAGGGCGATACCGGTATAGAGGGCTGCCTGCGAATGGCTCACGGCGAGAAGGATCATCGCTGCGATAATCATGCATACGGAGATCGCGAAGAACACTTTCTCGGGGATGAGACGCAGGATAGCCGAGCCGGAGAGACAACCGATGGTACGGAAGATGAAGTACAGCGAGGTGGCAAATCCGGCAGCCGCCAAGTCCATACCCAGACGCTCCATGAGGATCTTCGGCGCCGTCGTGTTGGTACCGACATCGATGCCCACATGGCACATGATACCTAAGAAACAGAGGAGGATAAACGGATTGCCGAGCAGTTTGAAACACTGCGCGAAAGACGAACCTTTCGCTACCGGTTCCTCATGGATGGACGTGAACGCCAGCGCAAGGATAGCCACGATACCGATGATGGCATAGATCGGGAAGAGCACTTTCCAGCCCAAGCCCATGTGAGGGATCGCCGCCGTAGCGCCCCACATGGCGATATACGGTGCGAGGAAAGAGGCGATCGCCTTGACGAACTGACCAAAGGTCAGCGTCGAGGAGAGGTTGCCCGTTACGATATTCGATACCAGCGGATTAAGCGAAGTCTGCATGAGGGCGTTACCGATACCGAGGAGCGAGAAGGCGCAGAGCATCAACGCGTAACTCTCGCCGCACAGCGGCAGGATCAGCGACAGGACGGTGACGAGGATAGAGAGAAGGACGGTTTTCTTACGACCGATCTTATTCATCAACATTCCCGTCGGCACAGAGAAGATGAGGAACCAGAAGAAAACGAGCGAGGGCATGATGTTCGCTTGCGCATGCGTCAGACCGAGGTCCTGCTGCACGTAGTTGGAAGCGATACCCACGAGGTCCACAAAGCCCATGGTGGGTGAAGAAACAGAGCATCACCGAGAGGAGGGCAAATTTAGAAGTTTTTTGCATATTAGACATAATGTAATGAATTAACGATTAACGAATGAATGTTTAACGGATAGTATATATTTTTGCTTCGCCGCCCTGTACATCCAGATGGTTGTATGGCTCGGAGGGGAAGACGAGGTTGGTCATCGACCAAGCACCTTCGGCATCAAACGCCTCAATCGAACAATGGTCGATAAAAAGAAGAACCTTATAGGTATCGCGTTTGATGAAGAGCGGCGCTACAGTGCGTGCTGCAAAATCATGGGAGAAAGAGCAATCGCCCGAAGCGGTACGATCCATGGAGAACGTACGTCGGTGCACATCCAGGTTCATGACCACTTTCTCCCCTTTGTCGTTGGAGAGAGTGATGAGCGCATCCTGTTTGCCGTCCAGCTCCAGTTCGACGATCCCGGCATCGGGCAGGTATTTGGTCTCCTCGCCACGAAGCGCCAAAGACTCCGGAGAAGGTACAGAACCCAGACGAAACTCGCCTTCGTCATCCGTAAAGAGGAAGAGATCGCGGGCGATAGTATTCTGCGAGCGGAAAGCGACGGTAGGAACGACTTCTGCGTACTGCCAGTTAGACATCCATCCGATAGCTACCAAACGGCCATCAGGGGAGTTATGGAAAGTGAAAGTGGAGTAATTGTCCTTGCCGTAGTCAAGCCAATTCATTTGTCCATTTTCACATTTACCA
>CACWNR010000031.1 GCA_902762355.1 uncultured Bacteroidales bacterium
GATCTTGTGCATCAGCTCATCGGTCTCTTCGGTCGTCGCGGTACTGGCTTGCGCTGCTTCTCCTTCTTCGAGGGGCGCGACCGTCTCTGCGGGCATCGTAGTGTGCGCGGCCACGTAGCCGAGACTAAAGAGCAGAATCGACATCATGACCGCTGGGATACAAACGAGCAGACTGCCGTCGAACAGTTCGCGTCCGAGGATGTTAAGCAGCGTGGAGACCACGGCCGTGAAACCGATCAGCAGCAGAAGGGTGTGAGTCGGCTGGAGCAGGTAACTACGATCATCGGTGTAGATACTATCGAGTCGTTGTTGGGTAGCACGAAGCAAACGGAAACCGCGCACCCAGACCCAGATGACTTGGAAAGCGAAGCAAACGCGGGTGCAGACCAGCACGATGTGGCTATCCATCCAACCGTAACGGGTGTTGAGCGGGAAGAGGAGGGCAATGAGAGCTGCCGGAAGGAGCAAAAGCGTCACTTCAACGGACGCCTTCGCACGCGTGAGGGCGCGCAGGTACGCAAAATATAAAGGATATACGCACAGGTTAGCCACCAAATAGCTCCATTCGCCGATAAAACTAGGGTGCTCGGAGAAATAAAGCCAGTGGTCGGTGTAAAGAATGGTCGAAGCGATATAGAAAAGCAGGATCGTGCCCGTTATGCGCGGATCATCGCTCTTGCGGTAAAAACGCACGTTGAAAAAGACTGCCCAGAAGAGGCAAATCATCATTGGAAGCGATATTATCCAGTTATACAACATAGTTTGGCACGGTATTTGCTTAGCTATTGTAGAGAGTTAGAAATTCTCCGGGATCTACCCGGTTAGTTAATAGAGATTGTTTGTTATTGGAAAAAAGCTCGTCGGGATGACGAGCTTTTTTCATTCTTACTCTGTCACCTTTCTATACTTGCCTTCAATAAGTAGCATACCGGGGAGGATCTCACCGCCTGCTGTCTTGGTGAAGGTCGTGTAGGGCAGGGTAGCGCCATCAGCCTCTTCGAGCACGGCGTTGTAGCGGTTGTCCCAGATCTGTCCTTTCTTGGGCTTGACGGTGGCTACGTATTTGTAGGTCGTCTTACCGGTCTCCGGATCTTGGAGTCGTTGTACCACTTGGAACTTCGAGTTCTCGGAGATACCTTCCTTCATACCGATCTTCGCGGCATACCCTTCGATCTTGCCTTTCTCGTTGGTGAGAATGGAATAAACCGGAGTCTTGACCTTAAAGTCCTCGTACTGCTTGGCGAGCGCTACGATGTTCTTATCCATCGAACGGGCACAGATAGTACGCACGAGTTCGGTACGCTCGTACTTACCCTTGAGCACGGATTTCTTATCGAACTCATACTCGTGGGCAACGTATTTGAGGCGGTAGGTGGTCTTGTCGTCGAGGAAAGCCTGCACCTTTTCCGGATCGGGTTTGCCGGTATAGTGGAACTGATAGAAGATAGCTGCGATCGAGTCATTCCACTCCAACTGATACAGATACGAGTGGGTCTTGACCTTGAATCCGGTGAAGCTGTCTGCAATAGCACCGGCGGCTTGTGCCATCTGTCGGCCGGAGTTACCTCCGGTGAACGCATCGAGCAGACCTCCGATGACGCCCATCGCCACTTTGGCGGCTGCAGCTTCCTGTTCGGCGGTGATATACGTGATATCATTGACGAGCACGAAGGTCTGACCAAGCAACTCTTCGCCGGCATCACTGAGCGATGCCAATCCACGTGTGGTCTGCAAAGCCAGTGCTACATCGACATCATTGGCGTTGTACTGACCGCGGGTCTGGATGAGCTCGGTGTTGAAGGTGGCGTCCTCCGGATTCGTACTGGAGAGTCCGAACCACTTGGCAACCATCCACTTACCGAGTTGTGCCTCGTTGAGCAGGTCTTCGGTGTGCTTGGCGTTCTTTTGTAGCTCAGCGGCTGTCAGCTGGTGACCGTAAGTCGCCTTGTAATAACCGGAGTCGCGTTTCTGTACACCGTAGATATGACTGTTGTCGATCACACGCATGCCCTCGATCGAGTGGTCGTCATACTTATCGGGGATGGGCAGGGAGTCGAAGGCTTTGAAGATCTCGCCTCCGAACTCATCCTCGGGGTGATAGACGAGCACGGTCGTCAACGAGTTACGGCGGTAGGCCAATGTTTCTTCTGCTTGTGCCGTTAATGTGACACAAGCGAGAAGAAGCATTATTGCATATTGAAGATTGAAAATTGAAGATTTTTTCATCTCTATTAATAATGTGCGGAGCGTAAGAACTCGATGTTGATTTCTTTGTTCGGCTGGTGGTTACCATACGCTACACCGATCTGACGCATAGCGTCGATCTGCTGCGACTGCAGGTCTATACCATCCTGGTACATCTTCATCTCGAACTTCCAATCATCGAGCACCTTACCCTTGATCTCTTTGTAGAGTTCCATCGCTTCGCCATAGCATTTAGCGTCCGGGAGGATGTTGGTCAGGAACTCACCGGCAGCAGCCGCGCCATCGCTATTTTGCTGTGCAGCCCATGCGGCACGAGCCTTGGCGAGGTTGATGTTGCATAGGTTGTCGATATACATGTGGTAGATGTCTATACCGGCCTTGAGCGCTGCGTCATAGTGCTTGCTCTGCTGCGGAATGAGCGATACCCAGTAGATCGCTTCTTCGTACTGCTTCTGAGCTGCCAGAGTCTGTGCTTTCTTGATGAGCATTTCACCTTCGTGGTCGTAGTACTCGATGATCTTGGTCTTACCTTCCTCTACGAACTTGGCAATAGCCGGCGTCTGCAACGGCATGCGGCTGATGGCGTTCAGATAGCACTTGTTCTCCGTCTCACCCAGACCCTTCACGGTGAAGGAGGTGGAGGAGAAGATCGTCTTTGCATACGCGTCCACGATATAGAGGTTCATCTCCATTTTCTCTGCGATCTTAGCGGGAGGACCGGGGATAACATCCTTGTCCAGCGGAGTGGTAGTCACCGTGAGGATGAACTGTCCCATGTAGTCCAGACCGGCGATGCCGTTACGGGTCAGCAGTTGGGTCAGTTTGTTCTCGATCATGGCTTTGGCGCCTTGCGGGAACGACTCCGAGTCATCGGCTGCATAGACGGATATCGGCAGATATTGGGTCTCTGCGGCCATCATAGTAGCGCTCATGAGCGCCGCTACGAATATCGAAAATAGCTTTCTCATATTATTTCTCTCCTAAAATGATTACTGCACGACCAAGACCCTTAACCATCACCTTACTCGGGATGTTATACGGCTCTTTCTTGAGCACTTTGGCGAGGCTCTTTGCAAAACCGTTCGCATCGATGGCGCGTCCACGCTCGTCATAAACGGGGATACGTACCTGCGTGAAGTTCGCTACGTTCTCGCTTGCGTACGGCATGGAGAAACGACCTTGTACGGTGTTGAGTTGGAGCCAGTTATTGATGACGTCGATCAACTCGTCATCGCCGAACTCGGTCTCAAGGTCAATGCCTGCTTCGTTGTTTGCAAACACCTTGATGTCTAGGCTGATCTCACGGCCGATGGTCTGCATCTCTTCGAAATGCGCCTGCAGACGGTTGTTGAAATTATCCATGTTCGCAACAATAGCCTCTTCGAGCAGTACATCTACATCTGCTGTGAACGAAGGAGCACCTGTTCCGGAAGCGGCACCGATGGACTTGGAGGTGTACGCGTCGCGACCCTCGAGGATATAACTGAGCGAGTGTTTCGGACCCATGTCCTTCACGTCCCATGAGAGCTCAAGGATGATGTCGCACTTAGCCGTACGAGCTACCTCATCCAGCGGAGACTCTGCCAGATCATTACCGGCTTTGCTCGTCGTGAGGTTGTCCTCCATGCGGCGTTGCTCGAGGTTCTTGAGCTCCTGCTCCATGCTCTTGAGCGGGAAACCGCGCTCTGCCATCAGGTCGTTTAACTTGGCAATAGCCAACTTAAGACCCATGTTCTCCTGAAGGGCTTGTTTGTAGTTAGGCACTTTAACGATCGTACCGAGGTTCTCCACCTCCGTGTAGTAACCGTTATTGATACACCAAACATCGGACGGAATGACCATCAGTTCGGGTTTCTTGATCTGTGCACTCGCTACCAGCGCTACCAGCGCCAATGCGAGAGAAAAGATGCATCTTTTCATATCTCTAAACATTAAACATTCAACATTAAACATTAATATCTGCCTCCGGCAGGTATTATACCATCGTCTTGAAGTTTTTTCTTGATGCCTGCGCGATCCACAGTCACCGTTCCGGTCTCTACCATCAGACGACCGTCACGTTGATAACGGGTCGAAGTAGCACGGCGGTCTTTGTAACTGGTGAAGTCTTTCCACGGACCTTCATCGCTAAAGAAAGCATTCCAGTAATCCTCATATTTCTCACGTGCGTTCATGTCGAAGCACAGCGGTTTGAGGTCACTGATGCCGCTGTTAGCGGATTTGACACCGTCGAAAATAACCTCTTTCACTACCTTGCGTTGTGCCTCGGTGAAAGCCACAACGGCATCCTTTGCGCGCACTTGCACGCGAATGATATAAGTACCCTCGGCGGTGGCACTCATTACCTGGCTCGGCTGGTCATAGTAAGCCTGCGAGCGCTTGGGACCGCAGGACGCGAGACAGATCATCGCGAACGCGGCTATAAATAAACCTATCTTTTTCATATTAGAATCCTGAGTTTAGTCCACGAATAACACCGGCTGCCTCGAGCGCTTTGCGCAAGTCATCCTTGCGTACGCTGACCACTACACCGACTTTGTACTCTTTGCCTACCTTCACGGTCTCGGTTGTACCGCTCATGATAGAGGCATATTTCTGGAACTCACCGCCATCAGCGAAGAAACTCTTGAAATACTCCTCAAACTGAGTCTCTGCACCCGGGTTGCTGGCCATCGGACGTTGCGAAACGCAACCCTGACCACCACCGTAACCCTTGAAGATCACACCATGCACGGCGTTCTTACGACATTGGTTCTCAGCCACAGAAGCTTTCTTGCTATAGCTCCATACTTTCACGAGATAGGTGCCCTGAATAGCATTGCCGGCGCACTCGATCTCATAGCGGAACTGATCGGTATCTCTGTTCGCCTGTTTCTGACGAAGACCTGCACTTGCCGGCAAGCATAGAACAAAGGCGAGAAGAGAAAAAAGAATCTTTTTCATATAGATCTAAGAATTTGCAAAAAACGCGTATACCGTTTGTCGGCACACGCGTTTTTTGATAGTTATTAATTAGAATTTGTAGCGAATGCCAAGTCCGAGACCGCCGGCATATAAATCATAGCCGAAGGCTGCGCCACCATTGTAGCCAAATGCAGCACCGAGAGTAGGACGGAAATCTAACGAGAGCTGGAGCGGGAACCAGAAGTCGTACTCAATACCGAAACGACCGGCTACACCAACAAATCCTAAACCTGGGTTAGTCCAAGTGGTCTGGAAAGCACCACCGACACCCATGTACCAGTGCCATTCACCTTTCTCGTTCCAAGGAACAGTTGCACCGAACGGATCAATCCAATCATAGGTACAAGCAGCCTCCAACAGAGCGAAACCCGGAACACCGACTTCCAAACTAATCATGTTCTGACCAAGTTGGTGCTCATACGATACTTCTGCACCGTAACCAAGACGTGCACCGATTGCACGAGGTTGTGCATAAGCTGCAAGGCTGGCTACAGCCAAAACAGCAATTACAAAAAATTTCTTCATATTGTTTGTTAAAATTTATCTAGGGCCCTAGTTGCCTAGGACCCTAGGAACCTATTTTATTTATTTAATGCCAATGCTACATTTACTGCGCAAGCGACGGTACATCCTACCATCGGGTTGTTACCAATACCGAGGAAGCCCATCATCTCTACGTGTGCCGGAACGGAGCTCGAACCTGCGAACTGAGCGTCGCTGTGCATACGACCCAGCGTATCCGTCATACCATAGGAAGCAGGACCTGCTGCCATGTTATCCGGGTGCAAGGTACGACCGGTACCACCACCGGAAGCTACGCTGAAGTACGGCTTGCCGGCAAGGATACGCTCTTTCTTGTATGTACCTGCTACCGGGTGCTGGAAACGCGTCGGGTTGGTCGAGTTACCGGTGATGGAAACATCGACATTCTCATGCCAGAGAATAGCTACACCCTCACGAACATCGTCTGCACCGTAGCAGTTCACTTTCGCACGCGGACCGTCGCTATAAGCTTTGCGACGAACTTCTTTGAGTTCACCGGTGAAATAGTCAAACTCGGTCTGTACATAGGTGAAGCCGTTGATACGGCTGATGATCATAGCAGCGTCTTTGCCCAGACCGTTGAGGATGCAACGAAGCGGATTCTTACGAACTTTGTTCGCCATCTCAGCAATCTTGATAGCGCCCTCAGCAGCTGCGAAACTCTCGTGACCTGCCAGGAAAGCAAAGCACTGGGTCTCCTCGCGCAGCAGACGAGCTGCCAAGTTACCGTGACCGATACCTACCTTGCGGTCGTCAGCTACGGAACCCGGGATACAGAAGGCCTGCAGACCGATACCGATAGCCTCGGCAGCGTCAGCGGCGTTCTTGCAGCCTTTCTTCAGCGCGATTGCCGTACCTACTACATACGCCCATTTGGCGTTCTCAAAACAAATACGTTGGGTCTCCTCGCATGTCATATAAGGATCGAGGCCGTATTGCTCGCAAATCTGGTTAGCCTCCTCATAGTGGTCCCTCCTTAGTTTTTGCGTGGATCAATCGATTTAACTGCACCTTGCTCTTTGGTCGTGCGGCCGTACGTACCGGTAACGCTCTTCAGCGCTTCGTCTGCCGGAACACCCTTCTTGATGGCGTCCATGAACTTACCCATGTGAACGTACTCATATCCGCAAACCTCATTGTCCTCGTCGAGGAACTCCTTGGTGATGTAACCTTCGGTTAACTGTAGGTAACGAACGCCTTTAGCCTTGGTCGAATACAACGTACCGCACTGGCTAACAAGTCCCTTACCGAGGTCTTCTAGACCTGCACCGATAGTCAGACCGCCCTCCGAGAACGCACTCTGCGTACGACCGTAAACGATCTGCAGGAACAACTCGC
>CACWNR010000032.1 GCA_902762355.1 uncultured Bacteroidales bacterium
CAGCATCACTTGACCGTTTTGAACGACGGTCGTTTCGCCACTATACGCATTTTTTACGCGGTCGCCGTCCGCAAAAGGAACCGGTATGGGCATCGCGGGGTGCGGATTCAAGGCGATGACGATTGTGTCTTTGCCCAATGCCCTCAGCACAGTAGTGGAATTCAGCATCGTTTGTTTTCCGGCGCCGACCGCAGGATGAGCTTTACGGAACGCGCATAACTTCCGGTAGTGCGCCATGAGCGTATCGTTAGGCACAGACCAATCGTAGTCGCTGCGGAAACCCTGTGCTGCATCCACATTCAGGATTGCGTCCGAAGTCTTACGACCTACCTCATCGCCATAGAAAATCTGCACGGCTCCGGGTGACAGCAGAAAACAGGTGGAGCACCGGTCCATATGCTCCATGTCCGCTTCGCGGAAATAGGCATTGTTCAGGTACGAGAACGGATACCATGCATAGCCCGCAGCCTGCCAAACCGCCATCGAATCGCTATACGCCTGTCAGGTCACCATCTTTCGGGAACATCATATTCACCATGCTGTTAAAGCCATTCGCTTCATACTCAGGCAGATGAGTGATATAGGCATCGTCATAGTCACCGGTGAACATCACTTCGTCCGTCCACTTGGAAGCCGCCTGCTCGGGATGTTTGGCACGCCATCGGTTCAGCGCCTCGTTGCAGGCGTCATGCAGTTGTTTCCAACGCCACGGGTGCACATAACCTACGACATCGCAGCGGAAACCGTCTATACCGAATTCCTCCACCCATGCCGCGATATACCGTATCACATAATCATCCGGCGCCAGCGTGGTGTCCTTTCGCAAGGCTTTCATCGCAGGCCACGTCCACGCATCATTGTCGTTGCCTTCCCGTTGCCATTTGCGATGCAGGAAAGCCGGCAGGCGAACCGGCTCCGTCTTTTCGGTCAGATAATCCGGCAGGCCGTACAGGGTCATCTGATACGGGTCGTCCGTCTCAGCCGGTCGGCGCAACCATTCGGTGGTGTACCAATCGGGCTGGTCATACATTGCCTCCAACCACGCACCGTAGTTGATGTCACGACGATGCTCCACCGCTGCTGTTTCCGTATCAATACCCGGCACTGTAGCAAATCCTTGCTGCAACGCATCCAAGTACGTCGGATAACCGATATCGTTGATATTGGCTCCTTCCATCACGCGGATACCTTGCGCATGCAGTTCGTCTATCAGCGCACGGTATTCCTCAATCGTACCGAAGTTCTTGTCCATCTGGGTATAGTCCAGCGGGTAGTAACCATGGTAACCGTAGTGCGGGAAGTCATTGACCACCCAACCGCTGCCGGGCACCCAACCATGCACTTGTTCGTACGGATCGGTCAGCCAAACAACATCTACGCCCAAGTCGGTGGTACTATCGCCGTTGCAGAAACGGTCCACCAGCACAAAATAGACGGTCGCTTTGTTCCAAGCGAAACCATCTTCTACTGCCTTCTTTCCGCATGCCGCGAACATCGTCGCAGCCAATGCCAGGATGATTAGTTTTTTCATAACAATTGATTCAGTTGATTGTCTCGAATGATTGAGGCTTCAAAACCTTATAGTTTAGCGGTCAATTCTTTCTCTCTCCGGTAGGTATCGTTAAGGCTTTCGAGCGCCTTAATTCTGTCCTCCAAAAGATGGATCTGTTCGTCCTTCAATCGGAGCAGTTCATCTACATTATCCAGTTGCTCCAATTTCTCCGGTGACGGTGCCGCTTGTTTGGTCAGCAGCTCATTGATGTCCGGAAGCTCTTCCGTGGGAGTGAAGAATGCGTCAGTGGACACTTCCAAGAACTGCGCCATCTTCTCTAATACGTTTACTCCGGGATTCACTCCCTCGTTACATAGAGGGGTCAATGAGCGGCGTGGATCGCCAAAGAGGTAATTACTCAATTGCGTGCCCTTTAAGCCCTTGGCTGCGAGCAACGCTTTGACAACTTTTCCGTTGTACATAGCCTATACTTTTTTCAATTTATTATCATTTTCAAGGTACTTTCGCGTACAAAATTGCATTTTCGCAATTAAAATTACACATTTTTTGCAAAATTATGCGTAATTATTTGTACATATCAATTTTTTATTGTACCTTTGCAGCCGCAAAATTACTACTTTTTTTTGATATGTGCAAGAAAAAAGTGATTTTTTTGATTTTTTTTAGTAAAAAATAAGTGTTTATGAGTAAAAAAAATGTCAATCTCCGTCATTTTGACGAGTGGTCGAAGCAAATTAAGCGGTTTGGTGAGGACGTTGAGTTTACCGGAGTCTTCTTCAAACACGGTCAACCGCTGTTTGTACAGCGCATGGTTGGGCAAGTAGCAATGGATTTTAGTTCTACTCTTCCCGATGGTGTTATCTTAACCTCACGTACCAAGCAGTTCGCTTCATGGAACGCCGAGGGTCATTGTTACATCAAGAAAACGCGCTGTAAGATTTACGATGTCTTTGAGGACTGATTGCCATGGAAACACCTACATTTATTTTCGCGGAAGCAATTCCGCGGCTTAATATGCACCTCCAATCTATAGGATGGGATAATCTGGTGCAGATAAACTTCGATTGTAGGGACGCCTTTCAGAAAGAAGGCTATGTGCCCATGTCTGAGTTATTGGCTTTCATTACCGATCATCGTATCGGTACGGAAGAAGGCTATCCGGAGCAGACTCCTCTCACTGTCTCATTCTCTATCGTAAATCAGAAGATCAGCGCCATGTATAGCCTTGAACCCAATCAGCTGCGCAAGCTCGCAGATCGTCTCGCGAGCGCGCGTATATGCGAGGGCGCGTTTCCTATAAAGATATACGGTGTACCCGGTAGCCGTTCTATGTTCCAATGATTCCTCAGCACGAAATAGAAGAAGTCCTCTCCCGTGTGGACATGGCCGAGGTAGCGTCTGACTTTCTTACGCTCAAGAAGTCCGGCTCCGGCTACATGTGCAACTGTCCTTTCCACCAAGAGAAAACACCTTCCTTCCATATCTACCCCGCCCGGAACATCTACAAGTGCTTCGGTTGCGGTAAAGGTGGCGGTGTTGTCTCGTTCCTGAAGGAAAAGGAAGGCATGTCCTTCATGGAGGCTATCCAATACCTTGCGAACAAGTATCATGTCACGCTCCATGATCAAGCCGTCGAGGAAACAGATGAGCAGCGCCGGAAGCGCCTATATAGAGAATCCGTCCAGAACCAGTATGAAATCGTTCAGAAATTCTACGAAGAGAACATCCGCAATGCCGATAAAGAGGCAGTTGCCGCATATCAGTATGCGAAGGATAGATGGAGCGATGATTTTGTTGCGAATGAGGGTATCGGCTATGCCTACACCTCTAACGGCCCTTCGCTATACGAATATGCGAAGGCGCATAGTTTGTCTATAGAAATACTCAAGGAACTCCATCTGCTCGCCCAGAGCGAAGACGGACGAATCTACGATTTCTTCCGTGGCCGGATCATGATTCCGATACGTGACCGTTCCAAGCACGTCATCGGCTACACTTCCCGCGTCATTCCTGGAGTAACCGACAAAACTACGAAGAAGGGCAACACCCCGCCAAAGTACATCAACTCCACCAACAGCGAAGTCTATTCCAAGGAGAATACGCTTTTCGGTATCGATCAGGCTTGGATTGCCGCTGCATCCCAAGGCCGGTGTTACTGTGTCGAGGGTGCTCCCGACGCGCTCCGGCTGCACATCCTCGGCTTCAAGAACGCAGTCGCTTGTCTTGGCTCGGATTGGACCGACCACCAGTTAGCCCTACTCCGGAAGCGCTGTGATACACTGTGCTTCATACCGGATTCCGACCCACCCAAAGCCGGAGAGCAATTCGGTGTCGGCATTAACAAGGTCATCAAAGCCGGGACAAAGGCTTTTCAGATTAAGTTCAAGGTCTTTATCAAGGAGATTGGCACAGGCGACAAAGGAGATAAACGGGATGCCGACAGTTTCTTCAAAACCAAGTCTTTGTTCGACCAGGTGCAGGAGGAGGATTTTATCCTCTGGTATGCACGTAAGTTATTCCCGCCGGAGAGCAAGAATAACGATAAAGCCAATGAGGATAAAGCCCTTAATTCAGTGGCTATCATCTCTGATATCCTTTCCTATCTGGAGGAAGGCTTCGAGTTAAACCACTATATCGATCAACTCAATAAGATACATCCTCCCAAGTTGGTTTGGCAAAGTGCTATTAAGGAAGCACGTGTCAGACGTGCGGAGGAACAAATGAAGCAGAACCTGTCCAAGGAACTGGATCTGCTCAAAGAACTCGGCTTCGGTATCGAGTTCCATAGCTACTATTCGCTCAACCAACAGGGAGGGCGATATGTGTGGTCTAACTTTACCATGAAGCCACTCTATCACATCAAGGACACGCAGTCAGCGATTCGTCTCTATGAGATGACAAACAAAGACGGTCATCAGGAAACAGTCGAACTTCGGCAGGAAGATCTTATTTCCCTCGCCCGCTTTCGACAAAAGGTGGAATCGCTGGGCAACTATATATGGTTAGCCAAAGAGGAACAACTACAGAAGCTGAAGCAGTACCTCTACAAGGCTACCAAGTCTGCTGAACTCATCACCCAACTCGGTTGGCAACGCGACGGCTTCTTCGCCTTTGGCAATGGTATATATTATAATGGCCAATGGTTAGCGGTGAATGAGTTCGGCATTGTTGCCATCCAACACCCCAACAGTAATCCGGATCAGGAGCCTATCGAATCCAACTACTATCTTCCGGCATTCTCCAAACTCTACAAGGATACCAAGTTCTATGAGTTTGAACGCAGCTTCGTTCACAAGGCGTACGGCAGCGTCACCCTCAAAGGTTTTTCCTCCATGCTTGTAGAGGTTTTCGGGGATAATGCGAAGATTGGTTTGTGTTATCTTCTCGCCTCTTTGTTCCGTGATATAATCGTAGATTATACGAAGTGGTTCCCACTACTTAATTTGTTCGGTCCACCACACTCCGGAAAGTCCGAATTAGGTCACAGTCTGATGTCGTTCTTCATCATCGAGAACAACCCGCCGAATATAGAGAACTCTACCGTGGCGGCGCTGTCGGATGCTGTAGCCCAGACCTCCAACGCGCTTGTTCATCTCGACGAGTACAAGGACAGTATAGATATAACTAAACGCGAGTTCCTGAAAGGCTTGTGGGATGGCACCGGTCGTAACCGTATGAATATGGATAAGGATAAGAAGCGCGAGATAACCAAGGTAGATACCGGCGTCATCATTTCCGGTCAGGAGATGGCGGTATCGGATATCGCGCTCTTTACCCGTTTCGTGTTCTTGAGTTTCGATCTGCATACGCCTACCTCGGAACAAACAGCCCGCTTTGAGCGCATGACGGAAGTCCGTAAGCTCGGATGTTCGCATCTCACGCTGCAGATACTAAACAACCGATCCTATTTCGAGCAGAACTTCCATACGGCTTATATCTCCACGCTGGAAGATATACAAACAGCACTCAAAGGCGAGCCGGTCGAGATACGTATTCTCAAGAACTGGGTAGTGCCATTGGCTGCCTTCCAGACTCTTCGTAACCAACTCGAACTGCCCTTTACCTATGAAGATCTTAAAACCATCGCCATCAAAGGTATCAAGGTACAGAGCGAGAAATGTAAAACGAACCAGGATGTCGGAGTTTGGTGGAATATCGTTAACTTCTTGGCTTCGCAGGGCAAGATATACGAGCGTTGTCATTACCGCATCGATTCGGTGCAGGAACTGACAACCGACGAGAGCAAGATGGTCTATCAGCAGGCCAAGACTATCCTTCAGATACGAGTTAAAACGATATTTGAACTCTATCTGGAGCACGCCAAGAAAACGGGTCAGAAGGTGCTTCCCAAGGCTTCGCTCGATTACTATCTGGAGCATAGTCCCGAGCTGATTGGTCATAAGCACTCTGTCCGGTTTGATGACATCAAAGATGGCATCGTACAGTATGAGGAAGATGAGAAAGGTCAGCGAACCAATCGCAAAAAGTCGTTTACCGACCAAGTGCTTGTTTTCGATTACCTCGAAATCTGCAAGCGCTACGGTATAACCCTCGAATAGCCGTACACACGTACCTATTATAATAACAATTAAATCATTGCAATTATGAACGAAGAACAAAATGCTATCCCGCAGACTGAGCAACTGCAAATCGTCAAAGTAGCTACCCCGGAACACACCGGATTGATTAGCGAGTTTCGTGTAATCATAGCCGACGCATCCGTGCCCGGCATGACGGTCTCCGCATCCTGTCACGCCCAGAACATTGCCGTTGAAGAGGCCCATGATGTGCTTTGGCATCTCTCACGGTTGATCCAAGTAAAGGATTAGCCGTACCCCGCCTAAACCTTAACTTTTCTTCAATTTATTATCATCCGGACGTACTGCGCTGTGAAGCGCGGTGCGTCTTTCTTTTTTGCCACTCTTCGCACTATTATATATATTTTTCTTTCTACAATAGAAACAATTGCTACAACCTTGATTTTTCTGGGTTTGTGTTGTGTAAATCGCTCCACATTTCTTCCACATTTTTCCACAACTCCTATTCATTTCCACAATTCCTCCACAATAAACCGGTTATTTCTACAATCATACTTTACTTCTTCCCGCATAAATTCAGGTTGTGGAAGTTGTGGACACTGTTTCTTGCCCAAACTGTACACCCTTTTCCCTGCAACGATTTCAGGTAAGGTGTTCAACCAAGCCAAGCAAGCCCCCATAGAGCCCGCTGTAAGTCTGTCAAGGAAGCCTTGTATCTGCTACAGCAGTTGAAGCACTCAAGCCGTACACACGGAGCACAGAGTTACCTATCAGCCCCGCTCCAGCAGCTGCCATTTACCGCATTGTCACTTCGAGCCTAACCATTTCTTGGCTTTCATGTCCTGTCCCTGAATTACTTACCCGTTTGGCGATTTATGTCGTTCCTTTTAGCAATGCAA
>CACWNR010000033.1 GCA_902762355.1 uncultured Bacteroidales bacterium
TTCGATGAAATAGGCATCTACGATCGCTTGGTTTTGCTCTTCGATCTCATGCCGTTTCTTCGACATATAGGTGCCGTTCGATGGTCGCACCAGGTACGGCACGTCGTATAAAGGGTAGTTAGTCATAATTGTACTTCTTTAATTAAATTCTCTCTTGTCCTCCATCTCAAAAGCCTCCGTATCGAGTTTGCTATAAACCCCGTAGTGTTCGCTGTACTTGGCTATAAACAACTTCGTGTCGCTCGGCAAACCCACGTTCGACCCGTTATAGTTGAACGGTCTCGGATTGCAATGGGAGATGGCGAAATAAGGATTTTCCTCAATCTCAATCCGCTGTTCCCGCTGCCAGACGAACGTCGCGTAGATTTGCCGCTGCTTCTTCAAGGACAACCCTTTCCAAAGCCGCTCACACGCCTCCCGCCTGTTCAGGAATTGTTCCGCCGGAGCCAAAAACTCCCAGATAATTTCAAAAGACGTTTTCATCTCTCTAAACTTTAAACTTTCCACCTCCCTCACCTATACCACGATGGGTATAGGGGGAAGGAGTTTTTCTTTATATCTTTTTGCTTACTTTTTCTTATCGCCTTTCTTTTTAAGCACTTTAAAGGTATAGCTGATGCTATCCGGCACACGCTTCGGGTGCTGCAAGCGCCACGATTTGAGCAGACCTTTCATCTCGCTTGTCAGCGCCGAGACGGAAGCCTTCAAGCCTTTCTGCTCCTCAGCTTTCGCACGCCATTGAGCCGCGATAGCATCGTTGTACTGGGCTTTCTTCTCGGCAAACTCAAACGTCTCATCTACCTGCAACTGGTAGAACTTGCCCTTGTGCTCAAACTCGCTACCGACAACCCCTTGTTCCGCCATCAGTTTTTGCGCTAACTCCACCGCGTCCGGCTTGATCTCTGCCATCCGCTCCTTGCAAGCGTCGATGAGTTCCGACAGTGCCCGAGTCTCCTCGATAGCGTCTACATGGTTTAATACTGCGTCATTTGCGTTAATAAACGCTTGTGTGAATTCTATAGTTTTCATAATTTTTTCTTGTCTAAATATTATTTTTTCTTTGTCAATTGTCCCGACATCTGATGTCGGTTTACATCTCCCTGTGCCGAGTGGAATCCTCCTCCATAATCTTTGCCGGATCACCCACCGTGAACTTGGGACCAACCAGCAGTTGGAGCAGTTCCTTTCTGGACAATTTTGCGTACTCGCTCACGGAATGTTCCGCCTTATACGCGGCCATGCGCTCAAAGTATTCCAATAGGACTGCCTGCGCGAACATCGTCGGGTCAATCTTCTTGTGACGCAACTTGCGTAAGAAGCCGCCGTCACGATGATTGAGCCATGCAGGAACGATACGGAGGTTGCGGACAGCAGCATCGAACTTGTTGCCGTCAATGTGATCTACTTGCCATCCCTCGGGGATACCGCCAATCCACGCACGCGCTACTATCACATGAATAGTGATCGTCGTGTTACCGCGCCATATAAGTGGGTACTGCGAGTGGCGGTTGGGTCTGCGCACGATAGGTGTGCAGCCGCACGGATGTTGTTGGGTCCAGTTGCCGTTGGCATCTTTCTGGAAGATCTGCCCGCTTTCAAACGTGGCCCATAATTGGGATGCAGCATCGTACGCGACGAGTGTGCCATCTGGTAGGCTATCCACAGTCGGAACAAACTCCGGATTCGGATAGCTCAGATAATTTTTCTTTGCCATAACTTTAATCGTTAATTTTGTTAGGGTCCCCAAAACATTTTAATTTTTGGGGAGAGGAGGAAGTGCGGCTACTCTCTGAGAAACGCGTTTCTCATCATGTAGCAAGCCACTTCCGACGAAAAGTCATGACAGCGCTGTCCGCCGGTGCGAGTTTAACGCGGTACCATTCTCGCTATCCGGCGTTTGACGGTGCAAAATTACTGCTTTTTCGGGACATGAACAAACTTTTGCCTGTATTCCTAAAACGCTTAAAATCAGTACTTTCTAAACTAAAAATGCACCAAACTAAATCGCACAGAAAAAGAATCTAAATCGAAACACAAACTCGATTTAGATACAACCAAGAAACTAAATTGGAAATACGAATAACTAAATCACAAAACTAAATCCGAAACGCGTTTGCGATTTAGAAAGTCCGCAAACAGATACAAAAAAAGTGCAGAAATTTAGCCAATTTCCACACTTTTCCAACGTTCAACTAACGATTGATACTCCGAATCGGTATTTTTAAGCTCATTCTTCTGCTGATTGACCGCAGAATTATTCGGAACTTTGAATTGTCCTCCTGCCTCTTTATACGTCTTGGTAAAATACGCCACAAAAGACTTGTCTTCATGTGGCTTGCTCCACCACATCAGGCACGCGATATATTTTGCCGGAAGTGTTTGCCTCTTATAACCGTCCGGCAGATAGTTCTCGAAATGCTGTATGATAAACCGCACACGCCGAATAAAATCACGCTCACAGCCATCGAATAACCAAAGTTCTTGCGCGGTAAACTCACCACGACGGGCTTCCTCAACAATCTCTTTCGAAGCCAAAGCAGTGGTCGCCGATTCAGTTAGATTATGAAATCCACGCTCAGCAAACTGCCGTTCACTGGCTGCTTCACTACGCATTTTGATGGCTGGATTATTCTCTGCGAGAAAGACATGTGAATCCAACTGAATACCATCCAGCATATCTTTTATCTTGGCGCGGTGTTCTTCTTTGAAGATATGATAGCGTTCCAAACAGGCATCTGGGTCTTGCTTAATCTGTTCCTCTTCCTCCAATATACTCTCGCATAAACTGAAACTCTTACCCATGAACTCCATGAAACGTTTCAACGCTTCATATAACTCCCGCACTTCCGGTGTGAAGTCTTCAATGCCAAACAACGGTGGTGTATATTCCTGACCACCCATTTGCGAGTGTGAATAAAGGTCTAATGTCTGCTCTTGTGCATGTGCTGCACGACGAGCCGCCTCGTTCTTAGGAGCAAAGCCGCGATAGATCTCTATCATCTTGGACATTCCCGAACGGATCTTGCGTAGTAATGTCATCGCGCTCGAAAAACACTTGTTGTTCCGTGTTGCAAACTGGTCGTTGAATACCTTGCCAAACTCCTCTAACGCAATATATTCCTCTTCCAAACGGTTGGTTATCTCCACCAACTCATTCTTCATCCGCACAATTTTGTCCGTGCTGATATTGCGTTTGCCCATTAACGCAGCCAAAAAACGGTCTTGATTAAAACCGTCCACCAATCCTGCCACATATTGCAGGTTATCCAGTGTTTCTATTTGGCTTAGATAATAGGGCATTTCTATTATTGATCTATCGTTGTTTTATCAAGTAGAAAATCGTATATGCCGACAATGGTTATACCACGCTCATTGCGGCGCAGTTTGAGACGTTCTCCAACCACAATCAGTTTGCGGAACTCATCATTGACAAGGCATAACGAACGCTGCTCCTGTTCCATCTTGTCCTCGTCTGGCATTCTCCATGCCGACTGGATATAATAACGTTTGGAACCAAGATTGCAAACAAAATCCACTTCCAAAGTCACGCGCTGCTGCACGCCGTTTTCATCGCGCACGCGGATATTGATATTACCCACATCTACCTGAAAACCACGTCCGCGCAAGTCATTGTATAGCACATTCTCCATGAGGTGATTTTCCTCTGTCTGACGGAAAGAAAGAATAGCGTTACGCAGACCGCAGTCCTTGAAATAGTACTTTGACAAAGCTCCAATGTATTGTCGACCTTTGATGTCATAACGCTCCGATTCTTCAATCAGAAAAGCATCCTTCAAATAGCCGATATAGGTTGAAACGGTGTTGTATGTTAAGTTTTGTAACTTCTTTATTGACTTGAATGTGTTGGCTATATTAGAGGCACTGACGAGGCTTCCGACACTGGAGGCTAATACACGAACCAATTCCTCAAACTCGTCCTTGTTCTCAATAGTATGACGCTCATAAATGTCACTCAAATAGACGGTTCGATACAGATTACGTAAGTATGTGGCTTTCTTGTCGTCGCCTTTGATAGATAGAATTTTCGGCAGTCCGCCATAGGTGTAATATTCTTGCCAACCATCCTCTTTATCTCCTTCATATGCCGACATAAACTCCTCAAATGAAAGAGGATAGACATGTATTTCGTCGCTACGACCGCGGAACTCGGTAGCTATGTCCGAACTAAGGAAATGGCTGTTACTGCCGGTAACATACACATCTGCGTTCTCTTTCAGCACCAACGAACCCAGCATCTCCACAAAATCCTCCACGCGCTGCACCTCGTCAATGATGATGTAATATTGGTCGCTGTCTTGCATCTTCTGATCCACCCAGTCCAATAAATAATCCGGATTACGGAAGGGCTTGTTCTGACGTCCTTCCAGATCAATCACCAATATATGGTCTGCCGGTACACCTTGTTCTAGTAAGTGCGCGCGGAAAAGCGTTTTCAACAGATAGGACTTTCCTGCACGACGAATACCGGACACAATCTTAATTAGTCCGTTGTCCTGCGCGTCTATCAGTTGACGCATATAGGTAGGGCGTAAGATGTTCATAACTTACAAATTATTAGGGTGATTATGTCTTCTTGTTTACAAAATTCTGTCACATGTGACATCTTTTTTCAAAATGCGCTGCAAAGATAGTATAAAAATTTGAGTTGTGCAAATATTTGGATAAAAATAATCGTTTTTGCATGCAAAATAAGAAATATTTGGAATATACAAGGATTTTGCACAATATGCAAAAAATATTTGCATATGTCAAAAAAATGTAGTATCTTTGCGCAATTCTTTTAAATGCGAGGATAAATCGATAATTTTTGACTACATAAATAATGAAGAAAATTTACACTCAGCCACGCATAGAGACCGTGGCAACCACTCCGCAGCAGATGCTCTGCGCCAGCGGAGGTATCAAAGCGCAAATCTCCGGTTATAATCAGAACACCGGCGGCGGATTTACCCAGACTTTTGTATGGCTGCAATCCCGACCAGCCCAAGCAGCAGGCGGAACTCAAACCCCGCACGCTCGTTGTCACGCAGACAGAAGGAGCTAATCGTACCCAGGAAGTCCGCCGTCTTCCGCAGGCTACTATCACGGAGAACGGGGATGTGCTCGATGCTATCTGGAGCAAAGACGATGAGATATCCTTCCGCAACATAAGCCATGCAACTTATACCGATCCCGAAACCGGTGCCCCTGTTTCCCTCGACGGCGTATTGTTAGCGGACAGGACGGCAAGTATCGCTTCGTTCGCGAGCAACATCGAAGTGTGGTGTGATTTGGGAGACCAGTTGCTGCTTGTCTATCCGAAGGCTACTGACCCTGCTATTACTGTCAGTGGTGATCCGCTGAGGGCTACATACACTATTTCCCTTACCGGGCAGGACGGCACGCTGGCGACCATCGCCAATACGTATCACCACAGCTACGGTATCGCCACGATAACCGAGGTGACCCCCACAGTGGCAAATGCGGTGGTGGCTGAGATGCAGAACCTGCTGACGGTGTGCAAGTTCTCTTTTGTGGACAAGGATGAGCCCGGGACTCCGCTCCCGATAACCTCGCTTAGTATCAGTTACGGCGACGGCACGTATGCCGGCACCTACCCGGAGACAGCGACCGTAACTGTGATGCAGGGCACACTCTGCACGGTAACAGTGACACCATCGGCAGGCGGCTATGCGCTCGCCATCTCCCCTGACGGCAACCCGACTGAGGTCTATGTGGCACTCTTCCCCGAAGCAACTGCCACAACGTACTCCTTCAGCCTCGAAAGCGGTGAGAATATCTACACCGGCACTGCTACGGCTCGGCTCATTGCGGGCGAGTACGTAGTCGCTACCAACCTGAAACTGACAAAGTAAATCACTAAAATCGCTATACAATGAAAAAGATCTTCTCTCTTCTCCTTGCACTGGTATGTGCAGCGGGAACCCTGTATGCCGGCAACGGCTGGACACCGAACGACAAGTATTGTAAGTGGGGCGACAACTTCCGGTTTGACCATGCCTTTGAGTTTTATAACGCCGGCGCGTATGATAACACGTACGGAGATGGTATGGTTGGCTTTCAGCGAGCACAAGGTATCATTGCTTTCAGTTTCCGTGCGTGGAACGAGTTCAATCTGCCTACCGGTGACAACTACCTTGCCGGAGCGGTGACGGTCTATCTGACCGCCAACGGACAGAATGATATGCCCTTGGTAACCATTCACATGAAGGACGCAGACAATTACAAGAGATGGAAAAAGACCTTCGAGTATGAATGCCATTTCGACCGTGTGGAGCCCTTTAACAACTGTACCGCCTATTTCTTGCAGAAGCGGCAAGTGAATGATGGCGACGACCAGTACGCCTATTTCAATATCGTATATAGCCAGACGGTGTTTAACTATATCCACAACAACAAGGACAAAGGCCTCGGTCTGCGTTTGAATGTGTGGTGGGATGGTAATAACTATGACAACTCCCGTCTCTTTGAACAGGGCGAGTTGAACGACATCTTACCGGCGGTACTCGACCCGACTCTTGATAATTTCCGTTGGACGAGGAGCAATGACGGCAAGACCGCAATCTCATTTACTGTAGGTGATGTATATAATAGCCAGTATTATGAGCGCGCTACGGGGCGTGGTATCAATGATAGTATATCTTCGTTTGTGCCCCGAAGCGGTAGTCTCAACCGTGAGCGCACCGATGTAGCCGATCTCACGCCCGCCCAACTCAATCTCATGGGTCGGGAAACCCCTCCCTATGTACTCAAAGTATCACGCCGCGCTTATGCCGATCTCAATTCCTCGTACTATGACGGTACACACGGAGGTCCCCGTTCGCCCTTTGTAGGACCGCAATCAGACTGGAAAACGATACGTATTCCGGCGCTTTATCTGCCCCAGGAGATCGATTTGTTTCATGAGGGTGGCGACACCATTTATACGACCTTCAAGATCCCCAAGAAAGCGTACGGAGAAGAAGAGGATCAATCCGCCATCATCATTGAGTATTCGACCGATCCGAGCTTCGGCTCGTTTGAAACGGTGCGCGAGGATTTTAACACCACCAACCGCCTTCAGGAAACTGCCTATAAGGTCGGACTCCCCATACCGCAGAGAATGTTCAATCAAGGACGCAAGACTTTCTATGTGCGCTTTAGCCGCGAGTTCGTGAATCACGCCACCACCTGCATCACGCAAGAGATTAGCATCAATACCGACCTGCGAAAGATTGGTTCGGTATCGGCAACCGATATAGGCGGTAAGATTCAAGTGAACTGGTCGCATGCAGGCGATTTCAAAGGTATATGGACCTCGGATATGTTCTACCGCGTGCAATATAATGTGAACGGCACGCCCTATCAAAAGGACTACCCAAGGGCGATTCCAACAACCGCGTGCGGCTGCAATGGACGGTACCTAAGGACAAGAACGACTTCTCCTATTTCAGTATCACGCGCGGCGTGCGCGGGGATAGCGTGGGTACCACACTCGTGCCGCAGATGCCGATGAACAAGTCGCTCACAACGTTTAGTTACGAAGATAACTCGATGGAACTCGGTACGTATTACAACTATACCGTAACGGGCTACCGCGAGTGCGACGGCAATGTGTCGCCTATGTCTTCGCTCACTGAGACAGGTTTTGCTCTGCCCTACGGTGTCGTAACAGGCCAGATCACCTACGACGGTCGCCAAGGCGTACCGGGCGTGCTCGTGACTGCCACCACCGACGAGGAAGTGCCTTACCCGCAGAAAGTGGTGACGGATACCACAGAACAAGCCAAAACAATTACCCGCAATTTCCGTACACTGAAGCCAGTAGGAGGGAATCAAATTCAAGGACCTGCATTTACAAACACTCATGGAACAGCCATGTTCTGGGTTCGGGTAGCAGCCAATAACCGAAACGCATGGACTACGATTCTTGGAATCGGAGATAAATTTCATATCCGTTTGCAAAAGGATGGCTCGTTAAGAGCTATCAGTGGAAACTCAGGCCAATATGTTTTGCCAACCAAGGCTCTTACTTTGAATGAATGGTATCATGTGGCAGTAACTTATACTACAGATACTTTCGCCATTTGTTTGAACGGCAAAGCAGTTGCCCGCACGAAATTTAGCCCTAGTCCAGGTGTGACATTTAAGATAGGTGATTGGGACTCCAAAAGTTATGAGCTAGCAGATGTTCGGCTATATAACTATTGCATGGACACGACGGAGATACAGAGTACCGCGGTGCAGATTCCGCTTAAGGGCAACGAAACGGGTCTGGAGCTCTACTACTCTGCGTGCGAAGAAGGAAGGGAAGTGCATGACCTGTCTGGACACAGCAGAAACCTTAAGAAAGAGAGGTTAATTTTGGGTAATTATTCTCACTTAGACTCCATTCCTGCGCAGATTGAATTCCGCACCGTCAACGATTCGACGCGTGCGAACTACACGGCTTATACCAAAGAGGACGGTACGTATGTCATCACCGGCATCCCGTACCGCGAGGCGGGTACGTACTACAAGATTGTACCTACGCTCGGCACGCATGAGTTCGCGCCGGCTAACCGTCCGCTCTATTTCAACAACAACACCAACACCCACAACAACGTCAACTTCACTGACCGCACATCGGTTACCGTGTCGGGTGCAATCTACTACGAGGGCACGGACTACCCTGTAGAGGGTGCATTGCTCAGTGTCGATGGCGCTCCGTGTCTGGTAGGCGGTGTGCCTGTGCTCACCAATGCAGACGGTCAGTTCTCCATCCTCGTGCCGATGGGCGAACATTATATCACTGCGACGAAGAAGGGGCATACCTTCCTGTATAACGGCCGCTACCCCGAGGATCCCGGCAACGCGGGCGTAACCCATGAGTTCCTGCACGACATAAACGACCTGCGTTTCTACGACAACACCAAACTACTGCTCGTGGGCCGAGTAGCCGGTGGTGACGAAGAAATGCACAAGCCGCACGGTATGCATCTTGGCAAAGCTACTATAGGCCGCGCCATCATTACGCTGCAGGCCTCGGAGATTTATTCGCTCAACACCGACTCCGTCGAGCGCGTATGGCCCATGCCGACCGATAGCATCGTAGCCGCAGGACGCGTAGTGACTGCTGCTTCGGGCACCGACCTCAGCCACAATGTGGTTATCTACACCGACTCCGTAACGGGCGAATATACCGCCCTGCTGCCGCCGCTGACCTACAAGGTGAAGAGTATCGTCATTCCGTCGAACGAGGACTACCGCTTCAATCCGTTGTCGTACAACCCGATTGAGTTAGGCGCATGCGCAGGACAGTCAATGATGCAGGACTCCCTGCGGCTCGATAGTACCACCGTCCGTCGCGTCAACTACCACTTGGCGTTTGATGCACCATACTATGTACAACCTGTGCTCACCGTCACAGACGCCATGCGCCATGACCTTGCCTTCGGCGAAGAGTGGCTGCAATGGGTGGACGAACAGGAGAAACAGCACATGGTGCCGTCCTTCACCGTCGATTCGGCTACGGGCAAACCGGACTACCGCATGACTTATCCGATCTTCCGTCAGGGAGGAGCCTACCGCTGGCGACTTAAGATAACCGAGACCTACATTAATAAAGATAACTCCGCCCACCCTGTCACCACCGTTTTGCCATGGAAGAATGGTATAGTCACTGTCAAGAGTGAACTGGGCAACCGTATAGCCGCTGAGCGTGATACCATCATGCCGTTAGGCGAAGACTCGACGGAGATGATCCACTTCAAGAGAGGAGAAACTATTGTTCTGGGCGAGAACCAGATTGCCCTCGATTCCACAGGAATGGGTATATACCAGTTCCGCGCTTCTGACCCGAACCTGACCAAGCCCTACACGCTTGGTGTGAATATCAGTTACCGCAACGTCTATGGCACACGTAATTATTCATGGACGGAGAACGGCAAGTTCTACGGCGTGGTACTCGGCTCGATTACCAACGGATCGGATATTCTGACCAGCGGACCGGATGATATATTCTATATCCTCCGTAACGCTCCGGGCGGTGCCTCCACCGTCTCTGCCACCAAAGGTACTACCTTCACCAAAACCAGCAACAACACCTCGACCGCACACTGGGGCACAGCGGTTGATTTAAAGTTCTCACTCGGTTCCCAGACGGCTAATCTGATGGTGGATCCGACCGCAATCGGATTTGTTTCACTGTTGTTCATGGGCGAGAGGTTCCACTTGGGAGGCAATGCTACCTACACCGGTAATAAATCGTGGTCGAAAACACAGACCACTGTGAATACCCTCACGAAGACCGTGAGCACCACGCCTGGTTCGGAAGGTGCCGGCGGCGATGTGTTTGTAGGTCAAGCCACCAATGAAGTCTTCTCCAACTCCCGCCGCGTGGATATACAGCGTGACCCGGCTGACTCGACACGCTATATCATCGGCGATTTTGACGGATTTGTATTGGGCAAGAAGTTTGGTACGCAGTTCGCTTATACGCAGAGCCATATAGAGAACAAAGTGATGCCGGACTATCTGCGTATGCGCAACGCGCTGCTGCAGACCATCGATGCCGCCACTATTGAGCGCTACAGAAGCGGCGACTCAACGGCCATTGTCAACACCACCGACAAGATGCAGTACTATACCGCACTGACGGCTGCTGATCCGAACTTTGGTGCAGACAGCACCTATGAGGCCGTACCGCCGAAACTGCCTGAGGACGGACAACTGCACGTGTTGAAAGATATGGTGCACTACTACAACGAGCAAGTCAAGCAGTGGAAGAAACTGTTGGCGCACAACGAGAAGATGAAAGTAATGTGTCTGCAGCGAAGCGGATCGTTCAAGGCCGACCAATATGAGGCGGCGGTACAGAAAGTTGCTCGTCTGCGTGAAGTGATGAGCGCGCTGACCGAGGCACGCGACAAGAAGGCAGGTGTGGAGCAATACAACATCGACAGCCTCAAGGCCTTCAACAATCGCACCTCGTACGGCGACGGAAAGCAATACATGGGCTTCAGCAAAGGCGAGGTAGAGCGCCTCATCAAGACCTATGAGGATAACGAGAAGAAGGAGAAAAAGCTGCTGGATACACTCGAACTGGAAAGCCTGGACACGCTTCGTCTGAACATCTCCGACTACTACGGCGGCGGCTATCTGATGCAGAACCTGTCGCTCAGTCCAGGCGCGTCCGTAGTGTTAGGTAAGACCAACGCCGTATCGCATGGCGACAATGTATCCGTCACACATGACGGCGCATTCACCTTTGGTGGCGGTTTTGTTCACAAGTTTGCCAAGTTCGGTATGGTGTTCGAAGGCAATGCCAATGCCGGCGGCGGCACAACGGCAACAAATAGTTCGGAGACAAACGAATCTTTCTCTTCCAACATCACCCTTGCCATGAACGCTACCTCGTCCATGTCGTTTGATATGTACGCGGCACCGGACGGCTTTGCACCGATTTTCTTCATCCGCGGCGGTGCTACCTCTTGTCCCTACATTGACGAGGAGCGGACGAAATATTACGAGCCCGGACGACAT
>CACWNR010000034.1 GCA_902762355.1 uncultured Bacteroidales bacterium
TCCAGTAAAGCGTTTCATGAACGAAGCATAGCAATATTTGCAAGCGTGTGTACACCCCACATACGGGTTCACCGAGTAACCGCCCACGGGCAGTGACGACTTGGTCATCACACTCTGCACTTGCTTCTTGGAAATAAGTATTTCACTCATCTTATTCTTTTGATAATCACGACAAGTTCAATTACCAATTCAGCGGCTCATTGAGGATGTTGCCATCCGTCATGGGGCTGTCTGCATCGGTGAACGCATTCGCTTTGTACTGGATGCAAAGCATAGTCAGGTTCTCTTTGCCGGTGTTCTTCAACGCACGTTTGCCTTCCGGTGCCACACGTACCACAGCTCCCTCCTTAACAGGGAATTGCTCGCCGTCTACTTGGTACGTACCTTCGCCACGAAGAATGAAATACAACTCCTCGTGCGTTTTGTGCGTGTGAAGGAAACCGCTGTCTTGTCCGGGAACAAGTGTCTGGTAAGACAACTCTGCTCCGGTAGCACCCAAGTTTCTATACATGTAACAAATCATGTGCCAAAGACGCTACTGCCCTTATTTTGTTATCTCCTCAAAATGCTCCAGAGCCCAGCCGATAAGGGCGGAGACATGGGGCATAAGGGACTGACCGCGGGCGGTGAGGCTGTACTCAACTCTCGGCGGCACTTCGGGATAACCCTTTCTAATGCGACTGCAAATTTACAGCTTTTTGGGCAATTATGCAAATAAAAGAGAGATTTTTTTAGAAAAAGTGGCACAAAAAAACAAAGTCCGGCTTCCCAGTCGGACTTTTGCTTCGTTTCCATAGAAGGAAACTATCTACTTACTCACTTATTTATATAAATAGCGCTTGATAGAGCGCTTTGGCGTTTTCTCGAACTCCTTGAACATAAATTCGTAGTTCACGATATGGCTATAAGGCGGTAATTGCCGATTGACATCATCCACTGCCTGCAAAACCGCTTCTTGAAGATTCATGCCTTCCTCCCGCATCTGTTCCACATGCTCGTCGGTCAGATAGATGAGTGCGTGGAGTTTGTTGTCGCGGCTCACCACCAGTGCTTCGTCTATCGCCGGCTGGGCATTCAGCAGTGACTCAATCTCCTCGGGATAGATATTCTGACCGGAAGGTCCGAGAATCATCGTTTTGCACCGCCCGCGCAGGAAGATATTCCCTTCTGCATCTATCGTACCCATATCGCCCGTGCGCATCCAACCGTCGGCGGTAAAAGCCTCTCGCGTTGCTTCAGGATTCTTATAATAGCCCAACATGACATGGTCTCCGCGGAGCAAAATCTCTCCGGGAACAGTAGCCGGGTCGGACGAGTCTATGCGTATCTCCATCCGATCGACGAGTCGTCCGCAGCTGTGCGCCTTGAACTGCTGCCACGGCACATACGAAACGAGCGGTCCGCACTCTGTCATACCATAACCTGACAGATAGGGAAAACGGATGTCCATAAGGCATTTCTCCACTTCGGGATTGAGGGCCGCTCCACCGGAGATGAGGCTTTTGAGTTTGCCGCCGAAAGCGTCCATCAGTCCCTGACGAATACGGTTTCGGACAAGCCTGCCTGCAATGGGTGTATTCCATAGCAACCGGACAATCGGTTTGCTGACAACAGGACGAATCTTCTTCTCATAAATCTTTTCCAAGACCATGGGCACGACGAGAATAATTAGCGGTTGACATTCGCGGAATGCCTTCATCAGCGTCGGCGTAGTCAGGCGTGTCACAAAATATACATGCGATCCTCCGGCTATCTGGTAAATCAACTCTATCATCATACCGAACATGTGCGCCAGAGGCAGCATGGAAACGAGATTGACACCGGGGTGACATTCCATGTTATCTATTGAATACTGCACGTTGGAAGACAAGGCACGATAAGAAAGCATAACACCTTTGGGGTTTCCTGTTGTGCCGGACGAGTAGTTAATCAAAGCGAGGTCGTCAAGATTGTCTTCGCGGTAGTGCACATCTTCCGGTCGGAAGCCTTTCGGGTAGCGTTCCTTAAAAGAGGTATTCAGCTGCTCATATTCCCTGCGATAAGCAGGATCGGCAGTATAGACCGGATGAAAATCCACCGTAGAAATCACGGCTTTGAGAGCCGACATATTAGCCGGGTTGACTTTCTGCTCCACCGCCGGACCGACAAACAGCACTTGTGCGTCGGAATGGTTGACCAGCCGCTCAATATCTGCTCCCGTGAAATCCGGCAGAATACTGACGGCGACCGCCCCATAGGAGAAAGCACTCATTAGCGCGATTGCCCAACGAGCGGAGTTAGCCCCGCAGAGCGCAATCTTATCCCCCTCATGAAGCCCGAGTTGCTCATAAAAAAGATGCAACCGCGCCATTTCGGTTGCCATCGCACCGTATGTGTAAGTGAACAATTCCCCGTAGTTGGTCAATGCGGGATTGTTCCAACCCTCCCGGATAGAGCGGTTGATGTACGAAAACATGTGTTTGGTTGGTATTGCCATAGTATGATTCGAGATTGATTACTATGCCTTCATAACGGCGGTACAGGATAGCTGACCGTCTGCTGTTTTGAGGATATAACAGACCTGCCTGTCCGTAGCCTCGGCTTCCACGGTAATCGTGTCCTCGGGACCTAATTCATGTGCATACCGCAAGTCTATCTGTATCGGCGCAACGCCGGTTAGCACATCGCAGGCATTGAGCATGAACTGCAGGTATTTGGCGGAATTGCAGTGGTTGTTCAGGTCAAGGTCGGTATAATGAATCTTATGCGTCAGGCAGTGCGTGACGCGCTCTATCGCTGTGGGATGCCGTAAACGGGCGAGCGAGACCGTCCGGTCGGAAGTATGGTTCATCCATAGATAGCTGTCCGCAAACGGTAAAGCAGCAATACCGCGCGTCTGCAAGTCAATGATTGTCCATATGCCGGTTGCTTGACCTATAGGCTGCAACCCGCCTGCATGTTCTATTGACAACTCGTACGCGCGAAAGACCATGTTATGCGCTACGGTGGTTGGCCATGTCTGTATTACCAAGGTGTCGTGATAGAGCGGCAGACGGTCTATCTGAACCGCAAAGCGTTCCAAGACCCATCCGGCTCCGTACGCCTTGCGCATGAATTCAACACCGGTTCCCAACTCGTCCTCGCCTTGAGCACTCGCATGAAGCATATAGTTCAGCAAATCCGGCAGACGCAAGTGCAGCGAAGCATCTACATCTGCTATTTCCACATAGTGTTTGTATTGAGTAATGGGCTCCATTTTACATCCGAAATCAAATCGGGTGCAAAGGTACAAAATCTTTTGGAATAGTCCAAATCTATTTAAAACATGGAAAATGTTTGTTGTGATTTGGATAACTATTTATTGTTGCGGAATTGGGCAGGTGAAAGACCTGTCTGCTTGCGGAAGAACTTGCAGAAAGCAGCCTCCGTGGCAAACTGCAAGCGGTATGCTATTTGCTTGATATTGAAGTCGGTGGAGAGTAGCAAGCGTTTGCTTTCCTTGCACAAGATATCTTGAATCATCGCTTGCGGCGACTTGCCGATACAAGTGCGGCAGACTTGGTTCAGATAGGCGGAGGAAATCTGTAATTGTGCGGCGTACCAACTCACTTGCCGCTGTGTACCGCCGTTCTCATCCAGCAGTTTCAGAAAGGCCACATACAGTTGATTCATCCGGGACGAGACGATGGTATGAGAATCCCCGGAAGGACGCATTACCTCGTCCACCCACGATAATAATTCGTAAATAATCGATTGTCCTTGCAGGAAGGCAACGCGCCGGCGGTAACGTCCTGTCTCCTCCGAGTAAAGCGGCACAAGACCACGGTATGCTGTGATGAGTTTTAATTGCCGTGGCGAGAGATGGATAATAGGATGCCGCAGGATAAAATGCAGTTTCTCAATCCAGTCGTCTTCATCGCGCAGACAAGCGTACAATATGTCTTCTACTTTCTTTCCGTCCAGCGCAAAGATCACACAGCGGTAGTCCGGCGACTGCGAGAGAACCCGCGGCAAACGGTTGGCAGGGCTGAAAAGCAGGTCGTTTGGTTGCATGGAATATGTGGTTCCGGCATACTCAAAAGTGATCTCTCCAGCAAGACATTGCCACATATACGACCGCCCGAACGCCGAACCGTTTTCTAACAGAAGGTCATTCAGGTCACTGGTCACCACTATGTCCTTAAATCGTTTTATATCCATCGCTTGCGTAATTCCCGAAACTTGGCACAAAGTTACTACTTTTTTTCGAAATGGGCAAATTTTTTTACATAAATTTGCCATTTGCAGGATTTTTAACTGACTTTCGAAGGGTTCACCTATAACAACTTTCACCCGCGTTAGGATTTAGAAGGGCGCAGCTGCTTGGTCAGGGCGGACAAACGTGACAGAAAGAGGTAGACCGTAGGTAGGTATAAAAGAAAACTGCCGGCTCGTTATGAGTCAGCAGTCTTACACAATCCGTACTTGGGTTGCAAGCACAATGTAAAGGAAGTGCCTTTAGCTTGGCAACAGT
>CACWNR010000035.1 GCA_902762355.1 uncultured Bacteroidales bacterium
GTGGACATGCAGAAGAAAGTGGCGCTCACCGGACCGCTCGCGTACGGCAAGCAGTACTACAACGTCCTGCCGGGTATGCCGGTTTCCGCTGTGCTGCTCTCGAACGTGCACACTGAGTGTCCGTGCCGCTTCATCGCCGGAAACGTGCTGAGCGGTAAGCAAATCACGATGGACGACATGATCAGCCTCTATGACAACCAGTTCACCGTCCTCGACGAAGGTTCCGAGAACCATGAGTTCATGGGCTGGATGCTGCCGCGCTTCTCGGCTTTCAATGCAGGGAAGACCGACCCTGCAGGTCTGTTGGACAACGGGTTCACGCGCTGGCTCTTCGGTCCGAAGAAATACCAGTGGGACGCTCGTCTCAAAGGTGGTCGCCGTGCGATCATCGTCTCCGGCGAGTACGACAAAGTATTCCCGATGGACATCTACCCCGAGTACCTCATCAAAGCGATGATTGCGTCGAATATCGACCGCATGGAAGCGCTCGGTGCATACGAGGTGGCTCCTGAAGATTTCGCGCTCTGCGAGTATGTGTGCACGTCCAAAATGCCGCTGCAGGCTATCGTGCGCGAAGCGTTGGATTATTTAAGAAAGGAGATTGAGTAATGGAATGGCTTTATAAAAACTGGAAGAAGTTCGGCAAGAACTTCGAGGAAGGCGGCAAACTGAGCTGGCTCAGTTCGTTCTATGATGCCTTCGACACGTTCCTCTTCACCCCTCAGACGACCGCTAAACGCAACGGCACGCATATCCACGACGGTTCGGACAGCAAACGTACGATGATTCTCGTAGTCATTGCACTTGTTCCCGCACTGCTCTTCGGTATGTTCAATGTCGGCTATCAGCACTTGCTGGCTACCGGTCAGTTGGCTGCTGGCATGACCGCTGCTCTCTGGTGGAAAGCGTTCGGCTTCGGTCTGCTGGCTGTACTGCCGTTTATCATCGTCAGCTATGCGGTCGGTCTGGGCATCGAGTTCGTCGTAGCGCAGATCAAGCATGAGGAGGTAGCAGAAGGATTCCTCGTAACGGGATTCATCATCCCGCTCATCGTGCCTATTAACACCCCGCTGTGGCAAGTTGCTATCGCGGTCGCTTTTGCGGTCATCTTCGCGAAAGAGGTGTTCGGCGGCACAGGTTATAACATCTTCAACGTAGCGCTGATCGCGCGTGCGTTCCTGTTCTTCGCATACCCGAGCCACATGACCGGTGACGAACCGTTCATCCGCACAGGTGGCACATGGGGCTGGGACGGCGGTCACGCGCTCGTGGACGGTTTCTCGGGTGCAACGCCTCTGACGCAGATGGCTACCGGCACACCGGTGTCGCAGAGCTTCTGGGACATGGTGAACGGACTCGTACCGGGTTCCGTAGGTGAGACCTGTATCTGGGCTATCGCGCTCGGCGCATGTCTGCTGATTGCTACCGGCGTAGCTTCGTGGAAGACCATGCTCGCTACCTTCATCGGCGGCGGTCTGACCGCTTGGCTCTTCAACGTTACATGCACCTCGTTTCCGGCGGTTTCGCTTTCGGTGCAGTCTTCATGGCTACTGACCCTGTCACATCCGCTCGAACCGAGTGCGGTAAGTGGATTTACGGCTTCCTCATCGGACTTGTAGCAGTACTCGTGCGCGTCCTCAACCCGGGTTACCCCGAGGGAATGATGCTCGCTATCCTGCTCATGAACGCCTTTGCGCCGCTCATCGACTGGTGTGTTGTTCAAGCTAATATTAATAAACGTGCAAAAAGGGAGGCGAAGCTATGAAACTGAATACAAACAGTAATATCTACACATTCGTCTATATGACGGTGGTAGTGATCATCGTAGCTGTGCTGCTGGCGGTTGTCAGCCAGGCACTCGCTCCGAAGCAGCAGGCCAATATCCTGCTCGACAAGCAGAAACAGATCCTCGGTGCGCTGAAGGTGGATTTCTCGCAGGCTGACCCTGCAGAGGTCTATTACACGCTCGTACAGGACACGCTGAACTACGGCAAACAAGAGGTTTATGTAGCCAACCTCAACGGTGCTGTCAAGTACATCCTGCCGCTTTCCGGTAAGGGTCTTTGGGGCGGCATCGGCGGTTATCTCGCGCTCGATGAGGACAAGAACACCATTTATGGTGTTAACTTCAACCACGAGTCCGAGACACCGGGTCTGGGTGCCAAGATCGTAGAGCCGGAGTTCCGCAGTCAGTTTGAAGGCAAGCACATCCGCAATGCCGAAGGTGCTGTCGTTTCCGTGGCGGTTCTCAAAGCCGGCAAACACGCCGAAGGACAAGAGCAGGTAGATGCCATCTCCGGCGCTACCATCACCTCGTCCGGCGTCAGCACGATGCTCGAAGTGAACTTGACGGAGTACGCAGAGTTTTTGAATGAATTAAATGAAGGAAAGGAGGAAGACCATGTTGAGTCAGAAGACTAAGGACACATTACTCGGTCCTCTTAATGCCAATAACCCTGTCGTAGTGCAGATCCTCGGTATCTGTTCGGCACTCGCCGTAACGGTACAGCTCAAGCCTGCGCTCGTCATGGGTATCGCCGTGACCATCATCGTGGCGATGTCGAACGTGATCGTGTCGCTCATCCGTAACACTATCCCGATGCGTGTACGTATCATCGTGCAACTCGTGGTGGTTGCGGCGCTCGTGACACTCGTCAGCGAGGTGCTCAAAGCGTTTGCTTACGACGTAGCAATGCAGCTGAGCGTTTACCTCGGTCTGATCATCACCAACTGTATTCTCATGGGTCGCCTCGAGGCGTTCGCCATGACCAACAACGCATGGGATTCCCTGCTGGACGGTCTGGGCAACGGTCTGGGTTATGCCATCATCCTCGTCATCGTAGCCTTCGTGCGCGAGCTCCTCGGCTCGGGTCAACTGCTTGGTTTCCAAGTGATCCCGCAGTGGTGCTATGACCACGGCTACGAGAACTGCGGTATGATGCTCATGCCCGCCATGGCGCTCATTCTGGTAGGATGTGTAATCTGGGTTCATAGATCCCTTAACGATAAGGAGGCTAAGTAATGGAACACGCTTTAAGTTTATTTGTCCGCTCGATCTTTGCGGATAACATGATTTTCGCGTACTTCTTGGGAATGTGCTCATACCTCGCCGTTTCGAAGAACGTGAAGACCTCAGCCGGTCTGGGTGTAGCCGTTACTTTCGTGCTCATCGTTACCCTGCCGGTTAACTACCTGCTGCAAACGCTCGTTCTCGAGCCGCTGCACTTGGAGTACCTCAGTTTCATCCTCTTCATCGCCGTCATTGCCGCTATCGTGCAACTGGTGGAGATGGTTGTGGAGAAATACAGCCCGTCGCTCTACGCGAGCCTCGGTATCTTCCTGCCGCTGATTGCGGTGAACTGCGCTATCATGGGTGGTTCGCTCTTCATGCAGCAGCGTATCGGCCTGCCCGCAGTGGATCCCAAGGCCATCACCTCCCTCGGAGACGCGTTTATGTACGCCTTCGGTTCGGGTCTCGGATGGTTCCTGGCTATCGTCTGCCTCGCAGGTATTCGTGAGAAAATGGAGTATAACGACGTCCCGAAGCCGCTGCAGGGCCTTGGAATCACATTCATCACCGTCGGCCTCATGGCCATGGCGTTCATGTGCTTCAGCGGCATCGAATTCTAATAGGAGGAACGCAATATGAATACATTAGCAATTTTATATGCTGTAGGAGTGTTCCTCATTGTGATCCTCCTGCTCGTGGCTATCCTTTTGGTAGCCAAGAAATATCTCGTTTCCTCCGGAAATGTCAAGGTGACCATCAACGGCGACAAGGTCTATGACGTGGCAGCCGGAGGTTCGCTCCTGAATCAACTCGGCGAAGCCGGCGTTCACCTGCCTTCTGCCTGCGGCGGTAAGGGCTCTTGCGGACAGTGCAAGTGCCAGGTACTCTCCGGTGGCGGCGAGATCCTGCCTACCGAGACCGTTCATTTCTCCCGCAAACAGCAGAAAGAAGGATGGCGTCTGGGCTGTCAGGTCAAGGTCAAAGAAGATATTCAGATGAAGGTCGATGAGGCTGTTCTGGGTGTCAAGGAATGGGAATGCGAGGTTATTTCCAACAAGAACGTCGCTACCTTCATCAAGGAGTTCAAGGTACAGCTGCCTCCGGGCGAGCACATGCACTTCGAGCCGGGTTCGTACGCACAGATCATCATCCCTGAGTACGACATCGACTACGACCGCGACATGGATAAATCGCTCATCGGTGACCTCTACCTGCCGGCATGGCAGAAGTTCGGGCTCTTCAAACTCAAACAGAAGAACACCCAGGCTACCGTTCGTGCTTATTCGATGGCTAACTACCCCGACGAGGGCGACATCATCACCCTTACCGTCCGTATCGCTACGCCGCCTTTCAAACCGAAAGAGCAGTGTCCCAACGGACCGGAGTTCATGGACGTACCCTGCGGTATCGCTTCGACGTATATCTTCTCGCTCAAACCGGGCGACAAAGTCCGTATGAGTGGCCCTTACGGTGAGTTCCGTCCTGTTTACGACAGCCAGAAGGAGATGATCTGGGTCGGTGGAGGTGCCGGTATGGCGCCGCTGCGTGCGCAGATCATGCATATGTTGAAGACCCGCAACTGCCGCGACCGTGAGATGCACTATTTCTACGGCGCACGTGCTATCGACGAAGTCTTCTTCCTCGAGGATTTCCTCGCGCTGGAGAAGGAGTTCCCGAACTTCCATTTCCACTTGGCGCTCGACCGTCCGGACCCGAAGGCAGACCAACTCGGTATCAAGTACACCCCGGGCTTCATCGCTCCTGT
>CACWNR010000036.1 GCA_902762355.1 uncultured Bacteroidales bacterium
AATTCGTAATATGCTGACGGCTAACGAACCGTGGAAAGAAGGCGACCTCATCAAGAACCCCTCCACCCAGCAGTTCGTCACCTATTCGGAGGTCATGGATGCCTTCCTCGGTACTATCAAGGCCTTTGACTACCGCGATATGTATATGCTCTATGCCGCCGGTGCTAACACGATGCATATCAGTGGTGATCCGTTGCCGGAAGACAAGATGGAGATCACCATAAAAGGTAATGGCAAATGGAGTCCGATGCCGTGCTTGTTACAGCAAGCGACGACGATCACCGAAGCCTTCGCAGGCTATTACGACAATGCCACTCCGGGTGATATGGTGAAGGCACATAACCGCTTCGCCGTCTTCTCACCCGACCGCAAATGGGTTGGAGACCTCACGGCCTTCCGTCCGGGAGAAGGATACCTGTTCAAGCGCCTCGGTGCAGAAGATGTAACGATCAAGTTCTACAATAAGCCCGCTAACGCGCCGCAACGCGCTCCGAAGTTCAACGGCAATGCCGCTACGAACATGACGATGATCTGTCAAGTTGAAGGACTGAACGAGTTAACGAATGAAGGAGTTAAGGCGTTCGTTGGTGACGAACTCGTAGGGGTAGCAACGAAGATAGATAGTTTATACTTCTTGACCGTTTCTTCTGACTTTGTGGGCGAACTTCGCTTCGAGACGGAAGATGGCACACCGCTTCGTGCCGAGCAGCCTATACGATACACCTCTGATGCCCATCACGGTTCGTTAAAGGCTCCTATTATCCTGAAACCCGGCGAGACCAGCCGTCCGTATAAGATCATCGAAGATCAACATGAACGCTATGATGTTACAGGTAAGAAATTATAAATCACTCCTGCTTGCTGCCCTGCTCGTCGGGGCAGTAAGCACAGCTTCTGCCGGCACACCATGCGGAAATAATCTGGAGTGGGTACTGAACGGCTCTACGCTTGTCCTCTCCTCACCTAATCCTTATAGCGCGGCGACAATCTATGCGCAGGCGTTTAGGAATAAAGGGAACTTCACGGATGTTATCATCCCCGATAATGTGACACAGATTCACACCAAAGCCTTCGAAAACTGCACCGCACTTACCAACGTGGTCATTCCGGCTTCGGTGGATAGTATCGGTGTAGAGGCCTTCAAAGGCTGTTCGGCACTTTCAGACGTGCTCTGTCGACGGTATTACGCACCAAAACTGGGTACGGATGCTTTTACCAACTGCCACGCATCTCTGAAAATCTGCGTACCCGCACTCGGTACCTATCGGAACGAGACAAACTGGAGTCACTATGATGATGAAACGCGACTTACAGCATGTATCTTCCTCGATGAGAACGATGAGCAATCGAATACGGAGGCAAAGATTAACGCGTACAGGACAGCGTCACTAACCGACGTCGATATCTTCCGTACGCTACGCAAGGCAGGTTGTTTCAATACCTTGACCTTGCCCTTCAACGTACCCGACATCGCCGCATCACCGCTTGGCAGAGATAACGTGGAGGTCTATGAATTCGTTGGCGCAGAGGTTCTCGACGGTGCGCTGCAACTTGACATAGCGAAGGTCACTTCCATCAGCCTTTCTGCAGGCACGCCTTATCTCATCCAGTGGAATAGTACCGGCGAAGTGATGACGCGACTCCATTTCTCCGGTATCACCGCATGGGATAGTGACAACAATGCGGAGTCTACCAGCGGAAATGTCAAACTGCACGGCTTCTATGGTAAAACACATATCAACGATGCCACCGACGGTGAGCAACACCTCAATCTCTTCCTGCAAGGCGGTAACCAACTCTATTGGCCGACCGATGGAAGCAATGACGATGCCAAGATGCTCGGCTTCCGTGCCTGGTTCCAAATAACAGGAAATACCCTCGCCGGTGCTCCTATTCGTCGAGATATGCCCGCCTCCCTCCGCATCGTATCTACCCCGACGGACATAGAGAGCATTAAGCCGTTAGAAGTCAGCGTTCAGAAAGAACTGCGTGACGGGCAAATTATTATTAACAGAAACGGAGAGCAATACTCCATAACCGGACAGAAATTATGAGACAGTACACATCCCCGCGTACAGACGTAGTTTCTGTACAGATCACCTCAACCCTCCTCGCCGGAAGTGACCGCACTACGCCTATCGAAGGTGGTGATGAACAAGTCAAAGCATGGTAAACTAATAAACGAATAGATATATGAAAAAGTTGTATTTTATCTGTATGCTGGCAGTCGTGGCATTATGCTTTGCAGGCTGCAAAAAGGACAAGAACGATCCGGAGCAACAAACTCAGCCGCAACAGACGGAAACGCTTGCCGGTAATGTAGCACGTCCAACGTGGACCGCTCCCGAAGTGAGTGATATGAGCTCCTCCATGACCGCCGTAGTCAAGGTGGATCTCAAAGCGCAGTACCTCGAAACAGCTGCTGACTTTGTTCTTGATAACAACGATCTCTTGGCTGCGTTCTCCGGCGAGACCTGCCTCGGCACGGCTCAACCGCAAGAAGGCTTGTTCTTCTTGTATATCGCGGCTCCCGTAACCGGTAACCCGTCATCGGTCACACTTCGTTACTACTCCGCGCACTATAAGAACCTCTTTGAAGCGGTGAATGCCCTCACCTTTGCCAACGATGCCCATCTCGGTACAATTGCCGAACCGTTCAAACCTGCTTTTGTAGTAGCTAAGTAAAGAGTATCCCTGACTTGCGTACTACTGCGCAAGTTCTCTCTTTCCCTAAGCAGACTCACGCTTATCATAGCGAGGGTCTGTTTTTTTGCGCCATGCTGCTGCAGGCTACCATCACTCCTGTCGTTCGTTCTCCACGGCAAGGCTTTGGTCGTTAAGTCTCGCGGTCAGACTCTCGCGGTCAGACTTCCAAGTGTTCAGTTCTGACTCGCCGTTTTCCCACCTGCAAAGTACCGGCGAAACTACGCCTTGCAATACGAGCAGTGCATCCACCCACATGTGATGGCAGCCTTTTCCACCCAAAGTTTTTCTTTTCTTTCGCTTGTCGTTGAGGGCTCTGTTTTTCGCCCTCAATACCGAAATTGATTGCTGCACCATGTACGTGTTTTGCACGAGTACATTTGTACGCAGCAGATCCGCGTCTATCTGATACATCCTTTCCGGCGCAAAGTTAGTTACCGCCTACCTTGTGTGAAAGGTCGGAGCACGTTTCGCCGCTACTATGGGCGCTAAAAAAATCTCCACCATTATTCCGGCGCAAGACGTCCCTTCGGAACGTTCTTTCGCCGATGGTAGTATTTTGTTACGAAAACCTTGCAAACTGTCCGTCGGAACACTTGTAAAGCACCGTAAAGGTTATATCAAACGCTAACTGCTTTATACGCAAATGTTAAACTCTAAAACACATACAATCATGGCACAGCTATCTTTTTCATTTGGTATTGAACTCGAAAGCCTCTCAAACAACAATCAAAGTTTTGTAAAGGTTGCTCACCGCTCAAGCATTACCGCAAATGAAGCCGATTTCGGAGATATTTACGAAGAGTACGAAGATTTTGAATACACAAGTCAAGTTTGGCACTAATCACATTTTATTAACTTTCTAAATTTTTTGCATTATGAACTACAGAGAACCATTAACGAAGAACGAAATTCGTGAGCACGCAGCGCACTATGAGAACAGCAACCCCGCAGTCTATTGCGGCACGTATGCCAAGTACAACAACGGCAGTCTCTACGGCATGTGGATTGAT